>DATLTJ010000085.1:0-7513 GCA_035533655.1 Candidatus Acidiferrales bacterium | reverse complement strand
TTAGCCATAGCGTTCGCCAGGTGCGCGCGTAGCCGCTCAGCAGTGGTCGTCGGCGGCTTGACGTTTGGCATGTCGAACACCGTCGTCACACCACCTGCAGCGGCAGCGCGCGTCCCACTCTCAAAATCTTCCTTGTAAGTGTATCCGGGATCCCGAAAGTGCACGTGCGTATCTATCACCCCAGGAATCACCGGCTTTTCACCGACTTCCACCCGACGCGCCGCCGGCGCTTCCTCTGCAGCAGCCACCAACGCAACCACCTTTCCACCACGGATCCCAACCTGACCGGAGAACCAACCCGACGGCGTGAGGATCCGCTTGGATGCAACGACTAAATCGTATTCGACTGGCATCGGTTCACTCCCTAGGGCCGCCGCTGACACAAACTAGCAGAGCCACAGGCTTGGATCTTGCTCGCGCAAGCCGCACGTTCCGCCTCCAGCCGCGGCTATACCCGACCCATTCACCGACGGCTCAGCCTCACGGCGGGCACCTTCGCTTCGAACAGGGTCCTCCCGCGATCACCACACTCCAGTACCACTCTCCACGATACCCCACCACCTTTGCTCGCCTTCATAATCCATATTCGTGTCCCACAGTATACACTGGGCGTGCCGGAGTCGGTCACGGTAGCCGTCGACCGTCAGCCCGAGCCAGGCTCGGGCTGATCTGTCATCGGGTCAGTCACACGCGGCAGAGGGGTCTGACCGCGTGATTGACCTTCTCAACCTCGATGCACCGAGACCGGCTCACCTGCCTATTTCGATGAATTCGATCAGCCTGGACTTTTGCAGTTTTTGGGCTGGCAAGAGCCTGTGGTGGGATGACCACCGAGTGAACTGAAGGTGGGGCAGCTGCCCCCCAACAGCAAGAAGCCCTCCTGTGGCAAGGTGCGAGTGTTCATCAAACACCATCAGCAGGGGGGCTAGCCATGGTAGCGGCTCCGGGCGACTGAACCGCCCCGGGTTTTGTAGAGACTCGGGTTAGTGTGAAACAGTCAGCAGAGCTGGGGTCTCTTCATGGTAGTGGTCGGCTTCGAACTCAGCGGGGGGAAGCATGCCCAGCTCGCTGTGGAGCCGGCGCTGGTTGAACCAGTCGAGGTATTCCAGGGTGGCGAACTCCACGTCCTCGAGCCCGCGCCAGGGACCGTCTTTGCGGATCAACTCGGTCTTGTAGAGACCGTTGAAGGATTCGGCCAGAGCGTTGTCGTAGCTGTCTCCCCGGGAACCCACCGAACCCACCGCCCCGGCCTGGGCCAGCCGCTCGGTGTAGCGGATCGCCAGATATTGAACGCCCCGGTCGGAGTGGTGCACCAGCCCCTGCAACTGCTCGCCGCGGCGGCCCCAGATGGCCATCTCCAGGGCGTCCAGGGCCAGGTCGGTGCGCAGGGACCGGGATGCCTGCCAGCCCACCACGAACCGTGAGTAGACGTCCACGATGAAGGCGACGTAGACCCAGCCAGAGTGGGTCTGCACATAAGTCAGGTCGGCCACCCACAGCCGGTTGGGCGCCGTTGCCACGAAGTGGCGCTGGACCAGATCCGCCGGCCGGTCAGCTCCCTCGGCGCTCACCGTGGTTCGTGGCGTCCGGCCCCGCACCACGCCACGCAGTCCCAGATCCCGCATCAGCCGCTCCACCGTGCAGCGGGCCACCGGGATTCCCTCGCGCCGCAGCTGGGCCCAAACCTTGTCGGCGCCGTAAACCCGGAAGTTCTCCTCCCAGATCCGCTGGATCTGCGGCCTCAACTCCCAGTCCCGCAGCTCCCGGGCCGAGGCCGGCCGGCTCGTGGCCGCGTAGTAGGTGGCCGGGGCGAACTGCAGCACCCGGCAGATCGGCTCCACTCCCCAGCGCTCCCGGTGCTCGGCAACGAACTTCACGGCTTGGGCGGTCTCGGGTCGAGCTCCCGAGCGAAAAAAAGGGACGCCGCTCTCAGGATCTCATTGGCCCGCCGCAGCTCCCGAACCTCCCGCTCCAGCTCCCGGATCCGCTCCCGTTCCAAGGTGGTCACTCCAGATCGCAGACCACCGTCCACCTGCGCCCGCCGGACCCATCGCCGCAGCGTCTCCTTGGTCATCCCCAACTTGGTCGAGATCGACTCAATCGCTGCCCACTCCGACGGGTAATCGCCTCCGTGCTCCAGCACCAGCCTCACCGCCCGCTCCCGCAGCTCTTGCGGGTACCTCGTCGTGCTTGTCATCTCTCCATCCTCTCAACGAATGGAGTCTCCAGCTTTTCCGGGGCGGTTCAGGCTCTCCGGCGTGAAAAAAACACCACTACTTCTACCTCCAGAAGGGCAGAGGTACGGTACCGCCATCAGATAGCTTCGGGCCGCAGCCATCGCCTTGGGCCATCCCTTCATCAGCCTGCTGCTCGCTACCAGAGGTCCGAGGATGCCGCCCTAGAAGGCACAACACCGGGCGGTCGGGAGTGACCAATTTGCTCCACCAGCCTTCTGCGTCGCACGCCTTTAGGGTTGCGGCTGCTCAGGAGGCTCTGCCCAGGCTATAAGGCCCCGCGCCTGGGCGACCATGGCCTCGTCGATCATCTGCCCATTCACCTCGATCGCCCCTCGTCCCTCCATCAGCGCCTTCTCGAAAGCCAGAAGCACTTCCCGCGCAGCTACCACCTCTTTGTCGCTTGGCCGGAAGGCCTCGACGATCACCGGGACCTGGTCCGGATGGATAGCATGCTTGCCGCTGAAGCCGAGCTCCTTCGCTGCTCGACACCGAAGGGCGAGCCCCGCCGCATCCCGCACTCTGGTGAACGCCCCGTCGTGGGGCGGACGAAGCCCCTCCGCACGGCAGGCAAGCACGATCTCCACCTGAGCGTGAACGACCGTCGGCGAGAGCTCACTCCGCATGCCATCTCCATGCAGACCTAAGTCAGCACAAAAGTCAGCGGCCCCGAACGCGAGCGTGTGCAGGCGCTCACCGACGGACGCGATATGCCGCGCATTCACTACCCCTCGCGCGCTCTCGATGATGGGAATCACCTCGATGGACCCTCGCACCAGCGATCGCTCGGTCTCCAGACGGGACAACGAGTTGAGTACAACAGCGAGGTCATCACGCCGCTCAACCTTGGGCACGATCACGCCCGCTAAGTTTGGGCCGACCGTCGCCTCAAGATCTTCCTCTATCCATCCGCTTCCTACGCTGTTCACGCGTACCCACTGCTCAGCCGCCGTCGCCGGAGCCTCACCCAGGAACTCACACACCGATGCTCTACCCGCTGCCTTCGCTTCGGCCGGCACCGAGTCTTCTAAATCTAGAATGAGAGCTGGCACGTCTAGCTGCCTAGCTTTCAGCAAAAACCGACGGCCATTCCCTGGCACGAACAGCATCGCTAACAGGGATCGCCCGGGATTGTTCACACGCACGCCTCTATCACACCGCTAACGCTGCCTTTCGTCTCGAGATCCGCGACGGCCGCCACCAGCCCACCAGCCTTGCCACCAGCCGTGCTTCTTAGCTTCAGCATAACTTCGTCACGACTCAGCGGACGCTCCGGGCTCCCTCGATTCACCATTACTTTTTCCTCAATGCGCCGCCCCTCATGTGTGACGACTTCGACTATCGCCGCCGCGTGACGGGGAAACACCGCGGTACAGCCCTCATCAATCACCACAGAACACTTCTCCGCCAAGCGCCGCCGAACCGGATCCAGAAACATCGTCTCTGTAAAGTCGGAGAGGGCCAGCCCGAGTCCTCCACCACCCACCAGCGCGCACGCAAAGACAAATGGAGCGCTAAACGCCGCATGATATGGCGTGCGGGGCCTTCGCTTGTCCTCGATTGGGTCGCCTATGGTACGCCAAGGCGCAGCCGCAGTGTGAATCGTGACCTCAGCGACATCATTGGGCCCGACGCCGCGCTGCTTTAGCGCAATGGCCGCATCCACAATACAGTGGGTAAACATGTTGCAGGGATATGGCTTGAGCGCAAGCTCCGACGTAAGCCACGTTGACCCTAGTCCCTCCGTCAGCGCTGCCTCGTTCCAGCGATCGCCGCAAAAGTTCTGAAATAAGCCAAACCTTCCCTCCAAAACCGACGCAGGTCCCGTCAGTCCATGACTAGCGAAGCTTGCGGCCAAGACGGCTGCGTGCGCCGCCCATCCACAGTGGGCCTGCTTGACTGAACCGCCTGAACGGTTCGCCTCCAGAATACCCGCACCCATACTGCAGGCAATTGCAAGCGCATGGCTAAGCTGCGCGGGCGAAAGGCCGCGAGTGCGGGCACATCCCACAGCAGCAGCTACTGTGCCCAAAATGGATGTTGCATGCGCCCCACGCTCAAAGAATACTGAATTGCCAAGTTCCGGGTCCACCTGCGCGATCCCGAGCCGCAAGATGATTTCATAGGCAGCCACCAGCCCTACCAGAAACTCAGCACCGTCAGCTCCGTCGGCCTCGGCTTGTGCTAAAAGTGCTGGGACCAGCGTCGCACTGGGGTGTATCACCGACAACAGGTGGCTATCGTCGAAATCGAGCGCGTGAGCGTACGTCCCATTGATCATTGCCGCCGAGGCAGAAGGAAGGCGAACACGGCTACCCCACACCGTTGACTCACCCTTTCCTCCAAATTCTTGTACTACTCCCCACACGGCACGGCTTGCCTCCGTCTCTTTCCCCGCAAGCGCCACGCCAAGCGTGTCCAACACGTGCCACTTCGCCACTTCGATCACCTCCCCAGGAATCGCTGCTAGCCGTAAGCCAAACGCAAATTCGGCCAGCTGACCGGAAGAAGTCATCACGCGAATGCCAATGGTCGCACCGGCACTCCTGTAGCCCCCACTACTCGCAGAGGGGCTAAAACGAACGCAGACACGTAGACCCTGTCCCGTGCGAGACTTTCAAGGTTCATCATCTCGACGATGTAGATCCCCTGGTTCGCTATAAGAAGCGTATGAACAGGCAGAGCCGTATGTCCCGCACCTCTAGCGATCCACTCATACGCCATGGTGTCAGATCCGGTTAACATCGGGCCGTGCGAAGCCAGCCATCGCGCGCCCGAAAGGTCTACACCAGGCACCCCAGACTGTGCACCGACAAACGACTCCGCGTTCGCCCAGTGCTCGGCCATCCATCCAGTACGAATAAGAACCGCGTCCCCGCTCTGAATCTGGACATTCTGCACTGCGCACGCGCGCTCGAGATCATCTGCCGAGATTGGTTCTGCCGGAGCTAGACACGCACGTCCGTTGGATCCTGCGACATCAAGAAGAATGGCTCGAGTCACAATTGGACCGATAGTCTCGACGCCAAGAACCGAAAACCCAATGCTCTTTGATGCCTCCACTGCATCGTAGCCGCCGAAGAGTTTACCTTTCGAAGAGATGTGGCATAGCGCATCGATGTGTGTGCCGGTGTGGCCACTGAGCACGATCAGTTCACACGCACCCGAAGAACCATCCTCACGCGTCCGGTCGCCGTGACGCCGGGTAAGCGCCATCTGGATGGGGACATGGCTCGGACTGACGGGCATTCCGCGCTCCATGGGCTGTGCTAGGTCATAAACCCGCGCCCGCTGCAGCTCATCCAGTAGCGTCATATAACGTCGGCTTCGCGCAACATTTGTATGTCCTGAGGGCTGAGTCCCAGAGCACCGTACACCGAGTCGTTGTCCGCACCAAGCTTACGGCCTGTGAAGCGAATGCCTCCCTGTCCCGAGTGCGTGCGAAACAAGATGTTTTGCATCAGCAGGGACCCCAGGTCCGGATCCGCGACCCGTACAAAGCTACCACGTGCTCGGTATTGCGGATCCGCGACTGCCTCGGCGATGTTGTTTACGGGAGCTACCGCGGCGCCAGCCTCCTCGAACGCAGCGATTACCTCATCACGAGTGTGGCGCCCTACCCACTCAGCCACAAGCGCATCTAGCTCGTCACCGTGTGCGACACGGCCGGCCCCAGTAGCAAACCACGGCTCTTGCACAATTTCTGGCCGTCCCACTAGGCCCATCACGCGTGAAGCAACACTAGTCGCGCTTGTGGAAACCGCTACCCAGCAGGCGTCACTCGTTGCGTATAGATTGCGGGGAGCGTTGTTCACACTCTTGTTCCCAGTTCGAGTTTGAATGAGCCCAAGCTGGTCGTATTCGGTCGCCTGAACACCTAGTACGTGCAAAATAGGATCCATGACCGCCAAGTCAATCATCTCTCCTCGTCCATGGACCGTGTCACGCTGGTATAAGGCGATCATGACAGCCAAGGCTCCCGCGATCCCCGTGAGTCCGTCGGCGAGGCCAAATGGCGGAAGGGTGGGCGGACCATCAGGCTGTCCCGTAATGTGCGCGAAGCCGCTCATTGCTTCAGCCAAGGTCCCAAATCCGGGGCGCGCTGCGTACGGACCCGTTTGCCCGAAGCCCGTAACTCTAAGCATCACCAGCCTAGGGTTAATGGTGGATAGATCGGTCCAGCCGAGCCCCCACTTCTCCATAACTCCAGGACGGAAGCTTTCGATCAGCACGTCGGCTGACGCGACGAGTTTGCGCATAATTGCCTGGCCATCGGGGAGAGATAGGTTTAGCGTTGCCGTCAGCTTGTTTCGTCCGATCACCTTCCACCAGAGGCTGTGCCCATCCTTGCTTTGGCCGTGGGTCCGGCTTCCATCGCCGCGCGGGTGCTCAATCTTGACAATCTCCGCTCCATAGTCTCCGAGCAGCGCAGCGGCAGTCGGGCCGGCGAATAGCGTTGCGGCGTCGAGTACTCGCACTCCTATTAGGCCACGGCGTTTTCCGGCCAACGCACTTTTCTCCACTAGGTCCAAGTTCAGACGGTGCTGATGGGCCGGCACGCACCGTAGGCCACCTGAACGTAGTCGAGCACGGACCGGTATTGGTTGCGATCTCGGCTAGCGCGGAGGTACATGTGTAGTTATTGTAGCAGGAGTTGGTCTACTGAGATTGGTGTAATAGCTTGTATTAGGGAAGCCGGATTGGGGCAATGGGGAAACGCGCCAAGCAGCTTCCCGGCTACGTCGTGGCAACGCTTCTGGCCGGTCTTCCCGCAAGCCGGGACGCGGTCCTCTCGTGACGTCGTGGCGCTGCGCAAGCGGCCGGATGTGGGCGGCCCCGAATGTTTGCCAAGGTGGACGCGCCAGCTGCCGTTGCCGAGGCGCTGGGAGTGACCTGTCAGGCGGCGTGCAACTGGAGAGACCAGTGGCTGCTAGGGGGACGTGCGCCGGAAGCGATGCGGGGAACCGAGCTGGCCGCCCGCCCGCCCCGGGGCAGCTAAGAGCAGCTTGCGTCGGTGGAGGCTCGACTACTACCGGGCGCGCTGAAGAGCGGCTACGCCACCGACCTCAGGACCTTGAAGCGAGTGGCCGAGGTGATCGAGCGGGAGACCAGGTGACCTATCACCCCGGCCATGTGCGGCCCTGGGCGTGGCCGCCACCGAGGCCGGTTACCGGACCTGCTTCAGCAGCGCCACCGACATGGTCCAGGCGCTCCAGGCGGCCCACCTGGAGGGGCTGGCGCAGCTGAAGATGCGCAACTACACCGGGCCCTCTCTCTTG
>DATLTJ010000084.1:0-68584 GCA_035533655.1 Candidatus Acidiferrales bacterium | reverse complement strand
CGAAAGGGTTTGGGCCGCCACCTCGCCACTTGGCGTCGACAGTGGTTTGCATCCAGGATGCTGGCGACCTGGCGGAACCAGAGCGGCTCCGGGATATGACGCCCTATGCCTCGCGGCGCTCAGACGGCTGGGGAACCCGGTGGGGGTCGACTTGACGGCCTGTGGCGACGCTGACCTTCGCATGGCAGCTGGTCAGCTTGGCTACCGCCCTTATTCCGGATGGATCGCCTTCGTACCAACCGGCGCTAACTGACTCTGACGGCGCCTGCCGGCCACCTCGTTGACTCGCTAACTGCCGCGACGCGGGGGCTGGTCCTTGGCTGATCGCTTTTATCGGACGGGGCGCTTCCCCCCCCCGATTCGGATGTCTCCCCGGACAGTGCAGCTGAGCGCCGAATCCCGGCCCCTGCGCAGCCAGTCGGCGAAATGCATCCGCGCGCGGTACCCCAGGAGTCTGCAGTCACGTGCCTCGGCTTCCCAGAATTACTGGCGACCAGGCACTGCGGGTGCTGGTTCGTGCCGGTTGGAAGCCGGTCCGGCAGCGCGGCAGTCACGTCGTCCTGTGTCACCGAGCACACTTGGGTCGGGTAGTCGTCCCCCTCCACGCCGGGTTGGTGCTTAAGCCGAAGACCTTGGCCTCTATTCTCGACCAAGCTGGGATGCGCGCTAACAAGCTGCTGGACCGGGAGCGCTGAGACGATGGCAGCAATCACGCGGACTTACTCCGTCCTGCTCGACCCTGACCCGCATGGCGGGTTCACCGTGACGGTGCCGCTGCTGCCCGGCTGCATCACCCAAGCCGAGGGAGTTGAGGACTGTTTGGAGCGAGCGCGGGAAGCGATTGCTGTGTACCTTGAGGATCTGGCGGCCACTGGCGAGCCAGTCCCCGAGGAGGCGGTGCCGCCCCAGTTGCGGCGTGTCTCCGTCTCGGTCGACAGGCTGGGCGACTGACCGATCCGCCGGGGCGAACTGGGCGGCGGCGCACAGCCGTCTCCAAAAGGTGATTCTGCAGTCCGACTGCTACCCTGAAGGCGGTGCCGGGGTGGCCTACTGACTGCCGACTCCGCTCCCGCCCACCCAGTTCTCCCCTTCGATCGCTCCTCTGGAGGAAACCACTTGACGCAGATGCCGTATCGCCGTCTGGGCCGCTCCGGCCTCAAGGTGAGCCTGCTTTCGCTCGGATCCTGGGTGAGCTTCGGCGCTCAGGTGAACGAGGACCTGGCACTCGAGTGCATGACCGCCGCCTACGAAGCGGGGGTGAACTTCTTCGACAACGCCGAGGCGTATGCCGGGGGCGAGTCGGAGCGGATCATGGGTAAAGCGCTCGCCCGGGCTGGCTGGCCGCGCCACCGCTATGTGGTTTCCACCAAATTCTTTTGGGGACTGGGGGACGGGGTCAACAGCTCCAACACCCTCAACCGCAAATATTTGCTCCAGGCGATGGACGCCTCGCTAGAGCGCTTCGGTCTGGATTTTGTGGACCTGGTGTTCTGCCACCGCGCCGATCCCGAGACCCCCATCGAGGAGACGGTCTGGGCCATGCATGACCTCATCAGCCGGGGCAAGGCCAACTACTGGGGCACGTCCGAATGGGCAGCCGACGAGATCCGCGCGGCCTTCGAGATCGCGGAGCGCCACCACTTGCACAAGCCGGTGATGGAGCAGCCTCAGTACAACCTCTTCTTCCGCAAGCGGGTGGAGGAGGAATATGCTCGGCTGTACGAGGACTGGGGGCTGGGGCTCACCACCTGGAGCCCACTCGCCTCGGGCCTGCTCACCGGCAAGTACCTCAATGGAGTCCCTGAGGGCAGCCGCGCCACGCTTCCCGGCTATGAGTGGCTGCGGGACGAGCTGACCAACCCCGACCACAATCAGCGGGTTCGCCGGCTGCAGGAGGTGGCGGACCAGCTGGGCTGTTCGTTGGCCGAGCTGGCGATCGCGTGGTGTGCCCACAACCCCCACGTTTCCACCGTGATCACTGGGGCCAGCAGCGTCGAGCAGGTGCACCAGAACCTGCGCTCGCTCGAGGTCCTCGAGAAGCTGACCCCGGCGGTCCTCAGCCGCCTCGACGAGCTCTTTCCTATCGACTGACCAACCGCCAGCGGTGACAGCCGGACGAAACGCGGGCCGGGCGAGTGGGGACTAAATTGCCTCGGCGAACCGCCGCAGCAGGTCCGACCAGCCATCCTGAGAGTCGAAGGCGTCCTGCAGGCGCACGGCGTCGGCCCCGAGCTGCTCCAGGCTGCGATGCTCCAGCTGGACGAGACAGTCACCCGGTCCTTGAGCAACGAAGTTGACCTCGACCTCGGTGCGAATCGCGGGGTCGTAATGCCAGTCCGCGTCAACCCTCCAGCTCAGCACCACCCGTTGGAATGGTTCGAACACCAGAGTTTCGCCCCACGGTGACTCGGTGCCGTCGTCCCCCCGCTCGTACCAGCGACCGCCAGCCTTAGGCTCGATCACGATCGTCACCGCCGGCGAGAGGCCGACGTGGCAGCGTCCCAGGGGCCACCAGCCGCCCATGCCGGCGGTGAAGAGCTCGAAGGCCTGGACCTGGCTGCGATGGAGCGGCACCTCCCGACGGATGAGGAAGTGGATATCCGGGGCCGTCAGCTGGGGCCTGTGGCGTCCGACCGGGACTCCGCTAATCTCAGTGCTGGGCAGATTGGCGATCCGCTCCAGGAAGTCGCGAAGCTCCTCCACCCCTTTGGAGTTGACTTGATAGGTGGGCAGCTGGCTGGTCCGGTCCTCGGCCACGAGTCCCGCGCCTTGCAGGGTCCGCAACCACTCGGCGAGGACGGGTACCGGGGCCGCCATCGAGGTAGCTAACTGCGCGGCAGTCCTCGGTCCCTCGCCTAGCTGTTCGAGAACCTCCCGGCGGCCGGGATCGCTCAAAGCGTCGATCGCCCGGCTCAAGTTGGAACTCACGGCAATAACTATGAGCCAGTCGCGGGCCGAATGGACCAGCCACGGGGCCAGCCGGCCCCGCGCCAGCTGACGGAGCGGAGCCGCTGCCGAGCTGTGGCCTCAGGAATTCGGGCCGGCCAGCACCCGTCTCAGCTGGGTCAGCGCCGCCTCGATGGCCGTGGTCAGGGCCGCCCGAGCCTGGGCGGGAGGTGTTCCCGGTGCCACCAGCCGGGTCCACTCGCTGGTGAAGCGCGCCAGCTGCTGGTGCAGTTCGCCGCTGAAGGGCGCCCCCGCCTCGCGACGCCGCAGCGCCTGGGACTGGGCGCGCAACTCTTCCCGGAGCTCCCGGGCGGAATCGTGAACCTCAGACCTCAGCTGGGTCGCCATCTCGTGGGCGATCCGGCTCACCTCACTTTCCAGCTCCTGGATCTCGGTGGCCTGCTCCAGTAGCGCCGCCTCGCCGGCAACGGTGAGCTGGTAGAAGATCCGGCCCGCCGCCTCTCGAGCTCGAACCAATCCTTCCCGCTCGAGTTGGCGCAGCCGGGGGTAGACGGTGCCGGCAGAGGGGGTGTAGTCCCCGCCGACCCGCTCTTTCAGGGTGCGGATGATCTGGTAGCCATGCAGTTCTCCATCCCCCAGCAGGGAGAGCAAGTACAGGCGCATCCACCCGGGCCGAAAGAGGGCGCTCAGTCGCTCGCCTCCGCCAGTAGCGAGACGGAACCGGAGACGGTGCTGACCTTCACCTTGCCGCGACCCTCCCCGAGCAACCCCTTCAAAGTACGCGAGCCGGGACCACTCTCCGCCCGCAGCGCCGGGAAGGCGGACGTGAGGTGACCCGAGATCGACTCTACCCGCACCTTCTGGGAGGGACTGGCGGCCAATCGCAGATAGACCGCACCTGAGACCGTCTCGACCTCGGCCGAGCTGTCCGGGTCCGCCTGCTTCAGGTCGGCGACGACCTCCCCGGAGACGGTCTGGAGACGGACTGAGCTGCCGCCGAAGGCGTCCAGAGTGACTCCTCCTGAGACCGTCTCGCCCCGGAACTTGCCGCTCTGCCCTCGGCTGGCGACAGCTCCCGACACCGTCGCAGCGGTCACCGGTCCGCGCAGGCTTTCCAAGGTCGCCTCCCCGGAGACCGTCTTGAGCGCCAGCTCCGCATTGAGACCCTCCGCCAAGACCGACGCTGAGACGGTGTCGATCTGAACTCGGCATCCGGGCGGCACGGAGAGCGTGACCGAGGCCGAAACCCGAGTCGTGTCCGTTCGCCAGAAGGAAGGGTGCTCCTGCCTGACCTCCAACTTGCCCCCTTCCAGTCGCACGCGCACCATAGGCCCCACAATCTGCCTGATCTCCAGGGTTGCGGGGCCATCCGACGCCTTGACGTTCAGGTCCCCACCCACCAGGTGGACCAGGAGGTCCGACGGCGACTCCTCGAATTGGATCGTCTCCGGGCTTTCGATCTCCCACTCGGCCATGGCTGCACCTCCTACGAGGGTTTGCACAGTACGATATAGCGCAGCTTAGCATTACACGATATATCGTGCCGTTAAGCGGCGGCGTCTTCGGGGAAGATGCCGCCGCTGCGGCAGTTGACAGCGGCGCCGGACAGTTGGCTCCGAAGCGACTCCGGCCTGCCCCAGGTAGATCGCGGCGGGGATCGGCATCGACCCTTACCGCTCAACCGCCGACTCCGTCCGGGACCTGGCGAACCCGCCGGCGGTGGCCGCCCTGCTCGGTGCACTCGCCCGGCTGCCGTTCCGACCCGCCTAAGCGCTGTGCGCGGTGGTCAGCGCCGGCGTCGCCACCCCCGTCAGCGCGCTCTGCACCAGTCGTCTCGGCTGGCGGCGCAGCCGGTCTGGTTGCTCCGGCTGCCCTCACCGCTTGGGTAGGCTTCCCGGGACTCTGGTGGAGCCGGTTCGACGCCCTGCTGGCGGCGGACCCTCTGGTCGCGTTCTTGGCGGTCCAGAGCGGCGGCTCCCCGACGGCGGGGCTGCTGATCGGAGCAGCCTTGGTCAAGCCAGATCTGCTCCGGCCGGACGTGATCTTTTGGGGGCTCGACCATTGGCAGGATCGCCAGTCGACCATCCGGTACGCAGCGGAAGTGGCGATTACCGAGGTCGGCGTTCTGGCAGGTGACGCGCGAGTCCCGACCGACCGCCGCCGGTGGCGCTCAGTCGGAGGTCGCGCCGGTCTCCGGGGCTCCCGGATAGTCGAGCTCTTGCCAGCGGAGCTCGGCGAAGCGCCGCAGCCCGTGCTGCTCGGCGTAGGCAAGGGAGCCGGCGACGATCTCCCGGCTAGCCTGGGGGTTGGTAAAGTTCGCGGTCCCCACCTGCACGGCGTCGGCTCCCGCTACCAGGAACTCAAGAGCGTCGCTGGTGCTGGCGATCCCGCCGATCCCGATGACCGGGATGGCGACCGCCCGACGAACTCTCACCACCGCGGCGAGAGCCAGCGGTTTGATCGCCGGTCCACTCAGGCCACCTGCGCCCAGGCCGGGTAGTACGGGGCGGCGGGAGGAGAGAGCCACCTTCATGCCCAGGTACGTATTGACGGCCGAGACCGCGTCGGCTCCGGCGTCCTCCACCGCCCGGGCGACTTCGGCGATGTCGGTGACGTTGGGGCTGAGCTTCACCACCAGGGGAAGTTCGGTCACGGACCGCACTGCAGCGACGCAACGGGCGGCCGCTCCCGGCTCGGTGGCGAAGTCCAGCCCGTGGGCGATGTTGGGGCAGGAGATGTTCAGCTCCAGTCCGGCCACTCCACTCACCCCATCCAGGCGCTGAACCACGGCGACGTATTCCGAGATGTCCGCTCCCGCGACGTTGACCAAGACCGGGACTGGCCACTCGGCCCACTGGGGAGCGTAGTCTCGGGCGACCACCTCCACGCCGGGGTTCTGCAACCCGATCGAGTTGAGCATGCCCGCCGCGGTCTCTGCGATCCGGGGCGGCTGATTCCCCTCCCGGGCGAGTCGGGTTGTCCCTTTGGAGAAGATCGCCCCCAGGTGGCTGATACCCGCCAGAGCCGCCGCCTCGAAACCGAAGCCGAAAGTGCCCGACGCGACGCCGATGGGGTTGGCTAGGATCAGACCGCGGCCGAGGCCGACCCGAGGATCGAAAGCTGGCCCGGCTGCGCTCATCCGAGGTGGGCCGGCTGTCGCAGCAGCGACTCCCAGTCCAGCGAGCAGCCCCGCAGGACCGGGCCCTGACGGCAGCAGAGGCCGACCACCGGCTCCTTGCCGCCGGCGGCGGGGAGGAGCGGGATCGCGCAACCCAGGCAGGTACCAAATCCGCAACCCATGGGGGCTTCGATGGACACCTCCAGCCGAGGAGTTCCCGCCCCCGCGGATGCCGACTCCTCGATCAGGTCGGCCACCGCCCCCAGCATGGGATTCGGTCCGCAGGCGTAGACGCGGTCGACCTCCTTTAGCAACGGGCTGAGTCCGGCCGTGACCCGGCCCGTCCGGCCCTGGCTGCCGTCTTCGGTGAACTGAAGCACCTCGGTCAGGCCGGCCGGGATCAGCTCATCTGGGTAGAGCTCGGCGCGGACCCGGGCGCCGTTCAGCCAGACCATCTCCTCACCCATCTCCCCCAGCCGCTCAGCCAGCAGCGGGAAGGGAGCGGCACCCAGCCCGCCGGACACTAGAGCCGACCGCCCGGGCCGGTCCGGGAGGGTGAAACCCTGGCCCAGAGGGCCGAGGATCTGGGCTCGGTCTCCGGGGGCGAATCCCCGCAGGCGTCGGCTGCCTTCCCCGACCGCTCCGAGGTAAAACGAGACGACCCCCGCCTCGCGGTCGGCGCGACTGAAGGAGAACGGCCGCCGGAGCAGCGGAATGTGGCTTCGCTCGACCCAGATCTGGGCAAATTCGCCGGGCTGAGCTCGCCGGGCGATCTCGGGGGCTTGGAAGCTGATCTCGAACAGGTTGCTCCGGAGCGGCAGCAGGGAGGTGCACTCGGCGACCTCATCGACCGCCCTGCGGAGATCGCTCTCGCCGCCCAGCTCCTTGGCGGAGGTCTTGGCCAGGACGTTCACCCGGCCTCCTGGCGCCGGCGGCCGAGGCGGTGCTCGTCGATGGTCGCCACCTCGACGACCCCGGCCTCCCCGCTGCCCAGGGCCGCCACCAGCGCGGCCGCCGTTTCCAGCGAGGTGAGGCAGGGGATTCCTCTCTGCACCGCGGCCTGGCGGATGCGATAGCCGTCTCGGACCGGCCGCCGCGGGCTCCCCGTTCCGGTCTCGTCCTCCATCTCGTTGGTGGCCATTCCGGAGATGGTGTTGATCACCAGCTCGACCTGGCCGGCCACGGTGATGTCGAGTACGTTGGGCCGGCCGGAGTGGAGCTTGCTGACCTCGACCACGCTGATCCCCGCCTGACGCAGGGCCGCCGCCGTCCCGGGGGTGGCGTAGAGGCTAAAGCCCAATTCAGCCAGGCGGGCCGCGATCGGCAGGCCCTGGGACTTGTCCTGGTCGGCGATGCTGACTAGGGCGCCGCCCCGGCGGGGCAGTGATCCGAGCGCCGCCCAAAAGGCCTTTTCCAGGGCGGCCGGTAGCTCGGGTGCGACACCGATCACCTCGCCGGTGGAGGTCATCTCCGGTCCCAAGACGGTGTCAACCTCGTCCAGCTTGCGCGCTGAGAAGACCGGTGCCTTGACGGCCACCAAGGGCGGCGGCGGCAGCAGTCCGACCGCCAGATTCCGGCCCAGCAGGGTCTCTCCCAGCATGGCGCCCACCGCGGTGTCGACCATGGCCACCCCGGTCACCTTGCTGAGGAAGGGGACGGTGCGGCTGGCCCGCGGATTGACCTCGATCACCAGTACCTGGCCGCGGTGGACCACGTACTGGACGTTGATCAGACCCAGGGTGCTGGTGCCCAGCGCCAGCTGGGTGGTGATCCGGACCAGGTCGGAGATCACGGATTGGTCTAAGCGCTGGGGCGGGAAGACCGCCATCGAGTCTCCCGAGTGGACGCCAGCGCGCTCGATGTGCTCCATCACCCCAGGCACCAGGACATCCTGCCCGTCGCAGATCGCGTCGACCTCGACCTCCATCCCCAGGATGTACTTGTCGATCAGCACCTCGCCGCCCGCCTCGCCCGAGGCCAGCAGAGCGTCGCGCAGGTAGAGCCGCAGCTCCTCCACCGAGTGGACCACGTCCATGGCCCGGCCCCCCAGGACGTACGAGGGACGGATCAGGACCGGGTAGCCGACCCGCTCGGCAATCCGCTCCGCCTCCGCGGGGTCGCGGGTGGCGGCACCCGGCGGGCGGGCGATCAGCAGGCGCTGGAGCAGCGCCTCGAAGCGGCCTCGGTCCTCGGCCATCTCGATCGAGGCGGCGGCCGAGCCCAGCAGCGGCACCTCGAGTTGGTGGAGCTGGCCGGCCAGGTTGACCGCGGTCTGCCCGCCGAACTGAACCATGACCCCGAGCGGCCGTTCCACCCGGCAGACCTGGAGCACCGATTCTAGGTCCATCGGCTCGAAGTAGAGCCGGGAGCTGCAGTCGAAGTCGGTGGAGACGGTCTCCGGGTTGCTGTTGATCATCACCGCCTCCAGCCCCCGCCGCCGGAGCGCCGCCGCCGCCTGCACCGAGCAGTAGTCGAACTCGATCCCCTGCCCGATCCGGATCGGCCCCGAGCCCAGGACCACCACCGAGCCGGCGGCGCCGCGCTGCTCGTCCTCCATCTCGAAGCTGGAGTAGAAGTAGGGGGTGGTGGCATCGAACTCGGCGGCGCAGGTGTCGACGCACTTGAAGGAGGCCAGGACACCGGCCGCCCGGCGCTGCTCCTCCACCTGGGCTGAAGTGCGCTGGGTGAGATCGGCGATCCGCCGATCGGAGAGACCGGACCGCTTGGCCAGCCGCAGCTGGTGGAGCGGGAGCTCAGCTGGGCCCACCTCGCTGAGCTCTCGCTCCAGGTCGGTCAGGTCCGCGAGCCGGTCACAGAACCACTGCGGATAGCCGGTCCGGCCTGACACGGTGGCCGGCTCCTCGCCCTGCCGGAGCGACTCCAGCACCGCCTGGAGCCGGAGGTCGGTGGGCTCCTCCAGGCGCTCCACCGCCCGGCGCAGGATGCTTTGGTCCGGGGCCATCTGCTCCAAGGATCGGAGTACCTTGCTGATCGCCGCTTCGAAGGTGCGCCCGATGGCCATGGCCTCGCCGGTGGACTTCATCTGGGTGCCCAGGCGGCGGTCGCCGTGGGGGAACTTGTCGAAAGGCCAGCGGGGCGACTTGGCGACGCAGTAGTCGAGGCTGGGCTCGAAGGCGGCACAGGTGCGACCGGTCACCTGGTTGCGGATCTCCCGCAGCCGGCGCCCGACTGCGATTTTGGCGGCCACCCGAGCGATGGGGTAGCCGGTCGCCTTGGAGGCCAGCGCGGAGGAGCGGCTCACCCGGGGGTTGACCTCGATCACGAAGTAGGTGAAGGAGTCGGGAGCGAGGGCGAACTGGACGTTGCAGCCACCCTCGATCTGAAGCGTCCGGATGATCCGGAGCGCGGCCGAGCGCAGCTGCTGGTGCTCTTTATCGGTGAGGGTCTGGCTGGGGGCGACCACCACCGAGTCCCCGGTGTGGATCCCCATCGGGTCCAGGTTCTCCATGTTGCAGACGCAGATGCAGGTGTCCTCGCCGTCCCGCATCACCTCGTACTCCAGCTCCCGCCAACCGACCAGAGCCCGCTCCACCAGCACCTGGGTGATGGGGCTGGCCTGCAGCCCCTTCGCGACCACCCGCTCCAGCTCCTCTTCGGTGTCGACCAGGCCGCCGCCGGTACCGCCCAGGGTGAAGGCGGGCCGCACCACCAGCGGCAGCCCGACCTCCTGGGCGAAGGCGGTGGCCTCGGCTACGGTATTGGCCGTCCGGGAAGGGGGCACCGGCTCTCCGATGGTCACCATCCGGCGTTTGAAGCGCTCGCGATCCTCGGCGTCGCGGACCGCCTCCAGCGGGGTGCCCAAGACCTTCACCCCGAACCGCTCCAGCACTCCCGCCTCGTCCAGGGCCACCGCCAGGTTGAGGGCGGTCTGCCCGCCCAGCCCGGCCAGGAGACCGTCCGGGCGCTCCCGCTCGATGACCTTGCTGACCACCTCCACCGTCAGCGGCTCGAGGTAGACCCGGTCGGCGACCTCCTCGTCGGTCATGATCGTGGCTGGGTTGCTGTTCACCAGCACCACCTCCATGCCCTCCTCCCGGAGAGACCGGCAGGCCTGGGTTCCGGCGTAGTCGAACTCGGCCGCCTGGCCGATCACGATGGGACCGCTGCCTAGGACCAGCACCTTCCGGATGGTCGGGTCCGGCTCCGGGGGAGTGGCAGCGGGCTCCCGGATCACCCGCTCGTTCTTGCGGCAGAGGCCCAGGAACTCGTCGAAGAGGTACTGGCGGTCCTGGGGCCCAGGGCTGCCCTCGGGGTGGTACTGCACCGAGATCACCGGCAGCTGCCGGTGGCGCAGACCCTCCACCGAGTCGTCGTTGAGGTTGCGCTCCGAGATGAACCAGCCACCCTGCGGATCGATGCTGGCGGCGTCGACCTGGAACTCATGGTTCTGGGGGGTGACGAACACCTCTCCGGTGACGAGGTCTTGGACCGGGTGATTGCCGCCGTGGTGCCCGAAGGGGAGGCGGCTGGTGGTCCCTCCGACGGCCCGCCCGACCAGTTGGTGGCCCAGGCAGATGGCGAAGACCGGGAATCTGTCCAAGAGTGCCTTGGTCAAGGCTACCTGGGGGGCCAGGGAGGCAGGGTCTCCCGGGCCGTTGGTGAGCACCACTCCGTCCGGCTTGAGCTGCTCGACCTCCGCCAGGCTGGCGGAGTGGGGGAGGACCAGCACCTCGGCTCCCCGACTCGCCAGTGAGCGCAGGGTGTTGCGCTTGACCCCGAGGTCCAAGACCGCGATCCGCAGCCCCTCGCCGGTACCGCGGGAGCCGGTCCCGAGGCCAGCGCCTTTCCAGAGGGCCGGGTGGAGCTGCCCCGCCCACGCCTGGGTGGTGGCGCAGGAGACCTCTGCCACCAGCTCTTGGTCGGAGACCGAGAGGGAGCGCCGCGCTAGTTCGGCTAGCGCCTCCACCGTCCCCGCGCTGGCGGGAGCGATCACTCCCCGCTGGGTACCTTGCTCCCGCAGGTGGCGGGTCAGCGCCCTGGTGTCCACTCGCTCCAGGCCGGGTACGCCCTGCTCCCTAAGCCAGGCGTCGAAGGTGAGCTGCGCCTGCCAGTGGGGGGCAGTGGGACTGCACTCCGCCACCAGGACTCCCCGACACCAGGCCCGATCCGACTCCATGTCCACCTCGGCGGCGCCTACGTTGCCGATCAAAGGCTGGGTGAACACCAGCAGCTGTCCCGCGTAGGAGGGATCGGTGCAGACCTCCTGGTAGCCGGTCATGCAGGTGTTGAAGACCACCTCGCCGAAGCGCAGCGGGGAGGGCTCGGCGGCGGGCGCCCCGATCCAGGTGCCGGCGAACGAGGAGCCGGACTCCAGCACCAGCAATCCAGGCTCCCCCTCGGCGCGGTGCCGGCGGACCAACTCAGCCGCCATCCAGCTCGGGGACCAGTTCGCGGTTCAGGTGCACCATCCGGCCTCTGGCGAAGGTCGCCAGCACGGTCCCCTTCAGCGGTTCGCCCCAAAACGGTGTGTTGGTGCCTAGCGAGAGCCAGGACTGAGGGCTCGGCGTCCAGCTCTGGTTGGGATCGAACCAGGTTAGGGAGGCGGGCTCGCCCGATCGGATCCCGTCGCCAGGGGCCCCGGCGCCGGGCTCACCCAGGACCCGCCGGGGACCGGCGGTGAGCGTTGCCACTACCCGGCCCAGGTGGGAGAGCGCGCCCCCCTGCCCCAGGACCGCGGACAGCACCAGCTGGATCCCACTGAAGCCGGGCAGGCGCTCCGAGGGCGGGGCGGCCTCGTGCGGGGCGTGGTCGCTGGCGATGGCGTCGATCGTACCCTCGAGCAGCGCTTCCCAAAGCGCCATCCGGTCCGCCTCGGTCCGTAGCGGCGGGTTGCACCGGCCCGGGTCCGCCGGACCGGCATCGCCGGAGGCCCCGGTGAGCATCAGGTGGTGGGGCGTGACCTCGGCGGTCACCGGCAGGCCCTCCGCCTTGGCACGCCGGACCAACTCGGCGCCGCCCGCGGTACTCACATGCTGGAGGTGGAGCCGGGCGCCGGGGGCGACCCGGAGCGCGGCGATCGCGTGCTCGATCGCAGAAAGTTCGGCGCCCGGCGGTCGGATCCGCCACCGGTTCGGGTCCCGGCTGCCCCGGTTGGCCAGGACCAAGAGCTCCTCATCCTCGGGGTGGATGGCGACCACCAGTCCGAGGGCACTGGCCCGGCGCAGGGCCTCGGCCAGCTTCGCCTGGCTGAGACCGTGGCGGCCGTCATCGGAGAATCCCGCCGCCCCGGCCCGGGCCAAGGCCTCGAGGTTGGTCAGTTCCTGGCCAGCCAGATCCTTGGTGCAGGCGGCGAATTGCAGGATCGGGACTCGGGCCCAGGTCTTGTTGTCGCGCTGGCTCCTGCGCAGGGTCTCCAGGCTATCCACCGGGGGATGCAGGTTGGCCATCGCACAGATGGCGCCGAAGCCTCCCGCCGCCGCCGCCGCCGTGGCCCGGGCGATCCGCTCCTTCCAGGGCTGGCCAGGCTCGCGGAGGTGGCAGTGGAGGTCGACGAAGGAGGGCGCTACCACCGATCCCTCGCGGCGCAGTGCGATGGCACCCTGGGGCAGCTTCATCTCGGCACCGACCTGCTGGAGCACGCCATCCTCGAGCAGGAGGTCCGCACCCTCGAGATCGACCCCGTTGACGGGATCGATCAAGCGGACCGCCTGGAGGAGGATCTGAGTCAAGCCCTTGCCTCCTCGGCGGACCGCAGCAGCACGGCGTCCTGCTCATCGCACTCCGAGAGTCGGACCAAGATCCGCTCCCCTGCCGAAGTGGGCAGGTTGCGGCCGACGTACGTCGCCCGCAGCGGCAACTCGCGGTGGCCCCGATCGACCAGCACCAAGAGCTCGACCGCCCGAGGCCGACCGAGGTCAGCCAACGCCGCCAACGCGGCCCGACCGGTCCGGCCGTGGAAGAGCACGTCATCCACCAGCACCACCACCCGGTCCCGCACCGACTCCGCGGTGGCGACCGGCAGCGGAAAGGAGGTCGTCTGAGCCGGGGCCGGGCGGGGCTCGTCGTCCCGGTAGGGCCCCACGTCGAGGGTGAACCCACCCCATGCGCCTCCCGCCTGCGACTGGATCAGCTGGAGCAGGCGGTCCGCCAGGAAGGCCCCCCTGGTCACGATCCCGCAGAGGACCGCCTCGCCGTCGGGATGGTGCTCGCGCAGCTCGCAGGCCAGTCGCCACAGGGTGCGCCGCAGCTCGTCAGGTCCCAGCAGTTCGTGCATCCCCTCGGCCGTCAGCGGCTTGATGGTCATGCGGCGAGCAGCATCTTGAGGAGGGCCATCCGCACCGACACCCCATTGCGCGCCTGGCGGAAATAGGCCGCGCGCGGGTCGCGGTCGACCGCCGGGTCGATCTCGCCGACCCGAGGCAGCGGGTGCATCACGATGGCGTCCTGGGGAAGGTGGGCCATCACCTCCTCGGTGATCCGGAAGTACCGGCGCTGGTCTTCCGCCTCCTCCCAGGGTTCGCTGAATCGCTCCACCTGAATCCGCGTCTGGTAGACGATGTTGGCGTCGGCGACCGCCGTCAGGAGGTCCTCGCTCTCGTGAACCTCGGCGCCGTGTTTGAGCAGGTGCTCGACCACTCCGGGGCTCATGCGGATGCGGTCAGGCGCCACCAAGGTCACGCGCAGTCCCTGGTAGAGCGCCAAGAGGTAGGCGAGCGAATGCACGGTGCGGCCGTGCGCCAGGTCGCCGACCATGACCACGTGCAGATCGTCGAGGCGGCCGAGCTCGCTCTGGATCGTGTAGAGGTCCAGCAGCGCTTGGGTGGGATGCTGACCCGGTCCGTCCCCGGCGTTGATGATCGGCACCAGGGAGACCTCAGCAGCCCGGGCGGCGGCACCCTCCTCGGAGTGGCGCAGCACGATGCAGTCGGAGTAACCGGCCACGATCTTCACCGTGTCCTCTAGGGTCTCGCCCTTGATGGCCGACGAGAAGTCCCGGGCGTTTTCGGTGCCGATCACCTGACCCCCCAGGCGGAGCATGGCCGCCTCGAAGCTGAGCCTGGTCCTGGTGCTTGGTTCGTAGAAGAGGGAGGCCATGATCTGGCCCGGCAGCAGCTGGCCGCCGCCCCCGCTCCGCACCTGCTCCATCTCCGCGCTGAGCTGGAACAATTCGCTGAGTCGATCCCGATCAAACTGCTGGGCGGCGACGACGTGGCGAAGAGGAGTCACGGTCGCACCTGAGGGCCTGGCCGCCGACATGGAATCCTCCCGAAAAGGAGTCCGGCACACCGGCAGGCGGCCGCAGCGGCTCGGCCGCTCAGCTCCTTACCGGTCTCGCTGGACCGGTTTCAAGGTCGCGTCGCTGGCCATCATAACCGCCTCGCCCCCTGAGCCAGGTCCCTTTGGAGGTCCTGTCCCGGTCGGGTCGGCCAAGGCCCGGAGGTGGGACCGCCGCGGCTGGCAGAGCACTTCGGCGCGATTAGTCGTTCGCGCCATCAGCAGTGGCCAAATCCAGGTAGGCGGCTCGCTCCTCCGCACTCAGCGGAGAGCGCCCGGCGGAGATGACCTTGACCCGCAGGAAGAGGTCACCCGGTGAAGCCGAAGCTTTGAGCGGGGGGATCCCTTTGCCGACCACCCGGAGCATCCGGCCCGGGGGACAGTTTTCGGGGATGGTCACTTCGAGCCGCCCGGCGGGACCGTCGGCCACCACCTTGCCGCCCAGGGCGGCTCGGTAGTCCCGCACTGGCAAATCCCGATAGACGTTGCGGCCCTTGACCGCGGTTCCGTTGTCCAAGGTCAGCTTGACCTTGAGGTAGAGATCGCCGCGTCCGCCGTCTCTTACCCCGCTCGCGCCTTCGCCGACAACCCGGATCTTGGAGCCGTCGGTGACACCCTTGGGGATGGTCACCTTGAGAGTTCGGCGGCGGTACTGGCGGCCGGTTCCGGAGCAGGCGGGGCAGGTCTTGACCCCTACCTGGGTCGCGGTTCCGCCCCCGGAGCTCGTCTCGGCCACGCGCCCGGTGCCGCCGCAGGTAGGACAGCCTTCCACGATGGAAACATGCATGGTCCGCTCCCCCCCGAGCATCGCCTCTCCCAGGGAGACCTCCAGCTGATCCTCGGTGTCCGCACCCTTCTGGGCCGCGGAGTTCTCGCGTCGGAGCCGGTCCATCTGGGCCTCGACCCACGGATCGTTGCTCTCCGTGCCCCGGTTGCCGAAGAAGGTCTCGAAGAAGTCGCTGAAGCCCCCGAAACGGGCGCCGGCCCGGTCGGCGGTGCGCTGGGCGGTCTCCCGGGCGCGCGCTCCCGCGTCCCCGAAGGGCTGGCCGTGCTCGCGGCGGAACGACTCGGCCCGCTCGATCTGCTCCCAGTCCTTCCCCAGGCGGTCGTATTTGGAGCGTTTCGCCGGATCCTTGAGCACTTCATACGCCTCATTTATCCGCTTGAAACGCTCGGTGGCCTTGGGGTCCTTGTTGACGTCCGGGTGCAGTTCGCGAGCCAGCTTGCGGTAGCGCGCCCTGATCTCCTTGTCGGTAGAGGTTCGCGGAACGCCTAGCGTCGCGTAGTAGTCTCGGAACTCCACAGCCTCACGGTACCGCCTAGGCGCCGCTCACGAAACGGTCGGCGTGCCGCGGGGAGCTTCCAAGTGGGACCGGAGCTCACTGACCAGGGCTTCCAGGTGGGGCAAGAGAGTCCCATCGGGCGCGCAGCAGGCGCCCTGCAAGAAGACCCGTGCCAGCTCCCTGCCGGGGCGGGATTGGGCTTGGACCAAGAGGCCGGCCTCGCCCGGCGGCGGCCCCGCCAGGCCCAGCTGGCCAGTGACGCTGAAACCGCCAGATTCCGCCAACGGTCCCCGAGCCGTGTGCCGCTCCGGCTTGGGGAGCCGCTCCTCTCGCTGGTACAAAATCACCTGGGACCAGTGGCAGGCCAGCTCCTCATCGATGTTCTCCACGATCCCGAAGCTGGCCAGGTGGTGATCCAGGATCCCGGGCCTCCCCAGGTCACGGGCGCTGAGGCTGAAGAGAGGTACCGAGGCCACCAGCCGGGGGTTGACCTCGATGCACCAGGTGGCCCCATCCTCGTCCACCAGCAGGTCCAGGCCGAAGATGCCCAAGTGACCCTGGCGACGGAGCCACTCGGCGGTCTGGAGTGCCACCTGGTGGATCTTCTCCCGCTGCGGGACTGGGCGGCCGTAGTCGTTGCCGCAGGACCCGAGGGGATGGGGGGTGAGGCTGGGGAGGCCGGTCAGTTGGAGGCAGGCCGGCCCGATCATCAGGCGGTTCTCCGCCACGACTCCGGTCACCGTGACCGGGGTGCCCGCCACCTGTGCCGCGACTCGGCAGGATCGGCCTTCGAATCGGTGGATCAACTCCTCCAGCTCAGCCGCCGACCTAGCCAGGTAGGTCTGCTCGCCGGAGAAGCCGTGGGCCAGCTGGAAGACCAATGGCCCCGAAAGCTCCCGGGAGGCCTTGAGGAGCTCCGGCCCGGCGACCCCTGCCTGGGTGGGCGGAATCGGCAGCCCAGCGGCCAGGGCGGCGCGGCTGAAGTGGCTCTTGTTCTCGATCCTCCGGGCAATCAGGGCCGGCGAGTTGGCGACCACCACGCCGAGTTCCCGAGCCCGCCGCTCCACCTCGGCGGAACTCTTCCAGACGACCACGGCCGCTGCCTCGGAGCGAAGGCGCTCCTGAACTGCAAGCAGTCCCAGGAGGGTGGCGCTGGAGGCGCTCCCGGGCCCGTCGAAGCTCTCCCAGCCGGGGCCATCAGCCTGGCTGAGACCGCAGCCGTCGGCGCAGATCACTGGCAGTCCGCTACCCAAGGCAGGAAGCGGGTCCGGGCCGAGAAAGACTACCCCGGCGGGATTCTTGGTCATCCCGAGTCCTGCCTGGTGAAGCCGCCGCGTTCCAGGAGCCGGTCCAGTTCGGCCTCGGACTCCGCGACGGGGAGCAAGGGGTCGTCAGTTCGGAACTCCTCCTGGTCCAGCTGGGCCTGGTCCCCGGTCAGGACCGCGATCCAGCTTCCCTCTCGGTTCCCCCTCCCGCCAGCTGCTGCCTGACGCATCGCCGTCAGCGTGGCGATCCCCTCCCAGGAGGTGGCCACGCCGTGGTCCTCGGCGATCGCCTTGACCTCGGCCGCCTCCGCGGCTCCCACCCGCCAGCCGCGCCCGCCGCTGGCGCGAACTGCTCTCCGCACCACCGGCGAAAGGCGGGAGCGCCGGGATCCGAGCTCCCCGAGATGGGAGGCGGGACCGGCGGCGGACTGGACGCCCTGGTACCACGAGCGGGTCATCTCCCCACCGGGGCTGCCCTCCACTACATGCAGTTGGGGACGGTTTTGAGCTGGGAGCAGCTGGTCCAATCCCTGGGCGAGCCCGAGGGCGCTCGCGCCGCTGCTGGCGAAGAGGAACACTGCGGCCAGCGGCCCAGTTTCGACCAGCTCGGCGGCGATCCCCCGGTAGGCGTTGGGGGCCAACGGGTTGATTGAGCCGCGGAGATCGGCGAGGCGCCAGCTGCGCACCGCGTGATGGAGGAGGGCGACCGGACGATCGCTGACAACCGTGAGCCCGGGATAGCCACGGAGCCGCTCTAGCTTCACTCGGGGAGTCCGGGGCGACACCAGGCTCAGCAGCCGGATCCCCGGCAAGCAGGCGTACGCGGCGGCGGCTACCGCCGCGTTGCCCGAGGAGGAGATGACCGCCTGGCGGCCTCCCGAGGCGGCCAGTGCCGAGCAGAGCAGGCTGAGGCAGCGAGCCTTGTGGGAGCCCGTGGGGGAGAGATCCTCCCGTTTCAGCTGCAGGGCGGGGATGCCGAGGGCCTTGCCCAACTCTTCCGCCGGGTCCAGCGGAGTGCCGCCCTCGCCGAGGGAGAGCTGAAATCCTGCCGGTAAACTGACGCCGAAGAGTCCGCCGTGGACCCACTGTCCCCGAGGGTCGGCTCTGCCCGACTCAGAGCCAGTCATGGAGGAGGCCTCGAGTGAGCGCCATCGGTACTCTCGCCGAGAACTGTCCCGACTGCGGCGCCGACCTCGACCTCGGCGACCTGGAGGAGATTGGGGACCTGGTGGACTGCCCCAACTGCGGCGCCACCTTCGAATTGGTGGCGCTGGCGCCCCTCACCCTGGCTCCCTTCGAGGACGAGGAGAAGTAGCCAGTCGCACCGCCTGCCGGAAGCCGCCCTCGCGGTAGTGAGCGGTGAAGAACCCGGGGCAGGCGGGGGACAGCAGCACCGCCTCCCCGGGTTGGACCAGTTGTGCGGCCAGCTCCACCGCCCCCTGCAGCTTCTCCACCCGACGTACCAGGTCCTGATGCCCGGCGGCAGCCAGCTCCCGAGCGAGGCGGTCCGAGCCCGCCCCTGGCAGGAGCACCGCGGACCGGACCGGCCCGCCCACCAGTCCCGCCAGCTCGGTGAAGTCGATGCCCTTGTCCTCGCCGCCGGCGATCAGGACGCACGGCCGGTCCAGGCCCAGGACCGCCGCCACGGTGGACTGCGGGGTAGTGCTGGAGAGGTCGTCGACGTAATCGACCCCCTGATGCTGCCGGATCAGCTCGGTAC
The DNA here is from genome assembly GCA_035533655.1 of Candidatus Acidiferrales bacterium. Taxonomy (GTDB): domain Bacteria; phylum Chloroflexota; class Dormibacteria; order Aeolococcales; family Bog-877; genus Bog-877. Next base: position 50,056 of record DATLTJ010000084.1, on the reverse strand, counting down.
GGTGCCGGAGCGGCCGGAAGGCTTTGATCGCGGTGGCCGCCCCTTCCAGCAGACTGGGGCTCGGTGCCGTCAGCCCCGCCAGGACGGTGAGGGCGGCCCGCACGTTGCTCAGGTTGTGGGTCCCCAGCAGGGGCACCTGTCCCACCGGCATTACTGGCCAGGCAACGCCGTGGCTCTGCACGCGGAGCATCCTGTCCTCCTCGAAGGCGCCGTCCAAGCCTTCCAAACCCGCCGCTGTTTGGGCGAAGCGCAGCTGGTGGACTCCCGCTGGCAATTCGCCCCCCTCGAAGCTCAGCGGGTCGTCCCCGTTCCGGACCGCGATCTCGCAGCCGGGCAGTTCGAAGATCCGGCGCTTGGTGCGCACGTAGCCAGCCAGGCCCTGGTGCTCGTCAAGGTGGTTGGGGGTGATGTTGGTGAGACAGCCCACCCGGGGAGCGCGCTCCAGCTGCAACAGCTGCCGGTTGCTGATCTCTAGGACCAGGCAGCCTGTCCCGTCGTCCCGGGCCACCTCCTCCAGTGCTTGGCGGTCGTGGCGGTCGTTGCCGGCCAGCCACACGGTGGGATAGTGCGCGCTCCGGTTCAGTACCGCCGCCACCAGCGCGCTGGTCGTCGACTTGCCGTGGCTCCCAGTGATCCCGACCACCTCGCCCTGAGCTAGGTCGAGATAGGCCTGGATTAATGAGTAGAAGGGTCGGCCCCTTTCCTTGAGCTCCTGCAGGGGAGCGTTGGCGGGGGAGAGGAACCAGGCCTGGGTGGGGATGACCAACGCCGAGCGCTCCACCCCTTGTAAGTAGTCGCCGGCCAGCTGCAGTGAGTGCAGGCCCTGGAGCAATTGGTCAAGGCGGTCCCGCCGCTCTTGCCGACCCAGCCCCGCGTGGGCCAGGTGGTGAGCGCGTACCAGACTCTCCAGATCCGGCTGCTGATCGTGGCCAACGAGGTTGGTGAACCCAGCCGCCAGCAGATACCGGGCCATCTCGCCCCCCTCCACGCTGGCCACTCCGACCAAGTCGATCCGGCTCTGCCGCAGCTGGGCCAAAGCGGGGGGCACCCGGAGCGCAGACGGGTTCCCACGAGGCGGCACGGTGGCCGGCTCGGGCGTTCCGGGGACCTTCATCGGGGCTAGGTTAGCGTGAGAGGCCGACGGCTCCTGGCACCCGGCGGACGGTGAGCACCTGATAGCGATTGCGGAACTCACCGAGCCGCTCCCGGCGCACCTGGTTCCACTCGCTGCAGGCGTGAACCACCTCGTCCTGGCCCAAGTAGAGCGCGACGTGGCTCGTCCGCTTGGGGCCGCGGTGCACGGCGCAGATGATGTCCGACTCCCGCAGCTCGGCCAGCCGAACCCGATCTCCCACTTTGCGCTGGGCCCGACTGTTGCGGGGCAGCAGCACGCCGGCGGCGAGATAGGCCCGCCAGCTGAGGCCCGAACAGTCGATTCCCTGGCTGCCCGTTCCCCCGAAGACATAGGGGCACCCGAGCAGGTCAAGGGCGGTCTTCCGCACGACCGTTGGGTCCCACCTGGACTCGGGTCCGGTGGCGGCACCCGTCGCTTCGGCGGGCTGGGCCGGTCCCAGGCGGTACCGGGCGGTCTGGGGCACCCAGCCGACCGCCTCGCCGGGAGCCTTGACCAGGTACTGTCCATCCCTGATGGCCAGTAGCCCGGCAGGCGGATCCCCGGGCAGCAGTTGGGTGGTCAGCTCCTGCGGCCTTTGGTCATCGTCCGGCCGTCGCCGCCAGATGTCGAGAGGCTCCGATTCAGGGTAAAGGGCCACCCGGGCTCGGCGGGTGGCCAGAACCAGCAGCCGGCAGCCGGCTGCTGGCCAGAGCTCGTCCACGAGTCTCCGGATCTCCGCTGCCTGGGCGAGCAGCGCGACGGTTCCGCGCAACCCGGCATCCGTGAAACTGACCTCGACCAGCCCATCTCCGTAGCGGGAGGTAGCCTCGGCCTGGAGCCGGTCGATCCCTTTCCGCAGCGTCGTGGGAGGCGGCCCTGGAACTCTAGTCAAGCTTCCGCGATCCCGAACAGGCGGCGCCAGCCGGTCCGGACGGTGGCCATCTGGATCTCCCTGGGATGGAGCTCCAAGGAGTGGCCGTCGGTCGTCAGCAGCACCGGGCTCAAAGGAAAGCTGGCCAGTCGGTAGAGCCGGCGGACCAAAGGAAGCATGGCTTCCGCTCCAGCGGCCTCGCCCACCCCGGCCACTACCATGGCCCGGTCGGGGGCGGCTAGCGCGGCCGCTCCCTGGCCCAGCTCTCCCAGCCTTTCCAGAAACGCCGGAACCAGCAGAAGGCTGCTGGAGAAGAGGATGTCGTCGGTGAAGAGCCAGGTGTGCTGCTCGGGGGACGCCTCCAGCGTCGAACTCCAGCTGGTCAGCCGCAGGGCAGTGTTGTGGTCCGCGTGCTGGACGAGGCTCGCCTCATCCAGGCCTCCCGCCTCAGCTTCGGCTCGGGAAACCCCGCGCATGGCATCCCCGGGCAGCGTCTCCGCTACAAACGCCAGCAGACCCCCGGGGAGCTCCCGGGTGGCCAGTTCAGCGTATCGGCTGTAGCTGCGAGTGCTGCGCTCCGTCCGGAGGCACCACACCAGAGCGCTCGGCTGCGGAGCCGAGCCGACCCAATCAGGGTGCTGCTCGGCCGCGCTCAGCCGCGGGCCCGCACCCATCACGAAGCGGGAGATCTGCGCCGGGATCGACGCCCCCGGTTGGCCCACCTCAGCGAATAGGGAGTCCAAAGAGAGGTTCACCTGGGACCGCTCTTTGCGGCCCAGGATTCCGAAGCCCTCCTCGCCGGGGTTGAACTCCCACCCCGAGTACCGGGAGCGCAACTGGATGATCACCCGCTCTTGGAACTGCTGCTGGACCGGGTCCAAGCGGAAGGCAGGCACGGGTCAGCCGGTCCCGTGGCGGGACGCCGCGGCCGGCACCGCTGTCCCAGACGGAACGCGGCTTTCGTGACCGGCCATGACCGACCGTAAGGCATCCACTTTTTGCTCTCGGTAGCGTGCGCCGCGATGACCCACAGGGACTGGGACCAGCGGATGCTGGCCTGGGATAAACACTACGCCGCCGGTGTGGGTCACATTCCTCTGACCTGGATCAGTGGCTAGCGAGGAGGGATTGGTCGGGGCAGGTAGAAGAAGTGCCTCGCTGACTGGAAAAATGGGAGTTGTTATACGACCATTTCCGAGAGTCAGGAGGCACCCAGAGGGTGAAGCGTACCGCATCGGTCCCGACCATTCACCGCGGCGCTGACGACCCCACCCTGACCGGCCACGCGGGGCTGCTGCTGGTCTCCCTAGCCGAGTCGATGCTGGCGGGCGGCAGCCACCTGGCCCACCTGGATTCCCTGCGTGAAGATGAGGCCGGCCGGGTGCTGCGGGCGGTGGCCCAGGTTCCGGCGCCGGAGACCGCCAGCCAGCTGCTGCCGCGGTTCACGGTGCGCCAGTGCCAGGGGGTGGTGGCCGAGCTGGCCCGGGGTGGAGCTGGACCGGATGCTGGGACTCTCGCAGGAGGAACCGATGACCCTGGATCTCGACTCCACCACGACCGAGGTGTATGGGGGGCAGAAGGAGGACGCCACCTACAACTACCAGGGGAAGCGTAGCTTCGGCTCTCTGTTCTGCACCTGGGCCAAGCGGCGGCGGGTGGTGGCCGCTCAGCTGAGGTCAGGGAGCGCCTCGGACAAGCCCATTGCCCCGGCGGTGGTGCGGCGGGCGTTGCGCACTCTGCCCCAGGGGCACGGAGAGGTGCGGCTGCGGGCGGACAGTGGCTTCTACAGCGTGCCGTTCCTCAAGTGGTGCCGGCGGCACCGGCTGGGGTTCTGTGTGGTGGTGCCTCGCTACCAGACCATGTGGGAGGCGAGACGGCACATCTCACCGATGAGCTGGCGTCCGGACCAGGAGATGGCTAGAGCGGAAGTGGCCGAGCGGCCATTTGTGCCCACCGGCTGGGAGGGCGAGCCACTGCGGCTGTTGGTGCGACGGGTGCGGGTGGAGGCTGAGGAGATCTCCCAGAGCCCCAAGAGCCGGCGGAGGAGGACCATCCCCAGGCAGCAGCTGCGGCTGGCCCTGCGCGGGGCTCTGGGGCACACCTACAGCTACAGCTTCATCGTCACCGACCTGCCGGGGGACGCGGTGGAGCTCGGGTACTGGCAGCGGCGGCGGGCCCACATCGAGGAGCGGATCAAGAATCTGAAGCTGGGCTGCGGACTGTTGCACCTGCCGCTGCGCAGGCGCCGGGCCAACTACGCTTGGCGGACGGCGGTGGTGATCGCCTCCAGCCTGACCGCGATGCTGTCCGCGGCCATCGTCGCCCGGGAGCGGCAGGAAGGGCGGACTGCGTCGGGTGGAACCCTCAGCCAGAGCAGCTCGCCGAGGTGGGCCAGCCCCACAACACCGCCGTGCTGCGGCACTGGCTCTTGACGGTGCCGGCCCGGCCGGTGCGCAGCGGCCGGAAGCTCTATCTGCGGCTGGCCCCGGGGAATGTTCCACAAGCGGGAGTTCTGGGCCCTGCACCACCACATCCTCACCCGGGCTCCGTCCGGATAGCGTCACTACTGCTCGCGGTGGCCGGCCACTGCGGGTCCCCACGGTTCAGCGCGCCCGTGGGGACCCGCCTCAGGGTCTTCCGCACGCCGGAAACGCTGTGTTGCCTCGCAAATGCCCGCCTGCCGTCCCCTCACCTCCGCGCATCACGTCGCTCCGCTGCCCCTGGCCTCTATCCGGCTCCGCCGGGCACCTTAGCCACTGATTCAGGTCTGACACCCACTATGGCTATCGAAAGAAATTCCAGCTGATGGAGTGATGCCGGGTGCGACGGTGCCTGGTGCTTCCGAAGACGTGGACAACACCAACGCGCAAAACATAACTCGTCATCCGGTACTTTCTGTTCCCGCTGGCCGCGCTCGCTTTGGCATCCCGGTCGGACTTCATGTCGCCGGTCCTCGGCTCCGGGATGACTTCCTACTCGACTTTGGAAGCGACTGGGAGCGCGCCTTCGCGTGGCCGCGCGCGGAAGCGCGTAAACTCTCTCTACACCTGAGACGTTGTAGTCCCCGAGGTCGTTCGCTGAAAGAGGGGCACCGTATGACCGTGGCGCAGAAGCGAGTGGCGGCAAATACCGACTCCGTCCGTATCACGATTTGGACCTTCGAGCCCGGATCGGCGACCGACTACCACCGCCACGAGTTTGACTATGTGGTAGTCCCGGTGAGCGGTGGTACGTTCACGATCACTGCCGCTGACGGCGTGAACAGTGAGATGACCCAGATGCCAGGCGCCGCGTACACGCGCCCAGCCGGCACCGAGCACGACGTGGCGAACGCCGGTAGTGTCCCGGCAGTCTTTGTTGAAGTGGAGATGAAGAGCGCCAAGATCGAGTAGGCCCTAGCCGGATAGGCCGTCCCCTGCCGCCCTGTCCCCGGAGTTGCGGCGGGAAGGGCCGCCCATGAGCACAATCCCGGCATCGGCGGTCGCGCCGTTGGCCGCGGTCGGGACGCCAGCACGCGCTGACATTCCGCCCAGCTGGCGCTGTACTCGTGACGATCAGGCCGGACGTAAATCTGTCGGTCCTATTCACCGAGCTGCCACTACTCCAGTGGCCAGCGACGGCAACCGCCTGTGGTTTCGTCGCGGTCGAGCTCTGGTGGCCATTTCACGAGTCGGTTCCATAGGAGGAGAAGCTACGCGATCTTGCCGAAGCTCTGAAGGCTGCCAGTCTCAGTCTGGTGGGCCTGAACTTCGATGCCGGAGACATGGCGGCGGGCGAGCGCGGCCTGGTTTCCCGCCCCGGCGAAGAGAAGAGGCTGAGGGAAAACATCGACGTGGCGATCGAGTTCGCGGAGCCTCTGGGCGGTAGGGGTTTCAATGCCTTCTACGGCAACTGCCTCGAAGGCGCCGACCGGCGGGCCCAGGATGAGCTGGCCATCGAGAACCTCTCCTCCGCGGCGACCGCCGCGCAGCGCATTGGGGGCGTGGTCTTGATCGAAACTCAGAACACCGCCGACAGCCGCTGCTATCCCCTGACCTGAGCCACAGAGGCCGTGGCTGTGATCGAGCGAGTCGAGCGGGCCAGTGGCGCGGGCAACGTGAAGTTGCTGTCCGATCTCTACTGCCCGCACCGCATGGGCAAGGACCTGGCGGCTACGGTGAGGACGTTCGCCGATCGCATCGGTCACGTCCAGATTGCTGACGATCCGGGCCGGCACCAGCCTGGCAGCGGAGAGATGAACTTCGCGCCTGCCGTGGCGGCGTTGACCGAGGCGGGGTACCAGTGCTATCTCGGACTGGAATACCGGCCACTGGGCCCGTCAGCCGAGACCCTCGGTTGGCTCTCTCTGGACCCCTGGGATGCGGGTGTCAGCTGGCAGGGTTCGCGATGACGGAGGTGGGCTTCATCGGGCTGGGCATCATGGGCCGCCACATGGCCGCTAACTTGGTCAAGATCGGTCACGATGTGGTGGGCTACAACCGCAGTCGGCGAGCAGTCTGATCAGATGGTGAGCCAGGGGGGTCGCGCAGCGTCCAGTGTGGCTGAGGCCTGCCAGGCTGCGGACTTCGTCATCACCATGCCGCCTGACTCGCCCGATGTGGAAGAGGTAGCATTCGGCGACGCGGGGATCCTCGCCAGTGTTCGCCTCACCTGCGTCTACATCGACATGAGCACAATCCGCCCCGCCACCGCCCGCCAGTTTGCCCGGGTCGGGGAGGAGGCCGGGATTGGAGTGCTGGACGCGCCCGTAAGCGGCGGCGACCGGGCGGCTGCCGAACGGACCCTCTCCATCATGGTGGGCGGTTCGGTCTCGGACTTTGAGCTGGCCGTACCGATCCTGCAGGCGCTGGGGTCGACAGTGGTACACGTGGGTCCGGCAGGCTCGGGCCAGACGGTCAAGGCGGCCAACCAGTTAGTGCAGGATGCCGTCAAAGTCAGTAGGGTGAACTGAGATGGCCGGGGGGCTGGTTTTTTCGGTTTGTAAGTGTAGACGTGACACCAGAGCCGGAAACCGTCAGCTCGACGCAGCGGGTGATCGTGCCCCCAACGTCACCCCACTCGGGTTGATCCTAGCGGACTGACCTCGGTGGCGAACGATTTCGGTCGATCCGTTTCCGGCACCGGCGGATTCTAGCTCTGGCGCCCGCGGGACGCCACATAGTCGACTAGCACGTAATCACCCAGCCGATCCGGACTGACGAAGAATGCCCGGCCGCGGTTCTGGCGAGTCAATTGTTTGACGAACTGCACCAAGTACTGATTGCTCTCCAGCATGAAGGTGTTGATCACGATCCCCTCCTGGGTGCAGTGCCGCACCTCCTGGAGGGTCTTCTGAAAGGTTTCCGGTAGGGGCGGGTACATGAAGACGGCGTGAGTTCCCTCCATGTGCGCCGTGGGTTCACCGTCACTCACGATGATTATTTGCCGATTCCCTGCCCGATGGCGGTGGAGCAGACGCCGCGCGAGCATCAGGCCGTGCTGCATGTTGGTGCCGTAGACGTACTCGCTGTAGGAGAGCTGGGCCAGCATCCCGGGCCCAATTTCCCGGGCGTAGTCGGAGAATCCGACGACGTAGAGGGTGTCCCGGGGGTACTGGGTGCGGATCAGCGAATCCAGTGCCAGCGCCATCTTCTTGGCCGCGTAGAAGTACCCTCGCAACGGCATGCTGCGACTCATGTCCAGCATCAGCACGGTGCTGGTCTGCACGCTGCGTTCCGACTCCACCACCTCGAAATCGTCCACCGTCAGCTGCAGAGGACGAGTGCCGTCGCTGTGGCGCACCGCGTTCATCAGGGTCCGTTCCACATCGAGGTTGAAGGGGTCGCCAAACTCGTAGGGCTTGCTGTGGTCCCCCATCTCCGTGCCCGACCCGTAGCTGCCTTGGGGATGACTGCCGAAGCCATCGGCGGAGAGGTGCTGGAAGATGTCCCCCAGCGCCTTCTGGCCGATCTTGCGTATTCCCTGCGGAGTCAGCTCCAAGCCAGCCCCGCCCCGCCGGAGCTGCCCTTTCGCCTCCAGCTCTTTGACCAGCTCCTGGATCTGGGTGAGGCTGGCGGCCGAGTCGGGGCCCAAGCTCTCGGCCAGCTGCTCCAGCAGCTCCGGTGGCAGCTCCAACCCCGAGTAGGCTTGGCGGATGCCGCGCTCCAGCGAATCCAGCTGCTGCAGCTCCCCCATCACATCGAGCGCCCCGGGCAGGTCCAGCTCTTCGCCCCCGAAGAACCCGAACCGGGAACCGGATTGCGACGGGGGGGAGAGCTGCCCAAGCAGCTGGGAGAGCTGGGCTAGCTGGTCCTGGAGCCCCTCGTCGCTCAGGGCTGCCCGCATGATCTCCTGCAGTTGCTGACGCGTCTCCGGGGAGGCGGATTCCAGGAGGGAGTTGAGCTCGGCCATCTGCTGGCGGAGTTGCTCCAGGAAGGAGTCCAGGTCCGCTGGGTGGTCGGGGAAGTAGCTGCCCCACTTCTCCATGAACTCCTCGTACTGGGGGGGGGCGCCGCGTAGCTTCCGCGCCAGCATCCGGTTCAGGTCGGCCACCATCTCGCGCAGCTTGCCCAGGTCCTGCGCGCCCATGTTCTGAACCGCCTTGCCCAGGTCCTGGAAGTGGCGCTCGACCAGGTTCTGGCGGAGCTCCGCCAGCAAGGCCTGAAAATCGGCGGCCGCCTCCTGGTTCAAGAACTGGTAGTCCTGGAGCTGGCGAATGGCGGACCCCGCCTCCGGGGGCAGCGCGTCGAGCTGGTCGCGGCGGCTCCGCGCGAGCTTCTCCACCAGCTGCGGGCGCTCGGTCCGGGGCGCCTCCTGGAGCCGCTCTTGAAGGGTCTGGCGCTCTTTCTGGAGGATCCGGTCCAGCCGCTCTTCGATGTTCTTGAAGAGGCCGTCCAGGTTGTAGCGCTCGAGCTTCTCCTGGCGCTGCTCCCGGAGCCGCTCCAGCAAGTCCTCAAGCCCCCGGAGCTGGCGCCCCTCGCGGTCCTTGAAACCCTGGCTCAGCAGCCGGCGCAGGGCCGACTCGAAGTCCCAGCCGTGGAAGACATCCTCCGCCAGCCGGGAGAAGAGCTCACTGGAGTCGGGGAGCTCACCCGCCTGACTGCCGTCCCAGCGGCTGTAGCGCTGGCGGGCCGCGGCCATCGCCCGCTGCCTAGCTTCCGTAGACAGTGGTGCCGTCGACCACCGTCTTGTTGAGCCGTTTGGAGAGGTGCAGCCCCTCCAGCACCAGTTCCAGGGCGGCAGCCACCGAGCCCGGTTGCTGCGGCTCATCCAGGTCGCTCAGGATCCGCTTCATCTCGGGGATGCCGCCCGCCGTCTGCAGGTAGCGCTCGACCGGGACCAGCTCACCAACTTCGATGGTCAGCCCCTGCTCGAAGCGGGCCAGCACTGGACCGAACTCCTGGACGGAGAAGTGGCGCCGGAAGACGTTACCGGTCGCGCTGCGCAAGAGCTTCTGCAGCACCGCCTGGTCCTCGCCCTCCTCCCACGTCTCCAGCTCGAGCTTGCCCAGAGTTGAGGCGGAGAGCGCGCCCAGGTCGCTGAGCCGGGGTACCGCCTCGGCCTCCTGGAGGGCGATCGTTCGCCGCACCGCGTTGGCGCAGAGGCTCTCGAAGTTGGCGATGGAGAGTCGGACCGAGACCCCGGACCGCTGGTTGATCTGGGTCGTTCGCCGGGCCAGTTGGGAGATCTCTGCGACCAGCTCCAGCATGTACTGCGGCACGTGCAGCGGAATCCCCAGCCCTGAGAACTGGTCCCGCTCCTGCTCGATGATCTCCGCCTCGCTCTCCGGCGAGCGGGGGTAGTGGGTGCGGACCTGGGCCCCGAAGCGGTCTTTGAGCGGGGTGATGATCCGGCCCCGGTTGGTGTAGTCCTCCGGGTTGGCGGTGGCCACCACCACTACGTCCAGCGGCAGGCGGACCTGAAAGCCGCGGATCTGGACGTCCCGCTCCTCCATGATGTTAAGCAGACCGACCTGGATCCGCTCCGCCAGATCGGGGAGCTCATTGATCGCAAAGATCCCCCGGTTGACCCGGGGCAGCAGCCCGTAGTGGATGGTGAGTTCGTCGGCCAGGTAGCGGCCCTCAGCGACCCGGATCGGGTCCACTTCACCAATCAGGTCGGCGATCGACGTGTCGGGGGTGGCCAGCTTCTCCCCGAAGCGATCCTCTCGCCCGATCCAGGAGATGGGAGTCTGGTCACCCAGCTCGGTGACCAGGTCGCGCCCGAAACGGCTGATCGGAGCGTAGGGGTGGTCATGGACCTCGCTGCCCTGCACCACCGGGATCTGGTCGTCCAGGAGCTGGGTCATGGCCCGGATCAGCCTCGACTTAGCCTGACCGCGCTCGCCCAGGAAGACGATGTCCTGGCCAGCCAGCAAGGCGTTCTCAATCTGAGGGATGACCGTGTCCTGGTAGCCGACCAGGCCCGAGAAACGCTCGCGCCCGTGGCGCAGCGCGTCGACCAGATTGTCCCGCAGCTCCTCCCGGACCGAGCGCATCCGGTACTCGCTGCCCCGCAACTCCCCGAGGGTGCTAGGAAGTGCCAATCAGGCCCTAGCCCCACGACCACTAGGGCGCACCATTTGCTCACTATAGTCAGGCTCTCCGCCTCCGTCTCGAAGTGAGAGAGAGCTTCGCCGCCGACCTGGGGCAGAGCGCCAGCGCGGAGCCGCGACCGTGACGTATCCCCCAAGCTATAGGGCCATGTCCATCTCCAGTCGCGAGCCGGCCATGATCCCGGATACTGGCTATGGATTCCACCGCCAGGCGGCTGCGGATCAGGCCGGCTACACGGTGAAGTTCGGTTGGGGCCTCGCGGGCGCCGCTGCGCTGGCTCCGCGCTCGGACGTGATGGTCGTCGTCGACGTGATCACTTTCTCGACCACGGTCGCGGTGGCGATTGAACGCGGCTGCCTCGTCTATCCCCACCCTTGGGAGCCGGAGAGTGCCCTGGCGCGGGCCCGGGAGCTTGGTGCGGAGGTGGCGGTGAGCCGTTCTCTGGTCTCTGCCGCGCAGCCTTACTCCCTCTCGCCGGCGACCCTCAGCCGGGCTCCAACCGGGATGTCGATCGTGCTGCCCTCCCCGAACGGCTCAGCGATCTCAGCGGCTGCCAGCCAGGGATCGGCTGTGGTGGTGGCCGGCTCGCTCCGCAATGCGTTCGCAGTGGCGCGCTTCGCCCGCCGGACGGGGGCGGTCATCGCGGTCATCGCCGCCGGCGAACGCTGGCCGGACGGCAGTCTGGATCTGGCGCTGGAGGACTTGGTCGGCGCAGGGGCGATCGTCGATGGACTGCGGCGGCGGCGGCGCTCGCCGGAGGCGGCGGCGGCGGCGGCGGTGTTTCGACAGGCGCGCCACCAGGGACTGCGGCAGGTCCTGCGGGAGTGCGTATCGGGGCGGGAGCAGCGCCGTCGCGACTACGGCGAAGAGCTCGAGTGGGCAGCCGCGCTGAACGTGTCGGAACTGGTTCCGGTCCTACTGGACGGCGCCTTCCAGGCGGCGCGCTGAGCGCGCCTGGTCCCGTTGCTTCGGTATCGAGGCGCGGCGGCGACCAGGAATCGACTGCTCCCACTGCGCCGCACTTGGGGCCATGATGGGCAGATGGAGACAGCCCCGCGCCCGGGCCGCAGCGGTCGGCCATGCTGGAGGAGTGACGATGCCTGACTATCCGCAGGTCCTGAAGGATCTGAGTACGCCAATTTCCGAGCTGCGCCAGGCTATCCCCGAGGTGTGGGCTGGGTACACGCAGACCCACCGGGCGGTGATGGTGGATGGCGCCCTGTCCGCCAAGCACAAAGAGCTGGTTGCGCTGGCCATCTCGATCGTGAAGCGCTGCGACGGCTGTGTCGCTGCCCACGCCCGAGGCGCCGCCCGCCAGGGCGCTTCTTCCCAGGAGGTCGCCGAAGCCATCGGCGTCACCCTGCTGCTAGAAGGAGGCCCGGCTACCGTCTGGGGACCGAGGGCCTGGGAGGCGTATCAACAATTTGCGGCGGCCGGCACCAGCGACCCCGCCGCTGACCGACCGGGCTGAGCGGCTCCTCCGGGTTGCGGCTCGGCTGCAGCAACCTCCCTCTCCGAGGGGGTGGTCTTCTCATTAACCCGACCAGCTGGAGGTAGAAAAGTGGTCGGCTTCAAAGCGTTTGTGATGCGCGGCAACCTGGTTCAGATGGCCGTTGCCTTCGTCATCGGCGTCACCTTCGCAGCCCTGGTCGAGGCGTTGGTCGCCGACCTGTTCACGCCGCTGATCGCGGCAATTATCGGCAAGCCAAACTTCAACCAACTCTTCTTCACGGTGAATCACTCCGAATTCCGCTATGGCTCGGTCATCAACGCCGTCATCACATTCGTGCTGGTGGCGACGGTGCTGTACTTCGCGGTGATCGTGCCCTATCAGGCGCTGGTCGCGCGGACCCAAAAGCAGCCGGATGCCACCACCAAATCGTGCCCCGAGTGCCTCAGCGACATCCCGATCAAGGCTTCGCGCTGCGCCTTCTGTACCTCCGTCCAGCCAGCCGCCAGCTGATCGATCACTCGGTGATCCATCGGAGCCGCGGCGGGGCGGTGGCGCTGGCCGCTCACGCCAAACCGGTCCGGTGGGGCTCGATGGCGACGTCGCCCCGATTCTGGCTACCTTTGTCTCAATGACTCAGACGCCACCGGTTCGGGATGAGACTTCATCCCGAGTTCCCTCCCCTCCGCCTAGCCTGCCCCAGCCCCGGACGATGTCACTGGTGGTGGAGGAGGTGGAAGAGCTCGGACCGAGCCTGACGCAGATCCGGCTCCGGGGAGACGCTCTGCGCGGGTTTCAGTTTGCGCCCGGACAGGACCTCATGCTCCGGCTGCCGCTGGAGAGTGGTGACCTAGTGAACCGGCGGTACACGATCCGTCGAGCGGACCCCGTCGCCGGACTGGCGGATCTCAACGTGGTGATGCACGGCGACGGACCGGCAGCTCGCTGGGCCCGCTCTGCCCGCCCCGGCCAGCTGCTTCCGGAGGTGGTCGGGCCCCGTGGCAAGATCACCCTGGAGGTGGGGGCGGCGTGGCATCTCTTCCTGGGGGACGAGACCTACATTCCCGGCACGCTGGCCATGCTCGAGGTGCTCCCCCCGCGGGAGATCGCTCAGGCCATCCTGGAGGTGTCCACGTCCGCCGACGAGCAACCGGTTGCCACCCGCGGGGGAGTGGAGGTCAGTTGGCTACGTCGAGGAGAAGCCACCGCAGGCGAGGCGAGTCGGCTTCTGGGGGAGACGCGTCGTTGGCAGGTTCCCTCGGGCCGGGGCCATGTCTACATCGCGGCCGAGGTCAGGGTTGCCCTGAGTCTCCGCGACGAGCTGCTCGCCCGCGGGTTATCCCGCGATCAAATTTCCGCCAAGGGGTATTGGAGTCGCGGTCGCGCCAACGCGATCCGCGGCGAGCCGGACGATCCCAGCTAGCGGGGTGGGCATCAGGTTCTCGGGTACCCGGCCCCCGCGCGATTCGAACCGGTCCCACCGGTAGAGAACATCCGGTTCCACTTCCTCGTTGGTCGTGCCCTCCCCGAACTCAACCGTCGGGAAACCGCGACGCTCGTACAAGGCCCGGGCCGGAGCGGTGCGCTGGAAGGTCCACAGCTGCAGCTGGCCCGCGCTCCTGCCTTTGCCTAGCTCGACCAGGGCGCCCCCTGGCCACGCCCTTGGGCCGCCGGCGCGATGTAGAGCTGGTCGACCCAACTTCGGTCGCGGCGCAGGGCCATGAAGCCGGTGATCCCGCCTCCACACTCGGTGATCCACACGTCGTGTTGAGTCAGCAGCTCCTCGGCAGCCCCGGAGCGAATCTCCCGATCGGTGTGCGCCAATTGGAGCCCGGGCACTGCCTGTCGCACCGCCGCCCGGTAGATTTCGGCGATGCGGCCCCCGTCAGGCGCCCTGGCCGGGCGCAGTTTCGGCGGGACCCGGCCCAGCCAGGGCTGGGTTCTGGGAGGCGCTTCTCTGCCGCGGGAGGAGCGGGGGCTGGAAGAACTGAGTGGATCAAGACCAGCCGATTTTCCTAGTCCTCCCGGTCGCTCCACCCGAGTGGGCCTCCCTGCGCGACATTCGGCTCCGGGCCCTGACGGACTCCCCGGACGGCATCTGCCTGGCGGGAACACGCGGTCTCGAGGCAGGACCGGCAGATGTGGTCGGCTCGGGTTGCCCCGAAGTGGATCGGGCGGGCCGGGGCGCTGTGCGAGCCGGACGGACGGGTCCAGCTGGTCTCGATGTGGGCAGATCCCGGCTGGCGCCGTCAAGAGGTGGCCCGGGCCCTGATCGCCGCCGTGCTTCCCTGGCTCCGCCAGGGCGGGGGTTCTGAACTCTTTCTGTGGGTCTGTGCCGACCGCCACACCGCTCGCCGCTGCTACGCGACCGTCGGATTTCAGCTGACCGGCCCCGTCTCCCACTCCCCTCCGATCCGGTCCGGGACCGCCTGGAGATGCGGTACGCGGGATCCGCTTCCGAATAGCTGAGGTCCCGGCTGGCGGTCTCCGCCACTTCCGAGAGCCCGATTTCGAATTCCGTGCTGACATTCACCCCCTCCGCGCGAGATGATGAACCCGTGGAGTCCTTGTGGGGTGAGGGTCCCGCTGGAGGGACCCAGACGAGATTGCCGCCAGTGTGCTATTCCCGCGGCCAGTCGACCCGCTGGCGGTCTGGCCGATGATCTGGCTCTTTCTCGCATTCGTGTTGGTGGCCCACGAGGGCGCCCACGCCCTGGCCCTGTGGGCGTTTCGAATCCGATTCGCCCCCCGAGTCTGGTACAGCCGTGATTTTCCGTGGCTGGGCTTCGGCTGGAAGTACTTGGTTGACGGGGTCGAACCTCGTCAGCGCCACACCATCCTGGTGGTGGGGCCGATCGTGGAGTCCATCCTCTGGTGCCTGGGAGCGCTGCTGTTTCCCAGCTACTTCCTGGGGCTCATCGTGATGGCCGGCGGCGCCCTCTTGCTCAACCGGGTGGTGCCGGGAGGTGACCTCTGGAAGGCGCAGCGGATCACCCGAGCTGCCCGGCAGCAGCTCCCAGTGGCTGAAACGGCCCCGACCAGCTAGCTCGTTCCGAGCGACCTTGCGCAGCGTGAGGCTGGTGACCGCAAGATCGGAGCGGAAGCATAGTTCCTCGATTCAGCCCGTAGACTGACCGGGTGGCGCCTGACAATCCGGCCGCCCCTCAGACCCCGGCGGCTCAGACGCCCACGGCTGCGCCGGCCGCGAATTCGGCTCCCAGTAGTCTTCCCTCCGGCACCGTACCGACTGGTACCTGGGGCTGGGTGCGCGCAGCCGCCATCACGGTCACGATATTCGTCGGCTACCAACTGCTGCTGGTGCTGGGGGGATGGCTGGCCACCATCCTGACCGTGATCATGGCGCTGGTGCTGGCGGTGGCCATCACCTTTGTCGCCGACCCCGTCGTCGGCGTGCTGCAGCGCCGGGCTCGCTTTCCGGCCACCCTGGCCGTGCTCACCACGCTCATTGTCGGTTTGCTGTTCGTGGGCGGAGTGCTCTACATCGTGGGCGGACCGCTGGTCGGCGAGGCGCGCGGACTCGCTGACCAGATCCCGCACTTGCTGCACCGAGCCAACAGCGAAATCACCACCCTGCGCACCCTGCTCAAGAACCACGGAATTCAGGTCGGTGGTGGCGGAGTCATCCCTACCAATTTGACTTCCTACATCCCCGGCGCCACCGGAATTCTGCTGCACGGCCTGTCGAGCACGGTCACGGTGTTGGTGGATGTGTTCGTAGGCCTGATCATCTCCTTCTGGTTGCTCAAGGACGGCCGCGTGCTACGCCGGCAGTTTCAGGACCTGCTCCCGGCCCGGGTGCGGAACGAGGTCACGTTCGGTCTTGACGCGTTCGCGGTGGTGGTGGGCGGCTATGTAAGAGCTCAGCTATTGATGGCTCTGCTGATCGCGATTCTCGCGGGAGTCGGCACCGCCCTCTTGGGTGTGCCTTTTCCCTTGGTGATCGCCGTCGCGACCTTCATCTTCGAGCTGATTCCCCTGGTGGGTCCGTTCGTGGGTGGGGCGGTGGCCTTGCTCCTGGCGCTCACTAAGAGCCCGGAACTGGCCCTCTTCACCCTGATCCTTTTCCTGGCGATTCACATCGTTGAGGGCTATCTGCTGGCTCCTCGGATTCAGGCCAAGTTCGTACGGCTGCATCCGCTGGTGGCGCTCCTCGCACTGTTCGGCGGCATCGAGGCGGCGGGATTCCTGGGCGCTCTGCTGGCGGTTCCCGCGGCCAGCCTGCTGGCGGTATTTCTGCGGGCCGCCGTGCTGGATTGGCGGCACAACCGCCCCGAACTTTTCGGCGCGCGGGCGGCGGCGGCCGCCGCCGTCGGAGGGGCTCCCGGGCGCCGAGTGCTGCGCGAGTTCACGCCGATCCACAAGGACCTTTGGCGGTGGATCAAACGCCACACACCTTGATCAAAGTGAGGCATTCCGCCGGGCGGGGCCTACCGGGGCGGGGCGGACCCGAGCCCAGATCGGGTCGGTGGCTATCGGAACCTTTCCCACCGGGGATGGGCTGAGCACGACCATGGCGACGACCTCCGCCCTGATCCGGTCCCGGCTGAACCCTGGTGGCAGCGGTGAGGGCTGGACGGTATTTGGCGGTCGGGGCCAGCGCGGTGCTGGCTGCCGGACTCGCCGGCTGCGGCCAGTCCAATTCCTCGAGTCCGATCACAGCGGGAACGGCCTCGGTGTCGCCGGCGACGGCCACCTCGATCAGCAGTTCGCTTTACTGCAGGTTCCTCTGCCCGCCGCGTCGGAAGCGGCGCTGAGAGCCGAGGTGGGCCCGGCAATGCCGAGCCTGCCGAACCGCTTGGCCGTGTCCCCTGATGGATCTGAGTACTTCTCGACCACCTATTCGTCCGCCTGGTCGGGGATTGTCGGAGTCTGAGCCGCCACCGGCAAAGTGGACGAAATCAGTCAGTTCCCCGACGCGACGATGTTCCAAGACCAAGTTTTGAGCGCCGCTTTTGATGGTCAGTGGCTGGTCTGGACCGAGTCGTCCACCCTCCAACTCCCCTGGCTGTCCGCGCTGATGGCCTGCAACGCCGGCACCAATCAAGTGACCACGCTGGTCGATCTCTCGCTGCCGAGCGGCTTGTCTGCGCGCTCCGCGTCCGCGTCGCTCGGCCCCGGGGTCTTCGACCGTGCGATCGCCGACGGAGTGCTCACCTGGGCCCAGAGCACGGGCCGGCGGACGACTGGGCGTCTGTCTGACTGGAACACTCCTACGGACCGGATCGTCTTCCAGGGCGGAGCCGGAATTCCGGTCTTCTGGGGCAGTAGGATCCTGAGCCCAGTGGGCGCTCCCCCGACCAATCGCCGGGTGGCCTATTCGAATCGCACCGCCAAGCTGATCGACCTGCCGAGTGGTCTGCGGCACGCGCGCGGCGTGGCCGTGGGCGCGCCGTCAGCCACTCCCGCCGAGGGGTTCTGGACCGACGGGTCCAGCACTGCCACGTGGCGGTGGAGCAAGGGGGACCAGCGAGCGCAGGAAGTGGGCCAGGATGCCTCGGATTCGATCTCCGCCGGCCCGGCACCCGTGGCGCTCACCAACTCCGATTACCTCTGGTGGAATGGGGCCTTCTCGATGATCGTTGACCCCGGAGCGGCTCAATCGCTTTCCTGATGGCCACCGCCGGTGCCGACAAATTCGAGGGAGCCGCGGCGACCAGCGGCAACGCGATCCGGAGCGCGTCCGGTCGGCCGCCACCAACAAACGGGGAGCTGGTGCCCACGCTGACCTCACTGGTCAATGTCGCCCAGCTGCCGCCCCGGCCGAGCTGCCCGAAATGAACCAGGGCGTGCCCAGCTGATCGTCGTCGGCCACCAACTATGTGGCGGCGCCGGCCTCGACGGGTTCCGGGGTGGCCGTGCGTACCGAGTCCAGAAACGGCGCTAACAGACCCGGCCGGGCCTCTTCGGCAACCCGCAGCGCCTCGGGCAGAGTCAGATCCAGCATTCGGTAGGATTGGCGGCCGGCGGCGGTGGTGGCGATCAAGGTGACCACGCGCGCCCGGCGCTGAAAGAAGGACTGATGCAGGTTCCAGCCGATGATTCCCTCGGAGGAGAGCATGCAGCGCCGCTGCACCAAGGAGCCCGAGCGGGTCACCAGCTGATCCCCCACCACAGCGTGGCCCAGGCTGCGGTACCGGTCCCTAGCCAGAGGTAGTCCCAAAACGAGCAGCGCCAGCACCACCTGCCATGGCCAGGCCGGCAGCGCTCCGACGGCCCAGGCAATCAGCATGATCGCCAGCGCAGGGACCGTCGCCAGCAGGACCCTCGTGTAGCGGCGACGCCGGGCGGTGGGCCCGTGAGCCAGCAGGTCCCCGTGCACCGGAGCCTCGCTCCCGAGGATCGCCGCCGACACTCCCGCGGCGGTGGCTCGGGGCGCCGGCGGTAGCAGCATCGAACCGCCGCGCTCCGCTCCGCGGCCGACCCGGAGCCCGGTGGCGATGGCGATGCAGCGAGCCCCTCTGACCAGCCGGAGCAGCAGCGGCTCACTGAGCTCGACCCCCCGCAGACGGCGCTCATCGAGGGAGATCACTCGAGTGGTGAGTAGCCCACGGGTCACCTGCAAGGTGGTGGCCTGCCGGGTGAGCCGAAAGTTCCAGAAGGAGAGGATGTAGCCGAGGGTGGAAGCCAGGGCGATCACCAGTGCCGCCGCCACAACCACTACCACGACCGCCAGCGCCGTCGAGCCCGAGCCCAGTCCATGCAGGGCATCGCGCACCGGGCCGAGCCGGCTCGGGTCGAGATGGACCTCACTGACGATTTGAGCTCCGAACGCCACCACCGCCAGCACGGCGACGGCACCGGACAGCGTGAACGGCCCGTATCCGATCCAGCTCGCATGCCAGCGCGCCAGCTCCACTTCCCCGGCGGCTGGCCCGGCGAAATCAACTGAATCACTCGCCTCGGTCGCCGTCTCCTGGGGTTTGGCAGCTAGCTTGTGGAGCAGCTCCTGTCGCACCCAGGCGGCATCGCTCGCGCTCAATCCGTCCAGCTTGAGGCCGCGATCGTCCTTGCGGTCGGTGCGACCGGTGCCGATCGTGATGCTGGCCAATCCGAACATCCGATGGAGGATATGCGCCGTGAGATCCACGGTGCGCACCCGGTCCCGGAGCACAGTGAGAGTACGCCGCCGAAAGAGGCCCCGCCGCACCTGGACCTGGTGCGCGGTGATCTGGTAACGGGTGGTGAACCAGCGGAGAGTACCGGCACTGATCGCGACGACGACGGCGGCCAAACCCCACACCGGACCGCTGCCGCTGCCGCTGCCGGCGATCACCAGCACAATGATCCAGACAGAGTTCTTCAGGAGCTCCTGCAGGGGCAGCAGGAGCAGCATGCGTCGGTTGAGCCGGCGCCAGCTCGAGGTATCTGCTGGCGGCGCGGAGGGACCGCCCGGGAGCGAGTCTAAGACCCCGGACGAAGGCTCCCGAGTCAGGTCGCATCCCCCGGAGTCTGCTGGGCAATGGTGGTCAGTTCGTCGACGAGCCCCTGGGCGGTTTCCCGGTCTAGACCGGTGATCCGCAAGGGCCCGGCCGCGGAGGCCGTGTTGGCGGTTACCTTCACCAAGCCGAAGAGCTGCTCGATCGGCCCCCGTTCGCTGTCCACGGTCTGGATGCGCGAAAGGGGGGCGATTCGCCGCTCCTGATGGAACCAGCCAGCCTGGGTGTAGACGGCGACGTTGGTCACCTCCCAGCGGTGAACTCGGTAGCGCCACCGGGGCATGACGATGAGATGGGCTGCCGCCAAAACGGCGGTGATCACCAGTCCCGCCGCATGCCAGCCGGCGTTGGCGGAGTCGCCCAGAAGCCAGGCAACTTCCCCCGCCAGCAGCAGCACCCAGCCGATGGCTGCTCGGGTGGTCCAGTACCACACTGCGGTCGGGCTGACCAGGTGCCGCGGGGGGCGCAACCGGGGAGCGCTGGGCTGAGGCTCCGCCGCCACGGCTACTGTGTCGCCAGTGGGAGCCGGTCGCGGAGCAGGGTCAGAACGGCGGCGTCTCCGGCTCGGGTGAGCCTGCTGGCGGAACCCCGCCCCCAGAGCCAGGGGAGAACCGGTTCGGGATCCCCGCTCAGCTCCGCGTCGGCATCACCTCGGGGAGCGCTGACGGGGACGGCTTCTCGGACCGGTTCCGCCGCCCCGGCCAGGAAGATGGTCAGCACCTCGTCAACTCCGTCGACGGCGAGCTCAGGGTCGACCGGGCTCGACTGACCGCTGCTCAGTTCAGCGTCCACCCGATGGATCACCGTCTCCTGGGCCATCCGCCTCGCCCAGAAACCGACTGTCTGGTCCGCCGGCCACCAGGTGTACGACGACTCTTCAGCCCCGCGGTTGGTGAACAGGTCCAGCAGTCGCTGGTGGACGTCGGCGAACCACTCCAGCGGGTCACGCTCGGCCGGCCACCTGGGCGGAGAGGGCTCTTCACGCTGGAGGAGGGTGCAGGCGATCTTCTGCTCGTAGACCTCCGCGACATGGGTCACCACCTCCCGCACCGTCCACCCGGGGGCAGGGGGGACCCTCCTTCGAGAGGTGGTCGCGGGCGACCAACGCGAGGCGATCCCCATCGGATCGCACACGCATCAGGCAGGTCGAAAATTCGATGGGAGTCAGCATAGGGAGATCGGCGGATTCACCGACCGGAGAATTCCAGCTCCCCTAGTGGCGGACCAGGCGGCGTCCGCCCTCGGTGGCGGCGGGCTGGAATTCGATCCCGTAGTACTGGAAGACCCGCGCCTCCTCCGCGAGCGAGAGCTCGCCACCCCTCTCGATGCTGGGCGCGTGGTGAATCTCTGATTGGAGGCGGCCCACCTTCAGGTAGTCCTGGCCGAGGGTCGAGCCTGCGGTCGGGACGAAGGTCAGATGCCGTCCGAAGAGCCCGGTGTGCACGGTGATGAAGACCGCTTCATCAGACTCCGCGTCGAAGTAGACATCCTCCAGGCGACCGATCTCCACGCCATCGGGATCGACCACGTTCTTGCCTTCCCACTCTCTGATGTTCTCGAGTTCGGTCACTGAGTGCCTCCATCCTGCCGTCCGGCCCCGGCCGCTCCCCAGCACACTACGCTTGGGGCGCCTCCGGGTAGAGCACCCGCCTGGCGTGGTCAAAGGCCGAGTTGGCTGCCGGCAGGCCGCAATAGATGGCAGTGTGCAGCAGGATCTCGCCGATCTGGTCGGGGCTGAGATCTTCCGCGGCCGCGGCCCGAACGTGCATCTCCAGCTCCTCCCATCGGCCGAGCGAGACCAGGAGCGCGATCGTGATGCAGCGGCGGGTGATCCGGTCGAGGCCGGGGCGGGCCCAGACCTCGCCCCAGGCGTACCTGGTGATCAGCTCCTGAAAATCGGTGGAGAAGGGGGCCGCATTCGCCATCGCCCGGTCCACGTGCTGGTCACCGAGAACGGTTCGTCGGGTGGCCAACCCCCGCGCCCACTGGCCCCCGGTCAGCTGACCGAGCATAGCTCCGACGAAGGACGCTGGCTGTTCGACGTTGGCCAAGTGGGCGGCCTCGGCCAGGACTCGCAGTCCGGCCCTCGGGATGGCCGCCTGCAGCTCCAAGCCGCGCCCGGGAGGGGTGGCCTGGTCCAGAGCTCCGGCCAGGATCAGGGTGGGCGCTTCGATCGACCCCAGCTGAGCGGTGAGGTCGACCGCCCCCAGCGCCTCGCAGGCGGCCGCGTAGGAGTTGGGATCGACCGCCAGCAACTGGTCGCCGAAGCGCGCCACCACCGCCGGCTCGGCGCTGACGAACCCGGGGCTGAACCACCGGCTCAGCAGCTGGTCCCGCAACGGACCCAGGCCCTCAGCCCGTACTCGGGCGGCGCGATCCCGCCAGTATTGCGAGGCCGACATCGTCGCGCTGGTGCAGGCCGCCACCAGTCGCTCGACCCGCCCGGGAAAGCGCGCCGCGATCGACAGGCCGACCATTCCTCCCAGCGAGAGGCCACAGAAGTGGGCCCGGTTGATGCCGAGCCCGTCCAGCAGGGCGCACAGGTCGTCCCCCAGGCTCTCCACTGATCGGGGGCCGGGCCCGGGAGCCGAATTGCCGTGGCCAGGATAGTCGTAGCGGAGGACTCGAAAGTACCGGCAGAGCGCCGGCAGCTGGAGCTCCCACAGATCGATAGTGGTCCCCAGCGCGTTCAAAAGCACCAGCGCCGGTCCTCCCTCCGGCCCATCGAGCTGGTAGTGAACCGCGCCGCCCGAGGCTTCGAACTGGCTCATGCATGCTCCTCAGGTCTGCCCGGCCACTGGGCCAGGGCGCGATCGATGAATTCTCCGGTGGCGCCCAGGTAACTCCGCGGCTCGAATAGCTCGTCCAGTTGGGCCGGGCTGAGCTCCCGAGCCACCTGGGCGTCCCGGGCCAGCTCGTCGTGGAGGGTGGACCCTCCGGCCGACCTCCGCCGCCAGGCCGCCGCGACCGCCTGTCGGGCCGGGGCGCGACCGAGCCTCTTCGCCAGCTGCAGCGCGAGCCGCTCCGCCATGACACCTCCTTGGGAGAGCTCCAGGTTGGCGGCCATTCGGGCCTCGTCGACCTGGAGACCGGCCAGCAGCTGGTGCAACCGGCGAGCCACCCCGCCGGTGAGGCGGAGCAGCTCGGTCACGGTCGTCCACTCCGCCTGCCAATCGCCCGCGGAGCGTTCCAACTCCTGAGCCATCCCGCCCAGGATTACGCTGACCAGGCCACCGCTCCGGCGGTAGGCGGCGATGATCGCGATCGAGTTCGTGGCGTTGCGTTTTTGGGGCATCGTCGAGGAGGCGCCCCGTCCCTCCCCGGCGGACTCGCTCACCTCGCCTAATTCGGTCTGGCTCAGCAGCACCACGTCGCGGGCGATCTTGGCCGCCACTCCGCTGGCCATCCCGAGCGCCGCCGCCAGCTGGGCCGGCCGGACCCGGTCGGTGTGCCAGGGCAGCACGGGCTCGGCCAGCTGGAGACGCTGCGCCAGCAGCGCGACCACTGTGGTCCCGCTCTTGTCCAGGGAGGCGAGGGTGCCGGCCGCTCCCGCCAGCTGGACCGCCAGCCGCGTGGCCGCAACATCGGCCAGGCTGGTCTGCACCTCTACGATCGCGGTCAGCCACTGGGCCGCCTGGAGCCCGAAGGTGCTGGGCACGGCGTGCTGGAGCAGGGTGCGGCCCACCTGAAGGGTCGCCCGGTGGCGATCGGCGAGCGCGGCGCACGCCTCTGCCGCTCCTGCCAGGTCGGCGAGGATCAGCTGCGAGCTGCGCTGGGCCACCAGCATCATGGCGGTGTCTAGCGCGTCCTGGCTGGTCGCCCCCCAATGAACCCAGTTGGCTGTCTCTTCAGGCAGCTGATCCATCAGGGCGCGGATTAGGGGAAGGACCGGGCTGCCGCCAGCGGGAGCGGCTCGACCGAGCTGCTCCGGATCAAAGTTGGCGGCCTGGCAGCGGGCGGCGACCTCGGCCGCCGCCGGGGCTGGCAGCAGCCCGGCCTCGGCTTCCGCCAGGGCCAGTGCCGCCTCGAAGTCCAGGATCGCCTGCAGCCAGGCTCGGTCGGAGGTCGCGCCGGCCAGTTCCTCGGTTGTGTCGAGGGAGCCGAAAAGCCCGAGCGGTATCCCGGAGCCCGGCTCCGGGGCGGCCGACCCGATCTCTTCAGGGACCAAAGAAGACCGTTTCGCCCTCACCCTGGAGGACGACGTCGAAGCGCACCCCGGAGCTGGTGGCCCCGGCCACCAGGGTCTGCCGCGCCCGCTCGTCCGGGATGGCGCCCAGGGCCGGATCGGTAAGGTTGGCCGCTGCCTCGTCCGGGAAGTAGATTCTGGTCGAGAGTTGGCGGAGCAGGCCTCGTCCGAAGACCTGGACCTGGATGTGGGGCGCCGCGAGGGTCCCGTCCGCAGACGTCACCCGACCCGGCTTGATCGTGAAGAAATGGAAGGCGCCCTCCTCGTCGGTGATGCTGCGTCCGAAGCCCGGCCAATTGGGACGGCTATCCGGGGGAAATTGACCCTCCTCGTCAGCTTGCCAGATCTCCAGCAGGGCGTCCGGCACCGGCTGGCCGGCTCCGTCGAGGACCAGCCCCTCCACCAAGATGGCCCTGGGATCCTCGGGGCTGACCAGGTTCTCTGCTCCGTCCCAAGTCAGACCCAGGCTGAAGAAGGGACCGGCGGTTTGGGAGGGGGTGTTAGGAGGGCGGCTCATCGCGGATCCGCCGCCTCGAACGGGGTGCCGGTCGCTCCGTCCAACACGATGTCGAAGCGGTAGCCCAGCGCCCACTGCTCCACCGTCAGGTCGAGGGCGAAGCTGGAGACCAGCCGCTGCCGGGCGCTCACGGCGATGGAATTCGAGATGGGGTCCAGCTCCATCAGCGGGTCCCCGGGGAAGTACATCTGGGTGACCAGTCGCTCGCTGAAGGTGCTGCCGAAGAGCGAGAAGTGGATGTGCGCCGGCCGCCAAGCGTTCAGGTGATTCTTCCAGGGGTAGGCGCCCGGCTTGACCGTGACGAAGCGGTACCGGCCCTCGTCGTCGGTGAGGAGGCGGCCGTTGCCGGTGAAGTTGGGGTCCAGGGGCGCCGGGTGGACGTCGTTGTGGTGGGCGTACCGGCCGGCGGCGTTCGCCTGCCACACCTCCACCAGCTGGTGGCGCACTGGGTGCCCACCGGCGTCCGTCACTTGGCCGGCCACGATGATTCGCTCTCCCAGCGGCTCGCCGTCGTGCTGGGTGGTGAGGTCGGCATCGAGGGTCGCCGGGGGCAGGTGCCCGAAGACCGGCCCCCGGCGGTCGGCGAGCGCCTCGGGCAGCATCACCAGAGGCCGTTTCGGCGCCCGCAGGACGGTCGACTGGTAGGCGGGAAAGAGATGGGGGGGACGGACCGTACCGTCCTCCTCGCCGAGACGAAGGTCCGCTGCGCTCACTGATCGTTTCCCTCCAGCGGGCGGCGCCGCCCCAGCCCCCTGAGCGCCCACGATACGCCGGAGATTCCGGTGCGGCAGATGGGGTCGCGCTTCATGCCGGCTCGGGTGAGCGGAAGGCCCGGAGGGCCGCCAGCTCGCGCTCGGTGGGAGGCTCGGAACGGAGCACGGTGGCGGCGATGGTCAGCTTCCAGCCGGTCGCGCTAACCACCTCGTCCACCTCGACGCCGGGGTGAAGCTCGGTGAGAGTCAGCTCGCAGCTCGTGGGATCCGGCCGCAGCACCCCGAGATCGGTGATGACCATGCTCGGCCCCCCGCCCCGCAGGCCTAGTCGCTCCCGGTCACCGGGTCCCTTACCGAACCCCATCGAGGAGATGAAGTCCACCTCTTCGACGAAGGTCCGCGGGCTCTGTCGGACCACGATGATGGTCTCCTTGCAGCACGCCGCGATCTCCGGCGCCCCGCCCGCCCCCGGCAGCCGCACCTTGGGGGCCGCGTAGGCGCCCACCACGGTGGTGTTGAGGTTGGCGAACCGATCGATCTGGGCCGCGCCCAGGAAGCCGACATCCACCCGCCCCCCCTGCAGCCAGTAGTTGAAGATCTCCGGCACGGAGACAAGCGCGTCGGCGGTCTCCGCCAGCTCGCCGTCTCCGATCGAGAGGGGCGGTGTCTGGGGCTTGGCCCCGATCGTCCCCGACTCATAGATGAGGACCAGGTTCGGCGCGCCGACGCGTCGCGCCAGATTGGCCGCGATCGAGGGAACCCCGATGCCCACAAAGCAGACACTGCCATCCCGGAGGGCCCGGGCCGCGGCCACCGTCATCATTTCCTCCGCCGAATAGCCGGGCTCCTGGCCGTCGGCGATCCGCTCGGGCGAAGCGGAGCGCTCCGCGGCGGGCCTGGGCAGGACTGTCATCACCCGGCTCCGGTCCCGGCGCCCGCGGGCACGGCGGGCGGCTGCAGGACGTGTTCCTCCATCCACTCCAGGAAGTGCGGGCGGTTCCGGCTGATCTCGTCCCAGGCCTGGTAGAAGCCGTTGTCACGGCTCGAGTAGCCGGCGGCGTAGGACGGATGGGATCCGCCCGGCACCAGCGCCACCGCGGTCACCGTCCACGAAGGCAGGACCACCGCTCCGGCTCGGTGCGCCACTAGGTCGTCGACGATCTCTTCCACCGTCACCAGCGACCGGGCCGAAGCCAGCACGGCCTCCTTCTGGACTCCCTGGATGCCCCAGAGCAGGACGTTCCCCCGCCGGTCTGCCTGCTGAGCATGGATGATCGCCACGTCGGGATGCAGGGCCGCCACCGCGGCCAAGCGCTCGCCGGTGAAGGGGCAGGTGATCGGGGCTACGGTGCTAAGCAAGGACTGCAGCCCGGTGCCTTCATAGCCGCGCAAAACCGCGAAGGGAAGCCCGGACGCTCCCGCGACGTACCGGTTGGTCAGCCCCGCGTGGCTGTGCTCCTCGAGCTCCAGCGGCTGGGGCCAGCCATGCTCCACCGCGTCTCGGAAGCGGTGGAGCGACCCCACCCCCGGATTGCCGCCCCAGGAGAAGACCATCTTGTCGGCGCAGCCCATTCCGATCAGTTGGTCATAGATAAGGTCCGGAGTCAGCCGAATCAAGGTCAGGTGCCGCCGCCGCTGCCGGATCACCTCCTGGCCAGCGGCGAACGGGATCAGGTGGGTGAAACCCTCCATGGCCACGCTGTCGCCGTCATGAACCAGTGCTGCCACGGCGTCCGGCAGGCGCATTAGCTCAGCCAACAGCCGTTCTCCCCGGCGCTGGGCACCTGGGGGGCAGGCCGGGAGCGACGCCGGGTTCGGCCGCGGGGAATCCGGGCACCGCTAGCCAGCGTATCCGAGGTCACCGGTGTTCACTAACTCGAGGATATTCGATTGGCGGAGCGACTCTCGCGGGTAACCAGCGAACTCCGGCCGCGGGAGGAGACGAGCACTCGCTTAGCAGGCCTGATCAGTGCCTCGATGCCCGTCAGGGAGCGCAACTGCGAGCCCCTTCGGGCCGAGCTCGCGGTGCGACCGGGCTCCGGGCAACCCCTCCACATCGGAAGTCACCCGCGGCGAGCCAAGGGCCGGTGCTCAGCTAGCCTCTCGTGCCGGCTCGCGGCGAGTTCTTCGGCTCGGTACGTAAGGCGCACAGGTGGTCCGATCACGAACATCGAATGTAAGGCTCCTCTGCTTCGACTGTCAACGGCCAGAGCTCCTCACCTCCAGTTCAGCTCGATCTCGAGTGGAGGCGGTCCGGGTAGGATCGGCAGGGTCCCTGGACGGTCTTATCGGGAGGTCGCATCGAAATCGGTCGAGCGTATGGGTGCCGAGCTGGGGAGGGTGGGCGGATGGAGGACTGCGGGAGCGTCATGGGCGGCAAGACGGTCTCGGCCGCCACTCACCACTGGCTCTCGACGATGGAACGGCATTTGCCGCCTGCCGGCCCCACGCCAGCTCCCCTCAGGCCCACTTTGAGCGGGACGAGCCCGATCCGTCCTAGCCGCCGAGGTCCCGTCCCTCGCCGAGCTCCCCAGCATGACGGCCACACCGCCGGCGGCCGCTCCGACCGGGCGGGGACTCAGCCGGCGGGGGCAATCCGGTGCCGCGGCGCCGCCAGATCGGCCTCGATCTCCCGGGCGGTCGCCAGAACGTGGGGTAGAAAGTCGCTGCGCAGCTGCTCCAGGCTGACCGAGGTGGCGTGGGCCGAGACGTTGAGCGCAGCGATCACGGAGCCCCGCCGGTCTCGGATCGGCGCCGCCACCGAGCGCAGACCCAGCTCCAGCTCCTGATCGACGGCGGCGTAGCCGTCTTGGCGGACCTGGACCAGCACTTGGCGCAGCTGATCCCGGTCCACCGTGGTCATGGCGGTGAGGGATTCCAGCCGCACCTCGGCCAGGTACTGCTCCAGCCGACCCGTGCCCAGGCCCGCTAGCAGAACCCGGCCCATGGAGGTGGCGTACGCCGGGAAGCGGGTGCCCAATGCGATGGTGACGCTCATGATCCGCCGGCTGGGGACGCGGACTACGTAGACGATGTCCTCGCCGTCCAAGACCGAGATCGAGGCCGACTCGTGCAACTGGGCGCCGAGCGCCTCGAGGTGCGGCTGGGCAACTTCCGGCAATCCCAGCGCCGAGAGATAGGCATAGCCCAACTCCAGCACCCGCGGGCGCAGGGAGAAGTACCGGCCGTCGGCGCGTGCGTAGCCCAGTTGGACCAACGTCAACAGAAAGCGCCGGGCTGCGGCGCGGGTTAGGCCGGTCGCCTTCGCCACTTCGCTGAGGGTGAGGTGGGGCTGCTCGACACCGAAGGCCCGAATCACGGCGAGGCCGCGCTCCAGGGACTGCACGAAGTCGGGGGACCGGCGGTCGGCTGGAGTCAGCGCTGTGGGGCGCGCCTTCGCCTCCGGTTCCGGCGCATCCGGTCGTGGTCGGCGGGAGCCGGTGACGAGCGTGGCCAAAATTGGGCGATGCCTCCTGTGCCCGGCAGCGGGCCTGGACCCCGGCCCTAAGTATGCGATCTGCCGGGGGCCGATCACGCCCCCATCCAGCCCATCTCGGATACGGTAGCTGGGTCCGTGCTCATCGACCGGTTGTTGGAGGAAGCCTCTGCCGGAGAGCCCTCGGCAACCGCCCCTGCACCGGTCCAGGACCGACCGTCAGTTCGTCTGAACCACCAGCAGGGCTCTCGGCAGGTGGTCAACTTCCCTGAGATGTACTGTTGCGATTACCCAACGAAATCGTGCGGAGCTTGCCAGCTGAGGGCCAGGCCCTCGGCCAACCCTCACCGGCAGATAACTTCAGCGGAGCAGCAGCGACACGGGAGGCGTCCATGGCGAACGACATCGACGGCTACGGCTTTGCCGCCCAGGGCCGAAACATCGGCCGTCTTCTGGCGGATATTCGTGAACTGGACAGTGCCGGCGTCGAACGGGTGGCTAGCGGCTGGGACCGCCACGTCGGTGAGGTCGAGCTGGATAACTTCAGGGCTGCCGAGCAGGCGGCGTCGGAAGTGCTGGAGACCTCCGACCGCACCGCCCAGTGGCATGAGGTGCGGGACTCGCTGCTCGGCCTCACTGAGGGAAAGGCGGCTCTGGTCAGCTGGAAAGCCGAGCATGCCGAGGTGGGTGACAAGGCCGAGCGCGCGGCCCTGGCCGCCGCCCTGGGGCTGGTCGCCGGGGCTGACGCCAACCATCCGGAATTGGTGGTCCTGCTGCGCCCTATGGCTGAGGCTCTGCCGTGGCTGCTGATCGACGAGGATTCCGCATCAGGCGGGGAGTAGGCAGCGTCGCCGCAGGCAGTCGGTGGCGGGGGATCCCCTGGTGGCGCAAATTCGACGGCGGACGCTGGGACCGGGCGTAGCGGGTAGGCTCGCGGCGTGCCTGGTTGGGACGACCTCAGGAGCAGGCTCTTCGAGCTGGAGCAAGATCCCCGATGACCGCTTGCCTAAATTCCCGACCATCGCACCCGCACGTCTCACTCACCGCCATCCCGCGTGCCGCTGCAGGCCTGGGCGAGTGACGTCGCAGCTGAACTGCATCTCTGTTTTGGGGAGCAGGTCGCGTTGACGGTCGGCTAGCTCCGCTTTCCTGGCCGTCAACTCTGGTATCCCACCCTGGCCATACTCCACATCGTCCGGAAATGGATCCCGCAGCGCTATCCGCTTCCCCAATCTCAGCGAGCACGCCAGCACCCGGCATCACAGCGGAAAGCTAACTGCGGAAATCGTCGATCCTGGCCGGGGCGACATCATGGGCAGCTTCGCGAGGCCGCCAGCCCTGCCCGAGTTACGCTTCGAGATAGCGCCCGGAGCCTTGAGGTTAGTGCCGCTGCTGCTGGGGACGGCGAGTCTGGTACCCCAACTCGGCTACCCAATTCCTCCCGCTCTCTGGGCATTCCGGGCCCCGCTTGACCCAAAAGCTGGGCGGCCGCGGTGGACTCTGGCCGGGGAGCTCAGCGTGACCGCCTAGCGCGACGGCTGCCAGTCGGCTGAGGGCACGCGTCAGGGGCGCACTGGCTCCCAATGACCGTACTCGGTAGTCGCAAGCTTCGCGGGCTGTCGCCCCCACGGTGCACCAAGCCAGGGCACGGGAGTCCCTCAAATCACCGGCGTGCCAGCTGCGCTTACTCCCAGTAGCCGAGCTCGAGCCGCAGGGCGGCGAGGTGATTCACTGAGCACCGTTGGAGCTGCTTCGGCTCAAACCAACCTGCCTCAGCGATCTCGTCGCTGCCTGGCCGGGCGACCCCCGGTACTACGGTGAGCTCGCAAACGGTGCTGTCATAGGCGCACCGACCGACGTTGGCGTATCCAACCCGGTATTCGTCGCCACCAACGGCGGCCCCGATCCGGTCCAGCGCCATCGCCAGTCCCACTTCTTCCAGCTTCTCCCGATGGGCCGCATCACTCGGCGACACCCCTGGCTCCACCGAGCCGCTGAGCGCGCCCCGCTCGCGACCGTCTCGAGCGCGCACCAAGAGGAGACGTCCGCAGCGATCGTGCTCAGGACCGATACCTCCGTTAGCGGAGCAGCGATGAGACGACAACGCGCCGCATTTGACTCACCTACGCAGATGACGGGGACACGGCGCCGCCATGGGCTGAACGTGCCTGGCGCGGCAGTTGTCACCGGCGTACCGCGGCTAGCTCACACCGGCCGGCTGGAAGATCTCCCACATCGACGAGTAGGCGCCGGCGCTCTTCAACAGCCCCTCATGGGTTCCGTCCTCAATGACCCGTCCGTCAGCGAGGATCACGATCCGGTCGGCGGTGCGCGCCGTCTGCAGCCGGTGGGCGATCAGGATGGTGGTCCGGCCGCTGGCCAGCCGCGTCATGGCCACCCCGACCCGGGCCTCGGTCGCCAGATCCAGGTTGGAGGTAGCCTCGTCCAGCACCAGGATCTTTGGTTCGATCAGCTGGGCTCGGGCGAGCGCGATCAACTGCCGCTGACCGGTGGAGAGCGATCGGCCTCTCTCCAGGAGCTCGTGGTGGTAGGCACCTGGCAGCTCCTCGATGAAGTAGTCGGCACCGACGGCCCGAGCCGCAGCTTCAACTTCAGCGTCCGACGCCTCAGGCCGACCGTAGGCAATATTGTCCCTCAGGGTGCCCGAGAACAAGAATGGTTCCTGGGGCACGTAGCCCAACCGCCGGCGATAGTCGCCGGGCTCGAAGGAGCGCAGGTCCTGGCCGTCCACCGTGATCCGACCCTGCTGCGGGTCGTAGAAGCGGACGATCAGCTTGGCCAGCGTCGACTTGCCGGCTCCGGTCTCGCCGACCAGGGCGACTGTCTGCCCGGCGGGGATGTCGAGGTCGATCCCTTCCAGCGCGGCTGGTCCTGGGTTGGTGGCTCGCCCGGTCGGCCTGGCGATCTCCTCCCTGGCGGGGTACCGGAAATGGACTCCCTGCAGGCTCAGCGCGCCCTGGCGGATATCGGCGCGGATCGGACTCGGCGGGGAGGGAGTCAGACTCTCGCGCGCCATCAACTCCCGGATCCGTCTCATCGAAGCCCCGGCCTGTTGCCAGGAATCGAAGACCTGGGACAGCTGTTGGATCGGTGAGAAGAACATGTCGATGTAGAGGAGGAACGCGATTAGTGCCCCGCTGGTCAGTTGTCCCTGGGCGATCAGGTATCCGCCGAATCCCAAGATGACCGCGTCGGCGGCGTCCGAGAGAAACTGCACGAACGGGAAGTACACCGACACCAGCCTTTGGGCCGCGAGCCGGGCATCCAGATACCGGCCCCCCAAGCGGTGAAACTCCGTCTGGCTGAGCTGCTCATGGCCAAATGCCTGCGCCTCTCGGACTCCCGCTAGGCTCTCCTGAAAATCGGCGTTGACGATGGCGATCCGCTCGCGAGCGCGGTCGTAGATCTTCCCTGCCCGGCGCCGAAAAACGGCGGTCGCGATCCCCAGCGGAACGATCACCACCAGGCTGGCGGCGGCCAGCCGCCAATTGATGAAAAAGAGCGCCACCCCGACTCCCACGAAGGTGCAGACGCTCACCACTGCGGTGATCAGACCGCTCTCCAGCAGCGACTCCAGAGAGTCCACATCGGTAGTCATGCGGGTCATGATTCGGCCGGCCATTTCGCGCTCGTAGTAGTCCATGGAGAGCCGCTGCAGCTGCGCGAATATCTTGATCCGCAAGGAGAGCATGAGCCGTTCGGCGGTCCGGCCGGTGATGAAGGTCTCGGCGATCGAATCGACCAGGTCGGCCAGCGTAATCACGAGGAAGAGACCGGTCGCGAGAGCGATGGCCGTCACCGAGCCCGCCACCACTCCCTGGTTGATTCCCTTCTCGATCAGGAGCGGTCCGGCCAGGCTGGCCACCGCGTCGAGGATCACCAACACCAGGCCCAAGCCCAAGGGACGGCGGTAAGTCTTGACGAAGCTCCACAAAGAGAAGCCCTGGTCGGGTTGAGACTCGACATCGATCTCGAGACGAGCCGCATCGCGGATCGGTCGAAGCGCCGCCACCTTGGCCAGCAATTCGGGGGTGGGCGCGAGCGAGCTCCGCCACCCCCGTCCGCCGCCGCCCCCGCCCAGCCCGGGACCCAGGGAAGGGGAGGAGAGGCTGCGAGAGGCGACCGGGCGTGCGCCACCGGTACGCACCTGACTCCGGAAGCCCCGCCAGGGGGAGGGCGCCGCAGGGGCGGCAGCGGGGACCTCGACCAGGCCGGTTGGCGGCCGTCCTAGCTCGCCCTCCGGGCCGGCGAGCAGGAGCCGGTAGAGGGCGCACCGCTCCATCAATTCGCGGTGAGTACCCTGGTCGACGACGGCGCCCTTGTCGACCACCACGATTCGGTCCGCGAGGCCCAGCGTCGACTGCCGGTGGGCCACCAGCAGGGTCGTGCGCCCTTGCATTACCTGCCGCAATCCCTGATGAATGGCCTCCTCGACCTTGGAGTCGACGGCGCTGGTGGCGTCATCGAGGATGAGGATCCGAGGATCGGTCAGCAGTGCCCGAGCCAGAGCCACCCGCTGGCGCTGGCCGCCGGAGAGGCTGAGTCCGCGCTCGCCGACCACGGTGTCGTACCCGGCCGGCAACTTCAGGATGAAGTCGTGGGCCTGAGCGACCGCGGCGGCGGCCTCCACCTCCGCCGGGGCGGCGTCCGGACGGCCATAGGCGATGTTCTGACGAATAGTTGCGGAGAAGAGGAAGCTCTCCTCGAAGGCCACCCCGATCTGGCTTCGCAGCGACCGCAGCGAGACTCCCCGGATGTCGTGACCATCAATCAGGACGGCCCCTTGGTCGATGTCGTAGAAGCGCGGGATGAGGGCGGCCGCGGTCGACTTGCCCGCCCCCGAGGGACCCACTAACGCCACCGTCTCCCCGGGGGCCACAGTCAGATCGAAGCCTCGCAGCACCGGAGCTCCGGACTCGTAGCCGAAGCCCACCTGACAGAAGTGGATCTTGCCCTCGATGAGGGGCAGCGCGATGGCGTCGGGCGCATCCTGGATCGCCGGTCGGGAGTCCAGCAGGTCGAAGATCCGCTCCATTCCGGCGCGAGCCTGCTGGGCGATGGTCAGCATGCCGGCCAGCATTCGGGCCGGCGACATCATCGAAGTTAGGTAGGTCGAGAAGGCGAGGAAGGTGCCCAGGGTGATCTGGTGGTGGAGGGCCAGCCAACCCCCCAGTCCCAACACCGCCACCTGGCCCAAGGTGGGCAGCGCCTGCAGCACCGGCTGGTAGCGCGCCTGCAGGCGCACCCCCCGCATGTGCGAGCCGTAGAGTCGCTGGGCCGCGGCGGCGAGCCGCAGCAATTCGCGCCGCTCCTGGCCGAAGGCCTTGACGATCCGCACGCCGTTGACGTCTTCATCGACGATCTGGGCGACTTCGCCCTCTTTCTGCTGCCCGTCCCAGGTGGCCGGAAAGATCTGCGACCGCATCCGATAGGAGACCACCAGCAGGGCCGGCGCCACGATCAGGCTGACCACCGCCAGCAGCGGGGAGAGCACCACCATGATCACCAGCGAGCTCCCCAGCAGCAGCAGGTTGCCGCTCACGTTGGGAAAGAAGGCCAGGAGCCCCTGCACCAGGGTGGAGTCAGAGTTGGCCCGCGAGACCAGCTGGCCGGTCGGCATCCGGTCGTGGCTGGCGAAGTCCAACTCCATCAGGCGGTCGTACATGGCGTTGCGCAGGTCGTACTGCACGTCCAGCGCGACCCGGCCGCCCTGGTAGCGACGCAGGTGGGCGGCCAGGAAGGTCAGCACCCCGATGCCGATCAGCGCCACTAGCCAGGGAGCCATGGGGGAGTGGTGATGGAGGATCACGTTGTCGAGAATCTGGCGGGCGATGAGAGGGGCGGCAGCCTGGCAGGCGCTGCCCACCACGGCTGCGCCCAGCGAGATCGCGATGGGCCGCCGATGGGGGCGCAGATAGGGCAGGAGACGGCGTATCCAGCCCGCCGGTCGCACCTTCCAGAAGGCCAACCTCACCGGCGACTGCCGGGCGAGGCGAGGGGATCTGGGGTCTTGGACTCCCGCTCTGACTGGCGTCGGCTGAGCGCCTGAGCTAGGTCGTGCAGGGCGGCCAGGGTACTGGGGGCGTCGGAGGTGTGGCCGAGCAGGTCGGCTAGCGTGTCCCCCATCGCCGACTCGGCAGCTGTGAGAACGGCCCGGCCCCGGGCGGTGATTTTGAGCTGGGTGGCCCGGCGGTCGGGCTCCGAGCCCGACCGGGTTAGTAGCCCGCGGCTGGCAAGTGAGTCCACGGCTGCACTGATGGCCGGCTTCCCCAGGGCCAGGCGCCCCGCGAGCCGGGAGGCCCGGCCGTCGCCAGCCGAAACCATCGTCAAGATCCGGTAGTGGGAGAGGCTCAGCTCCCCGGAGGCTCGCTCCAGGATGCGGGCAACGCGAATCAGGGACTCGACCGTGGGACCCAGCTCATGCCGAAGCGAACCGCTACTCGCGGCGGAGGGCAGTGGCATGCCGTAATCTTAGAGGAATGGTTCAACCCTCGAACTAACCGAACTTGGGCTCGAGGGGCGCGCCCGCCCACTCCTCGCCGAGCCACTGGAGCGGGGCTACCGCAGTCCACTTGACAGCCCCGAAAAAGTCGAACGCGACCGGCCGGAACCTAGGACGCCACGCTGAAGGGCATGTTCATGAGGGCGTTGGCTGGGGGAATGTGCCGGTCCACGGTCAATGGCAGCCAGGTGAGCACCATCCCCCCGGCTCCGGCGCCGAAGTAGCCGTTGTAGACGTCCAGCAACACTTGCCCGACGGGAGGCAACCAGCGGCTGCTGACTGCGAGATGCCGGTCCTGCCCCGCGGGAACTGCGGCCAGGGTCGTCGGCAGTCGTGGGCTGCCAACCGCCAACAGTGCGGAGAAGGAGATTAGTGGAACGTCTCAGTAACCGCTAAACAGTGTGGATTGTGTTTTCCGGTTCCGTTCACCGCCCAGCCGTGTCGACCACACAGAAGACGTTACCCTCGGGGTCCTCGAGGAGGATGAAATCCTCGCCCGGTTCAGGTGTGCGGGGATGGCGGGTCGCACCCAGCTCGAGCAACCGTCGCACCTCCTCCTCTTGGCTGTCGGTGTAGAGATCCAGGTGCAACCGGTTCTTCCCGATGCGCTTCTCCGGAACGACCTGCACTGAGATGTTGACGTGCCCTCCCTGGGGATCCCGGAGGATCGCGAAGTCCTCCTCGGGTGGGTCTCTGAGGACATAGCGAAGCGCCTGCTGCCAGAACGCCAACATGGCGGGAAAGTCATTGCAGTCAATCACGACAGATCCGACGTACATGTGAACCTCCTTGCGGATGATCGATCGTCCCCTCCCCAAGGGATGTTCTGGACTGTGGCAAATCCTGCGCCTACCCTGGCGATCCACTCGGTACGGGACTGCAGTCCCGCAGCTTCACCAAGATGCTCTCCACGGAGGCGGTCCAGACGAATGGCCGCGGGACCTGGTTGCGATGCTCGGGTACTTGATAATGGCCGCGACCAGAGCGTCGACGCTGACGAAGGCGCCTCGTCGCGGCCGCTTCTTGGTGAAGTCTGCGAAGACACCCTCGACCCTCCGAAGAGGACGTGGTGTGGCTTGCGCAATCAGGGCGAAGGGTCGTGGTCGGTAAGTGAACGTGCAGCACTGGGCTGGGCCAGCGTCGGAGGCAGCCTGGCGGGCGACGGCGACCATGGCGCGCCGAACGGCTACGACCGGGGACTCTTGCCCCGGGCGCTGTCCGCTCGAATCGCCGCGCTCGCTTGTGCCCATCACGTGGTTGATCTGGCTCGGATCTCTGGGCTGAGGCGGTCCCGGTTGCGAGTTGTGGTTAGATGGGTACTTCGTGTGGTGGGAGCCCGCTGCGGCGGTGGGAGCCGCGGAAGCGAAGGGAGACGGGCTCGCGCTGGAGGTATCTGTCCGACGCTGGCAGTTGTCAGCAGTCGACCCACGTTCCGGAGTTTCCGCCTGAGTTGCTCCGGAATCTGCCTCGCCCCCAGCATTCGAGCTCCTCAGAGCTTGTCTGGGGACCTTGGGGAACACTCGCATACCGAAGGTCGCGGCGCGGAGGGCGAGTCCCTAGCCCCGTGGCCCCAACTCGCCTGGAAGAAGGGGCAGTACCTCGTGGGGGCGCTTTTCGCGCGCTAAAAGGAGTTGAAGGTCGCGACTCATTGCTCCTGATCAGACCGATGTTCCGAGAACAAGGCGGAAACCTTGATTCTGACTAATCCGCAAATGCTTATGCCCTCATGCGCAAATACCTCCCAAGTGAGCCATTTGCGGGTTTCAAAAGGCCCGATCAGATGGCAGATTGCTGACGCGGCGCAGGCAACTTCTCCAGCCCGGTGTTCCCGACTTTGATCTCTGGCGCTGTTGCCGGTCGCGATCAGCTGGCCCGACTGGAGGAGCCTTGCGTCACGGTCCGGCGCGAAGCGCGACTTTGAGTGCAAGCCCCGCGAGGAGCCGGAGCGGTGGCAGGTGATTAACCCACCGCCGCTCAACTCTACGCCCTTACTGGAGCGAGAGCCTCTTCGTAGAACTCGATGCGAGGCTGACCGACGATACCCGCCTGCGTCATCGCCTCGCGCAACTTCGGGCTCTCCATGCATGCCTCGGCATCGGACATTGAGGCAAAGCGGTGCAGAACCAGCACGCTGTTGGAGTCACCCTTGGCCTGGAAGACACTCTCCTCAATCACGCCGAGTTCCTTCTGAACTCCCTCGAAGGACTCGTAGTTCTTCCGCCAGGTTGAGTAGTCGGCTACGCGGTGCAGCACTAGAACGGTTGCCATAGCAACCTCCTTCCGCCGAGACAATCCACCGGAATTACTGGTGTGACTGCGACCCAGCTGGCTCCACCGTATCCGTTACCTGACCGCGGTGTCGCGGTTGATCTCCTTGCCCACAAGACGTGATCGACATGACTCCCGAACTCCCCCGAATGCAGAGCCAGATCAAGCTGTCGGCGCGAGCAGCTAGAGCAGGTGCTCCCCTCGGGGCGGAAGCGCGGCGAACCGGCTGAGGCTTCCCAAACGCCGTAGCGCTCGGCTCACCCTTCCAGTGTCGTCCCAACCCAGTCCCTTAGGCACTGCCTTGCCTGTGGGGCCTCTTCTTTTAAGTGGACCGGTCGCGCAAGTCGCCCCTGGTCTAACAAAAGGGTCGCAAAACATAAGAAAGCGCCCGAGAATCTCTTCCCGAGCGCTTCCATTCTAGCTCGCGAATTAACTCGCCAACGGTTTTGGCGAAACTCGCAAATGCCTCCTCACTGAGCCTTTCACGAGTTTTTCCTCGAGATTGAAGGATGCTCATTCCAGAGGTGCTCCCAAGGTCTTTCACAGGGGAGGGTCCCGATTTACACTAGATTTGATCTCAAGAGACCGTTTGCTTCCATTTGGGACTAGCGTAGCACGAGATTTGGCGACATCGCAGTGGTTGGCTCGCCGCGTGCGTAGAAGCATCGAGCGGGGTAGTCCACGCGCAGCCTTGCCGTGCGGCAGACCCGCCGCGTGAGGTGCGGACGAATCCACTTGACTCAGTGGCCGCACGCAAGTGGGGGCCCGGACCACTCCTCTCGACGAGTCCGGCGAACTTGGCCGCGAGGCAGCGCGGTGTGAACCTGCGTCATGGGGCCGCGAACTGTATCGTCGAGGCAGCGTCGCGCACTGCTATCATCCGCAAGCAGCAGCCTGAAGCGCGGTCTAACGGCCAGCGTTGAGGTCGTCAGCATCGAAGGCGACGGACTGGCTGCGATTTGTGAGGACTAGCTCTAATCCAGGTTCAGCCAGCAAGTCCTGTACTGCGGGTGCGCTGCCCCCCAGGTACGTCGAGTCGAGATCGGGGTCGGAGCCCACGAACCAGGCGCGGTCTTGGGGCCACCACAGGGTCGGGGAGTGTGGCGACTCTGGCGTAGCGAATTCGGCGATGACTGAGAGCGGACCTGAATAGAGCAGGTAGGTCCGCGCTGGAAGGCGCAAGCGCGCGGGACCACGGACATTGTCTCGGTTGTGGCCGGTCTGGAGGTCGCCATAGCCGTCCCAAAGCGCAAACCAGCACTGCCGTAGCGTCGCAGTATGCTGCGCCAGCACGGTCGCCACTGCGGTTAGCACACTGTGGGGCGTCTCGGCTGGTGGGGCGCCGACGCCGAAGTCGGGTGAGGTGACGAACCGTCCAATCGCTGGGGTGATTACGCGATGGAATTGGGCGCCAGCATGGATAATGCGGCCGCTCCACGCAGCCACCTCTTCCCACCGCACCGTCCTGGGAGCTGGCGTCAGGTCGGCGCGATCTGAACTGGGCTCAGAGCTGAACTGCGGAGCGGGGTGCAAGATTCGCGCGTAAGCCTCGAAGCGATCCGGCACCATCATCCCCACCGTCGCCGCCACGGTTGCTGTTCGGACCCACCTGTGATCAATGGCATTGATCAGCCAGTCGGCTTCCTCCGGGTCCGCAGCTGCCACGATGCCAGGGAGTTCCCACGGCTGTGCTAGACGTGCCTCCCCTTCAAAGGAACTCGCGACACTGATTCTACCGAGCGGGCCTGCCGACAACCCTCGGCGCCTTCGATCACGTGGCACGCTGGTACTCCGGATAAGGCTGATACTCGTCACGGGGCTGAGGAGGCCCCGGCTGCGACCTCGCCGATGGGGTCGGCACCCGTGGCCTAAGCAGCGTCAAGTTGCCCGACCCCATCGCAGGTCGATGCGTGAATAGACTCTCAACGATCCGACTCCTTCTAGCGTGCCCCGCCGTACGTCCAGATGTGCTCTCTCGAGAACAGAACCTGCTCCACGGAAATAACGCACAACGCGGTCCGTGGAGCAGCCATTAGTGCCGGTTTCACTTCCTCTCAGCCGCGATCTGTCCTAGCCGCAGTCGACCTGAACGTCGTTGCTGGCCCCACTGTTGTCATAAAGAGTACCCCCGGAGGTCTTCGCCCAGGCATAGACATCGAGTTCAAACGTATGTTGGGATCTCCCATTGCAAGCGTAGACGGCGAGTTCCGTCTGCGAGGTTTGCCGAACATGACCATCTTGCTCGGCCTCGCCGCGGTGGCGGTCAACCTCGACCTACAGTCTCTAGACCCGCCGGGTGCAAGGCGACTCGCCGGCCCCGGTCCCAAAGGCCGCCTAGCCGACCCAGCTAGCGACTCTGGATCCCACTCGCAGGCCGCGGGAGCGCCCCGTCGGATCCCGTCTGCCGGGCTCTTTCGTGTTGAGCCGCTGGTTCTCAGCCGATCCAGCTCCGTTTCGCAAGCAGAGCGGCGCCCAGATGTCCTGGGCGCCGCTTCAATCCAAAACTCGTCAGCAGGTTAGAAGAAACGCGCCAGAGGCTCTCACTGAGCTATTTGCGTCTTTCTGGAAGGCCCAGCAGATGGGCCTGTTCTGCAGCGGCCAGGAGCCCTTTTCCAGCCCCTTTCCCAATTTTTTCCGGTTTTTGATCTCAGCCACCTTTGGGGCCGAGATCAGGCTGGCGCCTGGAAGTGGATCGTGGCCAACTCGGCCCGCTTGCTGCGCCGCCCCGCCTCGACCGGGGGGCAGGAGCGAGCCTCTCTCACTCTTGCGCTGTGCCCAGGTGGCTGCGTCTCGCGGTCCGTGGCAAAATACCCCCTGGGGGTATACTCAGCGGGAGAGAGATGACCTCTGACGAGGAACCAGCTTGACGGCTCTGACGGCGATCGGTGACGGCTTGCGTGAGGGCTTCTTCATGTTCTGGGAGACCTTCTGGGCACTCGTGCTCGGATTCGGGCTCTCCGGCGCCGTGCAGGCTTTCGTCACGCGGGGACAGATGGAGCGGGCGTTGGGGCGCGAAGGCGAGGGTCGGCTGGGCCGTGCCACCTTCTTGGGCATGGTCTCCTCTTCGTGCTCCTACGCCGCTTCGGCGATGGCCAAGTCGCTCTTCGCCAAGGGGGCGGACTTCACTGCCGCGATGGTCTTCATGATCGCGTCTACCAACCTTGTCCTCGAGCTGGGCATTGTGCTGGCCCTGCTCATCGGGTGGCAGTTCACGGCCAGCGAATTTGTCGGTGGGATCTTGATGGTCGCCCTGTTGGCCCTGGTTAGCCGATTCACTTTGCCTCACTCGCTGGTGGAGTCGGCCCGCAGGAAGCTGGAGCCGGGCTACGCCACTTCGGGTGAGCACCAACATGCTGATATGCCAGAGAGCGCTGGGTCTTCTTTAGCCCCGCTCCGAGTCCGGATTCGCACTCTAGCGGGATGGTCTGATGCAGCGAGCTATGCTATGGCGGACATCACCATGCTGCGCCGGGAGATGCTAATCGGCTTTGGGGTGGCCGGCTTCCTGGCAGCATTGGTCCCGACCCACGTCTGGTCGATCGTCTTCATCAGCCACCACGGGGTCTTGACCTCGGTCGAGAACGCCATCATAGGTCCGCTGATCGCGATCGTCAGCTTCGTGTGCTCGATCGGAAACGTGCCTCTGGCCGCGGCATTGTGGAAGGGCGGAATCAGCTTCGGCGGAGTGGTCAGCTTCGTCTTTGCTGACCTCATCACCCTGCCGCTGCTGCTCATTTACCGCAAGTTCTACGGTGGCCGGCTGACCCTGTGGATCCTGGGGGCATTCTGGCTGGTGATGTCCGTGACCGGACTAGTCATCGGCGCGCTCTTCTCGTTTTTGCACCTAGTCCCGACGACCAGGCCGATTCGGATCGTTCCCGACTCCTTCGCTTGGAACTACACCGCAGTCCTCGACGTCATCTTCCTCGTGGTGCTAGCAGCCCTTTACTACCTCTACCGCAATCGATCCCACTTCGGAGGGGGCGTGGGCTACGCCATTGACCCGGTCTGCGGCATGCAGGTGGAGATGGCGACCGCTCCGGCGCAGGCCGAGTATCAGGGGAACGTCTTCTGGTTCTGTTCGGACCGGTGCCACACCAAGTTCGCGAGAATGCCCACTCGATATGCTAAGGGCGACCTGGCGGGGCAGACCACTGAGGCGAGTAGATCAAGGGAGGATGCCATGAAGAATCCAGATCAGAGCGAAGAGACGGTTGTCGACGTCGTGTGCGGGATGGCGGTTGTCCCATCGACGGCTGCTGCACACCGCAGCCAGGGCGGAAGCGAATACCACTTCTGCTCATTGGGATGTGCCGAGACCTTCGACGCGAATCCCGGCCGATTCGCGGGCGTCGAGTCGGAGCGTAGTTGAGTGGCGGCGACCCGCGCGCCCAATCCAGCTGTAGCAGCTCTGCGCGAACGGGGGTCGTACCAAGCTAGCAAGGAAGACTTGCTGACGCGTTTTCGCCGTCTGAACGGGCAGATCGCGGGGATTGCCCGGATGGTGGAGGAAGAGCGCTACTGTCCGGAGGTGCTGACCCAATTGAGCGCGGCGATGGCCGCCTTGCAGAAGATCGGTTACATCCTGCTCCGCGACCACATCGGTCACTGTGTACAGGAGGGCATAAGTGCCGGAGAGGGTGAGGCATACCTGAACGAGCTGATTGCCACTATAGAGCGGTTCTCTGGTCGTTGAAGCCACGTTGGATAGGGGAAGAGGGCCACTGGAGGCGCGAATCCGCTCGTCGGCGCTAGGTGCGCTCGCGTTAGTGGTTGCCGGGGCCCTAGTCCTCCCGGGACTGCTTGGCCAGCCTGCCGTTCTTGGTCCAACCAGCAAGCTAGTCGGCGATGCTGGAGTCCAACGCGCCAACTGCGACTGCCCGGGCGCCCTAGGCGCGGTCCGCCTTTCCAGTTCCGCCTAATCCCCATTCCCGGTGGCACCGCCTTGCCTAAGTGACTTTCTATTGTCGGCGGATTTGCGGTTCATATGAACTCAAAAGGCCGCCTCGCGCCTGGAAATAATAAAGCACCAGGAAATTGTTCTCCGGGCGCTTCGATTCCGACAGGCTCTGCTAATTCGCCAACGTTTTAGACGAAATTCGCAAATGCCTCCTCACTAAGCCATTGGCGAGTTTTTGGACCACTTCGAAAATCGGCTCCCTGGGCAGTCTAAAAGAAGTTGTTCCAGCAACTAAGTCTGATTATTCCAATTTTTGATCTCGGGTGCCTGTGCGGTTGAGATCAGAGGACAGCGCGACTGAGAGAGCACCAGACCAGAGCAAATCGCCCTAGTTACGGGTGAAGGGACGGCCCGGTAGTCCTTAAACTCCCTGGCTACCGGCCCCGGCGTCACGGAAGCCAAAGGAGATGTGGTCTCTGGAGGAGGAGGTGCCTCCGGATACGAACCGCCGCCCCAGTGTTGCGGGGGAGCGAATCGGGATTGGCGGGCGGAAGCCGGGCGCTTCCTCTCGCACCCACGGACAGTTACGCGCCCGCGGCCATCAGGCCTGCACTTTAGCGCTCAAAGCGCTATACCAGCGTCATGGCGACCATCCAATTCCGGAACGTCCCGGAACGGGTCCACCGCATCTACCAAACCCGCGCGTCTGCCGCCGGGATGAGCCTCCAGGAGTTCCTGCTGTCCGAGTTGGAGCTGAACGCGACCCTAAGGACCCCGGCCGAGCTCGTGGCCGAGACCGAGGATCGATTGCTGGCCGAGGGTCCAGAAGGCTTCGCCCGGATGCCGACCGCGCAACTGGTACGAGCCGAGCGATCGGCTCACTGACGGAGCCGGTGATGAGTGTCCTTGACGCCTCTGTCTTCGTTGACGCCCTTGTGGGTGTCGGCAGTCATGGCGAGTTGGCGCACGAAGAGTTAGGAGGCCAAGCGACGTTGCAAGTGCCGGCCATCTTCGGTGCCGAGGCGGCATCTGCGCTTCGCGGACTCGTCATTCGCAGTGAGCTCAGTTCGATATGTGCCACGGCGGCGCTCGAACAAGTCCGTCGTGTAAGGACGGTCCAGTATCCCTTCGATCCGTTCACACCACGGGCATGGCAGCTAAAAGACAACCTGACGGTGTATGACGCACGGTACGTCGCCCTGGCCGAATGGTTGAATACCGATCTCGTCACCGGGGACGACAACTTGGCGAACGCTGCCGGACCGCGCTGCCGAATACGACGCCCCGGAGCCGCGAAATGAAGCGATCGAACGGCTCTTCGGCGTGAGGCCGGTGGTCGTGCCGTGCGCGAATTACCCTTCGCCCAGCGCTGTCCTGGATGCTCTGCTGCAGGCGATCAAAGCTCGCAGCCTTCCCGCCACGCTTGTCTGTTTCGCTCTTCAAGCGGACCCTGCGGTCCTTGGTTCGGAGAGAGGAGAACTGGCCCGTGGGCAAGAGGCTGTTGAGGCCTTCTTCGAGCGCATTTGCGGCAGTTCCGGCGCGTATCAATTCGACCTGCCGAATCGAGTGTTGGCAACCCACGGGGACGTGGCATGGATGGTTGCTGAGGGCACCGTCGTCGAACCAACGGGTGCTGCGGCCAAGCCATACCGGCTCACAGCTGTGTTCATCCGCAGTGATATTGGTTGGCGCATCTCACTTTGGAGTGGGTCCAGCCTGTCGGTGCTTGAAGGGCCGGTCGGTACCTTCCGGTTGCCCAGACCACCCTTCGAACTCCGGCTCGTATGGGGTCGCATCATGTGGAGGAGCGTGGCGAGGTCGGCATGGCTCAGATGCCTAGGGACTCCCTCCGCCGCCCGCTAGAATCCCTCACCACAGGGGGAGGAGACTCTCCCTCTCCGCCGCGGCCCGGGCCCATCCCCAAATGGCCTAGCGTCTCTCAGTGTATGGAGCCAGTGGCGCAGGCTGTCGCGGCTCCAGAGCTGCAGCTTCGTCGACCTCAGGCGCTATCGCCACGGCCGCGCGTGCGCAAGGTTGCGCAGCGCAGGTATGTGCACTCAGTGCTATAATGTGGGGTATGGCAGATCGGAACCCTTTTCACTATGGTAGTCCAGTTACAGGCGATGAGTTCACCGGAAGGGAGCAGGAGCTTCAGGCCATCGTGGGATTGATGCAGAGCTCCATCAATGTTGCTTTGATCTCGCCGCGCCGTTATGGTAAGACCTCGTTGCTGGAAGAGGCGGTTATCGCTTTAGAGCGAGCTACACCAAAGCCTGCGGTAATTGCTGCTAACGCCTTGGAGTGTGTCGATTTCGTTGCGTTTGCGAGCAAGGTGGTGACGGAGGCATATCACATGCCTGGTATGCAGTGGCGGCGTATGCGGCAGTCTGCTGAGGAATTCATGAAGCGATTTCGAGTGCAGCCCACCTTCACGGTAGACCACCTTAACCGTCTTGCCTTCAGCTTGACGCCTTCTCTTGCCGCCAAGGACGGCGTTCAAGTCGTTGAGGATGTCTATCAACTACTAAA
The DNA here is from genome assembly GCA_035533655.1 of Candidatus Acidiferrales bacterium. Lineage (GTDB taxonomy): Bacteria > Chloroflexota > Dormibacteria > Aeolococcales > Bog-877 > Bog-877. The sequence continues at coordinate 5,558 of DATLTJ010000084.1, read as the reverse complement.
TGAGGCTGCGGCCACTAGACCCGCAGTGCTCATCATTGATGAGTTTCAAGATGTTTTGCGCTTCAATGACCGTCTCCCCTACGTACTGAAAGCACTTTCTGATCAAAATCCTGATGTCTGTCTGATAGTCGCTGGCAGTCAGCAACATCTTATGAGTAGGCTGGTGATCTCTGAACACGCGCCGCTCTACGGTATGACGGAAAGGATCGGTCTACGACCAATTCCGACAGACGAGATGATCCCGTACCTGGTCGAAAGAGCGGCAACCGGGAAGAAGCGTCTAACTCTTGAAGCTGCGCAATTGATCGTCGACATCGCTGGACCGGTCCCCAATGACATTCAGCGAATGGCATACCAAGCCTTTGAGCTGGCGGATAGAACGATTGATGGAGGTACGGTGGACTCGGCGAGGCAAGTGATCGTGGATCATGAGTCGCATTTGTTTGAAGAGCGTCTGCAGCGACTGACCGCGAGCCAGGAAAGGGTGTTGCGGGCTTTGGCTGGTGGGTCTCATGCGTCAGTGGGTTCGGCTCGCTTTGCCCGGGAGGTGGGACTGGCCACAGCAACATCAGTGCACCGGACTCTTGAAGCCTTGGAGAAGGCGGAACTGATCACGCGTCGCGATAGGCGATGGGGACTGGTGGATCCATTCTTCGCCAAATGGCTCGAACGCATCAGGCGCGATGGATCGTCCGACTAGGCGATTTTCCTCAGATTGACGTTAATCGAGTCCTCAGATCTTTTAAAACATAAGAAAACGCCCGGGAATCTCTTCCCGAGCGCTTCCATTCTGGCCTGCGAATTAACTCGCCAACGAATCACGCGAAACTCGCAAATGCCTCTCACGGAGCCATTAGCGAGTTTTTGGACGACTTCGAGAACAGCGCTTCGGGGCACCTAAATAGAAGTTGTTCCAGCAACTAAGTCTAATTATTCCAATTTGTGATTTCAGGTGCCCTTGCGGTCGAGATCAGAATAGAGGTGACTGAGCGAGCACCAGATCAGACTAGCTATGACCTCTCCTGTATATCTGGGAGAACGGTGCGGGACTTTCCGGTTGGGTGTAGTGCGCCTCTATCAGTGTGCAGTCAAAGAGCTACCACAGCTCATTCGGCTACACCCCAACCGCCTGGTCAGTCTCTACCTATCAGCAGTTCGCGCCGGCTTTGCCACTCCGCCGGAACCGCCCGCCCTCTAGTCAAGAGTGCGATGGGGTGGTAGGCGATCTCCGTCAAGGTGGGCAGAGCATGGCGACTGCGGTAGTGAACGGGCGTTTCGCCTCGTCGGAGTCGAATTGGGAGCGGATGCTTGGGTGGGACTAACTCTGTTGATCTCGCGAGAACCACCAGTGGTCGAAGGCTCGCCCCGTATTCAAGATGCTGGTCTGATTTCCTTCCACCATCAAGACCCAAGCCCCGTGGATCAAGCTCGCCCTAAGGCCGATCTGACTGTTTCTCTAGCGTAAGGAATGAAAACGTGGTATGCTTCCGCAATGGGGGCAATAAAGGAATGAATGGTCACTATGTCGACACGGACTGGCGTGGACGCCCGATCCAGGCATGGTTGCCGGACCATTTGAAAAGCCAGGCATTCGAGGTCAACGCCACTATAGCTCGCCACACAGAACAAGCGATAGCGGCAGTACTTAGAGCCAACGAACTGACATCCGGACAGCTTAGATACCTTGCCGGGCTGCTGTTGCGCAACGAAGGCATCGCCTCGTCATTCATAGAGGGGATTGAAGCGCCCACGGAAGACGTAGTAGCTGCTGGCCTGGGAGCGGCACCTAGCCCATCCAGCGCTTCGGTATCGGACAACTTGGTTGCAGTCAGAGAGGCGCTTGCAACTGCCAACCAACCACTCCAAGTAAGCAGTTTGCACAGCTGGCATCGCCGGCTCATGAGTCATGGGAGCCAGCTCCCGGATGATCTGATAGGGGCCTTTCGCGACCGGCAGGGTTGGGTCGGAGGTGACATTCCCACCCGGGCTACGTTTGTGCCTCCCCCGGCAGAGGATGTCGAGCCGCTGATGACAGATCTGGTCGAATTTGCCAATCGGGAAGACTTGGATGCCATTACTCAAGCGGCGGTGGTTCACGCTCAATTTGAAATCATTCATCCATACGGAGATGGCAACGGGCGTCTTGGCCGACTTTTGATCGCGTGGGTTTTAGCCCAGCGACTGAACATCGACGTCCCGCCGCCAGTAAGCATGTTTATGGCCAGAGACATCGGGGGTTATCGCTCGGGACTAATGAGGGTAGGAACCGGACCCACGGATGAATGGGTAGACTGGATGGCCATTGTCGTCAAGCGCTCCGCCGAGGCGTGCATTGACATGACCCACGGGGTAGCTAAGGTCCGCAGTCACTGGCAGGCCGCCATGCATGGTCTCCATAGTGATGCCACAGCCCGGCGGTTGGCGGACCTGCTGTTGGAGTCCCCAGTGCTGGCCTCGGATATAGCGGCAAGACAACTTGGAGTCGGGGAGAGAGCGGCTAGGCTCGCATTTCATCAACTTGAGCAAAGAGGGGTGGTTAGCCCATCCAAGTCGTTGCCAGCGGCTGGTCCCGGACGACCGCGCCAATGGTGGAGCGCGGGTGATCTCTTGAGTCTGATTGAATCGTGGGGAGCGCGACCACAAGCCCCGGAACTAGATATCACTTCCGACTTCCCACGTCTAGTGCCCCCAGTCGCCGAATATCCGGAAGTGGACAGCATCGGGATCTCATAGATTTCGTACAGAGAACGGTTTTCTCGCTTAGGTCATCCATGCCGATGCGATTACTTCAGTTGCTCGGAACCCTATTAATCTTCGTCGGTGTGGGGATGTTGAGTGCGGTTGCCTGGCCGCCTTTCAAGGTTGCCACCCCGATCAGTCGTCTTGGCCGAGGGCGGCTGGGGAGCGCATCACGCCTTCGACACCCCGATACCGGGATCGCGCCGAATCGATTCTGGTGCAACAAAAGGGCCGCAAACATAAGAAAACGCCCGGGAATCTCTTCCCGAGCGCTTCCATTCCGGCTTGCGAATTAACTCGCCAACAATTTAGGCGAAACTCGCAAATGCTTCAGTCCTGAGCCATTTGCGAGTTGCCAAACACCCGTAGGGTTGGGCACATTCTGACGCGACTCGGAGGACTTTTACCGCCCCCTTTGCCGATTTGTACACAATCTGATCTCAGACGCCTCTGCCGGCGAGATCTAATGCCAGTTCCAGCCTCATTGGAATAGGTTGAGCGGCTTCTTACGCAAATGTCCTAGCGGAGCTCGCGTGCTCGTTACTGGGGACCGAGAGGCGCTCCTATTCATGGGCTAGGCATTTGACCTGATTTGTCCTCGAGTCTTTCCAAATCACCTCGCTAGTGCTATCATATTAGATAGCATGATAGACGCAAGCTCCCACCTACGACTGCTGCGGACTCGGGCTGGGTTTTCTCAGCGTGAGCTAGCCAGGCGCGCCGGAACGTCGTCCGCCGCCATAAGCCGTTACGAATCCGGAGGCTTAGTTCCCAATATGGCCACTCTCAATCGCTTGACGAGGGCTTGTCTTCCGGCGCACCGTCGGTGGCCGTCTCTGACCGCTCTAGCGCCAGCGGTCGCCAAAGCCAGGGCGGCGAGTGGCAGCACTGCAGCTTGGCGGCTGGTGGGTGAGGTTCTAGACGACGAAGCTCAGGGAACTGCCGCTGACACGAAGCTGGTAATTGCTGACCCACCTGCCTATACGGGTGATAGCGGTGCAGATGCTCTCGTGGCCGGACTGGCTGAGTATTTGAGTCTGCGCCGAGGCATTCTGGCGCCGGGGTGGACTCGGGACACAGCACGCGTTTCGCGACCTTGGTGGTTTGTTGCGGATGCGCCAGCCTGGATTCCAACTAGCCTTCGAGAGAGTCCTAGATCCTTTGCCACGAGAGGCATCTTTGTCACAGCCAGCGGATTGGAGCGACTTTGACGGAGGGGCACGGTGATCTCCTAACTCGTGATGAGTTTATAGAAGCATTAACTGAACTAGGAGCTAAGCTAGAGGCCAAAGGAATTGTAGGAGATGTTTACCTAGTTGGTGGAGCAGCGATGGTGCTTGCCTATAGGTCAAGAGAAATGAGCCGTGACATTGACGCGGTATTCGCCCCTAGTGCCGAGATATATAAGGCCGCCAAGGAGGTTCAAGATAATTTGGATTTACCTTACGGGTGGCTCAATGATGCGGCCAAAGGCTACGTGCCAGGAGTGGATCGCAATGCCGTTCCCGTCATGACTGTTCCGGGTCTGCGCGTCACTGCGGCGTCTCCAGAATTCATGTTGGGAATGAAGCTCCTGGCCGCTCGCCCCGAGCAGGATCGTGAAGATATCGCTTATTTGGCCAAGCTGCTAAATCTAGAGACGAGTACTGAAATCCTTCAAGTGGTAGAACGCTTATACCCACCAAACTTGCTCTTGCCGCGCACTATATTCCTAGTCCAAGAAATGTTTCCTGCGAAGGCAGACATACCGGCTGTTGGCGAAATATCCTCTGAGTAACCTGCGGTCGAGGCACCGGAGAGCGACAGCATCGGTGTCCAGCACGACCGATCAGGTGGAGCCGGTCATGACGGCATCACCTAGCGCGAGAGTTCTAAATGTACAGGGAAACGCCCTGGCAATTACTTCCCGGGCGCCTCGTTTCTGACAGGTTTTGTTTGCCCACAGCTACCAGACTCCGATCTGGGGCACTCCGGAGTGGGAGGCGAAGTATGCCAAGCGCACCAACGTGGAGCGTGGTTATTCCACCATCAAGAATCCCGATGTGATCGGCCTCAACAAGGGGCTCTTCCACATGAGGGGCTTGCCGAACTTCTCGCTCTTGGTTACCTGCATGTGGATCGCCCACAACCTCTACTTGCGGATGAAGGCTCAGGCTGATCTGGCCAAGGCCGTGCTGGTGGGGGAGAGGGCAAGGCGGAAGCATAGGCGGCGCAACCAGGTGCCGTTTGTAGTCGCTCCCGAGCTCCAGGTTGGTTCGGCCTCAGCAATCGAGCTGGCGCGGGCACCCTAGCCTCTCCCAAGCTAGTGCATCACGGCGGAAATAGGTTGCACATTCAAGAGTGGTGAGAAGATTATGGGGGCATGCCAAATCACCCCGTCCCAGCGACCGTTCTCTCGTCCGACCAGCGCGCCGTCCTGACTACCTGGGCGCACAGCCGGGTCCTCTCTCACCGGCGAGTCATGCGAGCCCGGATCATCCTGCTGGGTGCAGCCGGGGAAGCCAATTTGCGGATCGCCACCCAACTCGGGTGCTCGCTTCCCACAGTTCAGTTGTGGCGGCAGCGGTTTGCCGAAGCCGGGGTCACTGGGCTGGAGCAGGATGCGCCGGGCCGGGGTCGGCCCCGGGTGTATGGCGAAGGCACGGTCGCCAAGATCATCAGTGTCACCCTGGGCCGTCCGCCCAAAGGCGAGACCTACTGGACCGCGCCGGCGGTGGCGCGTGAGGTGGGGGTGAGTCCCAGCACGGTGCTGCGGGTCTGGCGTGACAACAAGATCCAGCCCTTTCGCAGCCGCAACTTCAAGTTCAGCCAGGACCCCC
>DATLTJ010000083.1:0-38825 GCA_035533655.1 Candidatus Acidiferrales bacterium | reverse complement strand
AGGTTATCGTTAGCTTGGAGAGGGATTCTAGTTCCCTGCTAACGGGGACCTCGGGAGGACGTGCTGGCGATCACCGAAATTCCCCAGCCGCGGGAGCTCGGAAAGGGGTGCGCTGGATACCGAGATCAGCACGGCGCCCGCTTAAACCGTTCGGGAAGGAGGCCCTTGCCGATCACGGTAGTGACAGCCAGCCGCGCTCGGATCCTCGGCAACCCTGCCAGCGCTGCCCTTCGCCACCCAATGGCGTCAACGAATTCACCAGCCACCACAACGCCAAGCCTGCCAGCTCTTTGACTGGCGAAACATGGTGTGGTTTGCAGCCTCCCTCTGCAGGGCGGCTTCGAAGAGCCTACCCCCATCACCCGTGAAGCATCGCTTCCGGTGGCCCACCTCCTAGATGCGTCCTCCTTCTACGTTCGCGGCACACTCAGGAGTCGGGGAGTCGAACTCCCCGAGAGGAAGCACTGCTGCAAAGTCAGGGTGGGGTCCCGCCGCCGGCGATCGGCCTCTAGGAATGCTCATCAGGCGGCGGAACCCCAAGGACTGCGGGTCAGAACACCCGGATCGAAACCTCAGCTGGCTCGCTTAGCAGCCCCTTTATCTCGTCGTCGACCTTAAGCAACGTCAGTGACGCACCTGCCATCTCGAGCGACGTGCAGTACTCATTGACATAGCTGCGGAAGACCTTGATGCCCTGCGCTTCCAGCTTCTTGTGAGCAATGCCGTAAAGCACGTAGAGTTCGCCGATCGGGGTCCCCCCGAGCCCATTGACCATGAGAGCGACTTCGTCACCACTCTTGTAGGGCAGGTCTGGGATCACGGCATCCAGCATGATGTCGACGATCTCATTAGCGGAGACCAGCTTGGTGCGCAACCGCCCTGGCTCCCCGTGGATACCGATGCCGACCTCCATCTCGTCGTCGGCGATCTCAAACAGCGGCGAGCCCTTGACCGGTGGTGTGCATGAACTGAGGGCGATTCCGAGAGTCCTCACGTTGGCGATGACATGCTCGCCAATCCGCACTAGCTCATCGAGCGAAGCGCCCTTCTCGGAGGCCGCGCCCACCGCCTTGATCACGAAGAAGTTACCTGCCACCCCGCGCCGCCCCACTGTCCAAGTGGAGTCTTTGACCGCCACATCGTCGTTCACCAGCAACGTCGCCACCTTCATCCCGTCCGCCTCGCACATCTCGCGCCCCTGCTCGAAAGCGAGCCGGTCGCCGGTGTAGTTGTTGACGATATGAAGAACTCCCTGAGGCGAGTTGAGCAGCTTCGTAGTCTCGTATACGAACTCCACCGGAGGCCCGGCGAAGACGTCTCCAGGGCACGCTGCGTCCAGCATCCCCTTGCCCACGATCATGGTGTGGGCTGGCTCGTGCCCGGAGCCGGAACCCTGAATGATGGACACCTTATCCTGCTTGGGCATGTCGGCACGGTAGATCAGGTTGTACTTGGGCTCGTACTTCAGCCTCCCGCCGCTAGCCAGGTAGATACCCTCCAACATCTCGGGAACGAATTGCCTCGGGTCGTTGACGAACTTCTTCACCTACAAGTCTCCTTCTAACTGTGCTGTTGCCGCCAAGCGGTGCTGATACTCTGCAAGATGACCCCGATGGCCGTTGCCCCAGCGTCCACCGAGCCTATGCTGCGCTCCCCGGTGTAGGCGGCGCGCCCACGCATGGCCAGCATCGGCTTCGTTGCCTCGGCTGCCTTGGTGGCCACGTCCGCCGCCTCTTGGAGCGCCCTTATCCCTTGGTCGTGGCCCGCCCCTGGCCCGATCAGACCAGCCTCCAGGGTGTCGACCGCAGGGACCAGCGCGTCAAGAAGGGTCTTTTCCCCCAGCGAGGCTCCCCCGCGCTGCATGATGCCGGTGACGGCCGCGCGCAGGATGGTGACCACGTCGGTGCTACTCAGCTCCGTCTTGTCACCGGCTGCTGACGCCGCGCGCAAGAACGCCGTTCCCCAGAGCGGGCCACTGACCCCGCCCACCTTACCCGACAGGACGAACCCAACCTTCTTCAGGAGTGCGCCGGCGCTGCTGTGATCAAACGTGGCATAGTCACTTACCACCACTTCGAAGCCGTTGCGCAGCGAGTATCCGAAGTCCCCATCCCCAACCACGCTGTCCAGGTCGGCGAAGTAGACAGCATTGTCAACGATGGTCTGGGCCATCGTCTTCAGGACTAGGTCCATCTCGTCGAGTGTGCTCACCGTCATGCCTTGCGCTTCTCCTCAACTGCATTCCTCTCCAGCCACTACTCCGTCAGGCAGGCCTCTAGGTCGGCCAAGGTCAGATAGTCACCCGGTCGGGCCCGGCTTCGGTTGGCGATCACCACCGCCTTCTCGCCACCGGGGTCACCCAGCGACGAGACCACCAGGGTAGCCCCCGTAAAGTCCTCACGCTCGGTGTAGCCGTTGACGGTGATGAGGCACCGCGGCCCGGCGGCAGCCGCCGCTTCGAGGCCGTTGCGCGAGTCCTCAACCACCAACACTTGGGGGCGCTCAATTCCGAGCATCTCGAGTGCCAGCAGATAAATATCGGGCGCTGGCTTCTTGTGGGCAACGCAGTCACCAGCCAGAACCAGGTCGAAGCGTGCAGCTCGCTCCGGCCCCGCCGCCCGCTCGACGATGGAGCGCACCGACGCCTCAGCCGAGGTGGAGGCCACCCCGAGCTTCCAACCTGCGTCTTGGGCCTCGGCGATGAGCCGAGTGATGCCCGGCCGTGGCGGCAGTTTTCCCGCCGCGACCATGTCGGTGTAGATCTGGGTCTTGCGAGCGTGCCAGGTGGCAAGCATCGATGCCTGATTCTCCGGGTCAGCGGGCAGATGGTTGGCCCGCACGAACTCGGGCGTCAGCTCGCTCGCCATGCGCTCTTTACCGCCCGCGATCTGTAACTTGCGGCCGTACTCCTCCTCCGACCACTGGAGCGGAACGCCCAACTCCCTGAACGTCTGGTTGAACGCTGGTAAGTGTCCGTACCGTTCAGTGTCGGCAAGCACTCCGTCGCAGTCGAAGATCACCGCGCTCACGTCCAAGCCTTCCCCTCGCTCCCGAAGAGCCGGATGTGGTGTTTCGCCATCTCCATCACGGCCGCTCTCTGAGCCTCGAACAGCGCCGGTGGGTCGTACTCGCCAGGGTGCACGCCCATGTAGTCGTAGCCCGACTTCATGAACGCGATCTTGAGGGCGGTCGAGATGTTGATCTTGGCACAGCCACGGCTGATGAGATCGGTGAACTGCTCGGGCGACATCCCGGTCCCGCCGTGCAGGGCGACCGGGATCCCAATGGCGTTCACTATGTCGGTGACGCGTTGGCTGTCTAGCTTAGGCGTCGCCGCGTAGACGCCATGGGCATTCCCAATCGCTGGTGCGAAAACGTCGACACCAGTCGAACGCACGAAATCGATCACCGTCTCTAGGGACTGGACCTGCTCGGCCTCGTCGCCAGTCATCTCTTCGGTCCGCTTAAAGCCCTCGATCTCGCCCTCGACATCCGCTCCATAGCGACGAGCCTCGGCGACGACCTCGATGCACTGGCGTTTGTTCTCCTCAACCGTGAGCTTGCTGGCATCGAAGAGGACGGAGTTCCAGCCCGCTGCCAAGCAAGCGCTGATCAAGGCCCGGTCAGGGCAGTGGTCGAGGTGGAGCGCCACAGGCACCGAGATCCGCCTTGTCATCTCTCGCCACATGGCGTACATGACTTCTACCCCGGTCATGACAACGTGCTTCACCGATGTCTGAACGATCACGGGCGCGCGCAGCTCCTCAGCCGCTGCCAAAACTGCCGCCATGCTGAGGTCGTTGACGACATTGATCGCCGCCACTCCGTATTTCTCCTTGAAGGCGCGATCCAGGATGGACTTCGTGCTTAAGACAGGCATATTTAGACCTTCTCTCCGGATGTTTGTCGGCCCCTGCCAGACGCCCCCAGCCGGGGATGACTCCCGCTACCATCTTGTCCTGACTCCACCCCCTCCTTTTTTTCCGCGCCCGCGCTTACCCGCCGCCCATTAGTTGGGGAGTACCCCACCGCTGTCTCCCGCGCTAGGTCCAGTACGGCCCTGGCGTTACCCTCGTCTACGACTAGGACACTGATCACGCCCGCCCGCAAGGTCCCCAGGATCGCCCGCGGTTTCTCGGGCTCGCTCGCCACTGCAACGACTGTCCCGATGCGCCGCAGGTTGTCCACTGAGAGCGCCACTAGCCGGTCCTGATGCGGGGACGACACCGGATGGCCGTCCAGGTCGACATAGTTGCCGAGGATGTCGCCGACTGCGCCTTGGCGTCTCAGCCGGGCGATCTCGGCGGTCGTCAGGCATCCGGAGCGGACCATGGTGCAGTCGTTGTCGATGGCCCCGATCCCGACCAGGGCAATGCTCGCCCGAGCGGCACGATCGAGCGTGTGGATGATCGCCTCCTGGGCGAGCAGCTGGTCGCGCACCCCGGCGCTCTCCACGTACGCTGGCGCGTATAGACTCTCCGCCTGGCCGCCGCAGCGCTCTGCGAGGGCCCGGCAGATCTCGTTCGGATTGGTCGGCACATCGACCCGGGGCGAGCCGCCCATGGCACTCACGAAGGTCACATCAATCCTGGCAGCCGGACGGAAAAAGCGCGGCACCGCCCCAGTAGTGCGCCCGTGGCTGACCGCCACGACTGAGCCATCGCGGAGATGTCCTTCAAGGTATTTGGCCGCCCTCTGGGCGACCGCATCGCGTTCAGCCTGGGCACCGGCCACCGCGGAGCAGACAATCGCGTCGGAGAGACCGAAGGTATCCCGCAGCTCCTTCTCGAGCTCCATCCTCAGCCAAGGTGGCCCCTGGATGTGGATTTCGACGACCCCCGCCCGGCGCGCCTGATTCAGGAGACGCTGCACTTTCGGGCGAGAGAGGCCGAACTCGCGAGCGATCTGCTCCTGGGTCTGGTCCTCGACGTAGTACCGCTGTACGAGCCGGGCCAGAAGTTCGTAGTCGTCCTGGCGGAGGTCCTGCCCCATCGTCGTATCACCTCCCGGGATGCTGAGCAATTGCGCAGCCGTGAGCAAATTATACCAGGCCGCCGAAGCCCGTGCAACGGCGACCGTGTTGCCGGCACGGTCATCGGCAAAGTCGGCGGGATGGGTCGGAGTGAGGCGGGCTGGTAGCCGCCATTTGAGGTCTTAGCTGAGAGCGAGATTGGGATGGGTGCGGTTCTGAGGGCGCAATCGAAGGTTTGCGGGCAAGCGGGCGCCTGTGGGTGAGCCAGCGGGGGATCTCGGGGGCTATTGGCCGAGCAAGGAGAGCGCTCGGTGAGGATCCCGGGCGACCCAGCGCGGAGCCTGGGTGATGTTGTCGTCGCCGGCCAGGCGCAGCGCGCCGATGGCGAGGGTGCGCATGGTCGCCAGGGAGTGAGGGCCGCCTGCGGTGCGAACCGGCGAGCGGTCCTCGCCGAAGGTGACGTCCCGGACCCCAGAGCTACTGACATAGCGGGGCAGTTGGGCAAGACTTTGAGGCTGCTTGACCGAATAGTGGATCACCATCTCGGTCCCGGGATAGGTGGTCTCGGTGTCGTGGAGGAGCTCGCAGAGAGCGGCCAGGGCGCGGGTGCCGAGAGGGGGTTGAGGCAGACCTCGAGCCGGTCATCGGCGCGGCGCAAGTCTCCGGCGTCGCGGAAGGCCTCCCGAAGCAGGGCTCGGCCCTCATCCGCGGAGCGAGCATAGAGGGGCCCTAGAAGACGGGCCAGTGCGGACTCCGAGTTGTAGGTGCCCACTCAAAAATAACTTCCAAGTTTGCAGTTTGAGCGCCGGAAGCTTTCATCTGGGGCTCAGGGTGCAGTTGCGGTTGGGCTAGGTGTCGTGAGGTTGCAGCTGCAGCTGCTGCATGTCGTGGTCGCTGACCCTGATGCCGGTGGGGTCGTCGGTGTTGACCAGGTAGGCGCTGACTGTGAGGCCGGTCGTGGTGCGGGTGGTGCTGGCGTAGTTGAGGATCGTCTCGTAGCTGTCGAGGGGGCGGCCAGCCCAGTTCTTGCTGACCTCGCTGAAAAGTCTGTGCTCGATCGGATTCCACTTCGAGGCAGAAGTAGGGTAGTGACAGACGGTCACGGTGAGCCCATGACGGTCACAGAGCCGCTCCTGCAGACCGAGCTTCCAGGCGCGGGTACGCGCGCCGTTGCTTCCTCCGCCGTCGGCGAGGATGAGCAGTTCGCTCTTGCCGGGGAGCGACGCTTGCCGTGGTAGTTCCACCACCTCACCACGTTGTCGACAGCGGAGTCGGCGGTGTCATGGGTAGTGCCGATGAACAGGTAGCCGTGGTTGGCATTCAGGTCGTAGACGCCGTAGGGTAGAGCGACGCCCTTCGCGTCGGAGGGGAAGTCGTGGTCGTTGACGAGGGTGGGTGTCTGCCTCTAGGTCGTGCCTTGGTTCTTGAAGTTGCCGACCAGCTCGCGCTTCTTGGCGTCGATGCTGATGATCGGGAGGTCGGCTCGGGCGAAGGTCTTGTCAGGGAACAACCGCTCCCGCTCCCGATGCAAGAGCACATAGATTGAGCGCTCCGCCAGCGTCTCGTCGCGGAATCGCACCACCTCGTCGAAGAGTTCGTCTTGCCGGTCGGCCAGCCCCAGAGTCATCTTCACCCCCAGTCAGGAACTACCCGCGCTCATTCTCCGGCCCCGACTCCTCCTCTCGCCACTTCACCCGCCAAAACCACCAGCCACCTAGGGCTCTATCCTGGAGATCAATGGGGACTTCGGACTTTCCGGGTCGGTTGCTGCCGCGTCCCGGGCGGGGAGACCTGCTGGTAGTTGCGGCGATTGTCATCTGGAGCGTCAATGTCGTGGTGGTCAAGGTCGCCCTGCAGGTCAGCGGCCCGCTGACCTACTCCGCCCTGCGCTACATCGTGGGCGGCATCGCGCTGCTACTCCTCGCTCGCTTCCTGGAGGGGCCCGTCCGCCTCCCGCTACGGGGTGACAGGTGGCTCCTGGTAGCTCTGGCCGCCAGTGGAGTCTTGGTCAACCAGTCCAGCTTCACCGGGGCGCTGGCTCTGACCAACGCCGACAACGTCGCGATGATCGCCGCCACCACTCCGGTTCTGGTCACGATCTGGCTGGCCTGGCGCAGCCGGGAGCGCTTCCGGGGTCTGGTCTGGGTCGGATTGGGGCTCGGGCTTCTGGGGCTCGGCCTGGTAGTAGAGGCGGGGCACTGGTCGGGGCTGTTGGGAATCGGGGTCGCCCTGCTCAACCCAATCGCCTGGGCAGGCTACCTCATCCTGTTGCCCCGGCTCCTGGGCCGCTACTGTCCGCTCACCCTGGCTGCCCTGATAACCGTGCTCGGTGCGATGATGCTGGTTCCCCTTGGTGTGGTCCAAACGGTAGTGGGCCCGCCGCACCCGAGCCTCGTGTGGCTCGGTCTGCTCGCCTACAGCTCCCTGGGGGCGGTCGCCCTCACCACCTGGATGTACCTGCCAGGGGTGAGCCGGCTGGGTCCAGCTCGGACGGCTATCTACAGCTACCTCCAGCCGTTTCTAGCCGTGCTCGCCGCCGGGCTGCTCATCGGCGAGGCAGTGCTCCCTCTACAGCTACTGGGCGGGGCGGTCATGCTGATCGGAGTTGCCATCGGGCGGCCTCGAGCACGTCCCACTCCCGCCAGGGCGCCGATACTGGCCACCGGAGCCGGTTCTCAGGCCCGTAGCGGACAGCTGCCACCATGATGGGCCGATGGCACTCAGGTCTGCAAAACCGCGATCCCGGGTTCGATTCCCGGAGTCGCCTCCAGCAGATTTGAGATCAAATCGGGCCAGTTGGCGGGAGCAGGGGCAGGTCTCGGGGGCCGTTTGACCCCTAAGTTGACCCCAACCTAAGAGCCGCGCCTCCCGGGAAGTTGAACTCGTCGCGGCGCGCCGGTCCCAGTCCCTTCTCTCGACTGCGGTCCAGGCTTTCTGGGGACGGTTCAGTCCCACTCTGGCTGATGAGCACTCTGAGCGAGTGGGGCATCTGATCAGGGCCGTCACCGCGGCTGGAGCACGACCGAAACCCGGTAACCGTCCTGAGCTCGCTCGCGTTGCGCTGCACGTGAACGGCCTGTGTGAGCGATTTCGACGGTCTCACGAGTCTCCGACAGCGGGTCATCGAGCAGCAGCCGCTGCGGTCGGTGTTCTACCGGCGGCAGTTCTTGCGGGATGTGGGGGAACTGCCGCTCCTAATGCACCGAGCCAGAAGGCAGTCACGGTGGTCCCCTGGGTCGCTCTGAAGCCCGTTTCCGCCTCCGCCCCGACCCCTCTACCGGTATCTCCGGGCACAGCCGAGTGCACCTCAGATGACTTAGCGGGGCGGTTCACCGGTGGCGAGGGCTCGACGGGTGGCCAGCTTGTTGGTGGCTTCGTCTTTTCCGACCGGTCAAACGCTCCCTGCCAGGTCAGCGGCACGCCACCGGTCCGCCTCCTCAGCGCGTCGGGTGCGGTGATCAAAGTGTGCCCAGGGCCCGATCTTATCGGCAACCCGCCCTCGAGCCCCGTCTTGTTGATGTCGGGTCCGGCGGCAAGTGCCACTGGTGCGGCGAGACCCGGTCAAGCCTGGTTGGATCTGACCTGGCCGGAACTCGATCTCGCAGCCGGTGGCACGACATGCTCCCCGGCGCCAGCGGTAGCCAGTTCGGTCACCGTCAACGTTCCCAATGGTGGCGGCCAGGTCGCCGTGACCGTTCCCACCACCGGCATGCATCCGGCGTCCATCGCCCCATGCGGAGGCGTCCTGGGAGTCAGCCCGTTTCAGGCAGTCGCCCCCAACCCGAAGCTGCCGCTGCTCGCAGCCCGGATCCAGGCTCCGACCACGGTGGTTGCGGGCCGGGCACTCCACTACCAGATAGTCCTGACCAATCGATCGAAGGCCGCAGTGGACTTTGCGAACACCTGTGGCGCCTACGCCGAGAGTCTTTCTGGGGGAACCGGATCAGGAACCAGTCTTAAAGTGGTGGAGCAATACCAGCTCAACTGTGCGTCGCCGACAACCCTCCGCCCAGCACCCGGCCCAGGTCAGCCGGCACGATCCGGGTCGCGCCCTCGGCCCGGGGTTCCCGGATCAGGGCCAGGAAGAAGAAGGTGAGCAGTGAGGCCCGCAGCCCGTAGAAGCCGTTGCGGAGCTGGCCGAAGAGGTCCGATGCCTCCTCCAACAGTCCAGTCGCGGTCAGAGTCGGCAACGCCAGCAGCAGCCCCAAGAGCGGCAGCCCCGCTCCCTCGGTGAAGACCGGCTCGGCCGCCAGCCGCACCGCTGGTCCGGTCAGCCCCAGCACAGTGGTCCCCTTTTGGCTTGACATTTGCATAAGCGCGACATCCGCATGGGCAAGGTGCAGCAAGCAGAAGGTGTCAGGCGGCTTCCGCAGCTGTGAGCGCCCCGGAGGCCTGGCTGGCAATCCGCAGCTATCTCCCCCGCCGCCAAGAACGGCATCAATCTGTTCGACGCTCTGCAAAGCCTTTGCGCTGGCGACCCCTGGACACCAGCAGCGCTCCCCCCGGACCCTGAACCCGGTTCACCGGACTCCTGCGGCCACTGGATCAGGCACCTGAATAGTTACCAATAAGTCTACTATTAGTCTACAGGATAAGGACATGGTAGGAGGTGGCGACCATGTATGGAGCACTAGCTGAGCAAGCAATCTATGTTCGCCAGTCTAGCGGTCTTTCAGAAAGCCAGATAGGCGATATTGTCGGAGCGGCGAAGAGCACACTTGGGGCTTGGATCAACTCGCGCCGACAGCCCACTGGAATCCGTGCGGATCGCCTGTTAGAGCTGGTTGCCACCGTAAGGCAGCTGGAGCCCGTGATGAAGCCGGAGTACATTTCGGTCTGGCTTATGAGCCCCGTGCCCAGGGCTCCTGAAGTGGGCCAGCAATTCATGCGACCGCCGGTGGGTGATTGACGAATTATCGGAGCATTAGGCCGGTGCCGCGGTAGCGGTCTGGTAAGTCTTGCTGGCCGCTAGTTAACGCCAGGGACCAATGAAGGAGCACGACCATGAAGCACATCAGAGAGTACGAGGTCAAGGGAGTTCGGGCGAGTGCGCCATACGCGCGTACACTTAAGCACCTGATCGCGCCGTGGACTGTGCCAGGCGAGCGGATGTCGGTAACCATGGCGAAAGTGGACCTCGGGTCGCGATCAAATCCGCATTCGCATGCTGAGCAGGAGGAGATGTTCTTTGTGATCTCTGGCCGAGGCTGGATTGAGGTGGGGGAAGAAAGGGAGCGGGTCGAGGCGGGATCGGTCGTGCTGGTTCCCCCGGGAGTGACGCACTCACTGGTGAATGAGGCCGACGAAACGTTTAAGGTCTTGTCAGTCGTTTCTCCGCCTTTCGATAAGGATGATTTCGCAAAGCAGCACCTACTGGCGGATACGGCTGATGGCAAAGGCTAGCCGGGCTTTCAGCACATGCAGGGTTGAAAGGTGCTTCCACGGGTCCAGGGTCGGTGTGATCAGCGCTTGCTGGAGCCTTCGTCCTGCTCGAATGCTCGGTCTGGCACCGGGCCTATGACGGAGGAGCCGGCGAGGTCGCCCAGGTGGTCCCGGCGATGGAGGCACTCTCCAAGCTCGCCAACGAGCGGCGCTTTCTGATGGTCGGTGACCCCAAGCTAGTGTCGTATCCGAACCTGGCTGCCATGATCAAAGCCAAGGTGAGCTTCATCCAACGCCGGCTCCACGGCGAGCTGGGCATGGTTCCACCCGCAGAGTTCGCAGTTGCCCATTACCATGAGGAGGCCCCAGCTCGGCTGGTTGTTTCACACTAACCCGAGTCTCTACAAAACCCGGGGCGGTTCACTCCGTCAGCGGTGCGACCACCTGGTCGCCCAACCAGCGCCGTCACACTAACAGGTCCAATGGCCCCTGCGCTCGGTCTAAGGACTCCCGTTGTAGCCCCGCAAGAAGCTTGAGTTTCGCCGTGGCTACCTGCGCCACAGCCGCGACAGCTCGCTGCTGAACGCGTAAAATATCGTCGCCGCCACCGGCCGTGGCCGCCCCTAGCGCCATGATGTAGGCACGTCGCAGATCCGCGTTGATATTGACTTTGGCTACTCCTGATCGTACCACGCGGAGGACATCTTCATCCTCCAGACCAGATGTGCCGTGCAGCACTAAGGGTACTGACACTAATGCTGCTATCGCGGACAACCGACTAAAGTCCACTTGCACGGGGGTCGCACTGAACCCGTGTACAGTGCCGATCCCTACCGCGAGAGCGTCTACCCCTGTGCGGTCGGCGAAATCCGCTGCGGCCACGGGGTCTGTCAGTTCAGCACTGGCGGAATCGGTGGAACTATCCTCATCTCCAGCGATCGCGCCAATTTCTGCTTCGACCCACACCCCGGCGTCATGGGCTTCCCTCACCACGGCCTGGGTCACTGCAATGTTCTCAGAATAGGGCAAGCGGGACCCGTCGATCATGACGGAGGTATAGCCGATCTCGATACACCAGCGGATCTCGCCCAGGTTAGTCGAGTGGTCCAGATGAACTCCAACGGGAACGGAGGCGCACCGAGCCGCTGTCAGTGCGACGGCCGCGAGAAGCTCGCGGCCCACGCCATGGAACGAGCTCGCGCCAGCCTGCAGTATTACTGGCGACCCCACTGCCTCAGCCGCATCGCAGATGGCCCGCGTGGATTCCAAGGTATATGTCGTCATCGCCGGGACGGCGCGCCCCTCGGCATGTGCGCGTCGTAGTAGTTCGGGCCCGTGGGCTAGCATAAGCGCTTCCCTCGGAGGACGGCGACGACCTTGGCCAAAGCATCGTCCCCGCCCACATTCCCCGCAAATACCACGTATGGAATGCCCACTGCCTCTGGAGCTGCATCAATCGGCTGCAATACTGAGACCATTCCAGGCAATACCTGACCGACAACAGTCGCACGGCGCATCCCCAGTCCCTGGACCGCTACGTCATGCGACGTTATGCCGCCCTTAGCCACGATCCACGAGGGCCTCCCGGCGAGTGCCCGCCCGGCCACCCGGCTGAGGGCAGTCGACACGATGCGAGCCGCTTTCAGGTTTGCGTTGCCGCCCGCCACTCGGTTAACGCGCCGACTGGTAACAAGTAATACGTCGGCCGCGACAAGCGCGGCGATCACTCTCTTGGTCACCTCGGCTAGATAGGCATCCCTGTCCCGGCAGTTGATGACCCGAGCTACATCGAGCTCGACCTCTGCGAGGCCACCCACGGCTCGCATAGCTGCGAGCTGACGGTTGGTAACTGCGACGTGGGATCCGACCACCACGAGCCCGTGCCCGGGTGGGCGTCCTAGAGGCCAGAGCTCACTTGCTGCGATGGGTTCCCGAGGTTCGATGCCCGCGAGCGCCCGAACGAAGGACGGCCCCGTCCGATACAAGAACGAGCGCCCGGCTCCCTCGACCATCGCAAGGGCGAGTACCACTACCTCAAGGTCCTCGTATAGAACGGCGTTAACGACCACAAAGGTCCCAGCCGTGACTCTCTCGAGAATCTCAACGACCCGTGCAACGCCGCCCACGCGGATGTCCTCAAGCGAGATGCTCCAGACGTCTTCGGCCCGAATGGCGCCACCACTCTTTTCGGCTATGTACTCTCTTAAATTCGATGCCGCATACCCGAAACTAGCATCGCGGCTGAACTCTGTACGAGCCGCTGGAAGCCACTCGTCTCCGACTAGCACCCATTGTACATCCCAAAGGGTAACGCGTCCTGCCTCGAAGTAGGCTGGTATGAACAGCACAGCATCGTAGCCACGGCCGGTGGCCTCGCGCTTAGTCCTCTCAAGAGCGCGCACCTCCGCCATAAAGTGACCACGTAGCGTCGAGTCGCTCCGACTTACTATCTCCAGCCCAAAGCCCGCCCGCCGCGCAGCCGCAAATAGACCGCTGGCTACTTGGACGTTGACGGTAGTTGCGCCGTCATCGGAAAGGCTTCTTGAGTTCGTCCAGATAAAGCAAACCGACCCCTCGCGTCCTAAGCTGGCCAGATACTCTCCCTCATCAAACGCCGTGACTACGGCGACGTCATGGACCGCTTGTGACCCCGTCGGGTCGTCATCCAGGACCGCCACCCGCAGCCCCCTAGCGACAAGCGAGGCTCGGATTTGCGTTCTCGCCCCGACTACCACACGTGGTGCTGGCAGCGACGCCCCCGGCGGGGGTCGTACCTGGGCATCACCACCGGCAACGGTATCCATCACTTCCCACCTCCGTTCATCACGGACTCATGGCCTTAGCCGTCCTCGGCCGACCCGCACGTGGAATCGCTACCTCTCTTGGTGTATGGCTCTCTCATCCCCTGCGTCCTGTCGGTTTATCCCGGCGCTTTCTCCCTTCTCGGTTCTCACCTGGCACGCTCTTGCTGCGCCTTTCCCATAAGCTCAGCACCTCAGGTCTTGACCGACGCACCTTGGGATGGTTTGAAGGCTCCTCCTGCAGGGCAGCTCCAAGGGACCTGCCGGCATCACTCGTGCACCATCGCTCTCGGTAATCTGATCTACCATACATCCGTTCCTCCTTCCATGTTCGTGGCACACTCCAATGGGCTGAACCTAACGCTCTATCCCCAGGACCAACCGTGCCCCGCACCCAGCGCAGCCCGGATCTTCGAGACCTTCACCCGCCTCCCCGGACCATCTCGCTGCCCTTCCAGGCACCTCAGTGCATACCTTCTCCCGCAGTTCACCCATCTCCGGCGCCAGCTGCTCGAAATGCGCCCCAGCTCCTACTCCTCACACCCCGAAGGGGGGGAAGTGGAACTGGGGTCAGAGCTGCGCAAGGCGAGTCCTAAGGCAATGTCGATCAGCAAATCCTCCTGACCCCCGACGAGCTTTCGCCGACCAGCCTCAGCCAGCACCTCGTGAGCCGCTACTCCGTACCGCTCGCCTGCCCTCTCCGCATGCAGCAAGAAGCTCGAATAAACGCCTGCGTAACCCATGATGACTGACAGCCGATCTGCAGTCGGCAGCCGGGTCATGTAGGGGCGCACCACCTCTTCGGCGGCACTCAGGACGGCACCGAGTTCAATGCCGGTTCGTACGCCAATCCTGTCAAAGACAGCGACCAACACCTCAGTCGGAGAATTGCCTGACCCTGCACCGAGCCCCGCGGTAGCTCCATCAACCTGCCGTGCGCCTGCTCGAACGGCAAGGACCGAGTTCGCTACGCCCAAGGCCAGATTGTTATGACCGTGGTAGCCGACCTCCGAAAGCTTGCCGACCTCCGCCACGAGAGCAGCGACCCTCTCACTCGCCTCGTCGAGCACCAGCGCCCCAGCTGAGTCCACTACGTACACGCACTCGGCTCCTGCGTCGACCATGATTCGGGCCTGCCGTGCGAGCCCCTCAGGATCGAGCGCGTGAGCCATCATCAGAAAGCCAACCGTCTCTAGACCGAGCTCCCGTGCAACCTTGAAATGTTCGGCAGCGATGTCGGCCTCCGTGCAGTGCGTGGCAAGCCGTGCCACCGACACTCCGCGGTCGCGTGCTGCTCGCAAGTCCTCTGAGGTTCCGACCCCGGGCAGCATCAGGACGGCGATCTGGGCGCGACGAGCTTCGTCCACTGCTGCCCCGACCAGATCCAGTTCCTCGACGGCCGAAAATCCATAGTTGAAGGATGATCCGCCCAGCCCGTCACCGTGACTCACCTCGATAACAGGTACGCCCGCGTCGTCGAGCGCCCGCACGGTCGCCCGAACCTGAGGTTCCGTGAACCGATGGGCCATCGCGTGGCTCCCGTCACGCAGCGTCGAATCGGTGATCCGCACATCCCCAGCCCACTTCGTACTCCCCGTCATACGCCACCGCCCCTACCAGCGTGTGTCAGCAGCCCTTCGGCTACCCGTACTGCGGCGGCAGTCATAATATCCAGATTGCCGGCATAGCGCGGCAGGTAGTCCCCATTCCCCTCTACCTCGAGTAGGATAGTTACCCGCGCTTTGCCACCCCAGCCTTCCCTCGGTTCATCGAACTGTGGATCGGCCCTCAGACGATACCCGGGGACATACTCTTGCACCCGCTGAGCCATGTGCCTAACCGAGCGGATGATCTCCTCCCGATCAGCGCCTGGCGAGATTGCACAGAAGACTGTGTTCCGCATGACGAGAGGCGGCGAAGCTGGGTTCAGTACTATAATAGCCTTCCCCTTCTTCGCTCCTCCCACGGCCACCAATCCTCTGGCGGTTGTCCGAGTGAACTCGTCAATATTAGCGCGTGTCCCCGGACCGGCCGAGCGCGATGCAATAGCAGCAACTATCTCCGCATATTCAACCGTAGTCACCGCCGCAACAGCGGCCACCATCGGAATCGTCGCCTGCCCACCGCAGGTGATCATGTTCAGATTCATTGCCTCACTTCGCTCATTGAGGTTGACAACTGGAACCACAAACGGCCCAACCGCGGCGGGGGTCAAATCGACCGCCCGCACCCCCGCCTCCTCATACCGCCTAGCGTTCCCAACATGAGTAGCAGCCGACGTGGCCTCGAACACAAGGTCAGGCCTGTCGGCTTGGCTGAGCAACCACTCCACCCCGCCGGCGGAAGCCTCTAGCCCCGCCACCTTGGCGCGCGCAAGACCTTCCGAGTCAGGATCGATCCCTACCATGTATCGAAGGTCTACCACCTCCGACCGCAACAGCTTTACCATCAAGTCCGTTCCGATATTACCCGAGCCAACGATCCCGACTATCGGCCGCTTGCCCATGTTAGCCATCATCTCCCCATTGCTCTCTCGCATATTGGCTGACCATCGTCCTTCGTCCTATCGATACGCATTGCTCCTACCTGAGCCGTTAGCCCAAGGATACAAGCCACTTTGCCACGACCACTATTCTTTCCCAACCCTCACACGCGTGTAGCGCATCACACAGTGCACTAGCATTTATTACGCTCCCACCGTGACCGCGTCTCTGCCCCAATTGCCCGTATGACACTGGGCCCCGCCGCTGCCAAAAGTGCGCCGCTCATAACACGTCAGCCTCGCAAACCCTGCGCATCCCGGATCTTGCTGATCCCTTCCCGAAGTGCACGGCCGTAAATCCACAGGTCGCCGCTGTACCCGAGGCACCGAAAACCGAGATCGATCATCCGATGCGCTTCTTCAACGGAGGACACCATAAAGCCGGCGCTCTTCCCGTTGCTGCTTGCCGCCTTGGACACGCTCTCCAGTGCAGCCACAAAGTCCGGATGCTCGAACTGACCTGGTATCCCCATGGAGTTCGTCAGGTCGAAGTGTCCGACCCATAGGACGTCAAGACCCTCAACCGCAGCGATCTCGCCAACCTTGCTCACTCCTTCAGCAGTCTCGATCTGCCCAATCAGAAGGGTCTCTTCATTAGCTGATGACATCGTGGCCAGATGGTCCTCGCCCTTGTAACCATCGTGCGCCACGCCGAAGGCAGCGCCACGGACACCGCGAGGAGGATACTTGGCCCACTGAACAACTTGCTCGGCTTGGTCTGCCGATTCCACCATCGGAATCATCAGACCCATAGCTCCAAGGTCCAGCGGTCGTGAGATGTACGATCTCTCAGTGACGGGCACACGCACCAACGGAACTGCCGCCGCAGCCGCCGAGGAGGCAATCACCGACGCGATTGTCTCCCATCCCCAACCGGTGTGTTCGGTATCATAGAGCACGAAATCAGCTCCTGAGTTCGATGCAATCGTGCCAATCCCGCTCGTCTTGAATTCGAAGACTAGCGTACCGAGCGCCAGCTCTCCTCGCTGGAGCTTCGCCTTAACCTCATTCCTTCTCACTGTATCTTCCCTTTTGCCCTTATGGGCGGTAGTCTTTCAGTGCTTCCTGTGCCTACGTCTAGGCGTACCACGCGCGGCTAGCTGTAAGCGACATCAGCTTCAGTCATGGAGCGGACGGCGCATGCCTGTGTAAGAAGGCGGCGCACGAACCTCCCACTTCAGGCGCTGTGCCGGTTGAACCAGGCAGCGCACCCAGTTCCATGGTACGCATAGCCACGTCCGACCGACATCAGTCGGCCTGCGGCTGAGTCCGTATGGGGGCATCCGCTCCCCCAACATCGGAACAGGAGCAGCCAATCGCTTACTCCTGTTTTCCACTCGGTCAGGATAGTGACCTACACGGACTCGTGGGTACGCACGCCTAGTCATACTATTCCGTGCACATCGCGGAGACCGACCGCCAGATGGCAACCCTCAAAAGTCCAACCATATGTGGGCCTGTTAGCCTCGCGACCTAGCTTATCCATGTCAGTGTGACGCCCTCCCGACCTCATGCCCACTTCCGCCCACGAGAAAGTCAAGGTCTGCTCCTCGCTCTGCCCCAAGGACGTGCTCGACGTAGAGACGGGTCCACCCGCGCGAGCTCGGCACCTGGGGCTCTCGCCACGCCTCCCGTCGACTGGCGAGTTCGCCCTCAGATACGACGACATCGAGGCGCCGGTTCGGAACGTCCAGCTCGATCAGGTCGCCAGTCTGTACCAGAGCGATGGGGCCGCCTGCGGCAGCCTCCGGCGCCACGTGCACGACGCACGTCCCATACCCAGTTCCGCTCATCCGGGCGTCCGATATGCGTACCATGTCCATCACGCCAGCTTCGAGCAGCACTCGGGGCAGGGGCATGTTACCGCCTTCCGGGAAGCCGGGGTAGCCCTTCGGTCCAGCACCGCGAACGACCAAGACGGTGTCTGCCTGCACCGCAAGATCGGGGTCATCTGCTGCAGCGAGATACTCCTCCATGGAGTCGAACACGAGAGCTGCCCCCCGATGCACAAGCAGTTCCGGGGAAGCTGCCGAGACCTTCAGCACTGCGCCGTCAGGACACAGGCTCCCTCGCAAGACCGCGGTCCCAGTACCCGCCGGCTGGACAGGCGCGGCACGACTGGCAATGACACTCCGGTTCCAGCACGTAGCTTCTGCGTATCCCTCGGAGATCGGCCGACCCGTGACCGTGATCGCATCGCCGATCAGCAAATCACCTATCTCCGCCATCAACGCCGGGAGCCCACCCGCGTAGAAGAAGTCCTCCATGAGATACGGACCAGTGGGCATCAGGTTGGCCAGCACCGGAACGTCAACGGTGAGTGCCTCGAAGTCGTCGAGGTTCAGCGGCACCTGCGCCCGCCCAGAGAGTGCCAGCAGGTGTACAACAGCGTTGGTTGACCCCCCAATTGCGGCGTTGACTCGGATGGCATTCTCAAAGGCAGCGCGCGTCAAGATCATCGAGGGCCGCAGGCTCTCTTCCACCATCGCCACGATGCGCTGCCCAGCCCGAGTGGCTAGGGCATAACGGCGCGAGTCGACCGCCGGGATGGCAGCGGACCCCGGCAGCTGCATGCCCAGCGCCTCGGTCACACAAGCCATGGTCGATGCTGTTCCCATCGTCATGCAGTGTCCAGCGCTTCGCGACATGCATACCTCGGCTTCAGCGAGCTCTGTGGCCGTCAGTTGACCGCTCCGGGCTGCTTCGCTGAGCTGCCAAACCGCCGTTCCGGAGCCAATCTCCCGGCCGCGGTACTTGCCGTTGAGCATGGGTCCGCCCGTGACCAGGATTGTGGGCAGATCAACGCTCACGGCGCCCATGAGCTGACCGGGCGTGGTCTTGTCGCAACCCGTTAAAAGCACCACACCGTCGATCGGATTCGCGCGGATCGACTCCTCGATCTCCATGGAGAGAAGATTTCGATACAGCATCGCAGTGGGACGCATCAGCGTCTCACCTAGTGACATCGTCGGAAACTCCAGCGGGAAGCCCCCGGCCATTAACACCCCACGCTTCACCGCCTCCGCCACCTGACGGAGATGAGCGTTACACGGCGTCAACTCCGAGAAACTGTTGGCGATACCGATTACCGGTCGCCCATCGAACAACTCATCGCCGAAGCCTTCAGAGCGGAGCCACGATCGATGCAGGAGGCCCGCCCGCCCTGTTGCACTGAACCACGTCTCGCTGCGGCGGTTAGTGTCTCTGCCCACGGCAACCTCCATCCGCCAGGTCCGTCTTGGCAGTGGCACGTGCCGCCGCAGCGACCGATATAGTATCAGCAGTGGGTTCGCTGGGCCCCACAACTCGCGCCACTGACGCCGACTCCTGGGTTTCGAGGGGGCCTAGCAGCTGAGCACTCGCCGATGCCAAGTGTAGTGTCATCATGGCAGCGGCACCCTCGCCGTCACCCTTCTCCACCATTGCGAACACCCGCGCATGCTCCTCGAAGGAATCCCCTGTGCCGCCCGCAGCGATGACCACTCGACGAATCCATACCCGGAGCAAAGTTCGAATACTCGACAAGACATCCACGAATACAGCATTGCCCGCAAGCTCGGCGATCTTCATGTGAAATGCCACGTCGTGCTCGACGTACTGAGCCACATTGCCATCGTCGCCGTGCAATGCATTCACTATCTCACCCAGTTCCGCGAGACCCTTCGCGTCGCGTCTCTGAGCCGCTAAGCGAGCCACAATCGGCTCAACGTATGCTCTCGCCTCCACGAGATCCATCACTTGAGGTTGGCGCAACATCAGTCCCCACTCAATTACATCAGGAAGAAGCTCGGCCTCGGTGGTCTTCAGGTATGTACCATCACCCGGGCGCACTTCGACCATTCCGAGGAGGTCAAGGGACTTGATGGCTTGCCGAACGGCGCCTCTGCTGATACCCAATTGGTCGGCCCATTGTCGCTCTGAGGGAAGCCTCGTGCCCGGGCTGTAATGCCCGGAACCCAATACCGCAATCAGGTGTCGGGTGATCTCTCGAGCCACTGACTCCCGCCTCGCAAGTTCGATCGGACGAATCTCAATACTCATACCGTGGCCCTCATCGCGTGGGCACCCCACTGATTGTGTGGACCGGACCAGGACTTCGCAACCGCTAACATGTCTTGGGGACACGACATACCGTAACGTACGCCTCCCTGTCCTCCCCATCTATCCTCCCACTTCCCCTCGTGCGAGCGCTCTGGTCGAACCGAAGCCGAACTGCGCCATCGAGTGCCGTACCTTGCACCCTGTGACGAGGGTATGCCGCCTTGGGCCATGATGCCGCCGAAACACTCCGCCAGGGCACCCCTCATCACCACCACTGCATCCACCACCACCTGACCTCCCTCGAGCGACATCATCTCCTCGCGGCCCCGTCTCGCAGTTGTCAGAGTCCAGATGCGCCTTCCACTGAGCGCCTCTCGCCCAGTCCATGTGGCCAGAGCTCCCGCTGGCCCGGTGGGCCGTGTGAGGCCTTCGTCCGCGGCGCCTGCGGCGAGCGGGAACCCCCGATGGGCCAAGGCGGTGAAGGTGGACGACCTACCGACACCCGCACCGATCCCCTCTTGGGTAGCCTCGACGGCCCCGAGTGTGCTGATCGGCACAGCGTCCACCATTTCGACGTCGGACCCAGCGACACCGCGTTCCGCCCCTGTCACGAGCGCGCGAGGTAAGGATCGCTCGCGACCCCCCCTCCTCACTCCGGTCGGTCCGACTAAGTTGACCGGACAGCCCCACCCGCGGGCTCCATTACCCAATCCCCCCGAACCACGGAGCGAGCTCCTCGGGGCCCATGTCACGCATACCCGGTCTCGGCCACTGGAACGCATCCCCTGGCTCCCCTCAGATCCCCACGCCCCCCCCCAGATGGTCCGTCGACTACCCTCCGGAAAAGCGGCTACAAGAAGAGTGCCTGACTTCGCCGCCCACACGACGCCCACCGCCTCCAATCGCTGACCACGACCACTCGGGTTCCCGCACCGGACAAGGGCAACTTCACGCCCCACATGCGCCCAAACTCCGCGTAGGCCGCCTCCCATACAAGCGCCCCGCTCCGTCACACCGGTCCCCTCGCCCGACCATGTGTTGCGAGCCACACACGCACTCCTCATGCGCTGCATCTCAGCCTCCCGAACATCTTCGTCTAGCCACAGCCCCCGCCTCACCTCTTGCACCGCCTGACTGCCCGTAGCGTCATCGTCCATGGCGACTACACAGCGCTCCTCTTCGTCGGGCGCCTTGCGCCGAACCTGGAGCGGACGCCTCTTACCGCGGCTGCGCATCGATACCCTCCCGCTCGGTCAGCTCGATGCGCAGCCTATTGGGCTCCTCCAATAAGAAACATGTGCGACGCCTGCGTCCGCCCAGAACCACTGCCGGCCCTCGATCGACCGCTGCGCTCCTCAGCGCATCCGGAATCGAGTCGACCGCCCAGCACACATGATGAAGTCCTTCTCCGAAGGTATCCAGAAACTCGGCCACTTTGCAGGGACCCAGGGGCTCAACCAGCTGAATCTGCACGTTCCCGGCGTCGAGGTATGCGAGACGTACCGGCATGGCCTCCAGGATCTCCGAGTGCAGCAGCACGAGACCCAGGTGACTCTCATACCACCCCACAGCGCGGTCAATACTGCGCACCGCGATGCCAACGTGATCAATCTCAGAAAATACGCCGCGCCGGAGATCTCCACTTCCCGCAACACCTAAGTCCGGCACGACGCCAGCCAACGCGGCTAAGGTGCGCAGTCTCGCCGACGCTTCATCCCCGTCCGGATCCTCCTCAAGCTCGGCGACCGCCCTCGCTAACCCGTTCAAATCGCACCGAGTGGACAGCGTCGGCAGCACCGTCATAGCCGCGGTGGTGAAACCCTCTACCCCTCCTAACGCTGCGGTCGCAAGGGGTCCCGCAGCGACCCATCTTGGTGCAAGGCCACGGGCCACCACGCGGTCCACCTCCGAGGCCGAAGCCACGCCCGTTTCGACCAGTGTCAACGCTTCGCGCAAGAGAGCAAACTGAAGCCGATTCCAAACGAATCCGGGACCGCCTCCTTTCACAATGATGGGAATCTTCCCAGCCTGCACCAACATGTCGCGTACCTGGCTCACCCTGTCCTCGGCGACGTACCCCGGACTTACCTCCACGACTCGAAACATGTATGGAGGATTCAGGAAATGCAGCCCGATTGTCCGATCCTCAGCTTTGATCGCTTCCGCAATGCCGCATACCGATAGCGAGGAGGTGTTCGTCGCTAGCATGGCTTCGGGGAATCTCTCCCTGAGACCGCCCAAAACAGCAATCTTGACGGCTGCCTCCTCGGGCACGCACTCAATCACGAGGAAAGTGGCCCTCGGACTATCCGCGCCGTCCGTGACAGCTATCGCCCTCTTCGCGTTGATACCAGCAAGTACGCCCAGCCTCCCCACTGCCGTAACCTCGTCGATGGTCCGGTCGCAGGCCGCCCTGGCCGCGCCTACACTCCGACTTTGCAGCCACACCGGGAACCCAGCCAGCGCCAAATCTACTGCAAGCCCGACACCCATGCGCCCGGCGCCGACCACACCAATATACTTCTGCACCGTCGTCTTCACGTTCAAGAGCTCACTTTCTCCGGTACCAAGCCAGCCAGTACAACAATAATGATCACACCTTCGAGAACGTCCTGATATCCAACAGTCAGCCTGAGCGTGTAGAACAAAGTTAGAATCACGTTCAAGAACACGGCGGCGATGAGAACTCCGCCGACATTGGACCGACCGCCTCGGATAGAGGAGCCTCCGACCACAACGGCCGCGACCGAAATTAACAAATACGGATCACCGATACCGATGGACGCACCTGTAACCGCAGACAGCAGAAGACCCGCCAAGCCTGCGCATAAGCCACTCACTATGTAGGCTGCCATCGTCGTACGCCTCACACTAATCCCGGCTCTCGAAGCCGCCCCCGGGCTCTGTCCCGTCGCCGACAGGCCCCGCCCGAAGCGGGTCCGATGGAGGCCCACCGCACCAACCGCCGCGATCGCCACGGCTACAAAGGCGACTGCGGGGATCCCTCCCACGCTACCATCCACAAACCCTTGGAGCGCCGCCGGTGGTGACCCATTGAAGTTTGCCGCTAGGACCAGCACGGCGCTATCAGCAATCAGATTGGTGGCTAGGGTGGCAACAATGGGGGGCACCCCAACCACCATGATGATGCAGATGTTGACGGCCGCAGCAACGACTCCGACGCAAAGAGCAGCGCCGACCCCAAGCGCGACATCGTGGCTGCTACTGGCTGCCCCGATCCCAACGAAGCCACCTAGCGTCATCACACCGGGAATCGACAAATCGATATTCCCACTGCCTGCCGTGATGACGAACATCTGCCCAATAGCTACGATTGCTAGAATCGCACCGCTTTGGAACGCGGCATCTAGGTTCGCGACAGGACTTCTCCCTGATACCGCTGTCGTAATACTAATGATGGCAACCGTCCCTACAAGGGCAAACACCCATGGATAGCTCTCCGAGGTTCGTCTCACAAAGCTCACGGTCGCCTCAAAACAACAAGTCGCTGCCCGAGAACGGCGGCCACAAGGATGACCCCCTCCACACCGGTCTGAAGGCTCGACGGGATACTCACAACGCTCATAACGGATGCCACGAGTGATAGCGCAATTGCACCACATACCACCCCAACGACTGGTGCCTTACCTCCACTGAACTGCCCGCCTCCGAGGATTACCGCAGCAATGGCCAACAACGTGTACTGCGATACTCCACTCGATGACCCCGTGTCGGTGATACCGGTTAGGCTCAACCCGCCCGCCACCATGCAGACTCCCACGACCATGTACGCTAGTACTCTGACGCGCCTAGGATGGCCGCCAAAGTCACGCACTGCTCCTCGATGCGATCCCACGGCGCGGAGCAGCAGTCCAGGGCGCGAAAACGTCACCAGCGTCCCGCCCACCACCATGACGAGCAACGCCGCTCCCAGTGGCATAGGAATCCCAGGCGGGTTCAGAGCCATCAGCCCGCCCAGCCACGCCGGCGCACTACCCGCAGGCGTAGGCGCCACGATCAGACTGATCCCGAGCCAAACGAAGCCCGCCCCAAGCGTGACAATGATGGCCGGTATTCCACGCCATGCTACCAGTAAGCCGATCATGCCGTACCCCACAACGAAGGCTGCGAGGAGGACCCAACCAACCAGCTCATTATGCGTCATAATTAGAGCGACCACGACATTGACCAAGCCAATAGCGTAGCCGGTACCCAGATCGATGTCTCCCAGCGCGATCACGATCATCTGCCCAACCGCTGCGAACACCAGGGGCACTGAACCAATCAGTACCAGCGACACACCAGAGTACGACAGTGCGCTCGGTTCGATGATGACCAACCAGATGAAGAGCCCGATGGCAGCCGCGACAGCCACAAGCGGCGCGGGATCGAGAGCCCTAACGCCGCCCGTCACTCGCGCACCAGCACCAATAGCTCCGCCTCGGCCGGCTGGGCCTCCGTCAAGGTGTCCGCCCGATTGCACGTCGCTAACTGAGCGGCGTTCTGGCTGCACCTGGCTCATGACTCACTTGAAAGGTCAGTCTCACCCCTGCACAACCCGCTCATTCAGCCGCGTCCTCCCAAACGAGTGCTTGATGATCATCTCTTCCGAAACGTCTGCGCCCGATAACTCCCCAGCCACATCTCCATCACTCAGAACGTACACCCGACTGCATTGCCGCATCTCGTCGCTCTCGCTGCTGTACCATAGCACGCAGCAACCTTGCTGGGCCGCCTGTCGGAGCCATCGATACGAGCTGCGTTTCGTCATGACGTCAACGCCCCGGAAGGGATCGTCCAAGAGGATCACGTCCGGCTCTGCGGCAAGTCCTCGCGCTAACAGAACCTTCTGCTGGTTTCCACCACTCAGCTCTACGATTGACTGACTGGCACCGCCTAAGATTTCCATCTCGCGCACCCATCTGTCGACGAGTATCTTCTCTTGTTTCGTCGAGATAAGGCCGAGCCGCGTCAGCCGACCAAGCGCAGCCAGACTCATATTCCGCCTTACATCCCACAGTGGAAACACACCAAACTGCTGCCGATCCCCACTCACGTAAGTAGTACGGGTGCCCCCCGCCACCGACCATGGCCTTCGTTTGCTGACGCGGCCCCATGCCTTGTGATTGGATGCCTTCCAGGCCGCCCTCAGCACATCGGCCTGACCTTGTCCCTCCAGGCCGGCCAAGCCGACGATCTCTCCCGCCCGCATCTCGAAGCCCGGCCCGCTTACCCGGACCGGTGCACCTTCGGCCGCCTGAGGGGTGCGGCCCACCTCCCCATCGTGGTCGGCGGCGTCTCGGTCACCTGCATCGTATGACCGTGCCGGCGGAGCGCCAGCGATGCTGCCCATCGCCTCAACGACATCCTCGGTACTGAGGCCTCCCCCCGTCAATTCCCGCACCACAGCCCCGTCCCTCATCACGAGGATCCGGTCTGCCACTTGAAGTATGTCGCGGAGCTTGTGAGAGATAATCACGATTGCGGCATCCGTCTCCTCACGCAGCTTGCTAATGTAGCGAAAGAGATCATCCGCCCGCTCTTCTGGCAATGCAGAGGTCGGCTCATCAAGGACAACGGTCCTTATCGGTGACGATCCAGGAAGAGTGGCGATGGCGATCTGAACCATCTGGAGCTCGGACAGTGAGAGCCGCTTAGTTGTCGCAGAAGCCACTATTCGATGGCCCGGAAATAGTTCGTTCAGGTGCGCCCGAAGGCGGGTCTTGGACTCACGTCGCCATCTTCTGCCCCGGCGTGTAAGCCCGGGATGGCCCAAGAAAACGTTCTCGAAGACACGGAGGTCGGGGCACAGCATCACCTCCTGACTGGCGAGACGTAGCCCCGCTTCTCGGGCATCGCCCACGGTGAACCCATGGGGCATTTCCGCTTCGCCAAAGCTGACCGCCCCGCTATCCGGGGATGTGAGGCCAGCCATGATCTTCATCAAGGTCGTCTTTCCAGCCCCGTTGTGCCCGACTATCCCGAGAGCTTCTCCCCGCCCCACCGACACGGAGACATCTCGCACCGCCCGGGTCGAACCAAACGTCTTCTGGATGTCAGCCAGCGAGACAGCCGCGCCAGCTTTCGATCTCTGCCGGCCAACGTCGCATCCTGTCATCCCACAGTCTTCAAGGGGATGGGTGGAGTGGGAACCGCCCTTCCGGCAAGGTTGTCTGCGATCCCCGCCTTCACCTCTCCAAGCGTCCACCCATACGATGCGACCCCCGTGCTGGGCGTGACCCTCATCCACTCCGCCAACGCCCCGCTCGTTGGAATCTCCACGAGCGGCCAGGTCAGATTATGCGGGATCGCGCTGCCGTTGCTCTTCGGGCCTTCGAGAAGTAGAACGCTCTCCCAGAGCGCAGCGCTGCTCTGCCCCGGGTCGGTCCCGAGCGCGCTCGCCTTGAAAGAGGGGTTGGCCTGCAAGGCCTGCGTCCAGGCTACGAGACTCGTCCCGAAGGTGTCGAATGCCACAACGGGGGCAGGTCTGTGGGCGGCCGCAAAGGCTGTCAAGATGCCGCCCGCCCCCCCTTGTGAGATTACCCCCTGAACGTTGCCCAAGCTCGGGAGCACAGCCGCAACCGCACTCTCTGTCGTAGCGGTGGAAGCCTCGCCGTCCACAGTCGCGACGATATGTATTCCTGGGTAGCCAGCAAGTACCTTCTTCTGTGCAGCCACTGCGACTCCGTTCGGCTGGGAGCCGACAACGCCTTGCACCAGGATCACGTTCCCGCTGCCATTCATACCGGTAGCAACAGTCTTCGCTAAGGCAGCGCCCCACACAGAGAACGGGTTAAACAGGTTGTATTCGCACGGAGCCGATGCCAGCGAGTCGAACACGACCACCTTGATGCCAGCCTGGCATGCCTTCGTAATGGCCGGGTTCAAGGCTGTCGCGGAGGCCGAGTCAATATCGATAGCACTTACGTGAGCGAGAATCAGGCTATCGATCTGCGCAATCTGCGCTGATACCGTGTTTTCTGCAGTGATATCCACGCGGTAGCTGCTGATCAAGCCCTGCGCCTTTGCGGCCTGCGCCGATTTGGTCCACTCGGCGACCATCGTCTGGCGCCACGCGTTACCGATATATGAGTCGCTCAGTGCGATCGTAAAGTTATTCTTCTTAGCCGGGCCAGGGCTGGTCGAGCCCCCACATGCAGCCAACAACAACCCTAGCAACCCTGCAGCCGCAACGATCCCGCCCATCCGTCGCGCGCCTCGCGTCATCCACATAGTATTCCCTCCATAGACTTGGTCACCGAAGACGTGCGCTCGCGTCCATCTGCGCGAACACTTCCGGATTCACCACATTGCTCGGCCGCCGCCCTGCGGCCACGTCCACCACTGCTTGTAGTGCACTTCTACCATTGCCGAGGGCAATCTCGTCAGTCCAGCAAATCGCGTGCGGTGCTAAAACTACGTTCTCCATTCGCAGGAGCGGGTTCCCTGGGTCGGGTGGCTCCTCCTCGAAGACATCAAGCGCCGCCCCTCTGATCCTGCCTTCACTCAACGCAGCGATCAGCGCCGCCTCGTCCACGATACCCCCTCGCCCAATGTTCACCAGGTAGGCCGAGCCCTTCATCGCTGCAAGCTCTCGTGCACCGATCAGGTGCCTGGTCTCTTCCGTCAGTGCTGCCATAATGCAGACAACGTCCGACGTCTGCATCAAGGTCGGCAAGTCGATAAGAGGAACCCCAAGGGACGCCGCTGCGCCTTCGTCCGCATAGGGATCGTAGGCTTGATACGTCATACCGAGGGACTGCGAGGCGACTACAAGCTCGCGGCCAGTGTTGCCCAGACCCACTATCCCGAGCGTCTTCCCAGTGATGCCAGTCCCCATGTACGCCAGCTTCTGAGCCCATCGGCCCTCCCGGGTCAGACGATCTTTCACTACCACATTGTGAGTTGCGGCGAGGATGAGCGCGATCGCCCCTACGGCTACCGGCCGACGGACTCCATCCGGCGTAATCGTTAGCGCGACCCCGGCTTTGGTGCACGCGCCGACATCCACGTTGTCGTACCCGACGCCGAAGCGAGCGACGAGGCGCAGCCTCTTCTTCGGGCGAGCCACCGTACCCGCGGTAACGCGCGGAGTTAGGACAAGGAGAGCGTCATAATCATCTGCTACTTCTGGGGGCAGTTCGCTCCCACAATCAGCAAGAAACTCCCATGAGATGGCGGGCGATTGATCGAGCATAGCCAGACCTATATCTCCCCATCCTATTTCCCCTTTGGCGTTGAGAAAATCCGCCGTGAGACCAAGCTTAAACGTCATAGGCATTCTCCGACTTTAGTTGGTGGCCGTCTCGTAGCTAGTTGCTCGCGCGGTTTTGCGACTTATGGCTCCGATGGAACAGGGCGCCAACGAGATAGACAGCTCGCCACGAGTCACATCCTGCGCCACTGGCCGTTGCCTCCACGCCCTCGCCGTCCCGACTGAGCTACCTTCGAGCACTTCCATGGACGCCTGCGTTGCATAGGGCATCGCTATCCCGATCGTGCGCTCGCGGTTTGCAAGATTGGCGATAAGGACGAACTCTTCATCATCACCAATGAGTGCCAGTCCTACCGTCGTGAGTGGATCGCGAACATATACATCGCGGAGGAAGCCCGGTTTTAGGGCAGCGATTCGTTCGAGCACGTGATATACGGCACTCGGACGCACGGTGGACGTATCCGTCGGCGAATCTCCGGACACGAGCCCGCGTGGCCCGGTCGCTTCGAAGTAGGTAATGGCATCGGCGCCCGCATAGCCAAGCTGGTACAGACTGCCTAGCGTCCAAGCTGCGCAGACGAGGGTGGCCTGGCGGGGATCCGCATCTGAATGAGTTGCCTTTGCTGCTAGAACAGCTCCCGGAGCCACCTGTGCGTTGGGGTTGTACCGCGGACGGAGTGTGACCGGGCCAACTACGAGGGGGAGCAGCCCTGTAATGGTTCGAGCTGAGGCGACCGTTGGAGCTTGGGCTGCAAGATTTTCAATGAGAGAAAGTGTGTCGGACCGATGGACCAGCGGACTTAGCGGGAAGCTAGCAGTGTCCATGTATTCTAGTGGAAGGGCGGCACGATTGAACTCCGCGAAATGCGCTCTGCTCCCACCACCTATTGCAGTTCTTGGCGAGATCTCTCCAATCTGGCGCTGGTAGGCCGCTAGCAGCTCAGAGGTACTGACGTGCAGCTTCTCGGAAAAGACAAAGACCCTCTCAACCCGGTGCCGTTTGAGTTCTTCGGCGACGGATCTGGCCGTACCTGGGTCATCGGTGACGACTTCGAGCTCCAGCTGCGTGCCAAGTTGGTCGGCGTCCAAAGCCCGAGATCGCAACTCCTTCTGCCACCCCGGATCGCTCAGGTTTAGCACTGCCCGGACGTATCCCAACCCAAGGCGGCGCAGATATTCGCACTCTACCTCCCTGAGGCACGGGCGTTTCGCTTGCAAGACGACGCCGAGTGTTGGGAAGCAACGCCTATTCGGCCCGATCCTCACGTCTGGGACTAGCGACGCGGCAGCTTTGCTGGGTTTGCATTTCTGCGTGACCTCGATCTCGAGTAACTGCTGCACGGTCTCATTACGCGCTACCGGTGCGGGGATGGGTAGTCGCAGCGGAGTCGAGTATGTCTTGAAAGAGGCGTCGGTCCAGTTACGCTGATCTTCGGTCTCGAATTCGTCCCCGGTAAGCCTGATGTCAACGGACAGGCCGTCTGGCCATTCGTGCTTGAATCCCTGCACGTTGATGAACGGCTGAAACGGCGAGATGGCGCGTGGGAAGACGGTGTCTGTGCAGCGATCGGTCGACGTCGTTCGCAGGCCGACCGGCATGCCTGCAGCAGCCAGCCCGTGCAGAAGGCAGAGCCCGATGCGATTGCGCTCAAAGTCGGCCCTCGCACGTCCGTTAAACTCATACGTGAAGGTGCCCGTCGCTGAACCTGTAATGCGCCCAAGCCAGACAAAGTTGATTGCCCCCTCGACGTGTTCAACTTCGAGTCGGACCTCGAACGCTTCAGGTCGTTCCTTCACTTCCCACGCAAGGATCCGAGATGGGACTGTCCCCCAGTTGGGGTCTCTCACTGCGACGTACACCGATTGCACGATCTGGCGCCGGTCGAAGCAGAGGTTGCGAATCTCCGCCCCAAGTACCTCTACGGTCAGCTGCCCGGCGCGGAGGACGACCGGGTCCTCGGGCGGACCGGGCGCGCCCCATACAGACATGGGGGGCGGGGGAGGACCCGCGACTCTGGTCGTCATCTGGTGGGCCAAGCGGCCCGTAGGCGAACCTCTCCACTAGGTGGCATCGCGTAATTCCCCTATCGCTGTGCCGTTAAGCCGAACCTGAAGTGGGCTCGCAACCTGAGAGGCACGCCCACTCGTTGGTCGGGATGCTAGCATCAAGTGGGCGTCCTGTCAACCGGTGGTCCGGTAGAGCGGTTAACCGGTAAGGGCAGGGCCGGTAAAGAGAGAGGGCCTGGCTGTACGGGGAGAGCACCCTGCGATCGCTGACCCTCCGCGCCACCAGACCCACGAGCAGGTCTGGATCGAGACTCCGAAGAAGTCTCTGAAGTCGACCTCCACCACCCACCGCGAACCCGCGTTGACCTCCGTCCGGATAACCTCCAGCGCCTGATGGGCGCTGCGCCGAGGTTGGAAAGCTGTGCATTTCGCTGAAACCGATCAACTGAAACGGACTGAAAGCGATCACCTGTATCGGAGGAATCCGATCATCCTGAGAGGGGTTGCCGGCGGAGCGGCAGCGACGTGGTCAGGATGTTGCCCCTGAGTTCACCTCCTTTTTGTGGTTGGTCTGGTTGCGAATGTCAAGCCAAAAGGGGACCACTGTGATGGCGCAAAAGGGGACCACCTGGGAGAGAGAGGGGAGCGAGCAGTAGTAGGAAGGGGGAAAGGGTTCGGGGAAGGGGGTTGCATAGTGGGGATACCGGGGATCGGCGGTCCGGAGATGGGGCTGACGTGGGCGACAGCAGACTAGTAGGTGAGGCCGCTCAGCGGCCAGCTGGGGTACTCACGGAGGCCGCGGTTGCGGGGCGCCGGCCGGCTCGAGGAGCGGGAGCCTCAGTCCTGGCCGCCAGGCTCTCCCGGAAGCGATAGCTTTCCGCCTGAAACTGGAGCACATGGCAGCGGTGGGTGAGCCGGTCCAGCAGCGCCGACACCAGCCGGGCATCATCATTGAAAACCCCAGTCCAGTCTCCGAACTCCAAGTTTGAAGTGATGATGAGACCACCTCTGGTGTATCTGTGGGCCAGCAGGATGAAGAGCAGCTGGGCCTGGTCGGCATCCAGCCTGATGAATCCCAGTTCATCGCAGATCAGGAGGTCGAGGCGGTCCAGCTGAGTCTCCAGCCGGCTCAGCCGGTGCTCCGCCTGAGCTTCGGAGAGTTCCATCACCAGCTCGGCCACTGTGACGAAGCGCACCCGCCGTCCCTGGCGACAGGCCTCCAGCCCTATGCCGCTGGCGATGTGGGTCTTGCCGGTGCCGGGAGGACCCACTGCCAGGATCACCTCATGGCGATCGATGAAGGTGCCCTTTGCCAGGGTCGCAACCATGGGTGCGTTGAGCGACGGCACCAGGGCGAAGTTGAAGTCCGAGATCTCCTTCAGCTCCGGGAATTTGGCCTTGGCCACCCGAGCCCGTTCCACGTTGCGGTCTCGCTGCTCCACCTCGGCCGCCAACAGGGCGGCCAGGAACTCGAGAGATCCGTGTCCGGCCAGCGCCGCCTCCTCGGCGAACCTGACGGCCTGGGCGGCCATCACCGGCAGCCGCAGCCGCTTGGCCTCCACCTGGATCAGCAGTTCCGCCGCCACCGAGCTCATGCCGTCCCGGCCAGCAGCAGGCTGTACTGTTGCGGATCCCCGGCTAACACCGTCACCGTGGCGAGCGGTGCGGGGATGAGGACCTTGGTCGCTGGCGCCGCTCCCCCCCGCAGCGCCGCCTTGACACCCGCGGCGCTCACCTCACCTCGGACTACCGCCGTGGCACAGGCGGCGAACCACCGCACCGGCTCCACGTCGGCTGCCAGGCTGCAAGCGCTCAGGAATTCACGGTGGGCACGCCGCCGGTCATCGCCGTGCTTGGTCTCCAAAGCCTCCAGCAGGGCCTGCACCTCCGTGGGAAAGCTCGCCTGGCGCACCGGGATCGCCTGGTCAAAGGCACCCGGCTTGCGCTGCAGCACGGGCAGGTAGTGCCAGAAGTCGGTGACCGGGTCACCAGGCCCAAAGGCGCGCTGGTGACGAGCTACACAACCGATCGAACTCCACACTTGGATCTCCCAAGCAAAGGCCCGCAAGGTAAGCCACTGGCCCACCCACCGCAGCGGCACTGAATACTGCCGCTCTTTGAAGGTCACCAGCTGCTGCTGGGTGACCCGCACCCGGTGGCGGGTGCAGGCCAGGAATGGGTTTGGCGGCAGGGGGCCCAGCAGCGGCTGCTCAAGAGCGAACCGCTCCCCCACAGTGGTGCTGTGACCCCGCCGCCGCAGCCGCTCCTCGGCCTGGCAGCGCTCCGCCAGGATCCGGTTCAGATCCGCCCAGTCCACCGCGTCCAGCACTGGCACCAGGTACGTTCGCCGAAAGTACCCCACAAGTCCTTCCACGAGGCCTTTGGCATAGGCCTTCAACTACTACCCATGGCAACGATTCGAGGCGATTCCGTGTAGTCCACCCGTTCCACCCGCTGGCCGGCAGGGAGTTTGAGCTGGTCGGATACGCCCACAGTTGGGGGGAGTACCGGGTGTTCTTTCGCGAGGCCGGGCAGACTACTGTCCGTTCGCTGCCGGCCACCTGGACGGATGTGGAGGGGCCTGACCCATTCCTCGTCCTGGCGGCTGGACGAGCCTGCTTCCGGGTTGAGGATCTGTTGCTCCTGGCCGAGCTGCTGCGGGAGTTGAGCAGGAGGGACTGTAAATGAGATTATGCCGCTCACGTAAAGCACATTACGCCGGAGCTCAGAACTGGACGGGGAGGCTCGGAGCAGATAACCACCCCTTTCACGAGTACGGTCCCAAGTCGGCGGCGTTGACACGGGGGGTTGACATTCGTGGGAGCTACGGCATAATACACTTAACGTCCATTCAGGAGGCTCGCCATGGATCCCCCCGACCGCCAGGAGGACAAGCTCATCGCCTTGCGTCGCCACCATGCCGTCAACCCCAGACCGCTGGCGGTCACCGACCCGACATTCAATGGGGGCAATCCTTTCTTCGACGCCCAGGACCTCGTCCAGGTGAAGTACGAGATGCTCCGCAGGGTTCACCAGGAGAGCCACTCCGTCACCCAGGCATCGGCCGCCTTCGGGTTCTCCCGGCCATCCTTCTACCAGGCCCAGGCCATCTTCGCGCAAGCCGGCCTGCCCGGTCTCATCCCCCAACGCCCGGGACCGAAACGGGCCCACAAGCTGTCCGACAGGGTGGTCGACCTGCTCGAGGACGTGCTCGCCAACGACCCCTCGCTGAGCTCGGCCCGGCTGGCCCGCTGGTTGGAGGAGCAGCTCGGGCTGAGTGCCCACCCCCGCAGCGTGGAGCGGGCGCTGGCGCGGCGAAAAAGGGGGCTCCAGGCGCAGCCGTGAAGAAGCTCTTCTCGCCAGCCGACCTGCTCCAGGCCTACGAGGGCCTCCGCGCCCATGCCCTCGGGCAGCTGCCGGCTGGGACTCCGCGTGGGTTGGCCCTGTTTCTGGACGGGGGGATGCCGGCCTGGATGAGTGCCTGGGTGCAGTTGGCACCATGCCCCATTCCGCCGGCGCCGGCCGGCGCCAGCGATCGGCCTCCCCTGGACGCGCTTGGTGGAGAACTCGTGAGAGTGCTCACGGAGATGGCTCTCGGCAGGAACCATGGCTACCTCCCCAGTGGGGACGGGCCGCCGGCGGAGTGTGAACTGGCCCGCCGGGCTGTGCCCTGGGGCGCTGCCCAGGCCGCGGTGGCACTCTTAGGGCAGCCGTCATGAGAGGCCACCAGGGCGATGCCGCTTCCCCGTGGCGTAACGATGGCGTTACGGTCGCCTGCCGGGCGTGCGGAGCGACTCTGGCCTCGTCCGGGCGGCGGGAGTTCTGCTCCGACGCTTGCCGGCAGGCCGCATGGCGCCGCCGTCACGCGGCCCCCCTGCAGCCTCCAGGGCTTCCCGCCAAAGCGCCGCGCCGGCCCGTGAGCGTGTACGTCTGTCCAGAGTGCGAAGCCCGCTACCTCGGGGAGCAATACTGCCCCGATTGCAACACCTTCTGCCAGACGGCGGGGGTCGGCGGGCGCTGCCCCTGCTGTGACGAACCGGTCGCCTACGACGAGTTGGTCCGATGACGACTGGTGCGGTCGGCCTGGGCGCGCCGCCGGGTCCCCCAGCGCCAGCGGTCAGGACCCGGCCGGTTTCAACCAGAACGCCCGGCCGATTTGCTCGGGACTGCACTCCCCCCATCCACAACTACCACCACAAGGCCGTTCTCCCCGGAGGAGAGAACCCAACCGCAGGAGTCCAAGACTTGGGAGTCTCTCCCGCACCCAGGGCGGCCCAGAGGCGGTGCCCGACATGAACTGGGATATGCACCACAAGGTGACCGCCAGTCACCTTGAGCGCCTGGCCTACCTGTACGTCCGGCAGAGCACCCTGCGCCAGGTCTTGGAGAACACCGAGAGCACCAAGCGCCAATACGCTCTCCGCGAGCGGGCGGTGGCCCTCGGCTGGCCGCTCGACCGCATCGTCGTCATCGACTCCGATCTCGGACAGTCAGGAGCGAACAGTGACCGCGAGGGATTCCAGAAACTGGTCTCCGCCGTCGGCATGGGGGAGGTTGGGATCGTCCTGGGGTTGGAGGTCTCCCGGCTGGCCCGCAGCTCTGTGGACTGGCAGCGGCTGCTGGAGATCTGCGCGCTCAGCGACACTCTCATCCTGGACGAGGACGGACTCTACGACCCCGGCCACTTCAACGATCGCCTCCTGCTCGGCCTCAAGGGGACTATGAGCGAGGCAGAACTCCATGTGCTGAAGGCTCGCCTGCTGGGCGGAGCGCGCGCCAAGGCGAGCCGCGGCGAACTGGAGATACCGCTCCCGGTCGGGTTGGTCTACGACTCTGCGCGGCGGGTGGCCCTAGACCCGGACCAGCAGGTGCAGGCGGCCATTCGCACCTTTTTCGAGACTTTCAAGCGCACCGGCAGTGCCTCCGCCACGGTGCGCAGCTTCCACCAACAGGGGTTGCTCTTCCCCACCCGCATCCAGTTCGGAGCGCACAAGGGCGAGCTGGTCTGGGGGTCACTGGTCCACCACCGAGCGACGCGTGTTCTGAAAAATCCCCGCTACACCGGAGCATTCACCTTTGGCCGCACCCGCATCCGCAAGGTGGCGATGGGTGCACAGCGCATTGTTCGGCTACCGCGAGAGCAGTGGCACACCCTCATCCTCGACGCTCACCCTGGTTACATCTCTTGGCCCGAGTACGAGGACAATCTGCGCCGCCTGCACGAGAACGCGCAGGCTCAAGGCGTTGACCGTCGTCACGGCCCGCCTCGAGAAGGCCCCGCTTTGCTCCAAGGCCTGGCCATCTGTGGCCGCTGCGGTAACCGCATGAGCGTCCGCTACCACCCTCGGCACGGCCGGATGGTGCCTGAGTACCTGTGCCAGAGAGAGGCCGTCGAGTTCAGCCAGCCCGTGTGCCAACGGATAGTAGGCGGCCAACTCGACCGGGCCATCGGCCGGCTGCTGGTGGAAACCGTCACCCCGCTGGCCTTGGAGGTGTCGCTGGCCGTCCAAGAGGAGTTGCAAACTCGTGCTCGGGATGCCGACCGGCTGCGCCACCAGCAGGTCGAGCGGGCCAGTTACGAAGCCGAGCTGGCGCAGCGCCGCTACCTCAGTGTCGACCCCGGCTACCGGTTGGTGGCCAACACCCTGGAGGCCGACTGGAACCACAAGCTCCGGGCGCTGGACGCTGCCCAAGAGGAGTACGAGCGCCAGTGCCAGGCCGAAGGAGCGCTCCTCGATGAGCAGAAACGGGCTCAGATCCTGGCCCTCGCCACCGACTTCCCCCGCCTCTGGGAAGACCCCAAAACGCCTGACCGCGAGCGCAAGCGCATGGTCCGCCTCCTGCTCGAGGATGTGACCCTGGTCAGGAACGAGCAGGTGGTCGCCCAGGTGCGCTTTCGGGGCGGCGCCTGTCGCACCCTGGAACTCCCCCTGCCGCTCAACGCCTGGCAACTACGGCGGACCGACCCCGCCGTGGTCGCCGAGATCGACCACCTGCTCGACCATCACTGCGACCGGGAGATCGCCGACCTCCTCAACGCCGGCCCGTTCCGCCCCGGCGTCGCTGAGCACTTCTCCCCCTGGATGGTTTGGCGGCTCCGCACCGTCCACGGCCTCAAGGACCGCTTCCAGCGCCTGCGCGAGCAGGGATGGCTCACCCTGGAGGAGACAGCAGCTGCTCTGGACGTGAACCCGGCGACGGTCAAGGCTCGGCAACACCGGGGAGAGCTGGACTCCCAGCCCTACAACGACCAGGACCGGCGCGTGTACCGGCTCCCAGACACCGTCCCAATGCGCTCCTGCGCCTACTGTGAACGGCCTATCCCAGCGCGATGCGCCCACGGCCAGCGACAGAAGTACTGTGGAGTATCTTGTCGCACCAGCGACTACGCTCGCCGCCGCCGAGCCCGTGGTTGGGTTCGGCCCAGCCCGGCACTACGCCTTCATGTTCAATCCGACCCACGAGGTGCAGTCTGATGCCCAAGCCTTCTCATGCCCCTGCGCCGGGTTACAGTGGTGTCCTCTGAAGCCATAGGCGCTCTGCAGCGTCGTGAACTCCTGGCAGCGGATGAAGTCCTTGCGTTTGCCCTGTCCCTCGACCTCTCTCTCCCGCACCTGGAGCCGCCCTAACTGGCTGGGGTTGTCATACCAGCCAGTGCGGGGAACCCCACCCCAGGTCTGAAATGCTTGGACATGCCCGTCCAGCCACGCCGCCCGGTCCTCCTGGGCATAGGCACAGAGCACGTCCCGGGTTGAGAATGCCAGTCGGGCGGCGAACAGGCGCGCCTTGGTCTCCACCCCAGCGATCCGCACCAGAGCCTCGCCGAAATCGAACTGAGCTTCGGCCCCGATGTCATGCGCCAGCGGCAAGGTCACGCTCCTGGTATCGGCCCGCCGGTGCCGCCTTACCCATTGCCGGACCGTCGACTCACCACCCTGGAAGTCGTATTCAGCCTGCAACCGGTGCCAGATGCGCCGGGCGGTATGGCGCTGCTTCCGGGGAGCGCTCTCATCGTCCCGCAACCAGCGCTCCACCACCGCGGCCACCGGGTCCATCACCGGCGCCGGCGCCGCCTGGCTCCGGTGATACTCCCACGGCCCTGGGTCTGCCAGTGCCCGCCGGACCGTCTTGCGGCTCATGTGGAAGGCCAGGGCCACGGCCCGGATGCTCAACCCATCCCGAAAGTGAGCCCATCGGATACGCTCCACGTTAGCCACCTTGATCATGCCTGTCTCCCGATTCGTGTCGGCTTCTACACCGCGCACGCTATCGGGCTCCGGGTCGGTCAAGGTGGTCCCCTTTTACTCCATCACTCCCGCCTTACGGTGGGTCCCTTTTAGTCTGGCGATTGCACTGGTTGGAGTGTGCCAAAGTGAGCTGGGTCGAGGTCAAGTTTTGGGAGTCCTGGAGGTCGTGGAAGTTGGTTTGCGGGTCTCTACGGGGCTCTCAGCGGGGCGTTTGGGGGGAGCTGGTGACGGGGAGCTGGATATGGAGGGGGCGGGGATTGGTGTACCTCCTTGGGGAGGCTGGGTAGAGGTGTCTGAGCGCCGCAGGGAGTCACCGCGAAGCTCGATGCGGTGAGCGTTGTGGGTGAGCCGGTCGAGGATGGCGTCGGCCAAGGTGGGATCGCCAAGAGCCTCGTGCCAGTGGGCGATGGGCAACTGGCTGGTGACCACGGTGGAACGCCGCTGGCTGCGGTCCTCAACGACCTCAAGGAGATCCGCAGCCTGGGCTGTGGTGAGAGGACGGATGGCCAGGTCGTCAATGACCAGGACATCGATACGTGACCAAGTGACCAGCAAACGGGCCCAGCGGCCGTCTACGTGGGCGATGGCCAGATCATCCAGCAGGCGAGGGGCTCGCAGGTAGAGTGCGGTGTGGCCGGAGCGCACCGCGGCTTGGGTGATGGCGCACGCGAGAAAGCTCTTGCCTGCGCCGGTGGGCCCCACGATCAGAAGGTTCTGGTGTGCATCAACCCAATGGCTGGACGCGAGCCCCAGCACCATGGCCCGGTCAAGGCCACGAGGCTGTCGGAAGTCGATGTCCTCGACACACGCGGCCATCCGCAACTTGGCGGCCTTCAGATTGCGCTCCAAGCGTCGGTTGGCGCGGTCTTGGGTTTCCTGGTCAACCAGCATGCCCAGCCGTTCTTCGAACGTGAGCGCGTGGTACTCGGCATTTTCCAACTGGTCCGTCAGGGCTCTGGCCATACCGGTCAGGCCGAGGGCCCGAAGTTGGTCCAAGGTCGGGGCGATGAGCATAATCTCCTCCTTCATCACTGGTAGTAGTCAGCACCACGCAGGTACTGGTGGTGGCGCGGGGCGCTTGCCTCGGAAGTTGGCTCAGCCAGTGGCTGCCGGTCCAGACCGTTGCGCAGGATCGACTCCACGCTGCGGTAGCTGTAGGACTGGATGGTCAGCGCCCTCGCGCAGGCCGCTTCCAGCCGGTCATCGCCATAGCGCTTGCCCAAGCGCATGATGCCCAGGCAGGTCCGGTATCCCTGCTCCGGATGAGGCCTCCGAGCCATGACACCATCCACCAGCAGCGCTGTCTTGGGGCCCGCGGTCTGGGCCCAGTGAATGATGCGACTGGGGGTCCACTCCAGATGCCGCCGATGGGACTCAGGCATGTGCTCGGGTCTGGTGGTATGCCCACCACGAGCTCGACTGCGCACGTGGCTGGCCACCCGACGACCGTGACAGAACACCTCTACCGTGGTCGTCGTCAGGCGGACATCGCAATGTTGCCGGGCCAGCTGGTAAGGGACGCTGTAGTAGTGCCGTTCGACCTCCACGTGGTAGTCGATGTTGACCGTGACCTGTTTCCAGTCGGCGAACTCGTGGGGCCGACTGGGGAGGGGCCGCA
>DATLTJ010000082.1:0-38009 GCA_035533655.1 Candidatus Acidiferrales bacterium | reverse complement strand
CCCGCGGCTAAGCGTCCTCCCCGGCGCCTGCCGCCG
Organism: Candidatus Acidiferrales bacterium; assembly: GCA_035533655.1. Lineage (GTDB taxonomy): Bacteria > Chloroflexota > Dormibacteria > Aeolococcales > Bog-877 > Bog-877. Next base: position 37,973 of record DATLTJ010000082.1, on the reverse strand, counting down.
GGTTCAGCTCGGCTCGCAGCTCGTAGCCGATCCCAGGGTGGGTGACTAGAAACTCTCCGTGCTCGACGCCCAATTTGCGCCGGATGCGGTTGGCGTAGACCCGCAGGTAGTGGGCGTCGGCGCCGTAGCGTCCTCCCCAGACGTGGGCCAGCAGGGCCTCCTGAGTGACCACCGCCCCGGCGTTGCGGGCCAGGTACGCCAGCATCTCGTACTCGGTGGCGGTCAGGACGACCCGCCGACCGTTCATCGCCGCGGTGTGGGCGGCCAGGTCCATGGTGAGTGGCCCGACGGTCAGCTCGGGGCCACCTGACTGCTCCTGTCGGTGGCGCAGAGCGACCCGGATCCGGGCCTCCAACTCAGCCATGCCGAAGGGCTTGGTGACGAAATCGTCGGCGCCGGCGTCCAGGGCGGCGACCTTGCGGTCCTCCTCTCCGTGGGCGGAGAGAATCAGCACCGGCACTTCAGTCCACCCGCGCAGCTGTCGGCAGACCTCCATTCCGTCCATGTCGGGCAGCTGCAGATCGAGCACCACCACCTCGGGGCGATGTCGGACCGCCTCCACCAGCCCTTCAGCTCCGGTGCGGGCTACGTGGAGGTCGTAGCCGCGGGCCCGCAGGCCGATTCCTAGAGCCCGCAGGATCGCTGGCTCGTCGTCGATGAGCAGAAGGCTGGCCATCTCTCTTGAACTATGCCGCCGGCAGCCGGATGTCCAGCTGCAAACCGCCCTTGGACCCCGATCTGGCCCTGATCTTGCCGCCGTTGGCTTCAATGAAAGCTTTGCAGATCACCAACCCAACCCCGCTCGGGGAACCAGATGGTTCGCCGCTGTCAGGGACGGGGCTGAAGACGGTGGCCAGCCGCTCGGCGCTGAGACCGGGGCCGCCGTCCTCCACCTCCAGCTCGACCCAGCTCTGGTGGCGCCGAGCCCGGATCACTACCGGAGTCTGGTCGGGCGTGTGGCGGGCTGCGTTCTCCAGCAGGTTGACCAGCACTCGGACCACCAGGGCCCGGTCCACCCGGACCTTGAGCGAGGCGGCCACGTCCACCGCTACCGGGCGTGACGCAAGCGCCCCGCGCATCGCCTCCAGAGCCTCGCCGACCAGCTCCAGCAGGGGCGCGGGAGTGGTCGCCAGGCGCCGCATCCCCGCCTCGATCCGATACATGTCGAGCAGATTCTTGACCAGTCGGGTGAGGCGGTCGGTCTCGTCCTCGGCGGTCACCAGCAGATCCCGGCGGTCACGGTCAGACAAAGGGACCGAGGGATCGCCCAGATCCGAGAGCGCTGCCTTGATCGAGGCCAGCGGCGTGCGTAGGTCGTGGGCCACCGAGCCCAGCAAAGCGCGGCGCCAGTTGTCGACCTCACGCAGGACCCGGGTCTGCAGCGCCTGCTCGCGCAGCTGGGCTCGCTCGACCGCCAGCGCCGCGTGATTGGCGTACGTGGTGAGCAGCTGCTGGTCGGTGGCGGAGAGAGCCGGCCCACTCAGCAGCAGCATGCCGATCGCTCGCTCAGCGGTGGCCAGGGGAAGGGTGCGCAAGCCGGCCAGCCCGGCCAGGGCAAGTGGGGTGGACGGCACCCCGCTCAGGGTGCCCCCGCTGAGCACCGCCTCGGGCAAGGGCTCGCCGGACTGGGCGGCAATGGCCAGCTGCTCCCCCGCCGGCAGCAGCAGCGCCGCCGAGCTCAGCCGGAACTCGCGCTGGACGGTTCTCACCACGGTCGCCAGCAGCTCGGCGAGTGGCTTGTCGCCGATGAGGAGGTCGGATACCTCGAGCAGGTGCCGAGCGTCGTCCGCTCGCCGCCGGGCCTGACCTCGGGCTTGCTGCAAGGAGAACACCACCCGGGAGACGATCAGCATCACTACGACATAGACCCCGAGCGTGATCCAGTCTCGATAGTTGGAGACCGCCAAGGTCGCGTAGGGGCGGATGAAGAGGAAGTCGAAGCACAGGAAGCCCGCCGCGATCGCCACGATCCCGGCTACCCAGCCGCCGACGGCGACCCCGACCACCACCGGGATGATGAGCACGAGTCCGCTGGTGGTGGTCCCCAGGTCGGCCCGGGCGGGGAGCATGGCGGCCGCCAGGATCGCGTTCAGAGCGACGGCGGCGACTATCCCCGTGGCCGGGCGCCGGCTGGCCCGGTTCATCACTTCATCCGTCGTCCGGAGCGGCAACCTCCGTGGCGGCTTTGCCACGGGCGCGGGGGAGGGACATGACATGCACGTCCAGGTTGGCCTTGCCAGCTTGCCGCAGGAGCTCCCGGAGTCCGCCACCGCGACCGATGCCCCACTTCCGCCCGGGGTCGGAGCCCACCATTACCTGGGTGATGTGGTGGGCCTTGGCGAAGGTGACCAAGGTGGAGGCGATGTCGTCACCGCGCAGAGTTGACCACTCGCCACCGAGCGCGACGCTGAGCGCTTCCAGCTCGTCGAGCGCGTGCTGGTCACCAGTTCGAGCCGAGTCCCCCGCAATCACGTGCACCACATGGAGGTCACCCTTGGTACGGGCGGTGATCCGCGCTGCCCTTCGCAGCAACTGGTCGGTGCCGGGAGCCGCGGTAACCCCAACCAAGAAGTGCTCGCCGGTCTCCACCGGCCCCGAGGCGGAGTTCTGGAGCTGTCGCAGCAGCGCTTCCTCGGTCTCGTCGGCGACGAAGCGCAGCGCCAGCTCGCGCAGGATGGTCAGGTTGCGGGTGGTGAAGAAGTGGGTCAGAGCGGCCGGGACCCGATCGGCCGTGTAAACATTCCCGTGGAGCAGCCGGCGCCTGAGTTGCTCCGGCGAGGAGTCGACCAGTTCGGTCTGGTCAGCTCGCCGGACCACCCAGTCTGGCACCCGCTCCCGGACCTTGGCGCCGGTCATGTCCTCAATGCTCTCCGCCAGACTCTCCAGGTGTTGGATGTTCACTGTGCTGATCACGTTGATGCCGTTCTCCAGTAGCTCCAGCACGTCCTCCCAGCGCTTGCCGTGGCGACTCCCCGGCACGTTGGTGTGGGCCAGCTCGTCGACCAGGGCCAGCTGGGGTCGCCTGGCCAAGATGGCATCGAGATCCATTTCTTCGAACCGACCGCCTCGGTGCTCGACCTGCTTCCGCGGCACGACCTCCAGGTCGCGCAGGAACTCGGCCGTGTGGGCCCGTCCGTGGGTTTCGACGAAGCCCACCACTACGTCGCGGCCCCGCTCCCGCCGACGCCGGCCCTCATCCAGCATGGCGCAGGTCTTGCCCACTCCGGCGGCGGCGCCCAGGTACAGTCGAAATCGTCCGGACGGTGCGACGATGGCCTCGTCGGACTCCTGATTGGGGACCCGTTTCAGCTCCGCCGCCTCCTCACTGGACACTCCCACAGCGTAGTCGCAAAAGTGAGCCTCTCCAGGGGTAGACGCGCTGAGTAGCTAACCAGCCCGGCGAGCTACCGACGGCTCATCTGCCCGGCAATCGGGCTGGCCGCGCTCCGGCAAACGCGGCACTCCGTCTCAGCTGTCCCCGGCGCGGGAAGGGAGGGATTCGAACCCTCGGACGAGGTTAACCCCCGTCACCCGCTTAGCAGGCGGGCGCTTTCGACCACTCAGCCACCTCCCCGGAGAGGACAGCGGTCGAGTATAGGCGTCGTTATTGGGCGGGCCCGAGCCCGAGCTCCCCCGCGATCGGCGTGAGCCCGGACTTCACCAGCTCGACCAGTTGCTCGATCTCGATCCCCAGCTCCTCGCTGCCGAGGGCGATGTCCTCCCGGAGCACGCTGCGGGCGAAGGCCTTGTCCTTCAGCTTCTTGCGCACCGATGAGGGCTTGACGACGCTGATATCGCGGCCGGGTTGTACCATCGCGACCGCCATCACGAAGCCGGTCAGCTCGTCGAGCGCAAATAGCCACCTCGCCATCTCGCTGTCGCGGGCCACCCCGCTGAACGTGGCGTGGCCCTGAATGGCCAAGACGATCTCAGCGGGGTAGCCCTGTGCCTCCAGCACCGGTCGGCCCCAGAAGGGGTGATCCTTGGGGTGAGCCTCATAGTCGAAGTCGTGGAGGAGACCCGTGATCGCCCACTCCTCCTCCTCACCGCCTGTGCGTCGGGCGGCCTGGCGCATCACCGCCTCCAGGGCCAGGCCGTGCCGGCGCAGGCTGTCGGTCTTGGTCGTCTCGTAGAGGAGCGTCAGGGCGTCGGCTCGGGTGGGCATGGTCGCCATCGTCCCATTCGCTCGCCTCGTCGCACAAGTCGGCCCCGGGCTGCTACGGTCCCGGGCGTCATCTTGAGCACCCTGCCACCTCCCGACCAGGACCGCCTATGGGGACAGCTGATGGAGCTGGCCGAATTCCGGGAGCCGGACCAGTCAGGCTTTACCCGTCGCCTCTTCTCCGAGCCCTACCAGCGGTCTCGCGGCTGGGTGAGGCAGCGCATGGAGGAGGTGGGCCTCGCGGTCCACACCGATCCGGTGGGAAACCTGATCGGCCGGCTGGAGGGCGAGGGGTCTGATCTCCCCCAGATCGTGATCGGCTCGCACACCGACACCGTCGCCGGCGGCGGCCGCTTCGACGGCATGGTGGGGGTGCTCGGAGCCATCGAGGTGGTGAGGCTGATCCAGCAGGATGGCCAGCTCCTCCGGCACCCCTTGCTGGTCGTGGACTTTTTAGGTGAAGAGCCGAACCGGTTTGGCGTCAGCTGCCTCGGCAGCCGGGCCGTCGCCGGCGAGCTGGGGCCGAACTTCCTCAGCCTGGAAGACCAGGAGGGGCAGACTCTGGCCGACGCGCTGGCCGCGGCGGGATCGCGCCCGGACCAACTCTCCCAGGGGCTCTGGCCGGGGGCGCGACTCCACTCCTATCTGGAGCTGCACATCGAGCAGGGAAGCGCCCTGGAGCGTGCGCGGGTTCCGCTCGGGGTGGTGACCGCCATCGCCGGCATTCATCGGTCGGTGATCACCGTCCATGGCCGGTCCGACCATGCCGGCACCGCCCCGATGCAGGGCCGCCGGGACGCCCTCGCGGCCGCCGCCGAGGTCGTCCTGCTGGTGGAGCGGCTGGCCCGCCAATCCGGGCCCACCGACGTCGGGGTGGGCACGGTCGGGCGGCTGGACATCTCGCCGGGCGCCAGCAACGTGGTTCCGGGGGAGGCGACAGTGTGGGCGGAGCTTCGGAGTGTGCAGGACACCTGGCTCCGCGACCGCCATCGGGAACTGGAAGCCGGAGCGGAGGAACTGGCCCGGCGGCGCCACGTCGAACTGGTGGTCGATTGGGTCTCCGCTGAGCCTCCGGTCGCCTCCGCGGCTACGATCCGGCAACTGGTCGGGCAGGTGATCGAGCAGCTCGGTCAGCCGCTGCTGGAGCTTTCCTCCGGGGCGAGCCATGATGCCGCCCATCTGGCTCGGCTCTGCCCGATGGGAATGATCTTCATCCCGTCGAAGGGGGGACGCAGCCACTGCCCGGAGGAGTGGAGCGAGCCCGCTGAGGTGGCCCTGGGCGTCACGGCGCTCCTAGGTGGTGTCCTCCGCCTGGACCAGCTCGACTCCGTCTGAATCAAAGACCCGTCTGATCCCCGCCTTGAGCAGCAGGCGACTGCCGTCCTGGAGCATCCAGCGGAGCGCCTCGGGGGTTGCCGCCCCGGCCATGGAGAAGCTGGGGGTGAGCTGCTCGGCGCTGGCTTGCGCCTCCTCCCAGCCGACCGCGGTGACGATCCCGTCCTGGATCGCCGCTTTGCCTGGGACCCGGAACCGCACCCAGGGATCGTCCCGCCAGCGCTCCGCCTTTCTGGTGTAGGGCAAGGTGAGCAGGTAGATAAAGCCAGGGGGAATTACCGCGAACCACATCCGCACCGTGCCCAGTCCGGCTCGATCCCGGGAGCTCACCAAGATCTCGTCGTGGCCCGCCAGCAGTGCGAGAAAGGCCTGGGGCAGCGGGGCCAGCTCTGACTCCGACCGGCCCTCAGCAGGCACGACAGGCGAACACCTCGCTCTGGTAGGGGAGGGCGAGGGGGCGGCCAGGGCGACCCTGGTATTCGGCGGCCAGCTCCAGAACCTGCTCGCGGACCCGCTCCTGGACGGGCTGGACCGAGGCAGCCACGAAGCTGAGCGACAGTACCCGGTCCGCCAGCTGATCCGGGGTGGCCTGTTGTTGGTGGGGGAAGGCTCGGGACTCCAGCGGGCCGAAGAGGTGACTGGCCCGCAGCTGGCGGCGCCACTCACCGGTGGAGTGGTCCGGAGACCCGTGCCGCAGAGGCTCGATCAGATCCGACACGGCCCGCCACAGCTGCGAGTGGGGGTCGCGCCGATTCCAGACCAGACCCAGCCGGCCACCGGGCCGAAGGATGCGGTGGATCTCTCGCAGGGATGACTGGTCGGCGAACCAGTGGAAGGATTGACCCGCGGTGGCGGCGTCCACCGATCCCGAGGCGAGTGAGGTACTGGCGACGGTCTCCGCCTGCACCTCCACCCCGGCGACCACCCGCTCCAGCTCGGCCGCCATCTCCTGGACCGGCTCCAGGGCGATCACCCGGGCCCCAAACGGAACCAGCTGGCGGGTCAACTTGCCCGTGCCGGCCCCCAGGTCGACCACCAGCTTGCCGGGACCGAGGCCGAGCCGGGCGGCTAGCCAGCCGACCGCGGCCGACGGGTAATCGGGGCGACCCCGCTCGTAGGCGGCTGCTCCCCGGGCGAAGCCGGTGCTGGCCTCCGGATGCATCGACATCGCGCCGATCGTAGCGCCATCGCGGCGGTCTGCCGGGAAGAGACGGGAGGTGGCGACCCCGAGCGGATTCGAACCGCCGATCTCCACCTTGACAGGGTGGCGTGTTAGGCCAGCTACACCACGGGGCCCCGGAGCGAGCCGGCGCGCGGCGCCCGGTCTGCTTCACCCTTGGAAGGGCTGGCCGATTATACGTCCGGCTTCCCGAGCACCTGGCTAGCGGATCGAGCTGGGGCGCGTTCGGCGCTCGGTAAGATGGCCTGGCGCTTTGGGACGGGCCTGGCCGAGTGGAGGATTGCCTGGTTGAAGATCGCGGTCTTGGTGAAGCAGATTCCCGATCCCTCCGGGGTCGGCAAGCTGGATCCCCAGTCCCACCTGCTGATCCGGGATCAGGGGGAGGTGGTGCTGGATCCCGGGGATACCTACGGAGTGGAAGCGGCCCTCCAGGTGGCGGCCGCGAGCGAGGGCGAGGTGGTGGTCATCTCGATGGGGCCGGAGAAGACGGTCGAGGTCATTCGCAAGGCCATGGCCATGGGCGCCTCGGCGGGGGTTCTGGTCAGTGATGAGCGACTCCGCGGTTCTGACGCGTTGGCCACCGCGCAGGTCCTGGCAGCGGCAGCGAAGCGAGTTCAGCCGGACCTGTTGATCGCCTGCACCGAGTCCACCGACGGCTACACGGGAACCGTTCCCGCCGCCATCGCAGAGCTGCTGGGCTGGCCTTCGCTCACCTTTGCCAAGCAGCTGGAGGTGACTGGAAGCAAGGTGCGCATCCACCGCCAGACCCCCAACGGGCACGACGTGGTGGAGGCCGAGCTGCCGGCGGTCGTGACCGTGACCGGGGGGATCAACGAACCGCGCTATCCGACCCTCAAGGGAATCGTGGCCTCGCGCAGCAAGCCGCTGGAACAGCCCACCTTGGAGGATCTGGGGATCGATCCCTCAACTGTGGGAGCGAGCGGTGCCAGCCAGAAGATCGTCAGCGTCGAGCCGGCTCCTCAGCGCCAGGGGGGAGAGGTGATTGAGGATCAGGGTGGGGCCGCCCAGCGGATCGCTGACTACCTGGCCGAACTCAAGGTGATCTGAGGGTGGCCCAGAAGATCCTGGTGTATGGGGAACTGGTGGGTTCCGAGCCAGCTCCGGAGACTCTGGAGGTGCTCACCAAGGCACGCCAGCTGGGCGAGGTCGGGGTGGTGGTGCTGGACCCGGAGGCGGCCACGGCGGCGGCGCCCCTCGGGGCCTATGGCGCGACCATGCTCTACGCCGGTACCGACCAGGCCTACCGAGAGTTCGTGGCCCAGCCTGCGGCGGCCGCCCTGGCGGCGCTCGTAGAGGAGCACCATCCGGACCTGATCCTGTTCGGGGCGACCTACGACGCCCGGGACATCTGTGCCCGGCTGAGTGCCCGGCTTGGCCTCACCGTGGTCGCCAATGCCACCGATGTGGTCTCCCGCGGCGAAGGGTTCGCGGCGGTCTCCTCGATCTTCGGGGCCACCCAGAATGTCCTGACTGAGCTGGGCGGTCCCAGCCCGTGTGTGCTGCTCCGGCCCAAGGCGGTGACGGCGGAGAGCGCCACCGGGCCTTCGCCCCCGGTGGTCGAGGTGTCCCTCCCGCAGGACGCGCCCCGAGGCGCGCGCCGGCTGGAGTCGGTGGTCGCCCCCAGCAGCGGTCCCAAGTTGGAGGAGGCCAAGGTGGTGGTCAGCGGTGGGCGGGGACTCCAGGATCCCAGCAACTTCGAGCTGCTGGAGCAACTCGCCGAGCTGCTCCACGGCGCAGTGGGCGCCAGTCGGGCGGTGGTCGACGCCGGCTGGGTCCCCTACGCTCGCCAGGTCGGCCAGACTGGGAAGACGGTCAAACCGGACTTATATGTCGCCTGCGGCATCAGCGGGGCGATGCAGCACACGGTCGGGATGAAGGGAGCCAAGCACATCGTCGCCATCAACAAAGACCGGGACGCTCCGATTTTCAAGCTGTGCGATCTGGGCGTGGTCGGAGATGTCCTCAAGGTTGTCCCGGCCTTGATCTCTGAGCTGGAGAGTCGGGGCGTCAACGGGTGATCGTGCCGCGCGCCTCTCGCTGCTGGCCCTGAACCGATGAGCGCCACCGGCCTGCTCGCCCTGCGGGCCTCGGACGGAGCCACGGTAACGCTGGAGCGCTTTCCGATCCTGCTCGGCCGGAGCTTCCCCGGGGGGACCATCCCCGACGTCGACGTCAGCCACCTGGATCCCAATGAGGCGGTCGACAACCGGCATGTCGAGCTGACCAGGGTGCCCGCCGGGGTCGAGGTACACGACCTGGGCGGGGTCAGTGGCAGCTGGGTAGATGGGCGCCGGCTGGGGCCGGGCGCCAGGGCGCTCCTCGAGGTGGGAGGCTCCCTGCGGGTGGCCGGCGTGGCGATGACTCTGATCGAGGTGGCCGGTGCTCCCCCACCCCCGCCCTCGGCTCGCTCCCTCGTCAGTTCGGGACCCTCCGCCACCTGGTTAGAGAATGGCCCGGCCCAGGGGATTCCGCCCCCGCCGTCCGCGGGTGCCGCTATCCTCGAGGATGACCCTGATGAGCCGCCGGCGCGCACCTTGGAACTCGACCTCAGCGGAGCCCCGGCGCTGGCCCGAGAAGCCCTGGAGCGGGGCGCGGAACTGGTGCGGATCCGACCAGGATCGCCCTTGGAGGTCCTCGCCGGAGAGCGCTGGACCCAATTGGGCAAGCCGCTTTCGCCGGGGACGGCCGCCGAGGCGGTAGGGACGGTCCGTCGCGGCCTTGACCTACCCGACGAGGCGCTCTGCGGCGAGGGCCACGTTGGCGATGTCGCCCTGGAGTTTCTGCTGCCCCCTCTGACCGACCGTCCCTATCTGGCTGTGCGAGTCGCCGCCCGCGAGTCGGCCGATCTGGACCCCGCTGATCTGGTGGAGGCCCGGCGGGCCGTGCTGGGGGGCGGGGCGCTACTCGTGGTCGGGCCCTGGCCCGAGCCCGCCCTGGCGGCTCTGGCCGAGCGGTTTGAGGCGAGCTTCGCCAGCACCAGGCTGCTCAGCTTCGGCTCCGCCGGCTGGTGGGTGCCCGCCGGCTGGCCGGTTCTCGACCAGCACCACCCGGGGGCGGTGCTGGAGGCGCTCCGGAGCGGCGAGCTCTTCCTCGACCAGCCGCCTGACCCGATCCTGGACGAGCTGATCCGATCCCTGCCCAGACCGGGCGGCGGCACCGTGGTGGCGCTGCGTCAGCACTCCTTGCTCGGGGGACTGGAGCACGTGGCGAGGCAGATCGCCCCGGCCCAGCTGGCGACCACCACCAGCTGGCAGCGCGAGGAGGTGGCCCGGCTCTTCCCGCTGGCACTCAGCTGCCAGGGCGGCAGGTGGGGGCTGTCGCTGATCGGCGTGGACGGCCAGGGTCGCTGGTCTCTGGAACCCCCGGCGCGCCGGGACTCGAGGAGGTAGGCGGTGGCGAACCAGGGATTACCGTCCCCGACCTCCGGCCCCTCGGTCACCAGCTACCTGGCGCTGGCCCTCTTGGTGGCGCTGGTGTTGGCACTGGTTCTGTTCACGGTGAATCACGGATTTCTGGGCAACGTTGGGGGTCTCCGGACCGCGTTTGGGCTGCGCCGGGGCTGAACTCCCCCCGGCGATGCGCTCACAATGTCGCCATGCCGGTGCTACTGCTGAACGCCTCGCTACAACCTCTCAACGTCATTAGCCGTCGCCGCCTGGTCGTTCTGCTGACCAAGGATCGGGTCGCCTTCCTGGACGACGCGGTCAAGGCGATGGTGGTGGAGGAGCTGGCTGAGCGCCGCTTTAGCGACGGGGTGATCGTGGTCCGGTTGCTGCGCAACATCGTGGTGCCTCGGCGGATGCTACGGCCCAACCGTCGCAACCTCTTGCTGCGCGACGAACACTGCTGCCAGTACTGCGGCATCCACGCGGCGCCTCCCGAACTCACCATCGACCACGTGATTCCGGTCTCTCGTGGCGGCAACCCCAGCAGTTGGGAGAATCAGGTGGTGGCCTGCAAGCGTTGCAACAGCCGCAAGGCCAACCATCTCCCGGCCGAGGTCCACCTGCGGCTGCACCGGCCACCGCGCCCGGTGGTCCGAGAGTATGCCCACCTCCTCTTCCTGCGCTACCCCGAGGTGCGCAGCGCCTACGAGGATCTGGTCCGCTCGGTCCTCCCCCATGGCGGCTTGGCGCTCACCGATCACCACGGACGAGGGGCCCGGGCGGTCATCGCCGCCTTGGGCGGAGCCCAGGCCTAGGCTCGCCGGAGCGGGATCAGTCCAGCTCCTGGGGAAGGTGGAGCGGCGGCTCCTGGAGATAGCGGGCCGCCGCCGCACCGGACTGATCGATCCGCTCCACTAGCTCGGAGGCGATCGCCATCGAGCGGTGCAGGCCGCCGGTGCAGCCCACCGCCACCCGCAGCACTGAGCGACGCTGCGCCTGGTACATGGGGACCAGCCGCAGCAGCATCGGAAGGAACTGACCGACCAGCTCCTGAGCTCCCGGCTGGGCCATGACATATTCACGCACCAAGGGATCGGTGCCCGGCTTCTCCCGCATCTCGGTGATCCAGTAGGGGCTGTCCAGGAAGCGGGTGTCGACCACCCAGTCCGCCTCCGGAGGCATCCCCTCCCGGAAGGCGAAGGTGAAACAGTCCACCCGCAGCAGTTCGCGGTCCCGCCAGTCGTCGAGGAGCTGCCGGAGATAGCCGAGCGTAGTCTGGTCCAGCCCCAGCAGATGGCGGTGCGGCTTACGCTTGGGCGGCTGGAAGCCAGGGCCTCGCGGGAACCCCGCCTCAACGAGCCAGTAGCGGGTACCCTCGTGATCGAGCGCTCTTACCCACTCCTGGCCCATCCGCTCACTGACCACCAAGGCCAGATTGGGGTCGCGCTCCAGCCGAGCCCGCACGGCCGCGTCCGGCTCTGCATCGATCTCATTCTGCCGGGGAACCGAGTACCCGACTTCAACCGCGAGCGCTTCCAACTGCTCGCGGAAGCGGTCCTCGCCGAGAATTACCACCAATGACACAGGGCTGATGCTCCAACTCGGGTGGCCCGGCCGATGGACCGGAAATGTGGCCCAACTGAGTTTGGGAACGCACGGCCCCCCCGGCCGCGGGAGCCATTTTCGCACGGCGACCCGGCAACCCTCGAAATCCGAGGTCCCGGGAAGCTTCGGGCCCGTGTAGGACTGGGTCGTGAGAACACAGCACCGTGCTAACGTGCGCGCCTAGTCTGGACGGTCGGGGGTCGCCGCTCCAGCGCGTGTCGGGCACCCTCGATGGGAGCTGCAGCCATGGATCGTCCGACCGGGCAAGCGCGGGCCGAGCGACTACTTCGCGAGTTGGCGCGTCTGCATGAAGTGCTGCACGTCCTGTTTCGACCCCGTCCCGACGCCGGTGCCGAGGTGGTCGGGACGGAGGTAGAGGCCCTCTCCAGCCGTCAGGCGCACGCTCTGTATCTGATCCAGCCGAGACCGACGACCATGACCGAGCTGGCCGCTCTACTCCGACTTTCGCCAGCGGCGGCCACGACCGTGGCCGATCGCTTGGTGGAGCTGGGCGTGGCTCGCAGAGATCGCGACCCGTCCGATCGTCGACTGGTATATCTCGCGACGACCGAGCGAGGGAGCGACCTGATCCGGGACGGCAACGTCTGGGAGCAGAGCGGACTCGCAGTCCTCGCCAACGTGCTGGAGAACGAGGCTCCCGGCCTCGAGGAGCAGTGCGCCGAGGGCTTGGTGCGGATGGTGGAGGCGGCGGTGGACGCTCTCGCCTAAGTTGTCTCCGCCGACCGACGGCAGGGCGGCTCCTGCGCTGCGCCCCGACGCGCGGTCATTAGCCGGAGCTTTGGCAACGAGCCCGGTGTCGGTGGCAGCCGCAGGCCCGCGTATGCCTTAGATGACCCGAATCGGTGCCAGCGTCAAGGCTCAGGTGGTACCGCCGCTAGGTGCCACGACGTTTCCCGTCGGTAGCTGATCGAGGCCGGGGCGCCTCGGGAGAACTGGAGCTCCGCAGTTCGGGACGACTCGCGCTTGACCACGCCCTTGGGGCAGGGGGGAAGATCGAGGGGTGGCGGCGGAACCGACCACCGAACTGCTCAGCAGCGGTGAGTTCGCTCGACGCTCACGGCTGAGTGCCAAGGCGCTTCGGATCTACGACGAGATCGGTCTACTCCCGCCAGTCGACGTGGAACTGTCCAATCGGTACCGCCGCTACGGAGTCGATCAGCTCCCCACGGCTAGCCTGATCGCCATGTTGTGCGGCATCGACATGAGCCTGGCCGAGATCGGATCGTTGCTCGCTGATCTCGGCAGAGGCCCCGAGCTCCCCACCGAGCGGCTCACTCGGCACTTGGTCGAATTGGATGCTCGTCACACGAGCCGCCGGTCCCTGGTCCGGCACATCCACGCGATTTTGAGAGAGGAAGACCGCCCGATGTTTACCATTCAGACCCGTCACGTGCCTGCCAGGCGAATGCTGTCGATTCAGCGCCGCCTGCGGGCCTTCGAGACCGACGCCTTCGTTGTCGAGGCGAAGAGCGTGTTCGCTGAACACCTGAGCGGTGCCCCACCGATTGGACCATTCAGTCTGGTCTTTCACGGCGTTGTCGACCACGACAGTGACGGACCCCGGGAGGCGACGCTCGCCTGCTCCGACGAGGTGGAGCCGACCGAGCTGATCGGGATCCGCACCGAAGCAGCGCACGACGAAGCCTTCACCACGATCACCAAGGCTCAGTGGGCGTATCCGGCGATCCTCGCAGCCTACGACGCTGTTGCCTGCTCGCCCGAGGTGAGCGCGCGTAACAGAAGTCCACTGTCGTGTCGGGAGGGGTATCTCGCCGAAGCAGACGCGATCTCCGAAGGCGACCTGATCTGCGACAGCGGGTACCCGCTCGGAGGACGCACCGGTGCCCGGTAGCGCCCCCCCCCCGGCGACCGATCGAAGATCAGCGGGCGGCGGACGGGTCGCGCACGAAGTGGGCCTTATCCGAATCGGAAACCGACTCGCGATCGCTCGCCGGAGTGGAGGTCGCTGGGCGTCTGGGCGCGGTGCATTGGTGGTCGGCCCGCTGGGACTCGAACCCAGGACCTGGGCTTTATAAGAACCCCGCTCTAACCAGCTGAGCTACGGGCCGGGATGATCTCGCTTCGAAGTAGGGCTACCTGTTGTCGGGTTCTATCCTTGACACAAGTTGAGTGACACAACTCTCAAGTGCGATGGCTCTCGATGTAAGCCATCAAGCAGCGTACTTCACCCATAGCACCCGTTCACAGTCTGACTGCCTGCAGTTCCCCTCCCGAGATCATCCGGGGATCGTAGCTGACTGGCCATGTCCACTGAGAGTGTCCCAGTGTTGACATAGCGGCCTAGTCTGTACTCGCGCAAAAAGACCCCGCGATGGCTTGCACCAACCGGGGTCCGTGGCACCGACGGGAGTAAGCGGCCGATGCAGGAGAGATCCTACCCCAAGCCTCTTTTGGCTACGGGAATGGCTACCGAAGCCTGTCTTTTGAGGCACCGTGAGAGACACCTTCGTCGGCCTTCCGGCTCAGTTCCCCTACTTCCCCCGCCAAGCCGCCAAGGCCACCACCCTCCGCCAGCCGTCAACCGTCGCCCCCGAGACAACCAGGAAGAGGGAGACAAGTAGGAGGTGCCAACCGCCCGACGACAGGGCCACCCTTGCCCGGATAACTGAGCCTTTACTGGCTGTGGCGGAGAAAGTATACCTTTCAAGCCTACCAACCATACCTTTTAGGCATTGGCTGGTATACTTTGATAGCTATCACCAGTTTCTACGGGTTAGGTGAGCGTCTCGATCCGGTTCCCGCCACTGTAGTCGGAAGATTAGGGCATATTGACCGATGGGCCGGGCAAGCGGACCTTTACAGGCAGCAACTGCCGAAGCTGCTTGAGGCCCTACGCAAGAGGGCTCAAATTGAGAGCACTGAGGCATCCTCCGCCATAGAGGGTGTTTCAGCCCCACACGCCCGGGCCGAAGCAATCGTTGCTGATCCCAGCCAAAAGCCGCAGAACCGAAGTGAGCAGGAGCTTCGGGGGTACAGCGACGCGCTCACCTACATCTTTACCGAGGCCGTCATGGAACAGGCGATCTCCCGCGGACTCATCTTTCATCTACATCGTCTGCTTTTCGCCCCGACTGGGGATCTTGGCGCTGGCCAGATCAAGACGAGCGACAACGTGGTGGTCGAACGGCAAGCAGCAGGATTGAGGACCGTGCGCTTCCGCCCCGTCCCAGCATCACAAGCCGACCAAGCTCTAGAGAATCTAGTGGGGGGCTACAACGATGCGCTAGAGCGAGGTATTCACCACCCGCTCATCTTGACTGCCGCCTTTGACCTTGAATTTACAGTGATCCATCCGTTTGCAGATGGCAATGGCCGCGTGAGTAGGTTGCTGATAGGTCTCCTACTCGCCCGAAGTGGCTACGACGTCGGAAAGTACGTGAGCATAGAACGGCTTTTTGAATCCACCGAAGATGCCTATTACGGTGGACTGCTGACATCGACCGAGGGATGGCATGAGAACCAACATGATCCGTGGCCTTGGATTGCATACCTAATTGAAATAATCGAATCCGCATACCAACGCTTTGTGAGCTACGCGGAAGCCGAGCGTACTCACGGAACCAAGGCGGCACGCGTCCGCCGCTACATCGAGGAGCACGCAGAGGGCCAGATCGACATGGCTAGCATGAGGATCGCACTGCCCGGTATCAGCGACCGCACGTTACAAAAGGTCGTACACGAGATGCGCGATGCCGGACTCATTCAGGCCACGTCTAGCGGACGGTTAGCGCAATGGCGCTGGATCGCTGCCCCCAACAAATAGCCATTTATGGTTAAAGCACCAGGCCCTGGCAGCCGCGGGGGTTACCAGTACCCAACTAATCCAATTCACTTCGGGGTATCCACGAGATTAGACGCTGGAGCCTTAACCCACTGCGGCACGTATCACATGAACCAGTCAGCTTGGTGGCATGGTGAATGTCCCATAGCAGTTGACCCGTTGATTTGAAGAGTGCCTGATCGTCGGCGGTAATTACCCCCAAGTCCCACTCGATACCATCTGGGATTACAGGCAATACCTCGCTGCCACGTTGAATCCACTTAGTCTGATTGCGCAACTCCCACGAACGATGATGCACCTTGGCGACATCTGGGTAGTGTGAGTCAAGCTGACTGAAGTTTGGTTCGTTAACAGGAGCCGTGGCGGCATGCCGCGCGCCACTGGCGGTCTTCGACATAATCTTGAGCTTGAAGAGGTGTTGGTCGAGTCGATAATTGACATTGAGCTTCCACACTTGAAGAGACCACGCGGCGAGTGGGATAACGGCTATGACGATGCCGACCCAGTAGGGAGCCTTCGCCGCAACAGCTACCAAAACACCGACAACTAGTGGCCCCGCGTACCACGGCCAACCCCTGGACAGGTCCGGCTCTGGAGGTGGTACTAGGTCGAAGTCTCCGGTGATCTCAGGCCATCAGCTCTGAAACCTACCGCGATGGTAGCCGGAACCCTAACGCTGTGCCTCTACGTTTGAGCCTACGGCTCGCTAGACTGGCTCTGTCCCGAAGTGGCCTTGGCGCCAAGGGACCGCTCCGGGCATTTACCTATCTTCTTGTAAACGCCTGATGGCGTTATTGGGTTGGTGACTGCCGTGGGCTACGAGCCACAGTCCGTCGTCGACACTCCGATATATGACACCCGCATCTGGCGGTACATGGACCTACCAAAGTTTGTGTCCCTGTTGGAGAAGGATGCAGTCTTCTTTAGTCGGGCGGATAAGCGGGGCGATCCGTATGAAGGATCGCTGACCACACCAACGCTCGCGGCTTACCGCAACGTACCACCAGAAATAAGGTCGAACCTTCTCCGGGCAATGGTGCAGTGGCCTTCACACATCCTGACTAGCTGCTGGTACGCGGCTGAGACCGAATCACCGGACCACCTCGGCTGTCGAGCTACTTTGGTTGCATCACCCGGCGCTGGCATCCGGAGGAACTCCGAGCCACCGATGCCCAAGCGGTCATCGCCTACCTGCGCCTCCTTCCCGGGCCCCGGCCGCGGTCCGGGCAGGCCGACGCTGTCCGCGCGCAGGTGGATCAGCCGACCAGCCGGCACGGCCATTGGCAGGTGGAGCTGGGGGCCGGACTGATCCGGGGTCGCTGCCGATCGCCAGTCCGGGTGGCTGACTAAGCGGCGAGGACCAGGTTGACCTGGCGGTCGGGCACGACGAAAATCCGCTGAGGCGCCCGGCCGTCCAACCATTTCTGAATTCGGGGTAGCTGCAGCGCCGCCCTCTCCAGGGTGGCGGCGTCGGTACCGGCCGCCACCACCAGCTGGTCGCGCTTCTTGCCGTTGATGCAGACCACCACCACCACCTGCTCGTCGACAAGCAGGGACTGGTCAGCCAGGGGCCACGGCTGCTGGTGCACGGAGTACCCGCGGCCGAGGCGCTCCCAGATCTCCTCGGCCAGGTGGGGACAGTAGGGAGCCAGCAAAAGGGCCAGCGTTTCCATGGCGATCCTGGGTACCGCACCCTCGTGCTCGCGCAGTCGCTTGACCAAGATCATCATCGCCGCGATGGCGGTGTTGTACTTGCGCTCCGGGGTGTCCACGGTGACCTGATGGATGCAGCGATGCCGTGCTCGCGCCAGCTCGGGTGGCTCTTCCGCCGAATCGCCATCCAGCTCCACCCGCTCGAGCAGGCGCAGGAGCTGGGTCAGAAAGCGAAAAGGCCCATTGATGCCGGTGTCGACGAAGTTGAGGCTCTCGTGATAAGGACCGAGGTAGAGCAGGTAGAGGCGGAAGGCGTCAGCCCCGAAGTGCACGATGTACTCGTCCGGAACCACCACGTTGCCGCGGGATTTCGACATCTTGGCGCCGCCCTTCACGATCGTCCCATGAGCCCGGAATTGGGTGAAGGGCTCGTCGAAATCGAGGTAGCCCAGCTGATGCAGGGCCATCGTCACAAAACGTGAGTACAAAAGGTGGAGAACCGCGTGCTCGTTGCCGCCGTCGTAGTAGTTGACCGGTAGCCACTTCCGGGTCAGGTCGCGGTCGAAGGGCACGTCGTCACGGCCGACGGAGGGGTAGCGCAGGAAGTACCAGGAACTATCGAGAAAGGTGTCGGAGACGTCGGTCTCCCGCTTGGCGGGCTCGCCGCAATTGGGGCAGGTGGTGTTGAGAAAGTTGGGATCGCGGGCCAACGGCGACTCGCCGGTGCCCACTGGTCGGAAGTCCTCGATGTACGGGAGTAGGACCGGCAGGTCCTCCTCTGGCACGGGCACCGTCCCGCACGTCGGGCAGTGAATCGCGGGAATCGGGGGGCCCCAGTAGCGCTGTCGCGAGATGCCCCAGTCTCGGAGCTTGTAGGTCACATGCGGTTGACCGAGTCCGGCTTCGACCAAGGCGGCGGTCATCACCTCGCGAGCGGGGTCGGGTGCTTTCATGCCGTCGAATTGGGCGCTGTTGACGAGCACGCCGGACCCCCCGTGGGCGCCACCTGGCTCTCTCCCAGAGACCACCTCGACCACTGGCAGGTGGTGCTGGAGGGCGAAGGCGTGATCGCGCTGGTCGTGGGCGGGAACCGCCATGATCGCGCCGGTGCCGTAGCTGGAGAGGACATACTCCGCCGTGAAGAGAGGGATGCGGGCCCCGGTAAGGGGGTGGAGGGCGTCCCGGCCCAGTGCCAGGCCCCGGGTCGAGTTCTCGTCATCCCGCTGGCCCGCGATCCGCCGCCGCGCCGCCTCCGCTGCGAAGGCGGCCACCTCGGCTTGGTGCTCCGGCGCCGTCAGCTCCAGCGTCCGCGGGTGGTCCGGGGCCAACACCATGAAGGTGGCGCCGAAGATGGTGTCCGGTCTGGTGGAGAAGACTCGGAGCGGATCCTCGCCTTCGATGGGGAAGTCGAGGAGCGCCCCCCGGCTGCGGCCGATCCAGTGCCGCTGCAGCAACTTGGTGCTCTCCGACCAGTTGAGGTCATCCAGGTTCGCCAGGAGCTTCTCGGTGAAGGCGGAGATCCGCAGAAACCACTGCTCCAGCTCCCTCTCGGTCACCACGGCGCCGCAGCGTTCGCAGGTCCCGTCCGCCAGCACCTGCTCGTCGGCGAGGACGGTCAGGTCCTGCGGGCACCACTTGACGTTGCGGCGGGCCCGGTAGGCGAAGCCGCCCTTCCACAAGGTCACGAACAGCCACTGGGTCCAGCGGTAGTAGGCGGGGTCGGTGGTGTCGACCGTCTTGGTCCAGTCGAACTGGGCGCCCAGACGCTTCAGCTGTTCCCGGAAGCGAATCACGTTGTTGGCGATCAGCTCGGTGGGATGCCGGCCGATCTTGAGCGCGAAGTTCTCACTGTGAATGCCAAAGGCGTCGAACCCGATCGGCTCGAAGACATCGGAGCCCTGCATGCGCTCGAAGCGACCGTGGGCATCGGCGCCCGAGAAGGCGAACATGTTGCCCACGTGCAGCCCCTCCGCCGATGGGTAGGGGAACATCATGAGGTTGTAATACGGTCGACGGACTCGGTCCAGGTCCAGCTGGTAGAGGCCTGATTCCTGCCAGCGGGACTGCCACTTGGCTTCGATGGCACCGTGATCGTAGGTGGAGGTCATGGGTGGCAGTTGATGATACCGAGCCTTCTCGGGCGATCTCGAGTGGTCATTTATACTCCGGCCGGGTTCGGCATCGGCCCCAAGGGCGCCGTCAGGGCCGACGGGATTGCGAGGAGGCGAATTGGCGGAGACTCGACTGCCCCGAATTAAGGCGGTGAGCCACAAGCGCCCGCGGGTGCGGGCCGGTCGGCGCCAGCGCGGGCGCCATAACTTGATCGGCTTCCACGGCCACGGCCTGCTGGCGCTGATCTTCTTCGCCATCATCGCGCTCTCGGTGCTGGGGGTCGGGCTGGGGATTGCCTCGCTCACCATCTTCACGGTGGGCAACAGCCCGGGCAAGAGTCATGCCGCGGCCGCCATCTCCCCCAAGTCCTCCCCTTCGTCGGTCAGCTCCCTGGTGGGACGGCCGATCGATGGCACGATCGTCGGCATCTCGCTCGCGGCGAACCTGATTGCCATCCAGCCGGCGGGAGCTGAACCGGTGCAGGCCACGGTGACCGCCAAGTCAGTCCTGACGAGGGGAGGAGTCACCACCCCGCTCGGCGACCTCATCTCCGGGGAGGCCGTGATCGTCACCTTCAGTCAGGGGCCGAAGGGAACCCTATTGGTGGTGAACCTCGAGGACATCGAGACGGTGCCCACCAACACTCCGAGTGGCACCCTGGCCCCCCTGCCGAACGTCACCCCCACCCCCGCGGCCGCTCCGGCCCCGACGCCAGGCCCTCCCGCGAATCCGGGTCCTCCCGGGAATCCGAGCCCTCCCGGGAAATCGGGCCAATAGCCCAGCCGGGATCGGTCAGGGGGCGCTGGGCTCCAACGAGAGCTGGATGCCCCGTCGCTTGAGGACCGAGAGGGGCGCCAGCTCGGCGACCCTGGACACCCCCTCCAGCGTGAGGCCGCTGCCCGCCAGCACCTGGTGAGCCCGCTCGGAGGTGAGCAGGCTCTCCGGGCGGTGGGCGTCCGAGTCCAGCACCAAGGAGGCGCCGACCTCCAGCGCCACCATGGCGACGTGGCCGTTGGTGAGCCCGTGGAGACCGGCCGCGCTGATCTCCAGGTGAATCTGGTTGATCCGGGCCTGCTCGGCGGCTTCATGGGAGATCAGGCCGGGGTGGCCCAGAATGTCCACGTCCGTGCACCGGGTGGCGGCCAGGTTCAATCCCGGCTGCGGGAAGTCCCCCAGGGTCTCCCCGTGAACCACGACCAGGAGAGCTCCCAGCGAACGAGCCTGAGCGGCCACCTTGGCGACCCGCTCCGGGGCGACCCGGGTCACCTCGACGGCGGGGATGGCGCTGATCCCCAGTTCGTCCGCCACCCGGCGGCAGGCTTCCACGATCTCCGGGGCCCGGCGGCCCACGGTGCCCTCGTCGACGTGGTCGCTGCAGACGTAAGCGGCATAGCCGTTCTGCTGGCACCGCCGGGCCATCGCCATCGCGTCCGCATGGCCGTCGGAGATGGTGGTGTGGGTGTGAAAGTCGAAGACCGGCACGAGTCCAGCTTAGGGCAAGGAGGGGGAGACTCGGCCTCGGTCAGGACCGGTCATCGGCCGGGGCGGGGGGCCGCGGCGGCCAGCCGGAGGAGCACCCCGTCACGCACTCCGCGCTCGGTGACCACCAGCGCCCTGGCCTGGTACCGCTCCAGGAGCCCCAGCAGGATCAGGACTCCGCCTGCCATCAGCCGGGCGCGGGCCGCGCTGAGCCCGGTGCGCCTCGCGACCTCGGCGCTCGAGTGGTTGGCGGTGACGCGAGCCGCCTGGTCGAGGTTGTCCCGGTTCAGAGTGAACCACGGCTCGCGCTCACCCTCATCGCGGAGGTCGTCCTTGGAGTCCGGGAAAGGCCGCCAGACCCCCAGCAGCACCGGCAGGTTGGCCGCGGTGCCCCCGGTGGCGATCAGCATGCCCTGCTGGGCTGCCTCCGGAGCCGGCTCCAGCACCATCGAGATGCGCAGCGCCGCATCCGCCCGCTGCCGGGCGGTGGGTGGGTCGGCGGCCTTGATCGCCATCAGGATCCGATCGGAGCCCATCCGGAGGCTGGTCCCGTTCACCGGCCGGCTGCCCAGCCCATGGACCACTTCTGTGCTGCCCCCACCCACGTCGACAACGGTGGCTGGCTCTCCCGGGGGGACCCAAAACGTGGTCCCGCCCAGATAGCTGAGCCGAGCCTCCGCCTCTCCGGTCAGGATCCGGAGCTGCAGCCGGCACTGCTGCCGGATTCGATCTCCCAGGGCCGCTCCGTCGGCGGCGTTGCGCAGTGCCTCGGTCCCGACCAAGCCGATGCGTTCGGCTCCATCGGCCCGGGCCCGGTCAACCAGCTGCCCGACCAGCGCTGCAGTGCGCTGGAGCAGCTCCTCGCCGAGCTCTCCGGTCGCCGCCACCTGCCGGCCGAGCCCCAGCAGGTGGACCGCGTGGCGGCGCTGACTGGTCCCCTGCTCACCGACGCTGGCGACGAGTAGGTGAACGGTGTTGGAGCCAACATCGATAGCGGCCAGGCGCCCTTTCAGGGTTCCTCATCCTCGTCCTCGGTGGGCTCCATCCGGACCAGCACCTTGCCGTTGCCGTCCAGCTGCGCATCGAAGTGCTTGACGAAGATGGCGTCCGAGATCGGGGAGATGCCGGTCCGGACATCGTAGGTCTCGCCGTCCAGCGGGCAAGTGACCACATGTCCTCGCAGTTGGCCCTCACCGATGGAACCGCCGCTGGCGCAGCTGTTCTCCAGCGCGTGGAAGACCCCGTCGACGTGGAAGATGGCCACCTCAACGCCGTCGGCATCGACCACCCGCCCAGTTCCCTGGGGGACGTCGACCGCCGCGCAGACCGGGGCAAAGCCAGCCACCGCCGCGATTATGCCGAATGGGCGAGCGGGTGCAGTCGCTCTGGAGTTAGTCCCCGCTCTCTGGAGGCCTCCCGCAGCGCGTCTTCGATCTCAGTCACCACCCCGGGGTCGGCCTCTCGACTCAGTGTGCCGGCGAGCGCCGTGGTGGCTGCCTGACCCCCCAGATGGCCGAGTGCCCAGGCGCTGGAACCTCGCACCAGGGACGAGGGGTCCTCCTCAAGCGCCCGAGCCAGGGCTGGGATCGCTCTGCGCTGGCCGGCATTCCCCAGGGCGACGGCGGCGTTCCTGGCCAGGCGCTCCCGGCCGCTGCGAAACATGGTGGTGGCCTGGAAGCGAGCCTGAAAGGACGGCTCCGACAGTGCCAGCAGCTCGACCAGATCCGGGAAGGGCACCGGGCCGCTGGCGGTGGAGGCGGGACCGGGCCGGACCGAAGCCGGGCTGAGTCGCTCGTTGATCGGGCACGCCTCCTGGCAGAGATCGCACCCAAAGACCCAGGTGCCCATCAGGGGTCGTAGCGGCACGGGGATGGAGCCCGCATGCTCGATGGTCAGATAGCTGATGCATCGGGACGCGTCGATCACCCCGGGGGCCACCAGGGCTCCGGTCGGGCAGCTGGGCAGGCAGGCCCGGCAGTGCCCGCAGTTCCGCTGGGAGGGTTGGTCGGGACTGAGCTCCAGGCTGAGCACCAAGGACGCCAGCAGCACGTACGAGCCGCCCTGCTCGGTGATCAGCTGGGTGTGCTTGCCGCAGAACCCCAGGCCCGCCCGCTCGGCAATGGCTCGGTCTAGGGCGCGTCCATGGTCGACGAACCGATGCCAGCGCAACCCCGGCGACCGCGCCGCGAGCCGGCCGACCAGCTGGCGCAGGGATCGGTCCAGGCGCCGGTGGTAGTCCTCACCGAGAGCGTACCCGGCGATCCTGCCCCGCGGCCGTCCGCGGCTCGGTAGTAGGTCCGGAGGGGCGCCTCGGGGCGTGCTGGCCGGCTGGTACGGGTAGCTGAGCGCGACCAGGCTCCGGCCCCATGGAAACCGCCGTCCCAGATCGGCGGCCTGGGTGATCCGCTCCTCGGTGTACCAGGGCATCCCTTGCATCCTCCCCGCCGCCAAGGCCTGGCGGGCTCGGTTGGCGGCCTGGTCGAAGGGCGCCAAATCGGTCACCCCCACCTCCGCGAAGCCCTGACGACGGGCCTCGATCTCCAGCAACTCGCGGGGAGACAGCTGCGTGGCTTGGGAACCTGCGGAGCGGGGGCGGGATAGCATCCCGACATTGTCCGACTCGGCTTTGCCACAATTCTCCGGTGACTGATTTGGAATTGACGGCGCGGGTGCGGGGCGTCATCGCCGCCGGCCCCGCCAGCGACAGCCTGTTGGTCACCCAGCCCCGGCCTGGAGAGGTGGTGGTGCAGGCGCACCCGAGCTCCAACTTCGTGGTCGTGCTGACCCCAGAGGTGCTCCGCGAGCTTGAGTCAGCGCTAAGGACATGGATTCCAGAATTGCGGCAGGTGCGCTTCGACCCTCACCACTGAGCCCTGCCCGGGGTCACCGGGGAGACGCGGACGTCGCAGCCATGGCCACGGCCCGGAGTGCGGGCCGGGTAGTTAGGAGGGCGGGAGATTGCGAGCTAAGGCGAGTGACACTGACCTAGGAGCGATCAGCGCCGACGTCGTGGTGGTGCCGTACTTCCAGGGGGGGCCGGTGGGCCCATCGGCCCAGGCTGTCGACCGGGCGCTGGACGGACTTTTCAGCCGACTGCGCGACGACCACGAGGCGACCGGCGCATTCCCCAAGCGCACTCCGGTCGCGACTCTGGGCAAGATCCCCGCTCCTCGGGTGGTGTTCCTGGGCTTGGGGCGTCCCCAGGCGCTGGACGGCTACCGCCTGCGCAACGCCCTGCAATTCACCGTCCGCGAGACACGGCGCTTCGGCCGCAGCCTGGCCGTTCTAGTCGACGAGTCGGTCGTCGCGGCGCTGACGGCCCACGACCCGATCCAGGGGGAGCCGGCGGCGGTCGCGCGCGCCATCGCTGAGGGAGTTGCGCTCGGCAACTACCACCTGGGTCAGCACAAGACCGGGGAGGACGCCGGGGCGATCGAGGAGCTGGAGGTAGTCGGGCTGGGAACCGCTACGCAGGTCGCGGACGCTCTCGTTGAGGGCGCGTTCCTGGGGGAAGTGACCAACCGGGTGCGGGTACTGCAGTGGCAGCCCAGCAATCATCTGACCCCCACCCAACTGGCCGCCGAGGCCGAGCGGGTGGCCAGCGACGGCAAACTGGAGCTGGAGGTGCTGGATCAGGCCGAGATGGAGCGGCTCGGGATGGGCGCTTTGCTGGCGGTTGCCCGCGGGTCTCACGAGCCTCCCAAGCTGGTGTCGCTGCGCTATCGCCCCAAATCCCGGGCCGAGTCGGACAAGGTCCTGGCCCTAGTCGGCAAGGGCATCACCTTTGACAGCGGTGGCATCTCGCTCAAGCCCAATCCGGGGATGTACACCATGAAGGGCGATATGAGTGGTGCCGCCGCCGTCATCGAGACCATGTCGCTGATCGCCCAGATGCAGGCCCCGATCCAGGTGATCGCGGTGGCCGCCCTCACCGAGAACATGCCCGGGGGAGGTGCCATCAAGCCCGGCGATGTGGTCAGTGCCATGAACGGCAAGACCATCGAGATCAACAACACCGATGCTGAAGGTCGCTTGGTCCTTGCTGACGCGCTGGGCTTTGCGGCCGACCGGGGGGCCACCCACCTGGTCGATGTGGCTACTCTGACGGGCGGAGCAGTGGTCGCGCTGGGTCACGCCGCGACGATCGCCATGGGCACCAGTCCTGAGCTGATCGCCCAGTTGCGCCGGGCCGGGGCCATCGCCGGAGAGCGGATCTGGGAGCTACCGCTCTATCCCGAGTACGACGTAGCGCTCACCTGCGACATCGCCGACCTGCAAAACAGCTCGGGAACTCCGGCCTCCAGTTCCATCAACGGCGGCGTCTTCCTCCGCGAGTTCACGAGTGACCTACCCTGGGTCCATCTCGACATCGCGGGCACTGCCTGGCACACGGCGGCGCTGTGGGATACCGTCGTGCCGATTGGCCCCTCTGGGGTCATGACTAGGACCCTGGCTCACCTGCCGTTCCAGATGGTGTAGCGGCGCCTCGAGCGTCCGGAGGCAGCCGGCTAGGTCGGGCGGCTCTCGCCCACCAGCTCGAACTGGTCCGGGCGATCCCCGGCCAGCCGGCGTACCCGGCCTTCCTGCTCGAGCTTGATCAAGTGAGCCAAGACCGTGCCGGCGGCCATCCCGAGCACCGCAGGCGGGTAGGAGGCGTAGATGCGGGGCATCAGCGTGTCGGGTCCGCCGGGCCCGGCCTGCAGCTGGCTGAGGATCTGGGCCTCGCGCTGGAGGCGGTGGGCGATCAACTCGCTGATCGCCGCCTCGGCGGCCTCGATCGGCTCGCCGTGGCCTGGGAGCAGGCGGCTCGGCCGCAACCGTCGCACGCGGTCCAGCGAGCCCAGGTAGGCGGCCATGTCTCCGTCCGGAGGCACCACCAGGCTGGTGGTGCCTTGGAGCACGTGGTCGCCGGTGAAGAGGATTCGGGTGGATTCCTCGAAGAAGCAGAGGTGGTCGGAGGCGTGCCCTGGGGTGTGGATCGCCACCAGCTCGCCGCCGCCTACCAGCAGGTGATCTCCGTCGTGGAGCGGCAGCGTGCTGGGGTCGACCGCTTGTCGGTAGTGGACCGCCAGGGGGGCCGCGGCCAGCTCGCAGAAGCGGGCCGCTCCCTCCCGGTGGTCGAGGTGGTGATGGGTGCAGGCGACCATCACCACCCGGCCCAGCCGGGTGGCGGTCTCCATGACCCGCTCCAGGTGGCCCTCGTCGGCGGGGCCGGGGTCGATGACCACGGTCTCACCCTGGCCGTAGATCCACGTGTTGGTCCCGGCACCGGTGAGGGGACCGGGGTTGGGGGCCCGGACCCGCACGATCTCGGGTGCGGAGGTCATTTGTCCGTTTCCGTTGCTCGGCCCAAGATCGCTCCGGTGTCGAGGCCGGGGTAGCGGGACGAGGTGATCTCCTCGAGCTTGGGCTGCACCCGCTGGACCCGGACGGCCCGGGCCGTTAGCAGCGCCTCCGCCACCGTCGGGTGGTCCGCGAGCAGCTCCAGCACCGCGCGAGTAGGGGGGAGGAGGAGGGTCTCGCCCTGGAGCGCCTCCCCGAGCGCGGCTCTCGGCCTGACCCAACGCATGGAGACCAGCTCCCCTGGGGCGTCCTGGCTGGGCGCCTGGCCAGCGGGCAGGGCGGCCAGGAAGAAACGGGTGTCAAAGATCCGGGGAAGACCCTCGGGAGTCACCCAATGGGCGCAGTAGGCAAGGTCCTCCCACCCTGGTCGAAGCCCGGCCGCACTGAGCCCAGGTAGAAATCTCTCGGGATCCCCGCCCTGGATTCGCCGCCGCAGAGGGGCTAGCTCGGCCACGAGGTGCGGCGGGCACGCTTGTTCCGCGGCGTCCCGGGCCAGCAGGACCCCGCACTCCTCGAAGGTCTCCCGCACCGCCGTCACCAGCAGGTGGCGCTCCAACTCTGGGTGGAGCGCCACGCCGGCGGCGAGTTGGGCCCAGCCGGGCTCGAGGTCGGCGGCATCGACCGAGCCGCCGGGGAAGACCACTGCTCGAGGCGCGAAAGAGCTGGTCGCTGACCGGGTCATCAAGAGGACCTCCAAGCCAGGCCCGTCCCCAACCGAGGCTGACCGGTCCCGAAGCAGCGCCACCGTCGCCGCGTCGCGCCGGATCGAACCGGTCAGCTCAGCCTCCAGCGCCGGCCCGCGATCTTCCGGCAGGAATCAGGAAGCCGCTTCCCCACGCTCGGAGAAGCTCAGGATGTGGCGGGGGTGAATCAGAGCGAAGGAGCGCTGGATGGTGACCCGCTCGTGGGTCAGCGCGGGCAGCCAGACCGCGTTGAGGTTGCGGACCGGGAGAAAGTCGTCGACGCTGCGCTCGAGGGTCTCCCGGAGGCTGAGCCGTGGCTCCAGGAATACCTCGCAGACCAAGGAGAAGGTGTCGATGGTCAATGCCACCTGGCGCGCCACCTTGGTCTCCAGCAGCGCCCGCCGACCCCCGTGATCGGCCGCCGACTCGCCGATCGGCACGACCATCAGGAGGGCCCGCTTGGCCACCATGGCCGAGTCCTCGACGGTGCTGATGACGGGATAGGTGCTGGCCAGCGGCTCCAAGGTCAGATGCTGGATCTCGAGGTATTCCGTCATCCGGTTGACGACGTCGGTCAGTCGCAGCGGAGGTACCACCTCGATGTCCCCGCTGAGCTTTAGGAAGGAACTGAACATCTCAACTCTTTCCCAATTCTCCACGAGGCGGCAGTATACGAGAGTGCTCCCCATCTCAGACTGGCTGTCATCGAAGTGACGCAAAGTCTCGACGTGAGGCGACTCCAGCGAAGCCTTGCCAACTCGCCGATCCGCTTCGACCTGCAGCTCTACGCCCAGGTTGGCAGCACCCAGGATCTGGTCACGACGGCAGCGAGCGCGGGGGCCGCAGAGGGACTGGTCGTCTTCGCCGACGAGCAGCTCGCAGGGCGGGGACGCTCCGGACGAAGCTGGATCGCTCCCGCAGGGGGCTCCCTGATGTTCTCGCTCCTGCTCCGGCTCCGGTCCGGGATGGAGAGCTGGTCGACCCTCAGCCTGGTGGCGGGTCTGGCAGTAGCGGAGGGCTTGGCGCTCGCCGACGGGCCTCGGGTTCAGCTGAAGTGGCCCAACGACTGCCTCTGCGGGGATCGCAAGCTGGCTGGGGTTTTGGCGGAGGCGTCAGAGTCCAGCGACGGCGGGCGGGTGGTGGCGCTGGGGGTCGGCTGCAACGTCACCTGGGCGGACCGCGACATCCCTCAGCAGCTTCGCAGGACTGCCACAGCGTGTGACCTGGAAGGCTATCCGCTTGACCGCACCGTCCTGGCAGAGGCGGTTCTGAGCCGACTCGCGATCCGGTATCAGGAGTGGTCCGAGGGAGGCTTCGCCGTGCTTCGCGGTGAATGGCTCCGCCATGCGGCCTGGCTCGGCCAGGAGGTCGTCGCGGAGCACCCCTCCGGCCCGATCGTGGGAAGGGCCGTCGGGATCTCGGACGGAGGTGAACTGATCGTGGAGACCGCTGCCGGTCCGGTCACCATCGCGGCCGGCGAGTTAGAGCGGGCCTCCGGCCCCCAGCTGCGCTTGGCGGATTGAGGCGTTGGTTAGCTTGGCCTGCCGCGCCCGAACCGGCGCGCGAACCGGTCGCCCCCAATTCGAGCGGCCCCTCCCGGCACCTTGACGCATCTCATGGTGCCATCTAGGATTGAGTTGCACCCTCCCACCCTGGCGGGAGGCCTAACTTCTCCGGACGCGCGGATTCAAGGGACAGAACTTGCCCACCATCTCTGAAACCTCCCACGAAATCTCCAAGCTCTATGAGTCCGACCACATCGAGCGCCGCGAGCGTAACGCCCGCCGCAACAAAATCCTCTTCATCGATCGGCTCCTGAACGAACTGGAGCAGCTCAACATCGCTGAGGAGGAGGTGGTGCCACTTCCTCTGCGCAACCAATGCCGCCGCTTGCTCGCCAAGGAGGGGCATTCCCTCGGGCGGCGCCGCGCCGACGAGGTGGTCATCGCGGAGTGGATGGACGCCCTCTATGACGTTCAGGACGGGCTGATGTTCACGATCGGCGACGAGGACGAGTAGGCTAGTTTTCTGCTAAGCGGCCCTCCTGCCGGAGCGGTGCCGCTTTGGTGAACGCGAGCCCCCATAGCTCAGCGGATAGAGCGCCGGCCTCCGGAGCCGGGTGCGCAGGTTCGAGTCCTGCTGGGGGTACCACCTGACCCCCCCCCAGTCACCGCAGCCCTCAGGGGCCGTACGGTGGCGACTTCTGCCATCGCCGAGCGCGAGAAAGGCGCTCCGGCAACCTGGCCAGAGCGCCGCCGAGGAGGACTGCAGTCAGTCGGATCATGCTTCGGCGGGTCGGTCGCCTAGGTAGGGATGCCGTCCGTCGGGCAACGGCCCGCGCTGCCAGGGAGTCCCCAGGAAGGGAAGCAGCGCGAAGTCGGCACCGACGTATCCGGCAACTCGCCACGCCAGGATCAAGAGCAGCTCCAAGAAGAGCAGGATGGGGTTGATGCTGACCGCTCCGGCCATCATGTAGTTCATGTTCATGAAGGCGCCGGAGAAGGCCGCGATACCGGTGAACACTCCCAGAATCAGGCCGATGCCGCAGGCGAGCTCGCCGAAAGTGACGACATAGGACCAGCCCACTACGTGGGGCAGCACAATGTCCTTGAGTAGGGTGGCATACCAGCCCTGCACGTTCGCATTCGCGCCGGTCGTCTGAGCGATCGAACCGCCCACGAAACCCTTCAATCCGACTCCGGCGGTTGAGCCAATCCACCCCGGTCCCTGGATCTTCTCGATCGCGGCGCTGACCCACTGCCAGCCCACGTAGACCCGCACGATGAACCAGAGCCAGCTGAGCCGAGTGTCGGCGAACAGGAATCGGGCCAGCTTCGGCTCCGCAATCTGGGTCGCCGTTCCCGCCCGGCCGAATGTCTTGTTGAAGAACGCAGTCGCCATCTCCATCTCCTCGACGGGAAGTGGTCCCGCTTACCAGTTGGCCGCTACCACCAACAGGTTCCATGTTGCGGCGAGATGACCCGACAGCGAAGGGTGCTAGCGCTCGATCCCCGGTGAGTAAGAACACCTACCGGCCGACGTGGTCCGATTCTGGTGCACTGGTCCCGGTCGCGGGCCGTCATAGCCGCGACATCGACCGAGATTGCGGGGAAATTCCGACGCTTGACCGCGGTACGCTTCATCTCCGCTTGGGCGTCGTGGCTCAAGACTACAACCGGCCGCTGCCGGGCCACGATTGGACTAGGGGAAGGGCCTATTCAGAACCCGCCGGCCGCCCCCGTCTGCTGGGGCTGGGCAGTGCTCATGCGGTGGTGGCGGTGACCGTGCCGGCCATGTAACCGGGCAGTCCCATGGGCGGCGCAAAGCCAGCCGTTCCGCCGCCACACGGATCGAAGCAGATCCATGAGTAGCTACCCGCCTTCGCCACTTGGAGGGTGAAGCTGGTCCTAGAGTTCGCCGCGATTGGCACGTTGATTCCCAGACTGGGGATACTGAATGTGTGCGAGACGACGTTGAGGCTTATCGCGGACACGGTCCGGGCAACGCCCGTGGCCTGGTAGGGAAGAACGTCCCGGATCGGCACTTCGGTCTCAACATCTCCCACTACCCCGGTGACTTTTGCATGGGTGCCCAGCGCCGCTGGCAGCGGCGTGGCGCTGTCGAGGTTTGTCACCGTGATCGTCACCAGCCGACTGGTCGGAATCGAAAAACTTGAAGGTTCGAAGGCGGGCCAATCCTGCTGTGGACCGGCGGTCGTGACGATGGTGAGAGGTACTCGCGTGCCCCCTCCAGGCGTCGCTGCGACGGCGGTGGCCGTCTGCAGTGTCGAGAAGCCGGCTGCACCCGAAACGAACAGCCCGGCCAAGACCACGGCGGCGAGAACCAGCGTAGCGCAGGCCGCCCAGGTGATCCGGATGCTTAACCTGTCGAGGTTGTCCGAAAGGGTTTTGTCGTCGATCATGACTCTGTCCTGCATTGCACGACCATCGTGACTTCTCCAGCCGTTCACGACTAGGTGGGTATCCCGCGGAACCGAGCGAGTGGAATCGCCTACTCGGTGACGCGCCAGTCACTAAGCGGCGCAACCCGGGCCGGTCAAGCCATCAAGGTTCACGCCGGCCACCTGAGGCCACTCTCAGCAGGAACCTGGAGCCAAGGTCTTGGGGTGGCCCTGGCCGCACCGCGGTTCACGGAACTGCGGGCGCGTGGATCGCTCCTAGGTGCAAGCCCGAGGCAGTGGCTGCGCGTGCGGCAGCGATGAACTTGGCACCGAGGCCCAAACCACCGTGCCAACTCGGGGGCGGGATCGAATCACCAGCTGACCGCCGACCGACCTCAATCGCTCCCGCATCTCCAGGATGCCGGTTCTCATGCCGTTGCGGCCGGGCGCGGTGGGCCAACCAATCCCATTGTCACTGACCGCGAGAGTCACGCGGGTCCCCCGCCGCCGCAGCCGGATGGTGACCACGGTGGCGGCTGAGTGCTCCTCGGCGTTGTGGAGCGCCGCTTGAGCGACCCGGAACAGCACCAGGTCCGCTCCTGGCCGCCCTATACGGACGACATCGCCTGGGTCAGCGGATGTGGGAATCCCCGCAGAGGCGGCGAAGTCCGAGGCGAGCTGGCGCAGCGCCGGGCCTAAACCGACATCGTCGAGAAGGGGAGGCCGGAGCCCGCGAGCCAGACTGCGCAGCTGTTCGCTAACGCTGGCCGCCAATAGACCAGCTGCCCGCGCAGCCTGGGCGGCCCGAGCGGGAGTTCCCGGAATCTCCTCCAGACTCTGCAGCACCCGGGCGATGTGGGCGAGTGTCTGAACCGGATCCTCATTGATGCGGTCGGCCAGCTGACGACGCTCGACCTCAATTTCTCGGATTATTCCCTCCGCCCCCAGTTTGCGGGCAGATTCCCTCACGGCTTCCCCGTCGGGTGGGAGCTGCACAGAGGCGGATTGCCAATTCATGTGATCTCCCCCGCTTCGAGGGAGACGATCCCATGGTTGGCCGCGTAGACCACGGCCTCGGTCCGGGAGCTGACTCTCAACTTCTCGAAGATATTGTGTAGGTGACCTTCGACGGTGCGTTGGCTGATGCCCAGATCGCGGGCGATTGCCTTGTTCGCCTGCCCCAAGGCGATCTGGCGCAATACGGCCAACTCTCTGACGCTCAGGCGGTCACTGGCCCGAGCCGGTTCACTGCGGGCCTGGGCCAAGTGTTGCGCAAGACTGGGGCTGAGAACCAGCGATCCAGCCGCCACCGCGCGGACGCCCTCAATCAACTCCCGGGCCGGAGCCGTCTTGAGGATGTAGCCCATCGCGCCGGAGGCAAGCGCCTCGCGCACGTAGTCCTCGTCCTCGTGAGCGCTGACGATCACCACCTTGGTCTCGGGAGCTTGAGCCAGAATCTGCCGGGTGGCCTCGACACCGTTGATTCCCGGCATCCGCATGTCCATCAGAACTACTGTCGGTCGCAGTCGAAGCACTACCTCGACGGCTTCGTCGCCTCTGGACGCCTCTCCTACCACGGAGAGCTCTTCTTCCCCGGAGAGAATCTGGCGGGTACCCTCTCGCACCAAGGCGTGGTCTTCAGCGATCACGATCGTTGTCCGGTTAATGGTCATTTGGTCACGAGCCTATCGGGTCGAGCCGACTCCGGAGTAGGTGAATTCATGCATTCCCGGCTTGGTGGTTGCCACGATTCTAGGGGGCCACGGGGACGGGAATCACGGCGAGGAGCATCGTTCCTCGGCCAGGGCGGGATCGTATTCGCAGCCAGCCCCCCTGCATTGCCACTCGTTCTCGCATTCCGATGGTTCCCAGGCCCGGTGACCCCGCCCCTCGACCCGAGGCGACGAAGCCAACCCCGTCATCAGCCACGCGCAGCGTAAGCCCGTTGAGCCGCACCGTCAGGTCCACCCAGGCCCGTCGTGCCGCGGCATGGCGCTCGACGTTGCTTAGCGCCTCCTGAGCCAGCCGGAACAGGTTGCGCTCCAGCTCGGGATCCCAGCGGTCGGGATCGCCGCGAAGGACAAACTCTGCCGCGATCCCGGTTCGGGCGCCGAAGCGCTGAGTCAAGTCCTGCAACGCCGTCGACAGGCCCTCCCGGTCCAGAATCTCAGACCGCAGCCCTTCGGTAAGCTGACGCAGACCGTCCACTACGGCGACGGCCAAATATCTGGTCTCTTCGAGCTTGGTCGTGGCCGCCCCCCCGGCGCTGGACTCGACAGCCAATGCCTCCAACCGCCGCGCTAGGTAGATGAGGGCTTGTACCGGCTCGTCGTGGAGGTCACGGGCGATTCGGTTGCGTTCCTCGACGACGGCCAGGCGCAGGGACTGAGCCTGAATTCTGGCGTAGTCCAGGGCCAAGGACGCCTGGCCAGCGAAGCTTTCCAACAGACTGAGCGCGTCTGGGGTGAACTCGGCTTCGGCAGCAGCAAGGGTGAGGCTAATCGTCCCGTTCACGCGCTCGCCGGCCAGCAGCGGCACCACCATCAGGGCGCCAATCGGTGCGCCAGCACCGGCTACCAAGCTGGCGTCGAGATCTCCCGAGCCCTTCCGGACGGTCTGAGTCTGTCCCGTGCTCAAAACCAGGTGAGACACGGTGCCCGATGACAGGGCGGGGGCGCGCAACATTGCCTCGGCCCCGACGCCATCGGCAGCGACCACCCGCAGAACTGGGGAGCCTTCCTCCACCGGTAGCGTGATGGCAGCCGTGCTGGCGCCAGCCAGGTCCCGGGCGCTGCGGACAATCCTCGTCATCAAGTCCTCTTGCGACTCGCCGGCGAGAAGGGACCCAGTGATCTCGTGGAGGGCGGCCAGCCAATGCTCTCGTTGGAGCAGCTCCCGGTAGGTCTGGGCGTTGGCGATGGCCACGCCGGCCTGGGTCGCCAGGGTCACCACTACGGCCTCATCGGCGTCGTCGAAGGATTGCCCCGCTTCCTTCTCCGTCAGGTAGAGGTTGCCGAAGACGCGGCCTCTGGCTCGGACGGGGGCGCCGAGGAACGATGTCATGCGCGGGTGATTTGGTGGGAACCCAACCGATCGCGGATCGTCCTGAATTCGGGTCAAGCGGAGCGGCTGAGGGTCGTGGATGAGGGCGCCCAGGATGCCTCGGCCGGCCGGGATCGAGCCGATGGCGGCACGCTGGTGATCATCCAAGCCGACCGTGATGAACTCCACGATGCCACCGCTAGGGCCGGACACCCCTAAGGCTCCATAGCGAGCGTGAGTCATCCGTACTGCGATCTCCACCAGCCGTCGGAGGACCACTGGCAGGGAAAGCTCGGCGGCCAATAGAACCCCGGCCTCGACCAGGGCGGAACGCGAGTCGTCTGGCGAAGTAGCCTCGGGGCTCCGGTCCGCGCCTTCCCCTATCACGCTCATCTCCTAGGCTGGCATGTTACCCGCCTTCGATTGCGTCCCATCGGCCGCCCGAATCAGGCAATTCCCCGCGCTCTCTTCCGAGTGCTCTCCCCCTCGTGCGAGTTCGATCCGCGGTGGGACGATCAAAATGATGGTCAGAGATCGAAGTGGCCGCACCGGTCAGATCGGTGGGAGAAGGAGACAACGATGAACGCCTCGGCTAAACGCGGCTCCGAGCACTCAGACCAGACTTCACCGATCGTAGTCGGAGTGGATGGATCCCGGTCATCACGACTGGCCCTGGATTGGGCGGTTCGCGAGGCGGAGGCGCACGGCAATCCAGTATTGGCGATCAGCACCTACTTTATCCCGGCCATTGCGACCGCGGCCCCGGGGTTCACCTTCGACCCGGGCAACATGGAAGAGCTGGCCGACCACTGCCGCGCCGTTCTGGCGACCGAAATTGCCGAAGCCCAAAGAGACCATCCGTCGGTCCAGATCGAATCCAAGGCGATCCAAGGGCCCGCGGCTCCCATCCTGATCGAGGCCAGCGGCAGGGCGTCCGCCGTGGTGGTGGGTTCTCGAGGTCACGGGGGTTTCGTCGGTTTGCTCCTCGGGTCGGTCTCGCAGCAATGCGTGGCCCACGCCCACTGTCCAGTGGTGGTGATCCATCCCCACCGCGAGGTGGTGGCGTAAGCCGTATGCACGGGCTGCTGGTGGGGTGGTATCAGGCCGGTCGGCGACTTGAGAATTGACTCGAAGTAGCTCGATCCTTCACCTCCAAGGACCCGCGCCAGCGGCGTGTCGACTTCGAGGAACGGGACTTCGGTTGTCGTTCAGGCGGTCCCGGCCGATCCAAAAGTCCGGGGTGGCGGACCGTCGCGCGAGCACCCCGAGAGCGTGGGATCCCGGCCCGGCCATCGCATCCGAGGCGCCCAAGTGGCGCCCGCGTCGTCGGTTACGATCTACGGTATGGGAATACAGCTACGCCAGTTGCTCGACGTTCCAGTGTGGCGAGCGTTCGACATTGACGACTCCGGGCGGATCCTGGCTGGCTACGATGCCTCCGGGTCAGTGCAACTGGTGGAACTGGCGGAGGACGGAACCGCGACGCGACTGACAGCACTCCCCGGCGCCTGCACCGGTCGCTATCTGCCAGGGACGCGATCCGTGGTGGTCGAGCACGATAAGGGCGGCGACGAGCGCCACCAATTATCCCTGCTCTCGCTCGCGCAGCTACCTGTCGAACCGGTCGGGCTCGACCAACTCGAACCGTTGGTGCGCGACGAGCGGTTCTTCCACAACCTGGTCGACGTCGGCTTTGGGCGGATCGTCTACACGACCAACCGTCGCAACTCGATCGACTTCGACGTCGTGGTGCGTGATTCGGCGACCGGGACCGAGACGGTCGTATACGATCAGGGCGGTGCGATCTTCGAGGTGGCCATAGCGCCAGACGGGCAGAACGCGGTGCTCGTCCGCAGCGCAACCCAGCCGATGTCGGAGCAATTGGTCGCAGTAGAAGCCAGGAGTGGCCGTTTGCGTGCGCTGACCGGCGAGAATGAACACGCACAGCACCTTCGACCTTTCTGGGACGGCGATGCCTCATCCCTGATCGTGACGACCGACCGGGGCCGGGAGTACACCGTAATCGCCCGGCTCGACCTAGTGACCGGAGAATGGACCGAACTGGTGACTGCGGAGAGCCGCGATGTCACCGGGTGGCTCTCTCCAGACAAGCGCCTCGTGCTCGCCCTCGCCAACGCTGACGGAGCCGCTCGGCTTGCTCTTCATGATGCGGTTACCGGGCGGCTGCTCCGCGCGGTGGAGCTTCCGGATGATGGCTGGACTGGAGACCCGGTCCTTCCAAATCCGGTCTGGTCGCCCGACGCGCGCTTCGTCGCGGTCTCCTTTAGCAGCGCCACTATTCCGGGTAGCATTCTGCGAGTCGACGTCGAATCCGGCGGGGTCACCACCGTCGCGGAGAGCATCGGACTTCCCGACGGTGCGCGTTTGGCCCGGCCGGTCTCGTTCGGGGTTCCGAGCCCGGACGGAGAGGTGATCCCCTGTTTTGTCTACCGCAGCCCGGATCCCACCGACCCCGGGCTGGCCAGTTCGGCCGTGTTGTACATCCATGGAGGCCCCGAGGGGCAAGCGGTCCGCAGCTTCAATCCCGTCATCCAAGGACTTGCCGCCGCCGGACACACCGTCCTCGTGCCGAACGTGCGGGGCTCCACCGGCTATGGCAAGCGCTGGTATTCGGCGGACGATGTGCGGCTGCGGCTCAACTCAGTGGGGGACCTCGCCGCCCTGTACCAGTGGCTGCCGACCGTGGGCGCTGATCCGGCCCGCGCGGCGCTCTGGGGCGGCTCCTATGGAGGATACATGGTGCTCGCCGGGCTCGCCTTCCAGCCGGATCTATGGGCAGCGGGAGTGGATATCGTCGGAATTTCTTCTCTGGTTACTTTCTTGGAGAACACCTCCGCTTACCGCAGGTCCCAGCGGGAGCACGAATACGGATCGCTTGAGCACGACCGCGACTTTTTAGGGTCGGCCTCGCCGCTGAGCCGAATCGATGCGATCCGCGCTCCGCTGTTCGTGATCCACGGGGCGAACGACCCCCGGGTCCCACTTACCGAAGCCGAACAACTAACAGCGGCGCTGAGAAAGAACGAAATCGAGTGCGAATTGCTCGTCTATGCGGATGAGGGCCACGGACTCGTCCAGCGGGCAAATCGCCTCGACGCCTACCCGAAGGCGGCGGCTTTTCTCGCCCGACACCTCGCGGGGTAGTGCGGCGACGGCTTGCTGTGCGCATTGAACGTGCCTCGGCTCCACGCGGTGCGCTCTCCGTTCGGCGCTCATCCGGTTTTCTCGACCACCACTGGTGAAATCTCCCAGATGTCGTCGTATGGATCATTGCGATAGTCGGTACTTTGACCCATCCCTAGTCAGTCGGTCGGCGGAACTATTCGGCGCTCCGCTGGGTCAGGCGGGTATCGAGAGCGTCGACGTCGTCGACGACGGTAGGTAGCTGGAATCTAGCGCCGATTCAACGCGGCGCTGCGCGTGTCCGGGCCGTGATGAATGCCGGGATCTGCTCCTCATACGCTTGGGGACTGCTTGAGCCAGTGTCGCATTCAACGTCGAGGAGGGCGTGGGCATGGACTCGATCGGCGTAAACGGCGGCGCGTCCGGTAACTCGATCACTGCGCTCTCTCCCCGCCCGCGCTTGGGAAGTGGGCCGTGAACCCCAACCAAAACGACGTCACCACCAGCGAATAGATTGAGGCAGCCGGACAGCGGATGCCGCTCCCGGAGGACATGAACGATGAGGACACTGTTGCCCGTGCAAACCATGGCCGTCACCGCGCGGTGAAAACCGAGCACCGTGCGATTTAAGGCCTCCGCCAATTGAGCGTCGGGCAGGTCCCGTCAGTCTCGCATACAGTTGAATGCGTCGACCGGCGGACAGCAACACAGTGTAGGGAGAATGGGCAGGAGTTCTTGCTCGATGCTGGTCTTGCCCGCGCTGGTTCCCCTGTTAAGGAAGATGATTTGGCCCCAGCCTGGGTCTCGAGTCATGAGGCGGGCAGCTTTGATGGCCGGGTATTGTCGCAGGTGCGACCAGTGCCTGAGTGGGGGCCAGCTTCGCGGGGGGCGCGAGGTCTACGGCTCAAACAAGATGCGCCATTCACTGCGGAGTATCGCTGCATACACTTCACCGGTCTTGACTTTACCGTGGGTCGCATCTTCCACGGCCTGGGTGCGCGCGGCGCGGACGGTCAGACCCGGTCGCCCAGCGGCCTGCGCCACCGGCCGTCACCGTCCCTCAGCCACCGGGAGCACCACCGCGTAGCTCGGCGCAGTTCCGCC
>DATLTJ010000081.1:0-2897 GCA_035533655.1 Candidatus Acidiferrales bacterium | reverse complement strand
CTCTGGTCCTCCAGTCGACTTGGGTTCAGGCCGAGAGCTGAGCCAGCCGATGTCGTTGGCCAACGATGACAGCGTCCGCCTCGTCCGTCCGGAGGAGTTTGGTTACTCGTGACGGGAGCGGGCGACTGAGCGCGCGGTCCCCAAGGAAATCCTTCCGGACCGGGCGCCCCGAAGCCCGGGTGTGTCGGCGGTCAGGAGCCGTGGAAGCTGGGGCACCCCTGGCAGGACGTGACGGTACCGGCGCGTAGCGTCCGGAGTCGCCAAGAGCGTGCCGGAGGAGGGTCACCTGAGGCGCCCACGGCCTTGAGCCTTGAGTCCCTGCGGAGAGGGGCGCTGGGGGCGAGGAAAGGCACCTGAGGAGCTAACCCAGGGTGCCCCAAGCTCGCCCACCCAGGCCATCTGTGCCCGGGCCGCCGGCCAAACTGCCCCGGCAGCGCTCTTCTCCCTCCACACCACGAGGGCCAGGGCTGCGGCAGACAGCGCCCCCCAATTACCGCCGAAGACCCCCGCTACTAGGGCACTGGAACAGCCGTCAACTCGCCATCGGCCAAGTCCAAGGGCCGCGCGGACAAGACGCCGCCGCCTGTGCGCCAGGCGAGCATCCCGGCTGTGAGCAGCAGCGCCGCGCTGGCCCCGAAGATCACCATCGCGGCCAGCTCCGGGGACGCCTGCTGACTGGCAACACCATTGTGCGTGGCAAGTCGGGTGTAGACAGCACCGCTCACAGAGAGTCCGACGATGACCCCACCGTTCCGCGCGACCGCGAGCCGTGCGCCCGCCTCGCCGAGCCTCGCCCGAGCGGCGGCGCCCATCACGGCGCTACTGGTAAGCGTGCCGAAGCCGCCGTTACCGACACCGAGGACGAAGAGCGCCACGCAGAGGATGGGGAGCGAGAAGTCGACCGCGGTCACGGCAAGAACGATGAGGCTCACCGCTCCGAGCACGGCCCCGACCAGGGTTAGGGTCCGGACCGAAGTGGGCTGGCGGTCCGCCCGGCGGCCCGCCCAGGGTGAGCTGAGACCCAGCCCCACGGCGACCGGCAGAAAGACCAGGCCCGATGCCAACGGGCTGAAGCCCTGCACGCGCTGGAGCCAGAACGGCAGCACCGCGAACAGGGACATCAGGGTTCCCGTGCTGAGGCCCGCAGCGAGGAGGCCAGCCCGGACCGGCCCGATTTCGTGACCGCGCCCGGCGCCGGTGCGGCCACGCCGCCACCGCCTGACGACCTCAGCGGCAAGGGCGAGTCCCCCCCACAATGCCGGAGGCCACCCCAAGGCGGGCGACGCCGCCAGGCCGGTCACCCCGGCGGCCGCAGCACCTAGCACAGCTGCAAGGAGGAGCGCGTCGACCACTGTTCGCCCGTTCGCCCGCTCACCGATGGTCGACACGGAGCGCAGGACACCCCACGTGCCAAGGACGCCGACCGCAGCGATGGGGACGGCGACCCAGAAGACCGCGCGCCAGCCTGCGGTGCCGACGAGCAGCCCGCCGATCGGCGGACCAAGCAGCCCGGCGAGCGCTTGGACTACCACCAGAACGGCGATCGCCCGAGTGCGGTGCGACGGCCGGGCGTACAGCGTGACGAGGGCTAGGCTCTGCGCGGAGAGGAAGGCACCTCCGACCGCCGCCACTGATCGGCCGACGAGGAGCACTGCGAAGCTCGGGGCCAGGGCGCACCCGAGCGACCCCAGCCCGAAGACGGCGAAGCCGACGCCGAACGCCCTGCGCCGCCCGATCCCGTCGGCGACCCGACCGGCAAGCGGCAAGGTGGCGACGAGCACGATCAGGTAGAGGCTGAGGATGTACTGCGCATCTGCAAGCGAGCCTCCCCCAAGACGGGCGCCAATCCGCGCCAGGGCGACGCTGACCACGCTGGCATCGGCCATGCCAAGGAAGCTGCCGAGGGCCAGCGTCGCCAGCGTCAGGCGGCCGCGTGGCGCGTCGAGGACGGAGTCGACCAGCGAGCGGGCGCGATGACCACCCTCGACTGGGCGCCCGCCCTCCGAATTCGACGGCGCGGCGACCTTCACCTCATGGGCGAGTCTACGCATGAGCGTCGGCCGGATCCCCCACCGGCTCACCGTCGCCCGGGACGTGGCAATTACCCGGCGCGGGCTCCTGATGCTTCTGCTCCGCCTGGCTGCCAAGGCTCGTGTTCCACCTTTGGTCGAGCACGAAGGTGCGGTCCGAGCGGCGGGGCTCCGCTGCCGCGATCGGCCCGCCCGCCGCCAGTAGCTGACCGAATCCAGGAGGAGCTCTTGCTGATCTCCCGGCGCTGGCCACCGCTCGAGTGACCCACCAGTGGTGCTTGCTGGCCACAGCATCACCCGGACGGAACGCCCGTCGTCGACCGCATCCCTGGCCTCGACCCCGCCTGGGGTCACAAGCCGACACTGTGGCACCCGGATTCTCATGGGCTCAGCCACGGGCTGGCTAATCGTTCAGTGGATCACGACCGGTCGGCGACCAGCCCAGGCAGAGCCCTGGACCATCGACAGACTCTTCTTCACCTGACGTGAGGACCCCGATGCCCGCTGACTGCGGTGGGATCCGCGACCCAGGCGAATGCCGAGCGACCGACCACCCACTGCGGCACGGGGCGAGCACGGGGACGGCGGACTGGAGTCCCCGAAGATTTCCTGGGGGACAAGATCAGCTTCCCAAGCGGTGGCGCGCCGGGTCAGTCCCTCACTCGTCGGCTGGGGTCAGGGCTGCGGTATCGGGCGCTCCACCTGTTCGCGGGCGCCGCCCAGGTCGGGGCCGGTCCGGTGTGCCAGCCATCGTTCGAACTCGGTCGCCACGATTCGCTCGCCGGTCACCCCCTCCGCTGCGGCCGAGCAGAGCCAGCAAATGGGGGCGGCCATCACCGTGGGCGAGAGCAGGTCCGAGCGCACCTC
>DATLTJ010000080.1:0-2917 GCA_035533655.1 Candidatus Acidiferrales bacterium | reverse complement strand
TCGGCTGGCTGTCTTCCAGCAGATGGTCAACGACATGAACCTCCCTGATCTGGACACCCCCGACGCCTGACCAGCCTCGGAGGCCAGCATGGCGGAATGGCAGACGCGGCGGTCTCAAAAACCGTTGAGCGCAAGCTCGTGTGGGTTCGACTCCCACTGCTGGCACCACTTTTTGATCTCGAATCGACCACACACAGGCGTTCGGGTCGCCGCGCCCGGGGCGGTTTGACCCCCAAGTTGACCCCCAAAGGAGAACAGACACATGGACGTGGAGCAGTCCGAGGAGCCGTCCGGAGCCTTCCCCAACAGGGCAGGGACCATTCGGTGGCACATGTGGCCGCCGGACGGTGCGCCCCGCTACTGGGTGGGATATGGCAGTCTTGACACCTCGCCGCCCACCTGGGGATTGGTCATCATGCAGGGCACCGAGGTCGAGGAAGCTGTGAAGTGGGTGCCGCGGCCAAGGGACGTGACCACCGCGGCGCTGCGCGCGTGGCTGGAGACGCGGATCGGCGCAGACGCAGCTAACGGGATCGTGGACGCATGCCAGCGCAAGCACCCCGAACTGTTCGTCGCCGGTTCGTGAGCACCGCCGCACCCCGATCACATTCGGCCGAGCAGATCCGCCTTCTTGGCCTCGAACTCCGCCTCGGTCACGATGCCGGAGTCGCGCAACTCGGCCAGCTTGCGGATCTCGTCGGCCACCGAGACAGTTGGCGGGGAAGTCGGCAGTACCTCTGCGGTGTGGAGCTTGCGAAGCTGGCTGGTGATCGGACCCAGCCTGGCCCGGAGGTCGTAGGCCAGCCAAGTATGAGACTGGAAGACCGCCTCATCGCCTGACTTGAGCAGGACCGTGATCGCCGCCGACTTATGCGACTTCAGCAGTGAGAGCGCCCCCAAGCCGAGCGACATGTGTCGCTCCGCCTTTTCTGGCCCCTCCACCTCGATCCCCAGCACCTCATCCCACGGGATGGTGAAGAGCGTCCCGAAGCGCTTGTAGACCAGGCCCACTGAGGACAGATGGAGCGAGTTGCCGTTCTTGCCCTTGACGCTGCCATGGGCCTTGGGGTGGGCTGGATAGCCGCCCAGATAAGCGCACTCGGCGAGGGTCAGCTTCCTGGTGATTCCGAAGGCTGCGAAGGCGTCCGGGCGCAGCCACCAAGCGCCGCCCTCGATCGCCTCGGTCCTGGTGCGTTCCGCTTCCGCAAAGGCTTCCAGTCCGCCAGCCTTCGCAATCTGCTTCTGGCGCTGTTTCTCGGCCTGCTCGGCCCTCACCTGTCCCAATGACTTGAACGCCATCTCAACCCTCCCGCCGGGTAGCCTGCAGGCCGGGAGTGTACCCCGACCCCGACCCCTCGCTACCCCAGCCGGTCACCCAGCTTGGGCCCGTAGAGCCCCGGGTACTGGGCCACGCGGCGCTCGTACTCCATCCATCCGTCACCGGCACTCTGGCGCTCGCCCCACCAAACCGCAAGACAGAGCGCCATCACCAGGTCGTCGTGGTGGCCCCGACTGCCCTCGTAGCGGTCGTGCCCGGAGGCGCTTATGGCGAAGTCGAAGGCCGCCAGCTCGGCCTGCAGGTCCGCCTGCAGCGGGCAATCCGGCACGGCCTCCAGCCGACGCGCCTGCAGCACCACCTCAAGGCTCTGCACCAGGTCGCGTTTGGGCACCCGCAGGACGCTGTATTCGGGCGAGGTCTCATGCTCACCGGCGGTGAAGATGACGGCCCGCAGGCTGGCGGAACTGCACCGTTTCAGCATGTCCACGATGGGGCGCCCGACCCCGGTCGCGTCGAGCACGATCATCGGGGAGCCGATCCTGGCCGCCTGATCCGCCACCAGGGCGATTCGATCCACCACCCGCTGGTAGTCGGTGCCCAAGGGCAGCCGCTCGACCCACCTGATCCGGTGCCGCAGCGGGGGCCAGTCCCGAGGCCCGATCGCCTCCGGCCGGTAGGTCTCCACCACGGTCAGCGCCGTCGGGTCCTGCTGCTGGCCGATGTCGACGCCGATGCTCAAGGTCACTGCGCGACTCCCAGTGGCTCTCCCACGACCACGCCGCAGGCGAGACAGCGGCCATCCCGCCAGGCGTGGTGGTGGTCGAAGGTCGGGTCGGGGCACTGACCCACCTCGGGGTGGAGTGGCATCGGCGCGTCGATCACCTCCAGGCGGGCCGGCTCGGTGAGCCCCGTAAACAGCGCCCCCGGCGGCACGGCTCCCAGCCGGCCGGCCTCGAAGATGGCCTCCAGGTCAGCGGAGGCGAACATGCGCCCGGCCAGGTCAGTGAACTCACAGAGGTATTCCTGCCGGTAGCGCCAGTCTCCGAGCGCCGCTCGCTCGGCCTCCAGAAACGCCTTGGAGATCCGCGGGCAGTTGTCGGCCGTGACGGTGGTGCGCCGCCACTCCCGGGACTCGGAAGCCTCCCAGAACCAGCCCCGCCGGCCAAACGGGGTGCTCATGGCCAGCATCCGACCGTTGGACACGGCCAACATCGGCCGGACGGCGGCGATGGTGTCATCTGGGACGAACGCCGCCTCATCGACGATCAGCAGGCGGCAGGCCGAGTAGCCCCGGATGGTGGTCGCGTCCGCCGGCAGGGCGACGACCCGGGAGCCATTTTCGAGGATGACCGACAGCGCGTTCTCCGCCTCCGGCGGCACCGGCCGTCCCAGTGAGCGGTACAGGGCCAGCATGACCCGGAACAGCTCGACGGACTGGCGCTGGGATGGGCTCACGACCAGCACCAGGGCGCCGGGATCGTAGAGCGCGCAGTGGACCGCGGCCACGGCCGCCACCGTGGACTTGCCGCCCTGGCGATGGACCACCAACAGCTCGCGCTTGTGCGGGTCGCGCAGCACCTTCGCCTGCCAGGGGTCGCACTCCATGCCGATGTTGCGGGCCAAGATCACCGGATCAAG
>DATLTJ010000079.1:0-10507 GCA_035533655.1 Candidatus Acidiferrales bacterium | reverse complement strand
ACGCCCCAGCTTCTGTGCAACCACGAGCGCGGTGGCACAGCGCCAGAAGGGGTCGAGGGCGATGTCACCC
Source organism: Candidatus Acidiferrales bacterium (assembly GCA_035533655.1). Lineage (GTDB taxonomy): Bacteria > Chloroflexota > Dormibacteria > Aeolococcales > Bog-877 > Bog-877. Next base: position 10,437 of record DATLTJ010000079.1, on the reverse strand, counting down.
TCACTCGAGGTCAGCTCGACGATCCGCTCCAGCAACGCCAACGGCTTCTCGGTGGGGTAGCCCTGCCGAGCTCTTCTGGTAACGACTCGCGGCATCTCGATGTCCGTCCAGAGGTCCTGGAGCTCGACCCCCTTGCTGCCATCGAGGTAGCGCTTACGCGAGGGCACGGATCCAGGATGCGGTCGTAGGACGGCAAGATATAATGACTACTATGAGTCAGCGCACAGGGGTGCCAACGATTCGTTTTGACGCCAAGCTTTACACGATCGCCAAATGGACTATTTTGCGATTGCCTGAGAATGCGAGCGGGAAACTGCCGTCGCGCGGGCAGGTGGCAGTACAAGGAACGATCAATGGCCATCGGTTCCAGACGGTGTTGGAACCAGACGGCTATTTTGGCCACTGGATGAGGATTGATGGAAAGCTACAACAAACCGCCGTTTTAAGCGCGGGTGACACCGCGACGCTCGAAATTGAGTCACTCAAAGACTGGCCGGAGCCGAACGTGCCACAGGATCTTGAGACAGCTCTGTCAGCTGCCCCTAAGAAGATCCAAGACTTATGGAAAGACATTACGCCGATGGCGCGCTGGGAATGGGTTCGCTGGGTCAATGCAACCCAAAACCCTGATACGCGCAAACGACGGGTCGAAGTAAGTATCTCGAAAATGAAAAGTGGGAAGCGACGACCCTGCTGTTTCAACCTTGCCGCATGCACCGACCCGAACCTGTCAAAAAGCGGCAGGCTTGTTGTGCCCACGTGATTTGTCGTGTTCGACGTTGAGGGGACCCCGTTTGTCAGTCCGACCAACCGGTCCACCACCTGCCGCTCTGGACCCGATGTCGGTCCCGGCGCCGAGGCGGTCATGCGTGGGGCGACGTGCGGCCAGCAGCGTAGCGACTCCGGGGCTCCCGACGTTCTCTTCCACATGGCACCATGGAGCCTCCAGCAGAAGGCAACCCGGATTGCTCGCTGCGTCCTGACCGGTCAGGATGGGTGCCTCGGCATAACCGCGACCGTCCCGCTGACCGGCGGCTTGATCCTGCTGATCGGTGGGGGGGCTGCCGCCTGTCCCCAGGCCATCGTGCGAGCTGTGGCCCATGAACCTTTATGGCCCACCTAGACCTGAGGTTGGCCGGGGCGGTTGGCCTCGGCAAGCTTGCCGGGGCGACCTCCAGAGGGCTGCGGCTCGGCGGAGGGACAACCATGCCTGGGGACGTCGCTCGCGCCATCGACCCCAGGGTGCTCTCCAAGCTGGCTGCGAGCGCAGCCCTGGGCACCGTGCTCGTCACCGGGACCAACGGCAAGACCTCCACCACTGCCATGCTCCGAGCCGCGATCTCCGACGCGGGGTGGCGAGTCGCCAGCAATTCCAGCGGCTCCAATCTCGTCTATGGCTTGACCGCGGCCGCAATCACCCGGGCGAATCTGGCGGGCCGGCTGGGGATCGACTGGCTGATCCTGGAGGTGGACGAGCTGAGCGCCCCCCAGGCGGTCGCGGAGTTGAAGCCGCGAGGCTTGGTAGTCCTTAACGTGTTCCGGGACCAGCTGGACCGTTCATTCGAGGTGGACCAGGTCTCAGAGCGATTGGCCACGGCCGTGGCGGGCCTGCCGCCGACCAGCTTCTGGGTGGGCAATGCCGACGACCCCCGGGTGGCCTCGATCGGAGTGGCGCGCAACGGTCGCGCGGCGCGGCCGGGTCTTCTCTTCGGGATTGACGACCTCCGTGTGGCCCACGCGGCGCTGCCGGTGGTCGCCGATGCGCGGGTCTGTCCCCTCTGCCGGAGCGAGCTTGACTACAGTCGGGTCTACTATGCGCACTGCGGCGTCTACCACTGCCGCGGATGTGGCTTCTCCCGACCAGAGCCCCAGGTTCGAGCCACCAACATCACCACCGGCGGGCTGGACAGCGTGGAGGTCGAGCTTGTGGAAAAAGGTGTCGGAGTGCTGGTTAAGCTGCCGGTAGGAGGCATCTACCACGCCGCCAACGTGGCGGCCGCCTTCACAGCCGCCACCGCCATGGGAGTCTCGGGGGAGCGGGCTGGCCAGGCGCTGAGTTCATTCCAGCCCGCCTTCGGCAGGTCGCAACTGGCCTCGTGGCGTGGCAGCCAGGTGCGCCTGCTACTGACTAAGAATCCCGCCGGGCTCGACGCGAACCTCCGCGCCGTGATGGAGTTGGATACGAGCCCGGTGGTCGCCATCGCCCTCAATGACGGGGTCGCGGACGGGCGCGACATCTCCTGGATCTGGGATATTGACCTAGAGCGGCTTGCCGTTTCCCGGCCTCTGGATATCGTCGCCTCCGGCACCCGCGCCCGCGACCTAGCTCTCCGGCTTGCCTACTCCGGCCTGGGTCAGGCGCGGATACGCGTCTGTCCCCAACCTGAGGCCGCGCTCACCGCCCTGGCCGAGGCGGCGGTTCCCGGCACTCCCGCCCCGGCTCTACTCACCTACACGGCGATGATGGAGTGGCACCGCCTCCTGGTCCGGTCCGGCGCCGTAGACCCCTTCTGGGCGGGCGCATGAGGGCCGCCGCCGAGCGCCTGGTGCTGGGCCTCCTCTACCCCCGGGAGTTGAATCTGTACGGCGACCGCGGGAACATGCTGGCGCTGCAGCTGCGCGCGCGCCGCCGGGGCATCGATCTGGAGGTGCTGACCATCGGCCTCGACCCGGGCGACACCAAGCTGATCGAGGGCTGCAGCGGCTTCATCGTGGGAGGAGGCCAGGACCTGGATCAGGGCATGGTGGCCGACGACCTCATCCTCCGCAAGGGCCCGCCCCTCGCCGAGGCGGTGGCGTCCGGAGCACCGCTGCTGGCCGTCTGCGCTGGGTTCCAGATGCTCGGCACTCACTATCTGACCCAGTCCGGCACCTCGATCCCGGGACTCGGGCTGTTGCCGATGCATACCGACGCGGGCAAGGAGCGGCTGGTAGGCAACCTCCTGATCGAGGCCGATGCCGACCTCGGCCTGCGACATCGCCTCCTCATCGGCTTCGAGAACCACAGCGGCAAGACCCACCTCGGGCCCGGGCTCGCCCCCCTGGGCAGGGTGCTGCAGGGGAGGGGCAACACTGGCCACAGCGGTGAGGAGGGAGCCTGGCAGGGCAGCATCCTCGGCACCTATCTGCACGGGCCACTCCTGCCGAAGAACCCGGAGATCTCCGACTGGTGGCTGCGCCTGGCCCTGGCCCGGCAGGGCCAGGCCGTCGAACTCCCGCCCCTCGACGACTCTCTGGAGCAGGCGGCGCGCGCCGAGGCGATCGCCAGAGCCACGCGGTCGGATCGGTGGGTCGGCTTCAGGCTGCAGGGCGGCGGCCTCTCCGTCCGGCGGAAGTTCCCCGCCGGACGGTGAATTTGGTCGAACTCGACGCGCGCCTGTGCGTTCTGGATACAACACCAGGACCAGCGGCACTCGGCGATCACCTGTCACACCCCCGCCGACCTCCACGACGCCCGTGCCGGTGGGCTCCAGCGCCAGCCGGGTGCCACCCTCGACCTCGCCTATATTGCCCACTCGGAGCGTTTGGTGCGCCAACCCCCCGACCGCTCGCCCTGCCGGAGGCGGCCTGGATTAGCCAGCATCGGGAGGCAACCGGTGGCACAGCCATTTTTGAGCCCGCCTGTCTCCAGGGGGTTGACTCGCGGCAGGACGCGACCTTGCTCGCTAAGACGCCCGCAGCGCAGGGTGCCGTGGGCACTTCCGTCCGATGAGCCTCGGGCGGTCAGCTTGGAAGATGGCGTGGCCACATCGCTCCCGGCTGAGACCGAGGAAGGGTCACTCCATCCGTCTCTGGCTGGCTCGGACAGCACTGGTGGGCGGCGGGCTGGTGGCGGCGCTCCTCCTCGGGGGCCTGGGCTACGAGCTGTCGCTCCCACCGGTGGGGGATGCGCAGGCCCGGGTCGCCGAGATCGTGGGTGCCCACCACGGAGAGCTTGGCGGACTGCCTGTACCGTCCAAACTGGGCAAGGCGGTGGTCGCCGTCGAGGATGAGCACTTCTATGCAAACGTGGCGGTGAATGTCTTCGACGGCGTAGCACGGGCGGCAGTGGCGAGCCTGCATCCCAATGGCGACGCCGGAGGAAGCACCATCGATCAGCAGCTCGCCAAGCAGATCTATGGCCAGGGGACGGGACTCTCGGCCTCGCTGAGGGAACTCGCTTTGGGGATGAAGCTCTCAGTCAGCTACTCCTCCGCACGGATACTCGCGATGTACCTGAACGTGCTGTATTACGGGAGCCATTACTGGGGAGACGTGGCTGCGTCTCGAGGGTACTTCGGGTTGTCCCCGGATCGTCTGGACTGGGCGCAGGCCGCCATGCTGGCCGGTCTTCCCCAGGCGCCCTCCGCCTATGACCCCCAGTTCCACTCCGCGCTGGCCAAACAGCGTCAGCTCCACGTCCTCAACCAGCTGGTAGCAAACCACGACCTGACCCGCGAGCAGGCGCATGCTGCATACCGCGAGCCGCTGAAGCTGCGCGGCAACACTAGCGGCTCGGCAGGCTGAATCCCAGTTCGCCCGGGAGCGACGGCAAGTCGGTCGAAGCGCATAGAAGCTGCTCGGCAATGGTCGGCCAAGATGTCGTCCAGAGCCGACAAGACGGCGGGAGTGTTCGGCAACCAGAAGTTCAGCGACCATCTAGACGAGCAGAAGGCGGCTCGAGAGTTGCGAAGATAAGCGCATGAACTGGAACACGCGCTGGTACCTCGATCTCAACTCGATCGCTAGGCACACTGGCTGGGCCCACGGGATGGCCACCGCGTACGCGGTAGCCGGCGGCCTGGTGGTTCTGGGGACGGTTCTTGTCGCAGGCTGGTTTCTGGCCAGACAACACTCGCCACGCAAGGTTGGCGCCTCTCTGTCAGCAGGGCTTGCGGCAGTGGTCGGCTTCTTGATCAACCAACCAATTTCGAACGTCATCGCGGAGCGCCGGCCGTACCAGACCCTCCACCATGTGCTGGTACTAATCCCCAGGGTCCGCGACTTCTCCATGCCCAGCGATCACGCGGTGGTAGCCGGCGCGGTCATCGCGGGCGTGCTGCTCTACAACTGGCGGCTGGGGTTGGCGGCGACCGTCGCCGGACTGGCACTGGCGTTCGACCGGGTATACGTCGGAGCCCATTACCCCGGCGACGTCCTCGCCGGTCTAGTCCTAGGGTCAGTGGTCGCCATCTGCCTGTACGTAATCATCAGCCCATCCCTCGCTGCCGTGGCTGCCTTCCTTGCCAAGACCCCACTTCGCCCACTGGTTGCTGGCTTGCCCTCGCCACGGCGGCCGTGAGCTCGTCAGTTGGGCCTAGCCCTGCAAGCAGGAGGACGCCCGTGGGTACCCGCGGCCGGCGGACGGGAGACGACCATCCTGAGCGGCACGGTCCGCGCCCTGGCACACTGTGGAGACGGTGCTCGGCTCCCAGAGCGTAATCTCACTCACCATCCGTGGTCGCCCGGTCCGGGCAGCGGCTCAGGTCCTGCCGGACCTCGTTGGGTTGGCATCACAGTTGGCATCGACTCGGGCGCCAGCCACCTACATCAAGTTCCAATGGTCGATTCAGGCAATCAACCGATCTCTAAGAGTTACTGCCAGCGGTGGGACTCGAACCCACATGGTCGTGAGCCCAACGGGTTTTGATCCCGGTGCTAAGCCCCTATTGAGAGTGTGTCGGGCCGCTCCGGATGGATTCCCTTCTGGACCGCCCAGGTTCGCGGGGTCGAGGCCCTGGGAGTCGCGAGCCGTCCCTTCCGGGCCGCTACGGCCTGCACAGGGGCGGTCGATCTCGGGAAGAGCCGACTAAACATGGGTCGGTCCGATCCGGCCACTCGGCTGAACTCAGGCCGGGCTTCCGACAGGCCGGTGACCAAGGGGTCCCTTTTCACAACTGGGTAGCTACCATGGGCGCTATGCCCCACTGGCGCACTCTGCTCAGTCCCCTGTTAGAGGCATTGACGGCGGGCACGGGACCGACCGGGGCTGTGAGACGGGCCTAACTTTGGGAGGAGACCCGTGAAGCATGGCACTCGCAGGGTCGTGGCGGCGGTGGCGAGGCGGGCGTGGGCGGCAGAGCGGACGGCGGTGGCAGCGCGGGCGGCGGTGGCAGCGCGGGCGGCGGATGAAGCGCCGGGTCCGGCGGAGGCGGATGAGGCGATGGCGGAGGCGTTGACGCCGGGGCCGGGGGAGCTCTGATGGAGGCGCGGACGGCGGATACGTCGGCCTACTCCCAGGGAAGCCAACCGGCCTAGCGAGTCACGCCCATGAGTGTGCGATGGGCCAGGGTGTTTGCGGTCGTGGTGACCATGGGGATCGGGCTGGCGGGCGCCACACTCACGGTGTCGGCAGACGGGGTCTCGGTGCAGCTGGCAGGTGCGGTGGTCCCGCCAACGGTGTTGCGACCATCCGTCGAACCTGCCCTGGCAGCCGCGGTCGGTGTGGTGGATCAGCTGAGTCGCTGCACCGCCACCGGCCAGGGCCATGCGCAGAGCCTGCACAGGCAATTCGGTGCGGAGCTGGTCGGCCATGGACCAGCCCACTACCCGGCGCGAGTAGCAGTCTAAGAGGACGGCCAGGTAGAGTCAGCCCTCCGCAGTGCGGATGTAGGTGATGTCGGCGACCCATTGCTGGTTGGGAGAGGTCGGTGTGATGTCCCGCCGGACCAGATTGGGGATCGTGGTCAGCGGATCAGAGATGGTGGTGCGACGGAGGCGCTTGGGATAGCGCCCGGCCAGACCTGCCATGCGCATCAGCCCGGCCAGCTCCTCACGCTCGGCCGCTGTCAGCTCGCTGGGGCTGCTGTTCTCAGCTTCGGCTCGCTGCACCCATCCCTTGAGCGCACTCTCGGTCAGGGGATGGTCCCGACTGACCTCCGGGATGCTCTTGCCGCTTGTCCGCACCAGACCATCCGCCTCGGCCTTGAGCTCGTCGGTGAACCGGCGTCTCTCTCGTGGTCCAGCCTGGTCATCTCCAGCGGTGGGGCGGAGGGAAGTAGCGAGCGGCTCCGCACGCCCGGAACCGAGCTGGGATAGGACCTTAGTTCCGCCGCTCGCCGACCTTACTGGAGCAGCGCAAAACTTTGCACGACTCCGTGGAATCGCTGGCCGGCGGGGGCAAAGACCCAGTAGAAGCGTCTTTTACTGTAGAAAAACGCCAACATGGTGTAGGTCTCGCCGTCCGTCGCCGACATCGTTACCTGACGGGCCGGATAGCCGCGAAAGAAGGTCACCGACGGCTTCTTCGGCGTGAGGTTTGCCACCGCTGCGAAGTTGTCCTCCCCGACCCGCAGGGTTGCCTGATAGTCGCTCGAAGGTAACGGGGTTTTGACGGTTTCCTCTCCAACCTCTGTCGGATATGGCTTGGTGCTAACCTCGTAGTGAGCGGTGAAGCTGTCACCTCCGATTGTTCCCCGCCCTTCCCGGGCCGTCGGCTTCCCCCGGAACCGTGCTCGGAAATGACCGGCGACGTCTGGGTACACAGCTCCAACGTCGGTGGGAGACGAGGAGAGTCGTGCTGATGCTGACGGTCTCGATGTTGCACATCCAGAGACGGCCGCTACCGTCCCACAGAGCAGTGCCCCGGCGAGGAAAGTGCGGGCGGCCCCCGAAAACTGCCAATTACTGATCACTGTTCCGCCTAAGTGTGAGTCAATCCGTACTGCTCGCCTCGATTAGGGGGCACCTTACCAGCGCGCGGCAGTAATTCCGGGTCTTGACGATAGGCTACCCATTCACGACCAGGAAGTGCCGACTTCCCGTACCACATACCTTGCCGCGGAGATTTCCGAGTGCCGGTTGGTCGTTGACTTGCCGCTAGATCAAGATGCGCTGGTGGCTGGCCCTTTCCGCTCGACACCCCGAGTGGCGTCTGAACGATCTGTGGGATCACCCACGCCATGGCTGCCGGGCTGTCCTGCTGTCCATTCTGCGGCCACGACTGGTGGAACTCGAGGGCTGGACGTTCTTCCAGGAGATTTGGGCGGTGGTCAGCGAGGGCCAAGACGGTGACCGAGATCCAATCTTCTGCCGGCCAGTAGCCGCTTCACGATCTGGTCGATGCCGAGCTGGTGCCAGAGATGGTCCACGAGATCAAAGGACCGCCCGTCGGGCCGCCGTTTGCGATCTCGAAGCCCGTGTGGTGGTCGCGGTGACGGCCTCTGCTGGCTCCAGGAAGCAGCTGATTCTGCGCACGAGTCGCGCCAATCCGTTGCGGTCGACCAGGTCAGCCCGACCGAAGCTGTGGACGATCTCGCCTTTGGGTACACCTGTCCAGGGATCGCGGCAGTTGTGAGCCAGCGTGAGGTAGCTGACCCTTGCGCCATCATGGATGGTGCGCGTGGTCTCGCGCAGATACATCGCCTACGGTTCTAAATCTGTCAGCTGCTCTGATCAAGTCTTACAAGTTCTTGTCTTGTGCCTACTGATTCTGACCCAAAACGACCCGCGCGGCCTATCCGCTAGTTCAAAAGTGGCTCTTCCTCGCCCGCCCGCCTCGATTAGCGGCGGAAACCCGGTCTCAGCGCCGCAGCAAGAGCGCGTGAGCCAGTTCCTCGATGTCCGAGAGCACCAACTCTGGCTGGGGGCCCACGGGGGCGGGAACAGCCCCCGAGCGCCGGATGAAGGCCGCCCGGCAGCCGGCGGCTAGGGCTCCGCTGACGTCCCAGGCGTGGGCGGCCACCAGCACCACGCCGTCAACCGGAACGTCCATGCGCTGGGCCACCAGCCGATACGGCTCCGCGGCGGGCTTGAGGCGGCGCACCTCATCGGCCGAGACGGTCTCCTCCAGGAAGTCGAGGATACCCGCATTGCCGAGCTGATCGAGGGCTACGTCCCGGGGCGAATTGGTGAGCGCCGCCATCCGGAAGCCTGCCTCCCGCAGCCGCCTAAGCCCACCAGGTACGTCAGGGTGCGCAGGCAAATGGCGCATGGCGCCCGCCAACTCGTCGGCATGGTCCATGGCCGCCGGGCGCCCGTGACGAGTGGCCAACATCTCCAGGGACGCCCGCTGGGCTGAAGTGAAGTCCAGGTAACGATCCGTGATGGTGCCCACGAAAGCCAGCTGCAGCATCTGTGCAAACCAGGTGGTGCGCAAAGCGGGGCTGCCGAAAGCTGCGGTGAAGACGTGGTCCAAGGGACTCAGGTCGAGCAGGGTCTCGTTGACGTCTAGGGCCAGCACGGGTCGTGAGCTCATGGGGGGCTCCTCAAGATCGCCTAACGGGGTTCCGTCGTACCGCCGCCGCCGGTGGAGGATGCGCCTTCAAGCGGGCCTCAGTGCGGACTAAACAATGGTTTCTCGCCGGAGACCGCCCAGACGATCTCGGCTCGATCTGGAGACCGGCTGATAAACATCCGAACCTTTGCCCATCGAGTTGGGGGTTGTACCCCACTCCTGCCAGTCGACCACCTCGCTGTGAGGGCCGTAGAGCACCGGTCCCTTGTTTAGGCGAGGCCTCGAATTCGCGCGAACCTAGGAAAGCTGGCTACGGGACACAACCCATCCATTCGCGCGTCGTGTGCACCGGTGAAAAGCTTGCTGAGATGGCCGACGACAATCCGCCCGGAGCGGCTCCGGGTACCGTACCAGCGCGAATCGGGGAATCGAGGCGAGATCAACTTAACTGCTTTCGGCAATCATGCCCACGAAGGTGAGGCCGGAGGCGACCTCTTCCGGCTGAACCGCCCCGCACTCGGTTTCTTGGAGGTCGTCGATGTGGCGTCAGGGTCTTCGATCGGTACGGTGATCGTCCTGGCGGGGGCGCGGTTCGACTCCAGGTTCGCGCGGCCCCACCACGATGGGCTGGTGGTCATGGCTAACCGGCAGGCCTACTTGGTCGCCCGGTCGTAAATGCCGCGGCCGGACGCGGGCGAGCAGTGCTTCGCTAGTCTGGCCACTGATTCCGGACCTCGAGCGGACAGGAGTGAAGGACGCTTCTGGGGGGCGCAGAGGGGGTGTTCGGGGTCGGTGGCGGCACGGCGCCCGTCACCGACCCCGGACCAGGAAGTGCCGGCGCTTGGTGGGGTGATCCTCGACGAGCTGACCGGGGCCGCGGTCGCGCGCGCCCTCCGCGCGGGCGTCGCGACCACCACAGCCGCTGCGGAAGCGCTCGACCCCAGTCGTCGCCGGACCCTCACCGCTAATGCTCCCGAGTCCGGGCCAGCGCCGCCAATAGTCGTTACACCAGACTGGGGAGACGCGCTCACCACGGCGACGGACTCCGACGGCCAGTGTGCTACCTGCCGGTCGGGGCCGTCATGACTGCGGAGCGGACCCGGCGACGCTCTCTCGAGCCAGCCGCACCTCCTCTGCGGGGATTCGTCCCGACATCATGGCGGACCGTCTTACCGGGGTAAAGCCAACCGTGTCGACGGGTCAGGCTGAGGCGCCCAGATGCCGCTCCTCAATTCCAACGTAGAGCTGGCGAGGACGGCCTATCTTCTGCTCAGAGTCCAGGA
>DATLTJ010000078.1:0-4274 GCA_035533655.1 Candidatus Acidiferrales bacterium | reverse complement strand
TGGTGGGCACTTGACCCACGGATCCCCGGTCAGCTTCAGCGGGATTGTGTATCACGCCGAGTTCTACGGGGTCAGCCGGGAGACCGAGCAGCTCGACTACGAGGAGGTGCGCCGCCGGGCCCAGGAGGTCAGGCCCAAGCTGCTGGTGGCGGGGGCCAGCGCCTATCCCCGGATCTTCAACTTCCCCCAGCTGGCCGAAATCGCGCACGAGGTGGATGCCGTCTTGATGGTCGACATGGCCCATTTCGCCGGCCTGGTGGCGGGGGGAGCCCACCCCAGCCCGGTGCCCTACGCAGATGTCGTCACCCTGACCACTCACAAGACCCTGCGGGGGCCGTGGGGCGGGATGATCCTCTCGCCGGAGGCGCACGCCAAGGCGATCGACAAAGCGGTCTTTCCCGGGGTCCAGGGCGGTCCCCTGATGCATGCCATCGCCGGCAAGGCGGCCGCTCTGCGGGCCTGGGGCGAGCCGGAGATGGCGGGCTACGCCCAGCGGGTGGTGGCCAATGCCCAGCGTCTAGCGCTGAGGCTGTTAGACGCTGACCTGCGCCTGGTGAGTGGGGGCACCGACAATCACCTGATGCTGATCGACCTCCGACCGCTCGGGCTCACCGGCAAGGAGGTGCAGGAGGTCTTCGACCGGGCGGGGATCACAGTCAACCGTAACTCGATCCCGTTCGACGAAGCTAGCAAGTTCAATCCCAGTGGCATCCGGCTCGGCACGCCGGCGGTGACGACCAGGGGGATGGGGCTGGAGCAGATGGACGAGATCGCCTCGATGATCTCCCGGGCCATCCACAATCTCGGCGACGCCGCGGTCGAGCGGGAGGTGGCGGCTCGCGCGCGCGTCCTGTGTGAGGCTTTCCCACTGCCCTACCGCTGAATGGGGCCCTGATCGTGCCCACCGTCACCGACCACTACTTCAGCGCTCTACCCATCACGGTGGTGGCGGTGGTCGTGACCATGGCCTGCGTGCCGCTCGCCCGCTGGCTCAGCTTCAAGGTTGGGGCGGTCGCCAAGCCGGGCGGGCGCCACATTCACGACCGGCCGACCGGCCGACTGGGGGGCCTCGCGATCATGGCCGGTTTCGTGGTGGCGATGGCCATCTTTGGCCGCGAGGTCCAGGACTGGCTCCAAATCGTGGTGATCGCGGTGGTGGTCGCAGGCCTCTTGGCAGCCGACGACATCCTCGGCCTGGCCTACTGGACCAAGCTGGTGATCCAGGCGCTCTGCTCGCTAGCGGTGGCCTGGTTGTTCGCCATCAGCATCCAGTCGGTGAACCTGCCGGGGCTAGCTTTCCACTTGGCCTGGGCGACCATTCCCATCACCATGATCTGGCTCATGGGGATGCAGAATTCGATCAACCTGCTGGATGGGGTCGACGGCCTGGCGGCCGGGGTCGTCGCGATCGTGGGCGGAGTCCTCTACCTGGCGGCGGTGAACCGACTCGGTATCGAGCCCAGCCAGGGAGGGGTGATTCTGCTTTCCTCTGCCTTGATCGGGTGCTGCCTGGGTTTCCTGGTATTCAACTTCGCCCCGGCGCGGATCTTCATGGGGGACTCTGGCAGTCACCTGCTCGGAATGCTGGTCGGGATCATCACCATTCTGGGCGTCGCCAAGGTGACGGTGGCACTGGCCCTCTTTGTTCCCGTGCTGGCGCTGGCCCTGCCCATCGGGGACACCGCGTTCGCCATCCTCCGGCGCCGTCGCCAGGGGGTGGGCTTCGCCCATGCCGACGCGCGCCATCTTCACCACCGACTTTTGCAGCTGGGGCTGACTGCCCGGGAGACGGCGGTGACGTTTTATCTGGTGACGGCCATTTTGGGGTGCGTCGGGCTAGCCATCTTCGGGCACCGGAAGATCCTGGCCGTGGCCTTGGTTCTTCTGGTCGTGGCGCTCGGGCTACTGGTCTGGCGGATCTGGCGCAGAGGAGGCTTCGCCTTTCAGAAACCAGCGGCGGCTGAGCCAGCCCGGCTCGAGCGTCCACATGACTGACTCACACGCCACCTCCACATTTGGACCGGTCCAGGAACTGGAGATATTCGGGGGCGCCCCGCTCCGGGGCCGGGTGACGGTCAGCGGCAGCAAGAACGCGGCCCTTCCCCAGATGGCGGCGGCCATCCTGACCGACGGGCCGCTGCAGCTCAGCAATGTCCCGGCCATCGAGGACGTGGAGACCATGTGCCGCTTGCTGCGGAGCCTGGGGGCCCGGGTGGACCGGTTCGCCGGCGGAGTAGAGATCGACGCCCAGAGCCTCACCGCGACCGAACCGGACACCGAGTTGGGGCGTCGGATGCGCGCCTCGCTGCTGGTCCTCGGTCCGCTGCTGGTCTCGCGCGGGGAGGCGACCTTGCCGCTGCCGGGGGGAGACGACATCGGTATGCGACGGGTAGAGCAGCACCTGGAGGGGCTGCGGGCGATGGGGGCCGAGGTGGTGGAGGACGAGTTTGGGATCCGGGCCCGGGCCACGCGCCTCCATGGGGCGCACGTCCAGCTGGACCTGCCAACCGTGACCGGTACCGAGAACCTGATGATGGCGGCCGCCCGAGCCGAGGGGATTACCGTGATCTCCAACGCGGCGCGAGAGCCCCACGTGGTCGACCTCGCCCTCTGCCTCAAGGCGATGGGCGCCCGGATCGCGGGGGCGGGCGGCGACCGGATCGTGATCGAGGGGGTACCTCGACTCCACCCCACCGAGCACCGGGTTCGAGCCGACTACATCGAGGCGGGTACCTTCGCGATGGCGGCGGCGGCCACCGGTGGCGAGGTCCTGATCGAACACCTCTACTGCGATGACCTGGACCAGGTTCTGCACAAGCTGCGCCGGGCCGGCTGCGCGGTGGAGGAGGGCGGCACCTGGCTGAAACTATCCTGCCCCACGGGCCTGCAGGCGGTGGACATGACCACCTGGCCCCACCCCGGCTTCGCCACTGACCTCCAGGCCCAGTTCGTCGCGATGATGACCCAGGCGGAGGGCGTGAGCACGGTCTCCGAGGCGCTCTTCGAGAACCGCTTCCAGCACGCGGAGCAGCTGCGCCGATTGGGGGCTGAGATCACGCTGAAGGGTCGCAGCGCGATGATCCGCGGCGGTGTGCCGCTGCGGGGGGCCCAGCTGAACATCTCCGACATCCGCTCCGGCGCGGCGCTGGTGATCGGCGCGCTCTGCGCCGAGGGGACCAGCAGGCTCACCAACGTTCACCACCTGGACCGCGGCTATGAGGATCTAGTGGGTAAGCTCACCGGCCTGGGAGCAAGTCTGCAGCTCAAGCCTGCGCTTGAGGGGAGCTGATCGGCAGTGGCCCTGCGCCGCTTCGGAATTGACCTTTCACCAGACCAAGTCGCGGTTTGGGCGAGAGGTGACGGCCTAGTCATCGAGGAGCCGGCGGTGCTGGCCCGGCAGCGGGGAAGCGGCCGGGCCCTGGCCTTCGGGACTTCAGCCCTGGAGCTAGCGGCCGACCGAACCGACGAGGTTGAGCTCAAGTGGCCGCTCGGGGTCGAGCGGCTGGCCGACACCGGAGCGGCGGAGCAGTTCCTCCGCCAGGTGATCCTCCGAGTCGTCGGCAGGCTGCTCTTCTCGAGGCATGAGCTGATGCTGGGGGTCTCGGCCGAGCTGGCCACGGCTTCGCGGCGAGCGCTGCTGCAGGTGGCCATGGCGTCCGGGGCGCGGATGGCCCACATGATGGATCTGCCTTTGGCGGCGGCCCTGGGGGCTGGCCTGCCGATCGCATCGTGGACCCCTTTGCCGTTGGTCTTCCTGCTGCCCCAGTCCGCCCAGGTGGCGATCGTCTGCCACGAGGGGCTGCTCGGGCACCGGGCCCTCCCGCCGCCACCCGGGTCTTGGGAAGGGGAGGCCGGTCTGCTCGCGCTCTCCAACTTGGTCAACAATCTGATGGATGAGCTCCCGCCCCAGCTGCGGGAGCGGGCCGAGGAATCGGGGATCGCCCTCGCTGGACGGAGCTTGCCGCTGGCGCCGATCGGGGAGGGGCTGCAGGAAACGACCGGTATGGCAATCCGACTCGTCGCCGACCCGACTCACTGCGTCGCCAAGGGCACCGAGGTGGCGCTCGCCCGGATCGAGTCGCTCGGCAGCGAAGGCCTGCTCTACCTGCGCTGACCTGGGTCGATGCCGGCCAGCTGATATACCCCCGTGTTGGGTCAGTCAGACTGCTGCTGACCTGACGGGGAGACCGGCAACCCGCTATTCGGGCGAGACCGTTGCGCCTAGTAACCGGCCCTCGTCCTCCGTCGGTGAACGGTGATTGGGACCCTACGGC
>DATLTJ010000077.1:0-4287 GCA_035533655.1 Candidatus Acidiferrales bacterium | reverse complement strand
GAGCAGCGAGCGGCGAAGCCGGGGGAGGCCCGGCCCATGACCCGGGCGACATGCTCCCATGAGGAGCCCTTCCTGGCCTTGGCTGAATCCCCCACCAAGACCACAAACTCGTTGGGGTGGTGGCGGGTAGCCTCCACCGTGGCATGGGCGCCGCGGCCGACGGTGATCCCGGCGGCCACCAGCAGCTGAGCGAGGATGGCGACGGGGTCGGCCTCGGTGTGGGGGGCGAGGGTCTCGACCACCGCCCCGGCCAGCCCCTGGTAGGCGGCGGGGCGGGGCGGATCCGGCCACCCCGACGGTGGGGGCAGGGTGAGCAATTCGGGTGCCACAGCCGGGGTCATTCGGCGGCGACCTCGGCCACCGCGGCTCTAGCCGAAGACTCGTCGACGATGGCCTTGCCCGCCGCGAAGGCAGCCACCAAGGACTGGAGAGCGAGGTTGTTGATGACCCGGGGCAGACCGCGAGAGACCTGGTGGATGAGGGCTATGGCGTCATCGGAGAAGAGATGGTCCGAGCGGCCGGCGAGGGTCAGGTGATGGGTGATGTAGCTGGCGCACTCGGGCAGGTCAAGCCCGGTCAGGGCATAGCGCAAGCCCACCCGCTGCTCCAGGGCCGTGAAGGCCCCGAGCCGCAGGCGGCGGCGCAGGGTTGGCTGGCCGAGCAGGAGCAGACAGAAGGGAGGGGCCGCATCGATGCCGGCATTGGCCAGGCAGCGCAGGCCTTCGAGGGTCTCGGCGTCGGCCATGTGGGGCCTCATCGATGATCACGGTCACGGTCTTGCCTCGCTCTTGGGTCTCGACCGCGAGGGCGTTCTGGGTCTGGGGGATGAGCGCGGCGGCGTGGAAGCGGGGGATGCCGCCCAGGGCGGCCACGATGGCGGCGTAGGTCCCCCGGGTGCCCGCCCCGGGGGTGCCCAGGTAGACCACGGTGTGCCGAGAGGCATCGCAGGCGGCCATCGCCGCCCTGGCCGCCACGGTCTTGCCCGAGCCGCACTCACCGGTGATCACCCCGATGGCACGCTCGGAGATGCACCAGGAGATCCGGGCCACCGCCTCGGCGTGCGCTCGGTGGTGGTGCAGTATCCCCGGGGCCAGGTCCTTGCTGAATGGCATGCGGCCGAAGGAATAATGGACGCGCAGTTGGTCGATGCTCATGAGAGGCGCTCCTCTGACTCGGTGTCAGCTGCAGGGTGGGTGGATGAAGCGCCATGGCGGCGTAGTCGATGAGCTCCCCAGCCAGCTCGGCGGCTCGCCGCTGGGCCACCAGAGAGAGGTAGTCAATGCCGGTGGGCACCGGTGGCGGGGCGCCTCCGGACGGGCGTGGGGATGGACGTGACGGCCGATCCGCATCGGCACCGCCCTGCCCATGGAACGGGTCTCGAAGTGGACCTCGATGTCAGTCAGGTCGAAGGGGTCGAAGACCAGCTCTACCCGCCGTCCCACCAACGCCGCGTCTACCTCATAGCTGTTGCCGTGGAGGGAGACCGTGGCGGTCTTGGTCACCTGACGCTGCTCAGACCACAGGAATGCCTCGTGGAGCAGCGCTGGCGAGGGCAGGACCCCTGGGGATCCGAAGCGGTCGAGGGGTCGTTCGCCGGTCTCGGAGTGGACTCGGTGGTGGTAAACGACCTCGACCCAGGCGGTGAAGAGGCGATTGAGCTCGGCCAGATCGGCGGCCCCGCCCCGGGGCCTCGAGCTCGACCAGGAACTCGCCCCTCACTGTCTCGAAGAATCTCTCGATCTTGCCCTTGGTGGTGGGCGTGTACGGCCGGGCGTGGATCAGCCGGATGCCTAGGACCGCGCAGGCGCGCAGAAACTGGGTGTTGACGAAGGCGGAGCCGTTGTCCACCAGCACCGCCTTGGGCACCCCCCGGGACGCCAGCCCCGAGCGCAGCGCCGCGGTCAGGCGCAGGGTGTCCTCCGCCAGGGTCCAGCGGTAGCCGGCCAGGGTGCGGCTGAAGTCGTCGATATGGCCAGCAGGTAGGCCTTGGCGCCGCCCACAGCAGGACCGTGCAGAGCGTCTCCAGTCCACAGCTCGTTGGCCGCCTTGGCCTGGAAGCGGCCATAGGCCCGGGGTGGCGACCCGTCCGGACGGGTGTGCAGGCCGAGCCGGGCGAGATGGCGCTGGATGGTGCGCACCGAGGGAGGGCTGGCACCCGCCTCGGCCATCACCCGGGCCACCTGCTCGGCGGTGCGTTTGGGGGCCTCACGCTTGAGCCTCTCGGCCAAGGCCAGCAGCTCGGGGTCGGTGCGCAGCTGGGTACGCCTTGGCTTGGGCACCAGCGCTTCGAAGCCTCCTGCCCGCCAGGCCCGGATCCACTCGTCCAGGGTCGAGCGCCCCACCCGGATGTACCGTCCATCCGGGGTCAGGTGCTCCATCGCCGCCAGGGCGCGGACCAGCGCCCCGCGCTCGGCTTTCGACAGAGCGGGGTCTCCCGGCTCCCGGGCCAGGCTGTAACGGAATAGCCCGACATCGCGATTGCGGTCTTCCATGGCTCCTCCTTGCCCCCGAAGCGTGCTGTTGAGGGGCACGCAGACCATCGCCGCCTCAGGGCACGGCTGGGAAGGGGCGACTTGCGTTGCAAAGCAGCACCCCGCCGCTCAGCCGGGAGACCAGCCTCCACGGCGGCCGGGGCCCGAGCCGCAGCACCGCCGCCCGGGTCGCCTCTCCAATCGCTGACAGAGCGTCCGCAACCGCATCGCCGGCAGGGGGGATGGGTCCCAGCAGCGGGTCGAGCGCGTGGGCCCAGCGGGTGAAGTGCGACCGGATCGCCTCCGCCCCACTCCGGAAGGCGCGCAGCCAGCCCCGCACCGTGTCCTCAGGGCGCCCCAGCTGCGCCGCGATCCGGCGCGATGGCCCCAGCCCGCCCCATTCGCCTCGAGCGCCGCCCCAATCGTCTCGACGTCGTCCAGGCGTCGCAACAGGCTGACCTCTGGCAGCAGGGTCTGGGTCACCAGGCACGCCCGGCACCGCGCCCGTCGCACTCGGAGGTGATCTTGCCCACCTGCCGCCGGCGCAGCACCCGCCCCCGGCCGTGACCCCACGGGCGCAGCTCGCCTCCGCACGGCGGGCAGGCCAGCCGCCCCGTCTGAAGCTCGACCTCCACCTTCTCCTGGTCCGACGCTACTATGAGCATGGGTGCCCCTCCAGGCATCTGCTAGAGGGCCCTCCCGAAGAGCAGGTCAAGTTCCACGGGGGGGCCCTACCACGTTCTGGCGCGGCGCCAACAGCTTGACGCCCCAACGCGCTCAGCGGAAGTCAGATCCCGAGCCGGACCCCCTGACTCACTCCTGCCATCTGCGCACGAGCGCGGACCAGGCTCCCGAAACCCACGTGGTCCCGACCACGAGCATGGCCACCGCCAACCACGGCCCAGCCGTCAGTGGCGCCTACCTGCTCCTCGATCCTGATCTACGGTGGCGCTCAACACCTGGTCCAATCCTGGGGGAGTGCCTTGATGGACTGGACTCCAAGGGGAATCTCCTGCAGTTTGGCGAGGGCGTGGCGGCTCAAGAACGCTTCCAGCGGAGCTCGCATAAAGTCCGTGGAGCCGAGAGTCCAAGTCCTCTCGATCTCATCGAGCACACTCGGGTCATCGGCGAAGAGTCGTCGCATCTGTTCGAAGGTGACCCGCTGGATGTCGCCGTGGAGACGGGTGACTGGTTCGTCGCCAAGTCCCAGCAGATGGATCAGCCGGAACCGGCCTTCCAGAGATTGGACCAGACCCAGGTGCGCTTCCAGCCCCTCTTCCGGAAGGAACGAGACGAGCACCACCCGGGCATGGGGTGAATTCAACCTGTCGATGCGACCAGCTCGTTGGACGATGATTTGCGGATTCCAGGGCAGGTCCAGGTTGACCACTGCCTCCGCGAGCTGAAGATTGTGTCCTTCGGCCAGGACGTCTGTGCTGACCATCACCTGTGGCGGTTCGCTCTCCGATGTGGGCCGGAACAGAGCCTCAGCTTCGGCCCTATCCGGGTCGAACGAGGCAGCAACGGCTTTGCGCTCCTCGGTCTTGGTTCCGCCATGCACCAGCGCGATCGGCCCCACCCCGGCAGCTGTGCGCCAGCCAGGGTCTGCGAGTCGCTCATGAACGTATACGGCAGTGTCCCTGAATTGGGTGAAGAGAAGAGTTCGTTTCCCATGGAGCCTGCCTCCAGCGCTGAAAAGCGCGCGTACGGCGGCGATCTTGCCATCGTCGGACTCCGAGGGCAGAGATCCGCGTAGCTGCGCCACCGCATCCAGATCATGCTGTATGGCGGCACGAATTGCGTCCAAGTCGTAGGT
>DATLTJ010000076.1:0-8542 GCA_035533655.1 Candidatus Acidiferrales bacterium | reverse complement strand
GTTCCTGACTCCGGCCTGGTGGCCGCCAGCTCCGGGCGGCTTGCGGGGAGGCGTCCGGTCGAACTTCAGGGCCAGCGCGGGACAGGATGCTTGGGCGCGACGGGCTGCCCGGTAAAGCCAGGTCGGCACCTCGTCCGCCGCGATCATGGGGAAGCCCCAGTCGTCCAAGCGCACCCTCTCGGGGAACAGCTCGGCGCAGAGGCCGTGACCGACGCAGAGGGTGGGATCAACTCGGAGGTACCGGGAACTCAAAGCTCGCTCCTTGGTGCTGCCGGCAGGGGCAGTGCGGACCAAGCTGCACCGGTGCATCGGGCCTGCATATGTAGTTGGATCTCATCCCCAAAAGTGGCCAAGGTAGATCTGATCAAGTTGACGACCCCGTCCGGGTGCCGGCAGGCGCCACGGTTCTCAACCTGGGTGCACCAGCGCTCGAGTAGCCGGACACCCTGTTGGCGCGCCTGGAGTGGATTGGCGATCCGCTCGAGCTCCTCGGCCAGGGCGGGCAGGCCCTGGGCACACGGTCCGCACTGACCCGCGCTCTGCCCGGCCAGCCACTTCACTACCCGATGCGACTCCCGCACGGCGCAGGTCTCCGCGGCCAGCAGGTGGATCACCCCCGCGCCCGGGGAGGCCCCGAGTTCGCGAAGTCCAGCGCGGGAAATCTGGGCGGCCGGGAATTGAGCGGGTTTGAGCCAGCTGCCAAAGTAGCCACCAACGAGTAACGCGGCGGCCGCCGGATCAGGCCCGGCGGCCGCCAGCAACTCCCCCAACTGCAAGCCGATGGGCACCTCGTAGACGCCGGGACGCGACACCGCCCCGCTCAAGGTCACCAAGCATGTCCCCGGCTCGTCGTTGGTCCCCACTCCGCGGAACCAATCCGACCCGAAGCGAGCGATCAGGCCTAGATGAGCGATCGTCTCCACGCTCTGGACCAGGGTCGGCTTTCCGCGCCACCCGCGCTCGAAGCATCGGGGGGGCTGGAACCGGGGCACAGCAGGAAATCCCTCCAACCAGCGAACTACCGCAGTCTCCTCGCCACCGACAAAGTTCGGTGGTCCGAGGACAACCTCAACCGCAGGTCCGGGGTGGTCCTCGATCCTCCGCTCCAGGAGGGCGTCCGACACGCTGCGGTGGGCGAGCGACGACGGCACAACTAGAAAGGTACGGTCGGCCTTGAGAGCTGAGGCGACCACCGCCAACCCATCCAGAACCAAGTGGGGCCTGAGGCGCAGGAGGAGGTCATCTTTGGCAGCGGCGGGCTCAGTCTCGCTGCCGTTGCCCACCACCACCTTGCCCCCGCGCTGACGCAAGACGGCGGCCAGCTTGTCAGCCGTCGAGAAGCCGGCCCCGCCGCGACCAGTGAGGCCGGCGTGACGGACCATGGTGACCAGCTGGGTCGGCCGGATCCTGCCGACGGCATCTGAAATCGGGCCGCCCAGCCGCGAGCTGTGCTCGGTCCACTTCTCCCGGTCGAGACGACTCGGACCCGCCAGCAGACGCGCTGGGCCCAAGGCACCCCGAGACCTGGCAAAGTCTCGCAGCTGGGGACGGGTCGCCACATTCATCGGCCGATTCCCATGTCATCCCTCTCCAGGGATCGCGGTGCCGAAGTAGAGCTGGCCACTGACCTGAGTGGCAGTGGCCCCCCCTTGCAGGATCAGGGTCGCTCGCACTGGCGAACCAGTCGCACTCTGGAGTTCCATCGCCACCACGGCGCCACTGACGGCGACGACCGAGCCCCGGTAGGTCACCTGGGAATTAGCCGGAGCATATTGCGCACTTCCGGTTGATACCGCAATCCCGCCGGTGGCTTGGAGCTGACCCTGGAGCGTGATCAGCAGCGAGCTGCGCGATCCCGCTGGGGCCTGTCCCTGGATGGTGAGAGTCGACGCGCCCCCCCCGTGACTGGTTTGCACCGTCCCGACGAAGCTCGATGTGAACGGAGCCAACGGGGTCGCCGGAATTCCCGGAGTCGGGCGCGTCGCGCCCGAGCCCGACGTCGACGAGAGGACCGAGGTCGGAGTGCCCGCCCGCTGAGCCCACCCGCGCTGGAGCGGGCCGGTGGCCGACCAGAGAAGTACCGCCGCCGGCAGCGCGGCTACCGCGATCAAGCCGGCTCGGCGGCGCCCCGGGGAGAGCTGGGCAGCCCTCCCCAGCCGCACCAGTACCACCGCCACCACGGCGCCGAGGCAGGCGATCTCGTACACGAAAACTGCCCCCACGTGGGTATCGGAACCGGTGCCGATTGAATGGAGCAGTGCGATCGGCCAGGAGAAGTAGGCGAGCCAGTGAACGAGCCGCCACCAAGTGGGACGGAGATGGCGGCGCAAGAGACTGGTGACCACCACCGCGGCGAGGATGTCCAGGCTGATGGTTCCGAGCCCCACCCACAGAGAGCGGTAGGGGCTGACGAAGGGCACTACCGCGGCCCACCACCCGACCCCAACGAACGGGTCCAGCTCGAGGGTGATGACGTGGATCGCGAGCAGGATTACCGCCAGGAGGGCCATATTTCGGTGCACCGTCTGGACCGCGAAGCGAGGCCACGCCAGCGGGTGCCAGCCGCCTTGAATGGCGACGCCGAGGACCAGGTTGGCGGTCAGGAGCCCGAGCAGGACCAGACCGCTGCCCCGGGCTAGGTACCACAGGGCAGAGGGATTGTTGGTGGCGATGACTGCCGAGATCAAACCACCCCCCCACGGTGAGTACAGCTGGGCAGTCTGTCATCGATCGGGGACCATCGCACCCCCGCCAATGAGGAGCCGGGCCCTCTGACCGGCCGACTCTCTGAACCTGGATCAACCAGCCGCAAGACTGGCCTGCTGAGCTGATTCCGCTCCCAGCTCACCGCAGTCCAGCCGATCACTCGCCGTCCGAGCTGACCCGGCCCGGCAGGGGCGCCGATCCCGGGAGCATCGGCCCGTCCGCGGTCCCGTTCCTTAGGCGATCTGCCCCGAATCTCGGCCAGCGGGTCCTCAGGACCCACCTGAAACGACAGCGGGCGCCGCCCCCGCCGGCGCCGGCGCCGGCGCCTGGACCCCGGTTCCACCGGTGATGGCAGGCTGGGTCACCTGGCTGGTAGAGGCGGAAGCTGGAGTCGACGCGGACCTACCGGGAAGGACCTGGGCGACCAGCGCGGCAGCTGCCCCCGTCGAGAGCATCACGGCAGCGGTTAGGACGACAGTGAATCGCCGGGTCAGGCCCTCACCGTGGCGGCGCGCCGCGGGGGTCCCATCCATGGGTTGGTTATCCATATACCGAGCCTGACGGGATTCGCTCAACGCAGTCTTGATTTTGCCTGGGAGTCAGCTTAGGAACTCCGCCCCTCCCCCCGCTCGAACTCGCGGCCGGCCGCTCGGCGAGGAACGGCCAGAAACGAGCAGTGGTCACAGCGACCGCTCAGCGACTTCATTGGCCGCCGATCAGGGGCCACCCGTTGGTGGCGGGCAGGACCAGCACCCCGAGGAGCGTGCCAGTCACCAAGGTGGCCGCCACCGCGAACTGCCGGGCACCCACTCCAGCAAGGCGATC
This sequence comes from Candidatus Acidiferrales bacterium, assembly GCA_035533655.1. Classification (GTDB taxonomy): domain Bacteria; phylum Chloroflexota; class Dormibacteria; order Aeolococcales; family Bog-877; genus Bog-877. The sequence goes on along the minus strand of DATLTJ010000076.1, from coordinate 5,011 downwards.
TCGGCCGCTGCTCAGCCAATCGCGCGGCCCGAGCCGGACCGTGTCCACCAGATGAACGAGCACGTGGACCGACATCAGGCCAAACCACAGGATGAAGCTGGCCTTGTGCAGGAACAGCCAGGCCAGACGCTGAGCCGGTGGACCCAGCAGCAGGGCGATGCCCGTCCCAATGACCGCCACAGTCGAGATGATCACCAGCGGCCCGAGAAGGCGCATGAAGAGCAGCGGGGGGCCGCGCCGCTGGTAGTCGTCCGATCCTAAGTAGAACCGGGCAAACCGCCATAAGGTTGATCCGATCTTGAGCAGCACCGGGGGCAACAGCAGCATGCCCAAAAAGACGTGGGCCCCTAGCAGGGGCCGGATGGCCAGAATCGTGAATCCTTCCATCGCCAGCAGGGCCAGCAGCAGTAGGCCAAGGGTTCCCGTCAGTCTGGCATTTCCCTCGACGCCGCGGTCCGCAAAGGCCTCGGAATCGCCCCACTCCCTCCGACCGCGACTGTTGTCCGACGGCGGGTGCTTCACTCGCTCAGGCATGGGGCCAAAGGCTATCCGCTGGACCTGAGAATCGGCTGAGCGCGCTCCGCTGGAGGATCACGGAATCGCCCCAGCGGCGAGGTCCCAGATGACGCACCCGCGAGACCGCCTATTGGCGCCGCTATGTCGGTCGGCATCAGGCGAGTCCCTTCACCGTTGGAGGCGCCTTCCCGCCCTGGCGATGTGCTCAGGATCTTCCGGCGCGGAGGTCAATTTGGGGTCAGTCCACCGTTCCTGGCACGGCGATCAGGTCTGGGGGAGATCTCGCCTGAGCTGGAGCACGTCGCGAGGTCAGTGAGGTTGCCGCGGCTCCGGCTGGTAGGCTCGCGGCAGATTCGCACCGCACCGGCCTTGGGCTGAGCTCACGAAACCTGGGCACCGGATGGGCAAGCCGGGACGCTAAATGAGCGCGAGGCTCGCCTTCTCGACCTTCGGAATTCTCCAAGGGGAGCATGGCCACCCGCCGCTGAGTCGCTTCTATCCGGCAGCCCCTGGGTCAGGTCCCTAGGAATTGGTGTAGGTAGTGGGGCCGCAAAGTTCCCGCGGCGGTGGCAAAGCTAAGGCCGCCCCGCTACCAGACCCTTGCAAGACCGGGAGGCTGACCCCTGGCAACCTGATCACCCACCTGCGCAAGCTCGAGGATACCGGCTCCCTCAGCAGCGACAAGACCGGCAGCGGGGTTGAGTCGCGAACTTCGGTGCAGCTCACCAACCAGGGGCGCGTGGCACTAGAAACCTACAAGCGGACGCTGCGAGACCTGCTCGATGGGTGACGGAAGATCCGATCCGTATAACCTCTCCTGGTCCATCCCAACGGCGGCGCGGTAGATTCAACCGGCCAGATTTGGCTGATGGTTCCAGGCCCGATGGCTGGCCAGCGGGGTGACCCATGGGCGGATTCGGCCCGAGACTTCGCCTCTGGCACGATCTGGAGATTCCGACCCGCGACCGGTTAGAGGCAGCGGTCCGGGGAGAACTCACGGAGCCGGTGAGGTGACCGCTACCGGCCCGGCCCTTCCGAATTCCCTCCAACTCCGCTGGGAGAGGCCAAATACGGTGGCGACAGCGAGCCCAGCACCCGCTATCGGAAACAGCGGTGCCGGACCAAAGCGATGGACCGCAAGGGCACCGAGGGCCACCGATACCGGGAAGCTGCCGAAGCTGGTTAGGACCAACACGCCCATCAAGCGGCCCAAGATCCCCCAGGGTGCCCAACGCTGGAAGGCGGTGATGGTGATCACGATGCCGAAGCCGTTCAGGGCGCCACAGGCGACCAGCGCAGCTCCGGCGCCGAAGGGGCCGCCAAGATACGGAACCAGCGACACGAACACTGCTTCGAGCAGGAAGGCCACCGATCCCACCACCGCCGGGCGCAGCGGCCGTCTCGCCTGGCCGGCGACCAAGGTCCCGACCAAGGCTCCGGCTCCGAAGACCGCGATCAGCGCACCGTAGCCGCCGGCGCCGGCGTGGAAGGGGCCGTGGGCCAGGGCCGGCAGGGCAACCTCGCTCTCCCCTCCATACCCCAAATTGGCCACTAACGTGGTTAGCAGGATGATCTGCAAGACTCGCTCAGAGAGGAGCATGTGGAGCAGCTTCGGTTGAGGCGAGTCACCGTTGGGAATTAGCCCAGAAGTCGGTGCCTGCGGAGCCAAGTTCGCACGCGCCGCTGGCGACTCCACGCGCTGTGCCCGCTGACTCGCCACCCGTCGCTGCTCAGCCCGGACGCCAGCCAGAGTCGACGCCGAAACCGCGAAGGTCACGGCGTCCAACCCGAACGCGGTCGCGGGGCCGAGCAGAGCGACCAGGACGCCGCCAATCGCCGGGCCGACGAAGGTGGCGAGCTGGGTGCCGCTCGAAGCCAAGCCGTTGCCTGCCTGAAGGTCCTCATCCGGCAGCAGGGCTGGGATGATTGAGAACGATCCGGGGAGAAACAGACCCTCCCCAACCCCCAGCACTACCGCAATCGGTATCAGCGTCAAGGGGCTGGGCCGGCCGGCCGCAGCGGTGACCGCGAGCGCCGCCACCACCAGCGCTCGAACCGTGTCGGCCCCCATCATCACGGTCCACGGATGCCAGCGGTCGCTGGCGTGGCCGCCGATGACAATGAAGGCCGTGCGCGGCACCCCGTAGGCGGCAAGCACGGTCCCCAGCAGCAGCACCCCGCCGTGGTCGGCGAGGACAACCAGGGCAGCGCCACGGCGTAGATCATGTCCCCGACGTTGGAGGTGAGTTGGCCTGCCGTCAGCAGGCGAAATCCCCGATGGCGCAAGGGGGCGAGGCTGCGAAGGCTTCGCCTCAGAGGCATCAGCTGGGTGGCCCGACGAGGTGGTAACCAGATGAGTCTTGAGCCATCCTTGGCCGGGGCCCCGGCTCCCTGGGGCCTGAGGTCCCCAGCAGAAGCAAAGCATCGCTCCAGGTCAAGCTAAAGCCATCACGCGAGCCGCGATTCACCGTGTGGGATGAACTGACGTACTCACAAAGACGCGTGCCGCGCGGGCATCCGCCGGGCGCTCACGAGGGTCCTCGGCGCGGCTCTCGTAGCGGCGCAGGATGGCCAGCAACTCCTCTTTGATCTCGCCGAGTTCAGCGGCCGTAACCCATATCGTTGACCCTCCTCCCGAAGTGGCCTGGCGCCACTCCGGTGGCTCAAGCCCCCGGGTCCGCACCCGACTCTTGATCCGCTCCAGCTCGTGGTCAAGGAAGACCTCGGTCGCCGCCTCCGAGGCCAACTGGTCCTCAAGGTCAGGGCCGGGGGAGGAGAGATCCTGGCGGCGGCTGGTCAAGCGCCAAGGCTTCTCGCGACCGGCGATTCCCGGCACCAGCTGGATGTACTCGTACTTGCCCAGGACGCCAAGGTGATAGGAGCAGCTCGCCACGCTCTCCCCGGTGGCCTCCGCACATCGAGTGGCAGTGGCGGTCCTTTCACTTCCCAGCAGGTCGATCAGCTTCCAACGCAAGGGGTGTGCTAGGGCCCGCAGCCGGAGTGCGCTGGGACCTCGGTCGTGGGCGGCCTTGGCTGGCATAACTCGCAAATTAGCGTAATCAACATATCTTGCGCAAGGACTGTTGCTTATGGTTGTGCCTCGCTCGCTCTAGGCCGTGACAGGAGAGGTACGGTCGGGACCTGTGCGCCCGGCAGCCGCGGGCCACCCCGGCCACGGCCGAGTAGCCTCAGTTTGAATCACATCCCCGGAATCGCGAGCACGTCTGGCATGGACGCAGGCGCGGGGAGAACCCAACCCGGGACGCCTGACACTGGCGCACCGTCCTCGGGAAGGCTCAGCCTCCCCACCTAGGCCCCGGGCCTTGACCTGGGCTTCGTCGACCGGGTCGGGGCTTGTCGTACGTACCGCTGGCCGAGGTGACTTCATAGGAGCCTGCGTCGCCAGGCGCGAAGGCGGCCGAGTCGCCGCCCGAGGCTGACGTAAAAACCGGCCCGCGTCCGGTGGCCATGGGCGAGCGCGTGTTATCGATGCCGCCAAGGTTGGGAATTCCTGGTTCACACGCCGACTTGTCCCACTGGCAGGCGGTGCCAGCATCAACGCGATGCTCCTCCCGAATCAACGGGAAGCGGTGGCCGTAGAGGCGATTGGCAGAGACCGCGACCTCTCGCACCCGCCCGACTACAACTGGCCCGCCGGCCTTCCGATGGCCGACGGCGCAAAGTGCCGAGCCGGTGGGGCGACGGCCCGGCTGACCTCATGCCCCGCCCGGCTCACGGCTGACCCCATGCGCGCGGCTCAAGTTGACTACAACCTTGACTGCAACCTGGCTGCAAGCGACTTCAATCTCCTGCAACCGCCTGAGATCAATTTGTGGAGCCGACCGGGAGATTCGAACTCCCGACCAGCTGTTTACAAAGCACCTAGGCCTAAGCGCTGTGCGTCCCACTTCCAGGGTGCGAGCGTAGCGGGTGAAGTTATCGGGTGTGGATTAGGCACCCTTTGCAGAATCTCCCGCCTGGCCTTGATGTAGGCGTCTAGGTTGGCGCGGGCGACTCTGAGCGACCACCACTTACTATGGCTACCCGCTGCTAGACCACTCGATTGATCCGGACCGGAGTCCCGACACCCACCTGATGACCTATGCTAGCCGAGAATTCCGAGAGTCAGCCCCATGCCGAGCGTGGCGCTATACCTGGAGCACGCGGCGGGGCCACGAGCCCAAGCGCTGGGTGCTGAGGGTCACCGCAGTCGCGCCACCTCATTCGATAGTGCCCGCTAAACTGGCGGCCCAGCATCCACTTGCGACTGGAAGGGCCCGGCCATGAGCGAAGAGCTGAACTGGTTCCTCAGCCCTCGGGAGCGCGGCAATCCCGACACACATCTCGATGACCTGGCCTTGTCCGGCACGGCGTTCACGGAAGGCAACTTAGTCACGGCCCTGATCCACGGAGCCAATTACTACCGCCGACTGGTAGAGGAAGTCTCCGCCTTGCGGGCGGGCGACGCCGTCTATTTCACCGACTGGCGAGGCGA
>DATLTJ010000075.1:0-3343 GCA_035533655.1 Candidatus Acidiferrales bacterium | reverse complement strand
GCTCATCCTACCAACAGGCCTGCGGGCCCTACTCCAAATGAGGCAGCAAGGCAACCGTCGTGCTCAGCAGTTCGGCTACTTCGTTGAGGCGCCCGACCACGGCCAGCGAGACTCCGCCGCTCCTTGACGCTGAGCTCGGACAGAAGCGCGTGCAGTGCTCGCCAGGCGGACGCCTGGCCCGAATCAGTGACCCTGCCACTTGCGCCCGGACCCCGAGCTGAGCCGCTGTACCTCGAACGACTTCGTCCCCGAGGTTCCGGTCCACAACGGAACCGCCCACCTAGCAGCCCGTCCGAGTAATCCCTGATTGTCCTCGCGCGCACGCGCGCGCGAGGCTGCAGGCTGGGACAATTGACGGGCGATGCAGAAGACCTACCTGCCCTACGACCAAGACCAGCTCCTGCTGTTGCCGCCGTCGGTCCGGGAGTGGGTGGAGCCGGGCGACCTGGCCCACCTCATCGATGACGTGGTCGAGTGCCTTGATTTGAGCGCCATCGAGGCTGTCTACGAGGCCGAACTTCGGGGCGCGCCGCCCTACCACCCGGTCATGATGACCAAGCTCTGGCTCTACGCCTACGCGGTCGGGGTGACGAGTTCCCGGCGCTTGGCCAAGCTGGTCCAGCGGGACGTGGGAGTGATGATGCTGGCGGCGGGCAACCGGCCCGACTTCCGAACCCTGAACACGTTCCGCCAGCGCCATCTGAAGGATCTGGCCGGGCTCTTCAAGCAGGTCTTGAAGCTATGCCGACGCAAGGGTCTGCTGGAGATGAAGCATGTGGCCATCGACGGCACCAAGCTGCGGGCCAACGCCAGCAAGCACACGGCCATGAGCTACGGCCGAATGAAGGACGAAGACGCCCGGATCAGCAGGGAGATCGAGGCCTGGTTCCGGGAGGCAGACAAGGTCGATGCGGCCGAGGATCGGGAGTACGGAGAGAAACCGGGCGAGGAGTTACCGCCCGAACTGCAGAACGCCGGCCGTCGACGCCAGGCGATCAAGGAAGCGATGGCGGAGTTGGAGAAGGAAGCCAGGGGGCAGGGCAAGGCGGAGCCCCTGACCAAAGCCCAGCGCAACTTCACCGACCCGGAGTCGAGGATCATGAGATCGGGCGAGGGAGCCTTTATCCAGGGCTACAACGGACAGGCGGCGGTGGACGCAGAGCACCAGATCATCGTTGCCGCCGACCTCAACAACCAGGCCGCCGACTCCGTGCAGCTGATTCCGATGGTGGATCTGGTCCTCCGCAACCTGGGGCGCAACCCAAAGCAGATCTCGGCCGATGCCGGCTACTGCTCAGAATCCAACCTGAAGGTTCTCGGCCAGCGCCCGATAGACCCCTACATCGCCACCGGCAAACGCTCGCGCGATCGGAATCTACCGCCAGCTCCGAAAGGTCGAATCCCGGCGTCTGTGACCATCCGTCAGCGCATGGAACGCAAGCTCTTGACCAAAGCTGGACGGGCCGCCTACCGGCTCAGACAGCAGGTGGTTGAGCCGGTCTTCGGTCAGATCAAGAACAAGGGTCTGATCCGGTTGCTGCTGCGAGGCGAGGAGAACTGCCGGGCCGAGTGGATCCTCCACTGCACCGGCCACAACCTCTGCAAGCTCCAGGCGGTCTGGGGATAACCAACAGCGATGAAATTGCCTCTGTGATCGGTCTCCAAGGCCCGAAAACTGCTACCGCACCCACGCCAAAACGCCAATCCACAAAGGCGCACCGGTCCCATCCGCCACTCGTGCCGAGAATCACGTTATCGCGAAGCCTTACTCGGACGGGCTGCTAGGCACTGGTGGCCTTGCCCCGATGTGACGGACATCCACGATAAGGTGGGCCGAGCCCACTGGAGCAAGCGCAGAGGCAACGAAGGGGCCGGCGGGCGTTCACTGCCGAGTACAAGGCGGAGGTGGTCCAGCTCTGCCGAGGCGGTGGGAGGACGATTCCGGAGGTGGCCCGGGACCTGGACCTGACGGAGTCGGCGCTCAGACACTGGGTGATCCAGGCGGAGATCGATGAGGGTCGGCGTGCCAGTCTGACGAGCACCGAGCGAGAGGAGCTGGGGCGGCTGCGGAAGGAGAACAGGGTGCTGCGGGAGGAGCGCGACATCCTGAAGCGAGCGACGGTTTTCTTCGCGCGCGGGAGACCCGGTGAACATGTATTCGTTCATCGAGGCGGAAAAGGCTGGACAGGGCAACGTCATGGTGACGTGCGAGCTGTTCTGTGTCTCCAGGTCCGCCTATTACGAATGGGAGAAGAAAGAAGCGAGTCAGCGGGAGCTGGGGGATGCCGATCTGGGGACGCAGATCCGCCGTATCCACAAGAAGTCGCGGCAGACCTATGGTGCGCCCCGGGTGCACTGGGCGCTGCGCCAGCAGGGGGAGCGGTGCTCACGCAAGCGGGTGGCGCGGCTGATGCGCCAGCTGGGCTGGTGGGGCGCTACCCCAAGCGCTGGAAGAAGACGACCATCGCCGATCCTGGGGGAGAGCGACCGCGCTCGATCTGGTCGGCCGTAACTTCAAGCCGGGGACCAACCTGGATCACGCCTGGGCGGGCGACATCACCTACTTCCGTGAGAACGTGGGAGGGCTGGATGTATTGGGCCAGCGTGATCGACCTCGCCTCACGCCGGGTGGTGGGCTGGGCGATGGCCGACCACATGCGGGCCGAGCTGGTCTGCGACGCCCTGGAGATGGCCATTGGAGCCCGCCATCCCAAGCCGGGCCTGATATTTCATGCCGACAGAGGCAGCCAATACACCTCGGGCAAGTTCACTCGGCTCTTGACCGCCCACGGCATCCAGCAGAGTCTGTCCCGACCTCGTCAGTGCTGGGACAACGCGGTGGCGGAATCGTTCTTCGCCACCTTGAAGGCCGAACTGCTCCACCGCCAATCTTGGCCGACCCGCAGCCTGGCCCGGCGAGCCATCTTCGAGTTCGTCGAGGTCTTCTACAACCGGCAGCGGCTGCATTCCACTCTCGGCTACCTCAGCCCAGCCGCCTATGAGGCCAATCTCATCCAGCCCATTCGCGGCGCTCATGCCGCATAGTCAATCTGTCCGTCGAAACGGGGCAACCCCAACTGAGAATTGAAGTCATCTTCCATGATTCGTGCGATCGCCGCCTTTCATCAAGACGACGACGGCGACTGGGTCGCTGAGCTGAGCTGTCTTCACGGTCAGCACCTGCGTCACCGACCACCGTTCCTGTCAACGGTCAGCGAGATTTCCTTGTGGGCGGACAGATAGCGTCCCAGTAGGCGGTCATCAGAATTCCCCGTGGGCGGACAGCTGTCCTCCTTGTCGGTCGGCTTAGACCAGCGGCTTCACCCCCTTCCCGGCGGTAGCC
>DATLTJ010000074.1:0-22162 GCA_035533655.1 Candidatus Acidiferrales bacterium | reverse complement strand
AGCGCGAGGCGGGCAAGTCCAAGATGAACGCCCTGGGGCACTGCATGAGCAAGTCGCTGAGCTTGGTCTGGGGAGTCTGGCGCAACGGCCAGCCCTTCGACCCCGGCTACCGGGCTTGACAAGAACCTATGGGACCTAGGCTCGCCGGTTCCGCTCAAGAGCCCAGGACGGTGGGGGAGGAGGTCGCGTTGACGGGGAGGTGGAGGCCAGCTTGGCCGGTCCTCGGTCTGGCGCTACTGGCCGGCTGCGCGACGACCCCCGCGCCCCAGTCCCCGGTGAGCCCATCGCCCACCAGCGGGGTGGCCGCGACGCAGACCCCGGCCGTGGCACCGGCCATCGCCGGGGTGGCGACCCTGACGCAGGGCCACTGCCACTGCTCCACCCTGAACCTGATCTCGCAAGCAGGCAATGAGGTCGGTTCGGTCATCCTCGATCCCGGCGCGCAGCCGCCGATCGCCGGGGGCACCAACGGGATCTATTACCTGCTGGGGTACCAGTTGATGAAGCTGGGAACCGACGGTTCCGTGGCCACCGTCGGGACGGTGGCCACGGCGCCCACCGGCAGCGGCGCCTCGGTCGGCGCTCCGCTGGAGCAAGGCTCGCTGGCCATGGCGCCGGGAGCTACTGAGTGGGGCTACGTGCAGTCAGTCTCTCGGGCCGGGACCAAGACCGAGCAGGTGTGGCTGGGCGAGTCCAGCCACCCTCCGCGGTTGCTGCTCAGCTCGGTGCAGAGCGCCGGGACGACTTCGGCGGAGTTCCCGAACGGCTGGAGCTATCAGTTGATGGGCTGGGCCGACGGCTCTTTAGTGCTGGCCCAGATTCCCTCGGGAGCAGACTCCTTTGCGAGCTCGGCGCTCGAGGTCTCCCGGGTCAACCCGCAGACCGGAGCGGAGACCTTGATCAGCAACTCCCCGAACTGCCCGATCAGTGCGGTCTTCGGCAACGCCGGCTACGTCTGCTTTCAGCAGGGCGGGGGCCAAGCCACGGAGCTGGTGACCGGCGTGGCGGGAATCAGCACCGGCGCCTGGTCGCTCCCGGCGGGGAGTGGATACGGCGCCGCCTCCTTTGATGCCGCGGACCAGCAAATCCTCTTCGACGACTGCTCCGGCTGCGGGGCGAGCCCCAGCGCCGCTGACCTGAACAGCCAGATGGAGGTCCTCGACCTCGCCACTGGCTCGATTCAGCCGGTGGGGGCGGCGGGGCTGGTTGCGGACGGCTGGCTCCCCGACGGTCAAATCGTGGCCACCCAGTACTCGCAGCTGAGCTACGCGCGCCAGGGTGCGGCTCCGCTCTCCGAGGTGGTGCTGGTCGCCCCGACCAGCGGCCAGGTGACCGCGCTCACCGCTGACCCCACCTCCCAGTTCGTGGGCGTCGCCACTTCATAAGCTGTCGTTGCTTGTCGTCCGCTTCGTACACTCGGCGACCGTGGCTAGGAAATTCGGCCGGGTAGGGATCGCCACTGGAGTCGGCTACCTGCTGGGGTCGATTCCCATGGGAGTGATGGTGGGCCGGCTGGCGGCCGGGGTGGACGTGCGCCGGTACGGCAGCCGGGTGAGTGGCGCCACCAATGTGCTCCGCACGGCCGGGCCGGGGGCGGCCGCCGCCACCATTGGGTTGGACAGCGCCAAGGGGTACCTGGCGGCCCGGCTGGGGGAGCGGATCGCCGGTGACGAGGGCGCGGTACTGGCCGCCGTGGGCGCGGCGCTCGGCCATAGCTGGCCGGTCTTCGCGGAGTTCCAGGGCGGGCGTTCGGTGTTGACCTGCTGGGGCTCGCTGATCGCCCTGGATCCGCCGGCGGCGGTGGCTGCTGTTGTGGCCGGTGCCGGGACCTCCGCTGCCACCAGATACGTCTCGGTGGGGGCGCTCACCGGGGTGGGGGTGGCCACCGCGACCACTCTCGTTCGCGCCGGCGGTCGCCCCAAGCAGGGCGCCGCGTTCTGCCTCTTCGCCTTGGGATTTCTCGTTTATCGGCACCAGGACAACCTGGCCCGCCTGCGCCGGGGCGAGGAGCACCGCCTGGGCGACCAGGTCAGCACTGTCCAGGACGGGTCGCTCTCTGACCGGGCAGGATAGAATCGGCCTGATCGCGCTAGACGGGGAGTTAGCGGTGCCCTGTACCCGCAATCCGCTATAGCGGGGTCGAATTCCCCTCCGAGGGGAGGTGTCATCGGGTCAGCCCCGACCACCCGAGCGTTGACAGCCGGGTCCGGCGCAACCAGCAGCCGCTAACCCCGTCAGGTCCGGAAGGAAGCAGCGGTACGCGGAACATCTGGAGTGCCGCCGGGCTCCCCGGCTCGAGCTCGGTGGTCGGTCAGCGCCGGGGATGCCTCAACAACGAGGGGTGCGCGATCATCCGGGCACCTCGCCAGAGGCGCCGCCGCCCCCGGCAAGGCTGGCCCGCGATCCGCGGGCCGGCCGGTGGCGGGCCGACGGAGCTCCGGCTTCTCTCAAAGCGTGGTTCGGCGACCGGCGGTGCGCGATCATCTACATCAACGTGAGCAGCGCCAACTCGGTCCGCCAGACGCTCTATCTGAAGTACCGGCCGCAACGCTTCGCTGACCTGGTCGGCCAGGAGGTGGTGGCCCAGACGCTGGGCAACTCGGTGCGCGAGGGTCGGCTCAGCCATGCCTACCTGTTCACCGGGATCAGGGGCACCGGCAAGACCAGCGCGGCCCGGATTCTAGCCAAGGCCATCAACTGTGAGCAGGTCCGGGACGGCGAGCCCTGCGGGGAGTGCCAGGCCTGCCTTTCGATCGCCGGGCACCGCTGCCTGGACGTGATCGAGATCGACGCCGCCACCAACCGGGGGATCGACGAGATCCGGGACCTCCGCGAGCGGGCCCAGTTCCTGCCCAGTCAGTTCAAGACCAAGGTCTACATCATCGACGAGGCCCACATGCTCACCGCGGACGCCAGCAACGCCTTCCTCAAGACCTTGGAGGAGCCCCCCGAGCATGCCTGCTTCATCCTGGCCACCACCGAGCCGCAGCGGCTGACGGAGACGGTTCTCTCGCGCTGCCAGCAGTTCGATTTCCGGCGAATTCCCGTGGACGCGATGGCTGCCCACCTGGCTTGGATCTGCGCCCAGGAGGGAGTTCAGGCGACCCCGGACGCCCTGGCTCTGGTGGCCGAAGGTGGCGCTGGCTCGCTCCGGGACGCCATCTCGCTGTTGGACCGACTGCTGGGCTTGGCCCAGGGCGAACTCGACCGCGACGCGGTGCAGGCAGGCCTGGGGATGGCCGATCCCCGAGCCCTGTTGAGGCTGGCCACCGAGCTGGCCCAAGGTGAGATGGGCCCGGCCTGGCGCGAGCTCCACCAATTGCAGGCGGCTGGCGTGGAGCCCCGGCAGTTGATGCGCTCGCTGGGAGCGCTCGCCAAGCTCTACCTGTGGAAGGAGCTCGGTGGCGCCGCCGGCCCCGGGGCGGCCGAGCTGGAGGCCGTGCCGGCGGCCCCGGGTTTCTGGCTCGAGATGATGGCGACCGCCGCCGCGGCGGGTGCTGAGCTGCGCCGGGCCGACGATCCGTGGATGGCCTTGGAGGCGAATCTGCTCCGGCTCTGTGGTACCGGTGCCGGGCCCGCCTCCAAGGCGATCCAGCCCGCCGCTGCCGTTCCCGCCCGGCCGCGGCCGACTCCCAACCCCGCGGCTGCGCGGACGGTAGCGGAGGTGCCGCCGCTGACCACGGATCCAGCCAGGACGCCAGCTCTGAACGGAGCTGGCGCGGAGGCGGCAGCTGCGGACTCGCCGCTGCTGGATCCGGCTCCAGGGACAGCTGCGGACCCCTTGCCAGGGCCGGTCCCCGCGGAGGAGGCTTCCAGCCAGGCCGTGGTCACCCGGTGGCCCGAGATCCTGGACTGGTTGGGTCGGGAAAACCTGCCGGTGAAGGCGCTCTTACTTGAGGTGCGCGCGGTCAGTCGCCGGGATGGGGTTCTCACCGTCGAGTTCGACCAGAAATACGAGTTCCACCGGGCCCGGATTCAGTCGCAAGCCAACCGGGAGCTCCTGCAGCGAGCTTGCCTCGAGGTGCTGGGCGAGGAGGTGGTGGTAGTGGTGACCTCCACCAGCACCGATCTGCCGCCGGTGGACGCCGGGGAACCGGAGCCGGGCCCGGGTGGCGGAACCACTTCGGCCTTGAGTCAGGCCATGAGCGTCTTCCCGGGCAGCCGGGTGACCCGACTCGGCACAGGAGACCAGCGTTAGCCGGCCGCCAGGCCCGCCCTAGAATGAGCCCCAAGTAGTCACAGGAGTCTTGAGCAGTGCCCCCGCCCAACCCCAAGCAATTGCGCCAGATGCAGCAGAACATGTTGCGTCAGCTGGAGGCGGCCCAGGGGAATCTGGCCAGCCAAGAGGTGGAGGGGAGCGCCGGGGGCGGCGCCGTAACGGCGCGCGCCAACGGTCAGCAGCGGATCACCGGAGTCACCATCGACGCCGAGGTGCTCGAGGAGGGTGCTGAGTTGCTGAGCGACCTCGTCCTGGCCGCGGTGAACGACGCTCTGGAGCGGTCGCGGGAGTTGGCCGCCCGCTCGATGGAGTCGCTGCTGCCTCCGGGCTTGTTACCGCCCGGGCTGCGCTGACCCCAGCGGCCAATCCAGGGACTCGATAGTGGGACTGCTGCCGCCACCGGTCGAGCGATTGGCGGAGGAGTTTGCCCGCTTTCCCGGAATCGGCTCCAAAACGGCTCAGCGGCTGGCGTTCCACGCGGTGCGGATTGCGCCGGCCCACGGTCTCGCGCTCTCGGGGGCGGTCGCCGCGGTCGTCCAGGAGGTGGCCAGCTGTCCCCGCTGCTTCTTCCTCTCGCTGCGCGGCGAGCTCTGCGCTATCTGCGGCCAGCCTGCTCGAGATCAGTCGCTGCTGTGCATCGTCGAAGACCCGAGCGACGTCCTGGCGATCGAGCGCAGCGGCGAGTACCGCGGGCTCTACCACGTCTTAGGGGCTGCCCTCTCACCGCTCGACGGGGTTGGTCCGGGAGAGATCCATGCCGATGAGCTGCTCGATCGGGTCAAAGAGGGAGAGATCACGGAGGTGATCCTGGCCACCGACTCCGACATCGAGGGGGAGGCGACCGCCAGCTATCTGCATCGGCGCTTGGAGGCGAGCGGTGTCAAGGTGACCCGACTGGCGCATGGGCTGCCCGTGGGTGGCGAGTTGGCGTATGCCGACGAGCGGACCGTGGCGCGAGCGTTCTCCGGGCGGCAGCAGCTCTGACCTGGTAGCTCTCCGTTGGCGCGAGATCTCCTCCAGCCGGCTCAGTTGCGGTCCCGGTCATGAGGACGGCGCTGCCAATCGGTTAGGCACCGGCAGCGGCACTGAAGAAACCAGCTGTGGCGCTGCCCACCCGGCCGAGCTAAGAGGCGCTCTGGTCCCAGGTATCGCGGCGTGCCAGGAGGTCGCGGCCCAGCGAGGCCACCCCCGCGTGGCCACTGAGGGCGACGGTGAGGTCTAGTTCGGCCAGCAGACAGCGCAGGGCGTGCAGCACCCCTGGGGTGCCAGCCAGCGCCAGGCCGTACACGTACGGGCGGCCCACCAGGACCGCTCTCGCCCCGAGCGCCAGCGCCTTGACCACGTCCGCGCCGGTCCTGATCCCGGAGTCGAACAGAACCGGAAGTCCGCCGCTGGCGCCCACCACCTCCGGCAGACAGTCCAGGGCAGCTCGGGCGCCATCGATCTGCCGGCCGCCATGGTTGGAGACGATCAGCCCATCCAGCCCGGCGTCCTGGGCCGCCCGGGCATCGTCGGGGTGACAGATCCCCTTGAGGAGGATCGGCAGACTGGTCTGGGCCCGCAGCCAGGCCAGGTCCGACCAGCGGAGATCGGGATTGGGGAAGATCTCCGCCCACAGTCGGACGGCCGCCGCCAGGTCGTCCTCCGGGGGCGTCGGGAGCCGGGACCGGAAGACCGGGTCCGAGAGGTAATTCGCCAGTCCCACTCCCCGTTGAAATGGCAGATAGCCGTTCGCCAGGTCACGGGGCCGCCAGGCCAACGTCCAGGTGTCGAGGGTGACCACCAGGGTTTGAAAGCCCGACCGCTCGGCCCGCTGGACCAGGCTCTGCGCGAGCTCTCGGTCAGTCGGCCAATACAGTTGGAACCAGCCGATCCCGCTCGCCCCGCCCGCGCCGTCGGCGGATCGCCGATCTTGACTCAGCTCGGCGGCCACCTCCTCCATGGTGGAGCTGGACAGGGTCGAGAGGGTCATGGGCACTCCCAATTGAGCAGCAGCCCGGGCTACCTCTAGCTCAGCGTTCGGCCGCACCGCGCCCAGCGCCCCGATGGGTGCCAGCAGCAGGGGGGAAGGGAGGGTGGTCCCCAGGAGCTGAACCGAAAGATCTGGCTCGGCCACCCCGCGCAGGTGCCGGGGCACGATCTCCCATTTCTGAAAGGCGGCCCGATTGGCCCGGGCCGTTGACTCGGTGCCGGCCGACCCCGCGACGTAGGCGTAGACCGCGGGGTCCATCACCTTGGCCGCTGCCCGCTCCAGGCCCTCGGCGGTCAAAGGCAGGTCGGGAATGCTGCCGGCCAGTCCGGCCTGGTAGATCTCCGATTGGAAGTCGGCGAATCGGGTCATCCGGAGATCGTAGTGCCACCGGGCTGCCAGCCCCCCGCTGGGGGCCCGGCCACCGCCGGCCGGCGGTCGGTCTGGAACTGGGAACCCTGGGCCTGGCATGCTGCGAGCGTTGTCGCAGCCACTGCCGGAGGGAGTCGAGTTGGGCGCCCGGCGAACCTTCGCTTGGGTGGAGGGCTGGCCCGGCTGGTGTTGGTCCGGTCCGGGTGAGTCCGAAGCGCTGACTGCCCTGGCGGCCCGTGCATCGCGGTACCTCCCGGTGGTGGCCGCTGCCGGTGAAACCCTGCCCGCCAGCTCGGTCTCGAACTTCGCCGTGACCGAGCGCCTGGCCGGTTCGATGACGACTGACTTCGGCGCCCCGGGGGCGGTCGGCGCCGCCGATGCGGTGGTGCTACTCCCCGCTGCCGGTCGCCGGCTGGCCGCGCTTCTGACTGCCGCCGGGCAGCTCTTCGATGAGGTGGCCAGTGCGGCGCCGCCTGTGCTGCGCAAGGGTCCTCGGGGCGGTGGTCGGGACCGCGATCAGGTGGTTGAGCACGTCCTGGCGGCGGACTTCGGGTACGCCCGGAAGCTCGGGCTCCAGTTCCCGGCCGCGGCCCGGGACCGAACGGCGGTAGCCCAGCTCCGGGCGGCCGTCTCCCGAGGGCTCGGGTCGCCGGATTCACTCTGTCCGGGACCTAAGGGGTGGCCGCCTCGCTACTCCGCCAGACGGGCCGCCTGGCATCGGTTGGACCACGCCGGGGAGATCCCGGATCGGAGCGGGTAGGTGCGGGAGGCAGGGTGACCCCGGGCGACGAGCGGTGAGTGGGACTACTCCTCAGCGGTAGTCGTCACCTCGCTGGCCCGAGTGAGGACCAGAGCTACCGAGAGAGCCAGTGCCACCGCACTGCTCACCCCCAGCTCGATCGCCGAGCGCTCGAAACCGGCTCCGCTGACCGGTCCCTGGAGGGCCAGCCGGGCGGAGACGGAAAGAATGTCTCGCACGGCCGAGATGATGCCAATGATCAGGAACGGCCGCAGGGGGAATCCCGACCCCTCGAAGTGAGTCAGCACGGTACGCAGGACGTCGACCACGATGATCACGATCAGGACCCCATCGATGGCACTGATGAGACTCTGCGGATAACTCGACTGGGTCGAGAGGAAGTTGATGGCGGTGCGGATGAGCACCACCACCGCGATGATCAGCAGGAACACGGCGACGCCGTACTGGACCGCGTCGACGGAGTGGTGCAGCGGGGTTTGCTTCAGGACGTTCCGCCAGCTGCCTTGCACCGCGGCGGCCGGTCTCGGTCCGGCGCCCTCAGGCTGACCCAGCGAGTGCCCGGGTTCGACTGGAGTTCCTTGAGGAGCTTGCGGGGTAGTCATCTCTTGATCCTTGTGCATCCGCCTCGGGGCACCGGATGGCGCTCAGCGGTGGCGTACCCCAGACTCTGCTGGTCCGGGTGGCGACGGCAAGCGGCGATCGTACCAGCGGCCGTCGCTTTCGCAAAGGTCGGATTGCGAGCAGCTGCGCCGCCGAACTACCGAAGCTAAGATAATCCTAGCTACTAAGTAATGTGTAGTAGCATGGCGGAGTGACCCACCCCGTCTGTGACCGGTTCCATAGCGCGGTCGAGTTGATCGGGGCGCGCTGGAGTGGAGAGATCCTCAGAGCTCTGTTCGAGAACCACCAGCGGTACTGCGATATCCGATCGGCGGTCCCCGGGATCAGTGACACCATGTTGGCGCAGCGGCTCCGCGACCTGGAGGAGCGGGGGCTGGTCCAGCGCTGGATCACAGCTGGCCATCCGGTCAGGGTCGAATACAGGCTGACCGAGATGAGCCGGGAACTACACCCGGTGCTGGAAGCGATTACCGCCTGGTCCCAGAAGTGGATCCCGCTCACCGGGAAGCCGCTGGCGGAGCTGGCCACGGCTCCGCGTCTGGGAACTTCACCACCCCGTCCGGAGGCGAGCGCTGCCCATGCCTAAGTTGCAGGTCTTCATTGTTAGCACCAGACCCGGCCGGGTGGGCTTACCGGTCTCGCAATGGTTCGTCGAGCGAGCGCGCCAATATAGCCTGTTCGAGATCGAGGTGGTCGACCTGGCGGAGGTCAACCTGCCGTTCTTGGACGAGCCCGAGCATCCGGCCCGGCGCAAGTACACCAAAGAGCACACCTTCCGCTGGAGCGCTTCCGTGGCTAGTGCCGATGCGTTTGTATTC
This sequence comes from Candidatus Acidiferrales bacterium, assembly GCA_035533655.1. Taxonomy (GTDB): domain Bacteria; phylum Chloroflexota; class Dormibacteria; order Aeolococcales; family Bog-877; genus Bog-877. Next base: position 13,403 of record DATLTJ010000074.1, on the reverse strand, counting down.
GTCATGCCGGAATACAACTACGGCTTCAGTGCGCCCCTCAAGAACGCGCTCGATTTCCTAAATCAGGAGTGGGCGTACAAGCCGGTCGGCTTCGTCAGCTACGGGGGGATCGCTGCCGGAACCAGGTCGGTGCAGATGATCAAGCAGGTGGTGACGGCGCTGAAGATGATGCCGATGATGGAGGCGGTGCACATCCCGTTCGTCCGTCAGTTCGTGAGCGATGATGGGAAATTCGTACCCAACTTGATCCTGGAGACGTCCGCCGACGCCATGCTCCAAGAACTCTTGAGATGGACCCTGGCCCTGCAGCCGCTGCGAGACCGATCCGACTGAGTCAGAACTGGCCGCTCACCGATCTCCGGTGACGCGCCGTTCGCGTGCCCAGCGAAAGTACCCGCTAAGGGGGCTGGGTCGGACCGGTAATCTTGTCCGGCAACCCAGCGCGTCTGGTCGCCGGCAGGGCCTGACCACCGGGAGCGCCGGGAGCGACAGCCAGCTGGTGGCGGCTGGTTGCGGGAGCTCAGCTAGGGAGAGGATGGTGGATGACCACAGCTGCCATTGGGCTGGCGATCACAGTAACCGGGAGCGATGGCCCGGGCTGGAGCTGGACCGGATTCACCGGCCATAAGCGGTAGGACTGGGTCGAAGTGCGGCTGGTACCGGCCTTGGTCCCGATCGGGTTCAACTGGTTCTCCGGCCAACTAGCGGGGCGGGAGACGGCGGCGGCATGGGTGGCGCCTGCCGCCGGCCAGCCCCAAACCTGCCCACTGACCTAGTCGTCACGCGCGGGTAACTCGTCCGCACCAGGTTCGTTGCTCTCAGTTGCCGGTCAACTCCCGGCCCTAAGGTCGACTGGTGTGCAAGTGGGACAGGCGCGCCCGGGCGCGGGATCGGGGATGAGCTCATGAGTAAGTTGGGCCCCGCGGAGCGCGCGGAGACCGGCTCAAGTGTCAGCCGGGACTGATCTACTCCCGGTCGGCGTCCCGGATCAGGTGGCGTTGGAGCGTGAACGGCGCCTTCTCCGTGGCCTCTTGGAAGCCAGCGCCAGCATGCACGAGGCGCTGGGCCTGGACGAGGTCCTGGGGCGGATCGCCAACATCCTGGCCGCGGCCGGCAGGTTCGCGGGGGTCGCGGTGTACATCCTCGACCGGAGCAATGGGCTGCTCTATCTGCGAGCCACCGTTGGGGTCAGCGATGAGGACGTCGCCCGGATGCGCGCCAACCCCTTCCCGCTGGAGGGGATGCTGCCCCTGATGCTGCCGGAGATGGCGATCAGCCGCTCCTATCTGTTCGACCACCGCCGCCACCGGATGCCCGAGAACTCCGTTCTGGACGCCGCCCTCAGTGTGCCGGAGCTGGCTCCCACTTGGCACCCCGGCCTGTGGCATCCGCTGGACTCCCTGACCATTCCGCTCGACGACGGCCAGACCCGATTGGGGCTGCTGTCCTTGGACGAACCAGTCGATCAGCAGTACCCCGACCTCGCGACGGTGCAGGCGCTGGAGCTCTTCGCGGACCAGTGCGCTGCCGCCATCTCCCGGGTGCAGCTGCACCAGCAGCTGGAGCAGCTGGCCATGACTGATTCCCTGACCGGGCTACACAACCGCCACGTGCTCGAGGACTCCTTGGCGCGCGAACTGCTGCGCGCCGAACGCAGCGGTCGACCATGCGCGATCCTCTTTTGTGACCTCGACCACTTCAAGCAGATCAACGATCAGTGGGACCACGCCACCGGGGACCACATTCTGCAACAGGTGGCCGCGGTCATTCGGCAGCGGCTCCGCCGCGGCGACTTGGCGGCTCGCTACGGAGGCGACGAGTTCGTAGTCCTGCTGCCGGAAACCGCTATGGACGCAGCGGTCGAGGTGGCCGGGGACCTGCGGGAGCGGATCGGGGCGGCTCCGTCACCCCGCCCCGTCACGGTGTCGATTGGAGTCGCGGGCTCGGCCGACGCCGAACTAGATGGACCCTCGTTCCTGGCGGCGGCCGATTCCGCCATGTACCTGGCCAAGCGCGCTGGCCGCAACCGCGTGCGGCGGGCCCGGCGGTCAGCTCGGACCCGGCGGAGTACCAGCTAGCCAGCCTCCGCAACCCGGCGCGGGGCCTCAGTTCAGGTAGGCCCGAAGTACTACCCGTCCACTCGGGTTCTCAATCCAGATCCGGTCGACCTGGCTGGGGCTGACCCCGCAGGCTAGTTCTACGTGGATCGAACCGCTCTCCGATCGGTAGCTGCCCGCCTGCCACCAGGTTCCAGTCCTTGACTCCATTGAGACGTGGTAAATCCGGCCGGCGGGCTGACCTGCGACCTGGAGCGACAGACCAGTCCCCCAGTGCTCGGAGGTCAGCACTGCGGTCGCCTGAACTCCTTGGGTGCCGTGCAGAGCGACCGTCATGCCCGGGGAGGTGAACGGTCCCAGCCAGAGCAGGCTAGCGCCGGCCAGGGTGGCCACTCCCAGTCCCCCGAGCGCCCAGCGGAACCGGGGCCGGGACCGAGTCGCCGGCAGCTGATCGGGAGCTGGACGCCCGCTTGACCGAATGCTGGGCTGGCGGAGGAAGCCCGGCTCTACCCTCACGGGGTCGGCCAGCTCCAGCGACTGGGCGACGGCGTGCAGCTCGGCCAGCTCTTCCTGACAGCTGGCGCAGGCGGAGAGATGAGCGTCCAGCGGCAACCGCTCCGGAGTCTCGAGTCGGCCGATGGCTGCCAGCGCCAGGTCGCCCCGCCAGCGCTCGCAGTCGAGAGGGCTCATTCCACCCCTCCCAGGTCAGCCAGCGAGACGCGCAGAGCGCGAAGCGCGTAGTAGAGGCGGCTGCGCACGGTGCCTTCCGGGATCCCCAGTTCGCGCGCCAGCTCCCGGCTGGGACGGCCCCGGTAGTAGATCTCCAGCACTACCTGGCGGTGATCGGGCCTGAGCCGTCGCAGCGCCTCCTCGACATTCCAGGAGCGCATCGCGGCGTCGATCTGATCCGCCGGCGAGGGCGAGTTGGGATCGAGCTCCTGAGCCCGGTTAGTCCGCCGAGAGCGAGCCAGGTCCACGATGATCCGGCGTTCGATCACGAACAGCCAGGTGCGCATGGCTCCTCTCTGGGGGTCGAATCCAGGCCGCGCCCGAAGGGCCCGGACGAAAGTCTCCTGCACCGCCTCCTCGGCCAAAGACGCATCCCCCAGCGACCGCCGGGCAAAGCCCAGGAGCTCGCTCCGGTGGGTCAGGAAGGCAACGCCTAACTGCTCGTGGTCCGGGCTCTGGCCACCCTTGGTTGGCGGGTCCTGGCTCGGGTCCAGGTTGAGCCCCACACCGCCAGTCATGGGGCCACTGTAGGCCCAGCTAGTCATGACCGCCCGGGTGACTTCCCGCCGCCCGGACCAGATGGCAGTTTACGGACTGAGTGGGGATGATTGTCCCATCAGTAGCCGTATCCGCCCGAGCTCGAGCTACTGGGGGAGCTCGAGGATTTCGCCGCCGTGACCGGCGTGCCACTCGCCCGCAGGACGTACCAGGTACCACCGAAGCTCTTCAGCCCTTCACCGGCGGCCTGGTTGTTGGCGCTGTCCCCGGAGAAGGTGTACAAGGGCCAGCTGTTGTAGGTGACCACGGTTCCGGTCGCGCCGGTCTCGGTCCCCAGCATCGACGACTGGGTTCCGCTGCCCGCGCTGGCGGCGGTGGCCCCGGAGGGCAAGTCAACCTCAATCCACACCTTGGTGCAGCCGTTGGCGACGGTGCAGGTGAGCTTGCCCCCGCTCTCGGACGAAAGCATGTAGAGGGTTCGGCCACTGCCGTTGACCAAGACCGAGCCAACCCCCGTCACGGTGGTGGTCTTGATGGTCACCGCGGATGCTTGGGTCGGCGCCTTGGTGGGCGTGGCATAGGCGGAGCTCGACTTGGAGGGGGTCGGGGTGCTCGAGGCTGACGGGGTGCTGCCACAGGCGGCTAGCGCCAGCGAGGCGGTCAGGGCCAAGGCAGCCACTCCCAGGTCGCGGGTGACCGCGCGCGGCAAGCGGTTTTTGCGGAAGTTCACAGGCTCAATCCTCCCCCGGCCCGAAGGGGCGCGGGTCATCGCGGTGGTCGTCATCTCGCGGCGCCGAGCCCCGCCCCGGGCGGGGAGAGTGGAAGCGGTCCATCGCGGTCTCTTCGTTTTTCCGGGTGCCCGATCCAGCTTCCGGGACCGAAGCTCGCGGTGACCCCGGAGGCACCGCGAGCCGGACTCCCGCTCCGCAAGTGGTTGGCAGCACGCTGGGGATACGAAGGAGTGGCCCCAAACGTTCAACCCGGCCCTGCCGACGGCGCCAGGTCGGAGTGCCTCGGTCCCGGTGACAGCCGGTGCGGGACGGTCTGAGGGAGGCCACCAAAGCCGAGCGGGCCAGGGCTCAGTGGCCGCCCTGGCCGGCCCGGGCGGCCACCCGCCGGTTGTGTAACGGCTGGGGCCCTGGGCCGCTAAATGGAGCAGATGTCGGCGGGTTCGGTAGACGCCGGATCGCCGTCGGCGCGGCAGTCGGCTTTACAGGAGGACTCCCCGTGATCGTATTTGGCGTCATATTGCTGATCGTCGGCTTCGTTCTAGCGATTCCGCTGCTTTGGACCATTGGCGTGATCCTGCTTTTGATCGGACTCGCGCTCTGGGTCCTGGGCAGCATGGGTCACGCGGTCAGAGGCCGACGCCACTACTTCTGACCAGGGTCCTGTCGGAGCGGAGTCACGACCGCTGCTTGCCCTCGCCGGTTAGTTGGGAGGGCTTGGAGATAGCGGCGAGCTTGGGCAAGCTCTGGCCGCCTGCCAGCACCGGTCGAAAAAGATCGCCGTGGCGTCGGACACGCTCCAGGACGGTCCGGGTGGTGAGTTGGCGGGGATCGATTTGGTCCAGTTCCTCCCATCCGATCGGAGTGGACACCGACGCGCCCCGGGCGGGCCGCGCGGAGTAGACCGCGGCCAGGGTCTTGCCGACGACGTTCTGGGTGTAGTCGATGCGCAGCCGACCTTGGCGACCACCGACTGCCCAGGTCTCGGTGACCAGCTGGGGCACTGACTGCGCGACCTGGTGGGCCAGTTCGCCCACCCACTCCCGCACCTGGTCCTGCTCCGAGCGGCGGCGTAGGGGCACATAGATGTGCAGTCCCGAGAGACCGGTCGTCTTGAGCCAGGCGCGAAGCTTGAGCTCGTCGAGCCTGGTCTTGATCAGATGGGCCACCTCGACCGCCTCCGCGAATCCCGCCTTGGCGCCCGGGTCCAGGTCGAAGACGGCCCAGTCCGGCCGGGTGGGTCGGTCTCGGCGCGAGTGCCAAGGATGGATCTCGATCGCTCCCTGGTTAGCGAGCCAGACCAGGGCGGCCGGTTCTTGGATCAGGGGGCAGATGGTGGGCGTGCCGGGGTGGGCCTTCCAGCGCGGAATCCAGCGAGGCGCCGTTTCGGGTGCCACTCGGCGCCAGAAGCTCTTGCCCGAGACACCGTCCGGGAAGGCCTGAATCACCACCGCCCGACCTCGGAGGTGGGGGAGCAGATGGGGGGAGATGCGCAGGTAGTACTCGATCAGGTCCCGCTTGGTGATCTCGTCGTCGGGCCAGAGCTTTTTGTCCAGGTGGGTGAGGGACACCAAACGCGACCCGACCCGCAGTTGTCTGCCCCGCCCCGGCAACTGGGCCAGATCCTCGAGAGCCTGAGTAATCTCCGGTGCTAGTTGCGCTTCGCCGATGGCGTCCCCTCTGCGGCCGCCACTCCGCCTCAGGCGGAGGCGACCGACTCGGCCGGGCTCTGGAGCAGGCTCTGGAGCAAGCCCGGATAGCAGGCGTCCAGATCGTGACGCCGCAGGGAGGTGAGCTTGCGGGTCCCATCGCATCTCTGGTCGATCACCCCGGCCTCGCGCAGCACGCGCAGATGGTGGCTCAGGGTGGATTTGGTCACCGGCACCTGGAAGCTGCCGCAGGAGATCGGCTGGTCGGAGCCGGCCAACGCCCGCAGGAGTTCCATCCGAACCGGATCAGCCAGGGCCTGAAGCAAGGTGGTGATGCCGGCGACTGGGGGCGCGACCTTAGTGAGGTCGCCGTGGTCGAGCGTCGCGGTTGTGGTCATTGTTTGACAGTCATCAAACTACCCTGGTACGATGCACGTCAAACAATACCACCTGGGAGTTGCTGGATGCGCGTGAGGGCTAGGGCGGGGATATCGGCTGAGCAGGCTAGCAGTGGGCGGTCCCAGGGCACCGGAGGCAGCGTCGAGGCGGCTTCGCTAAGGCGGCGGCGGTGGTTGGCCCTAGTTGTGCTCTGCGCCGGCCAGCTGATGATCGTCCTCGACGCCACTGTGGTCAACGTGGCCCTGCCGGTGCTGCAGCGCGACCTGCATTTCACCCAGTCCTCAGTGGCCTGGGTGATCGACGCCTATCTGATCACCTTCGGCGGCCTGCTCTTGCTGGCGGGACGCCTCGGAGATCTGCTCGGGCGCAAGCGCGTCTTCATCTTTGGGGTGCTGCTGTTCACCGCCAGCTCATTCCTCTGCGGGCTCGCCGGCGACCAGGCCCTGCTGATTGGTGCCCGGTTCCTGCAGGGCGCCGGCGCCGCGGTGATGGCTGCCATGGTGCTCAGCATCCTGGTCACCCTGTTCCCCGAGCCCCGCCAGCGAGTTGCCGCTATGAGTGTGTATGCGTTCGTCGCCTCCGCCGGAGGCTCCGTCGGGCTGCTGGTGGGCGGAGTGCTGACCCAGGCGGCCAGCTGGCACTGGATCTTCTTCATCAACCTGCCGATCGGGCTCGCGGTGCTGGTGCTGGGCTCGATCCTCATCCCCGGTCGGAAGGGCCTCGGGCTGCAGCATGGGGTGGATGTCCGGGGAGCGATCCTGGTCACGGCCGCCCCCTCCTTGGCAGTTTCAGCTTTGGTCAGCGCGGGCCAGAACGGCTGGGGCGCCGACTTGACCCTCGGTCTGACCGCACTCACCGCTCTGGCGGCACTGGCCTTCGTGGTGGTCGAGTCCAAGGTGAAGAATCCCCTGGTCCCACTGCGGATCTTCCGTTCCCGCGCTCGGACCGGCGCCCTGGTGGCTCGGCTGCTCTTCCCGGTGGGACTTTTCGGTACCTATTTCCTCGGCTCGCTCTACTTCCAGCGGGTGCTCGGGTACGGAGCGGTGGAGACCGGGTTGGCCTTCCTGCCCTCCAACTTGGCGGTGGCCCTCTTCTCGCTGCTGATCACCAAGCGGGTGGTGGCTCGCTTTGGGCCCCAGGCGTCGGTGCTCGCCGGTCTTGGGCTGGTGACGGGGGCGCTGGTGCTGCTGGCCGAGGCCCCGCAGCACGCCAGCTACGCCCTCAACATCCTGCCGGCGCTGCTGCTCCTGGGCGTCGGATCGGGGCTCTTCTTCATGCCCAGCATCGCCTTGGCGATGTCGAACACCAGCCCCGAGGACGCCGGACTGGCTTCGGGACTGGCCAACGTCACCCTTCAGGTCGGGGCGGCTTTCGGAATCGCCTTGGTGGCGGGGATCTCGAGCTCCACAACCAGCCGCTTGCTGGCAAGTGGGAGTAGCGCGGGAGCGGCCCTGACCGCCGGCTACCACGTCGGATTCCTAGTTGCGGCGGCGGGAGTCGCGGTCGCCACCCTGCTGGCGGCGATCCTGCTGCGGGGTCGGTCGGTGTCCCGGCCGGTCACGGTGCCAGTGCGCGAGGCCCCGAGGCCTGGGGCGGCACCCGCCCTGCGGCCCGTGCCCAGTTGGGCGGCCCTGGACGATGGGGTTGCCTCGGAGCTGGTGCTCTTTGCCACTGCCGACGAGGCCGACCGGGAGGAGGCCGTCGCCTGAGCTTCTGGGGTCCGGCGACCCTGGAGCCGGGCAGGCCGCCAGGGGGGCTCGTCGACGCGGCTGGAAACAAGATCGCGGGCCGGGGCGGGCGGCCCGCCAGGCGGGGAGCGTGGACAGAGTTCAGGTGACGGTGCGGACCAAGGACGCCCTCGCCGCCGTCGGGCTGGCCGACAACGCCAATCGCCTCGTCCCCACACTCTCCGCTGGTCAATGACCGCGGGTCGGAGTGGTGCGGACCTTGGTCGCGGATCCCGGGGTCCCCTCAGACCAACCCGGCGGGCTTGGAACCGGAGCCCACCTCGATCTTGCAGTGCCCGGAGCCGCCCCACAGTCGGGCGAAGAGTGGAAGCTCTCCCGTGCGCCCCGGTTCGAGGCGCACGGAATCGCGAAGCGGCCGGCTGCCGAGGTCGCGGTCGATTGCGGTCCGTTGTGTCGAACCTATCGGCTGTGGGTGCTGTGATCGCGAGCGGACACGACGTCGGTCTTAGTGAAGTCGTCGCCCTTGAATAGCAGCGGCTCGCCGGAGGCGCGGGCTAGCGCATAGGCAAAACAGTCTCCAAGGTTGAGCCCAGCCGAGTGGCCGCTACCCTTTCCGAAGTCGCGGTAGGCCTGACGAGCGATCTCCGCGTGCCTCTCCGTCACCGGCTCGACTTTGACGCGTGCCGTGGCCAGCAAGTCGTCGAGTCGACCGCTCAGCACCGGATCACGGTTTGAATCGATCACGATCGCCGTCTCAAGGTAGGTTCCTGCGGAGATGAGTGGCTCGGCCACCAGGCTAAGGGCTTCGATGTACCGGTCAGCGTCAGGCTCGCCGCGCAAGATGGCGACGATCGCCGACGTGTCGACGATCATCGCGGCAACCCGGCGTCGTCGTAGAGCAGATCGCCATGGTCGCCACTCCGGTACGGCTCGACCCATCGCTGGGCAGCGTCTCTGGCGATTGCGCGCATTCGGTCGGCCCGCTCGGCCACGACACCTTCCTCCTCAGAGCGCACCCGTGCGAGCCGCTCCCGGACGGCTACGGTCACCGCACGAGTAACGCTTTCACCGGTCGCGGCGGCTAGCTGTCGCGCCAGGAGCGCGGCTTCGTGGTTTTTGATGTTCAAGCTCATTTGCAGAATGCTACCACTGCCAGTCCACCTTTCTACCCACGTAAGTTCGCGAGTGCTCTCTGTGACCCTCTTCCCCAACCCGAGCTATGTCATGCCCAAAGTGCAGGGTGGAGGAGCGGATGCCTTCTGGCAACGGCGGCGTCCTGGTTCCACCCCCTGCCCCTTCAACTCAGTACCAGCGACGCGCAATCCAGCCGCTTCGCCTCGACGTCAAATTGAGCCACTACCCACAAGAGCGGCCACTCGGATCAAGTCGGGTTCAAATCGGTGGGCTGGACGGCCAGGAGCCGCGCCCTCGAGTGTCCGGCGGTCGTGGTTCCCGCCCCTCCGAATGGATCCGGGGGTGCCCGGGTTGCGACTTACAGATACACCCGGCCAGTCGCGCCAGGCCCGGCGGCTTGAGACCCCGCCTGATCGCGCGCTGGCATCTGAAGGTTGAGCTCGGCCGGATGTTCACTGCCCTTTCGGAAGGCGCGGTAGGCCTGCCGGGCGATCTCGGCGTGCCGCCTGGTCAATGGCTCCACTTTGACCCGCGATTCGGCCAGCAAGTCGTCGAGCCGGCCAATCAGCCCGGGATCGCGGTTGGAGTCGATCACGATCGCCGCCTCCAGATAGGTTCCCGGTGAGATGAGTGGCTCCTCCACCCGGCTGAGGGCGTCGATGTAGCGATCGGCGCCGGGCTCGTCGCGCAGGATAGCCACGATCGCTGACGTGTCAACGATCAACGCGGCAATCCTGCCTCGTCGTAGAGCAGGGCGTCGTGGTCGGCACTTCGGTAAGACTCGACCCATCGCCTGGACGCGTCCTCGGCGAGCTCTCGGGTTCTGAGGGACCGCTCCGCCGCGCGGTCCTCCGCCTGGGATCGCCAGCCGTGCGAGACGCTCGCGGACGGCCACCGTCACCGCGCGGTTAGCGCTCTCGCCGTTCGCGGCGGCGAGCTCAGTCCCTTCGCACTAGATCTCGACGCCTGCTGGGGCGGCAGCACTTCCGGTGATTCGAAGCGCTCTCTCTCACTGCGATTCGACAACGGTCTCCGCTCGGGAGGCGAGGGCTGATTGGCGTGCCCGTTGTCGAATCGAACCAATTGGCCGGTCCGCCGGATGCCGGGCGTCGGGACCGTTCACTTTCGAAGGGGTAGGCGCAGGCGTTCAGCGACGGCGGCGGGCGACTCCGCGAGCCCGGCGGCGAGCAAGTGGGTGTCGGCGCTGACGAGTGCCACGCCGAGCGCGTCGGCCGCCGCCGCCCAAGCGGCGTCATAAAACGTCAGCCGGTTACTTTCGCCGAGAGCGGCCGCCCGACGTAGCCATTCGGGAGCCATCGCGAGTGGGGGGCCACAGATGACGATGAGGTCGTCGAGCTGGTCAGCGACATCAGCTCCGTTCCAACCAAGCCCACGGAGAAGGACATTGCCCATCTCGTAGAGCGCCAAGTCGATCACCCGAGTCTGAAGCTCGCCGTCCTTCGTCGCGTCGCGGATGGCGCGGGCCCCCTCGACCTCAGACTCACCTTCGCTATGAAACCACTTGAGGAGGACGGAGGTATCGACCAGGAGCGTCGTCACCCTCGGCGGTCTCGATCCCCTCGGACCAGGTCGGTGGCATCGAAGGCTCCCGCGGCACGGAACCGTTGCTCGGAGCGGGCAATGGCCTCAGCAACGGCTTCGGGGTCACGTCGGGAAAGCTCGCGCCGGGCCGCTGCTGCCAGCAGCGCGCTTCGACTCATGGATCGACGGCGTGCCTCCTTGTCAATGTCTCGGACCAGTTCGTCGGGAAGTGACACCATGACTTTGGACATACCGTCATTATAGCTGAGAGTGATGCCAGCCAGGCGACCCTGGGTTGACCTACCGCAGAAGTTCCCCTCCGGCGACAGAGATGGAGACCAAGACCGAGCAGGTCCCGGCTCGCACCGGCCAGAGGGTACCCCGCCGCCGTCACCTCGGGCTTCGGCGTCGGTCCGTCACTCAGGTCACTTGAACGATTCGTCGTCCGTGCGACTGGTGAGCGCTCTGGCCCGCCTTTGAGTTGTGCGGGCGGCCGTGGACACAGTCCCGTCCCGGCCAACCATCGCCCTGACTACCGGCGGTCCTTGCTGGGTGGCCCCCGACGTAAGCCGCAGGTCGGTTGGCCCCGTCCTGGAGCTCTCTAGTGGGCGGCTCGGAGGCCAGGCCACAATCGGCTCTCGCGGGCACCCGGAGATGTAGATTGCTTCCCTGACCACGTTTCACAGCCGCGATGGGTCCAAGGTCAACTGCCTTGTCCTTGGACCGCCCGGCGAGCCGCTGGTCGGTCTTCCCGGGGGTCCCCTTCGGGCGCCCCGCTACCTGGGAACGCTCGGGGGTCTTACTGCTCACCGGGAGCTGGTCCTGGTCGAGCTGCCGGCCCGTCGCGTAGATCGGCTCGTGGCTGATCTAGAGGCACTACGCCTGCACCTTGGACGGGACCGGATCGATGTCCTCGGCCACTCCGCGGGGGCCACCCTGGCGCTCTTGTATGCTGCCGCCCACCCGCAGCGGATCGGCCGCTTGGCGCTGATCACGCCGAGCCTGCGGGCTGTCCGGAGTACCCCTCCCGAGGGTGACTGGTTCACCTGGCTCAGCAGACGGTCGGGGGAGACCTGGTACAGCGAGGCTAGGGCTGCAGTCGCAGCCCGGGAGGACGGGGACGGCTCGGTGGAGCTGCAGGCGGCGGCTCCTTTCTCCGACGGACGCTAGGACCGAACGGCGCCGCTGCACGCCGCGGGTGAGGTGGAGGAGAGCACGCCCGGTGCGGGGTCCGTCTATCACGCCGACGGGGCGATTGACGTGCCGCGGACGAGGGGCGGCGCTCGCCCAAGTGGAGGCTCCGGTGCTGGTCTTGGTCAGGGGCCGGGACTTCCAGCCCACGGCGGACACGGAGATGGAGCTTGCGAGGCTGTTCCCGCATGCGCGAGTCGAGGAAAAGCGGCGATCCGGTCACTTCCCCTGGGTCGATGATCCTGGCGCTTTCGTGGCGACGCTGTCCGGTTTCCTCGGGCCCAGCTCGGCGGGCTGACTCGCGGCCTGGGCCCAAACTGGCCGTCCACCTGGGGATGGGATGCCCCGTCAGGCGGGGTCTGCGGCGCCCACCGAATGGGCTAGCGCCCGGCTGCGCCGTCGGGCGACACCCTGGTAGGGATCATCCTCGCCTTCCGGATCTCCGGACCCGCTGCCCGATCTGGTGAATCCTCCCTGGGCGGCTCCTACCGCGACGCTCGAGCAGGGAATGGCCACCCATGCGTCTTGTTCTCTGGTCGGCGCGATCCGCGCCCGGGGCCTAAACACCCGGTTCTCGCACGCGAGCGGCGCCGCCGAGCGGGCCGGCGCTCCAGTCCCGACCCGGGTTCACGTTCCGCTGACCAGGAGATAGACGGCGAGGAGTACGGCCACCCCAGCGCAGACCAGAAAGGCGGCCACAACCGGCCACTCGGGTAGGTCGCCGCCTCCGCCAATGTGAGCGGCGACCGCGCGGTGTTGCCAGAAACCTGCCCCCATCAGCAGCGCACCCACCAGAGTCAGAGCGACGCCCACGCCCCCGGAGAGATGCGCCGTCCCGGTGCTGGCTCGCCCAGGAGCCAGGCGGTCGAGGAAGATGCCGAACTTGGCGACCACGAATCCCAGGGCGGCCAAGGAGATCCCCGTCCGGAGCCAGGCGAGCAAGGTCCGGTGGGCGGCAAGGCGGTCCCGCAGCCGGCTGCTCTCGTCTGCGTCCAAGCGTTTCCCCCCAACGTGACGGTCAGTGGTTGGGATGGTATAGGTCGCCGCCCGCCCCGGCGCCGCAACCTCGGGCCACGCCCGAGATTGGAGGAGGATGCTTGGTGCGCAGGGCGGTTCCCGTCCGCGCAACAGAGCCGAAGGCGAACGCTGCCCGCGGGGCCCATCCCCTGCGCGGACCGCGCCCGTCTGGGCTCTCGCGAATGCCGGGCTTGATGCTCCAATGGGACGTCGGAACACGCAGGCACTCCTTCGAGTTGGGGATCGAGCCCGCCCGGGACGCCCCTGGTCCCAGGGCCCTCCGGTTCCCTTCCAAAATTGCTTTGCTCCCGTCGGCCGCTCCGACTCCCTGGAGCGCTCGGATCCGAGGCGATCGGCGGCCCGCCTTGGCCGCCTGGAATGGCTTGTCCCCACGCCAGCCCGGATCGGTCAGATTCGCTGAACTACAACACGCCTTGAGATCAACCTTGACCTCCGGAGAATTGGGGTCTATACTTCACCGTCCGCACCGAGTCCCGGGGATCCGGTGGCTGGCCAGCTCCAGAGGCAGGTCCAGCTTGCACCTTGACAATTGAAGAGTGGAGACGATTCTGCGTCCACATGCCCCTACAGGAAGGGGCCCAACAAATTCTTTGCAACCTTCCCGACTTCGGTCGGGTTGGTAATGACGGAGAGTTTGATCCTGGCTCAGGATTAACGCTGGCGGCGTGCCTGACACATGCAAGTCGAACGAGGCCGCAAGGCCGAGTGGCGGACGGGTGAGTAACACGTGACCAACCAACCTCGAAGTTG
>DATLTJ010000073.1:0-38929 GCA_035533655.1 Candidatus Acidiferrales bacterium | reverse complement strand
CGGTGATCTCAGGGGTGTCCTGGACGATCGCGCCCCTATTGGCGAACCCTCCTTCAAGGGCGTCGGCCACGCTGTCCACCATGAGGTAGACCAGCAGTCTGGACAGGTGCGCTGGCCGGACCCGACCCAGATGCCACTCACGTCGCCCGTCGGGTCATCGAAGGCTAACTGGCCGTCGCCCCGCTCCCGAAGCCGCCGCCAAAGCTATCTCGGTAGAAACGGGCCGAGCTCGGCCGGTCAGTGGCCGGGATTTTCAGGTAACAGATTCTGCCGTTAGCCGATCTGGGAGCCCTCGCACTTCAGCACCGGGCGGACCTGGATGGTGGGCACACCAGGAGTCGAACCTGGGGCCGCTACCGGGTCAGGTGGCGCTCTGCAAGGCCCCTGATTTTGGGCCCATGTAAGGTCCACCACGACTCTTCCCTAGGAAAGCTGCCCCGACACGGCCGGCGCTACCCCCGCATCTGCCTGGGCACCGGCACGCCCTGTGTCAACCCCAGGGAGGGCGGAGGCCCGGCCTGGTGAGCCCGGTAGCGGGCCACTCCGGCCGCGGGGGCGGCCAGGCACTCGGCGCATCGGCAGCCCGTTCGCCAGTCGGACGCGGAGGCACAGAAGTGGGGGAGATCGCCATACACGGTCACACCCCCGAGGTACGCTTCACCGCCAGCCCCACCCGGAACGCGGAGAGCCGCCGGTCAACCCCACACCGCGAGCATCACTCAGCCCCACCGCAGCCCTACGGGAGGCGGTCCCAGCGGTCAGGGTGGGTGATTGGCGGCTTACGCCAGCCCGAAGTGTCCGCGCAACTAATCGAGAGCGGACTCGCGTTGCGCCGAACTCGAACCATTGCGGTGGGACGCCCCGGGCCAAGAGCTGGGCCAGACCAGTTACAACCGGGCCCATGGCTCCCGGGTCGCCATGGTTCCTCGCCCCATGGTCCGTCGTTACTCAGTCACCTCCGCAGCACGGGCACGGCCTCTCCCCGCAGGGGCAGCCGCAGTCTGGGAACGGCATCGCAATCACTTCATTCTCTGAACTCACGCTCGCACCACCATTCTCCGGTGGGCTCGGGACACGTCGATTGCGGATGGTCGCTCAAGAGCCGCGACAGCTCGATCCGGAGGTCGCGGAGCCGTCGCAGCTCGGTGTTGACATCTACCTATCGTTCACGGGGCAGCTTCTCTGTGTGGCCGCAAGGGCAGCCGCCGCGGTCACGGATGTCGAGCAGCTCGCGGATGGCATCGAGGCGAAGACCCAGGCTCTGGGCGCCCTTGACGAAGCGAACACGTTCCAGAGCGTCATCCCCGTAGACGCGGTAGCCGCTGGCTGTCCGAGAAGCCGATGGCAGAACCCCGATCCGCTCGTAGTAACGGATCGTGTCAGCTGTTATGCCACCCTTGGCAGCCAGGTTTGAGATGGAAATGTCCATAGCAGACAGCCTGAAGCTTGGTTTTACTCCAAGGTCAAGTGCCCGCCGGCCCGATCTCCATGCCGGGAGCCGCGTTCAGCCCTCAGGCTCTCGGCGCGCCGAGAGCCAGGTGAACGGCTGGACAGCCCCGGTCGGGGTGGTGTGCCGCTCGCGGCGGCTGGCGATGACTCGGAACGAGCCGCCCAGGATGCCAGCGAGCTTGTCGGGCGCGTAACGGGCGACGGGCAGGCCCGAGCAACTCTCCGGCCCGTCGGCGGCGAAGGTTCCGAGGATGACCGCAGCTCCCGGCAGGACCGCGGCCCGCAGCACCTGGAGGTAGCGCTCCCGGTCGGCTGGCGTGACGAGGAAGTGGAAGACCGCCCGGTCGTGCCAGAGGGCGTAACGCGCCCCCGGCTGCCAGGTGAGCAGATCCGCGGAGACCCACTTGACTTGGGCCCGAGGATCGACCCGTCGCCGACTGGTGTCCAGAGCAGCGGCCGACACGTCGAGCACGGTGATGTCGGTGTACGAGCGGGCGACGAGGGTATCGACGAGGGTGGAGGTGCCGCCCCCCACGTCGAGCACGGCCGAGTCGTGGGGGACGCCGATCTCCTCGATCAGCTCCATGGACACCGCAGGCACTCGCTGATACCAGCTGACCTCGGTTGGGCTCCTGTGCTCGTAGATGGCTTCCCAGTGCTGGCGTCGCCGTGCCGAGGACGCCCTGACATTTCCTGTCGACATCGGGAGATTGTCCCTCGCCCCAAAGGATTTACTTCGGACCGAGAAGGGTGTCCAGCGGTGTGCGGCGGCGTTCTGAGACCGCGCTATGGCACGGCCCTCGGTCCGCAACGATTTCCTTGGGGGTCGCTCCTCGAGCCCGCCCCCGTCGATCTCGCCGGAGTCGAGGTCTATGGCCCCGCCATGGCGGAACGCCGGGCCGGGCTCCCAGGTCGAGCCCGGCACTCCGGCACGAGCCACGAAGCAAAGGTCACTTGGCTGCCCCATCTTCCAGCTCCGGCGGGGAGAGCACTCCGGATGCTCCGCCGGCCAGTCCCTCTGTTTGGCCCCGGGAAGTCCCCGGCCATCGCGTCCAGGGCCTCGTCGAGGCCGGCGACCTTGGCACGCACGAAGTCGAAACGCTCCAGGTCCGTGTTCGGCTCCACCGTGACCTGACCGGGCTGGAGCAGGGCCCGGAAGTCGGGGTTGCGCGGCATCGATTCGAGGAGGACCCAAGCAGGAGACGGTGCTCCGCCAGCCACTCCGGCGCGCCGGCCGGGGTGATCGTGACCAGGGCCTTCTCGAGTGGCTCTGGCGTCAACCGCCGGAAACCCCAGCATTCATGAGGGAAAACCGAGAGATGGTGGGCGCACCAGGAGTCGAACCTGGGGCCTCTACCGTGTCAGGGTAGCGCTCTAACCACCTGAGCTATGCGCCCTCCCGGAGTTGGGGTGTCCGGAGTATAGCCTCGCTCGGGCGGCTGTCCCGGAAGTGGACCTGTCCTCTCATACAATCGGGCCCATACCAACATGGTTGAGAACAGCGTCGATCTCGAAACCCTGCGCCACAGCGCCGCCCATCTGATGGCGGCAGCGGTGTGCGAGCTCTGGCCTGGCGCCGAGTACGGCATCGGCCCTTCGATCGAGGATGGCTTCTACTACGACTTTCTCCTGCCCGGCGATCACCGCTTCACTGAGGAGGACCTGCCCAACATCGAGGCCCGGATGCACGAGATCGCCGGGCGTCGACCGGAGTACCAAAGAGAAGAATTGAGCCGGGCGGAGGCGCTGGCGGAGTTTGGTCGCCGGCAGCAGCGGTTCAAGGTCGAGCTGATTGAGCGGATCCCCGAGGGTGACGTGATCAGCTGCTACCGGACCGGGGACTTCTTCGACCTCTGCCGCGGGCCCCATGTGCACGACGCCTCTCAGATCCCGGCTTTCAGGCTGACCCATCCGGCGGGGGCCTACTGGCACGGCGACGAGACCCAACCGATGCTGCAGCGGGTTTATGGCACCGCCTGGAACTCCCAGGCTGAGTTGGACCTATATCTGGAGCGGCTGGAGCAGGCCGCCCTGCGGGACCACCGCAAGCTGGGTCGCGAACTGGATCTGTTCTCGATTTCCGAGGAGCTAGGCCCGGGCCTCATCCTCTGGCACCCCCATGGGGCCACGGTCAGGACAGTGATCGAGGATTACTGGCGGGCCGCCCACCGCCGCGCTGGCTATCAGCTGGTCTACACCCCGCATCTGGCGCGCGAGGCCCTCTGGGAGACCAGCGGTCACCTGGGCTACTTCGCGGACGAGATGTTCGGAGCCATGGAGGTGGAGGGGGACCGGTACCGGGTCAAGCCCATGAGCTGCCCCTTTCACATCCTGATCTACAAGTCCCGGGCCCGCAGCTACCGGGAGCTGCCGATTCGACTGGCCGAGGTGGCCACCGTGTACCGCTATCAGCGGAGCGGGACGCTGCACGGACTCCTACGGGTGCGCATGATCACCCAGGACGACGCCCACCTCTTCTGTCGGCCGGAGCAGGTGGACGACGAGGTGGCGGGAGTCCTACGGCTGGTGCGAGAGATGTACCAGCGCTTCGGTTTTGCGGAGCTCGAGGTGGACCTCAGCACCAGGCCAGCCAAGGCGGTGGGGTTAGACGAGCTCTGGCAGCAGGCTGAGTCCTCCCTGGCTCGGGTTCTCACGGCGGAGGGCCTGGAGTACAAGCTGAGTCCGGGCGAGGGCGCCTTCTATGGTCCCAAGGTCGACGTCCACATCCGGGACGCCATCGGGCGGCGCTGGCAGTGCGCCACCATCCAATTCGACTTCAACGAGCCGGCGCGCTTTGGGCTGGAGTACATCGGGGTCGACGGGCAACCCCACCAGCCGGTGATGATCCATCGCACCCTGCTGGGGTCTTTGGAGCGCTTCTTCGGGGTGCTGCTGGAGCACTACGCCGGGGCGTTGCCGACCTGGCTGGCACCGGTGCAGGTGCAGATCATCACCGTGAGCGATGACCAGCTGGACTATGCTCACCTGGTGGCGGCCAGGCTGGAGCAGGCGGGATTTCGGACCGAGGTCCCTGATCGCCCCGGCGACCGGATGGGCGCCAAGATCCGGGACTCCCAGCTGGCCAAGGTTCCCTACGCCGCCATTGTGGGTAGGAAAGAGGTCGCGGCCAACAACGTCAATCTCCGCAACAACCGCAGCGGGGAGGAGCGCCCGATCTCGGTCGAGCAGTTGACTGAACTGCTGCGAGTTGAGGTCGGCTCCTGAACTTTTGGTCCGGGGCCGAACTGGCCAGCTCGAGTGGTAGCATCCGGGATTCGCTTCCCGGCTTGAGGAGGATTCGTCCATAGCGTTTCGCGAACTGCGTATTAACGACCAGATCCGGGTTCCTTCGGTTCGACTTTTCGACGACACCAACGAGGAGGCCTTGGGGATCGTCTCCTTGCCGGACGCCCAGCAACTCGCCCAGGAGCGAGGTCTCGACTTGGTGGAGGTGGCCCCTCAGGCCCAGCCCCCGGTCTGCCGGCTGATGGATTACGGCCGCTTCAAGTTCGAGGCGCTCAAGCGGGAGAAGGACGCCAAGCGCGAACACAACGCCATCCGACTCAAGGAGATGAAGCTCCGTCCTAAGATCAGCGAGCACGACTTTCAGACCAAGTACGGTTACGTACGCCACTTCCTGGAGGAGGGCGACAAGGTCAAGCTCACTATCATGTTCCGGGGCCGCGAGTTGGTCCATCAGGAGATTGGTCGGGCGCTGCTCGACCGGCTCGCTGAGGAAGTCAAGGACGTGGCCCAGATCGAGCGCTCGCCCCTGGTCGAAGGGCGCAATATGATCATGATTCTCAATCCGGTCTCGAAGAAGCTACCCAAAGGAGGCGGCAGCAACCATGCCGAAGATCCGCACCCACAAGGGAACCCAGAAGCGGTTTCGTCTGTCGGGGACGGGTAAGCTGCTACGCCGCGGGGCTTTCCAGTCGCACATGCTCGAGCACAAATCGGCCAAGCGCAAGCGCGGCTACGCCCAGATGCATGCCGTGGATAAAGGCAGCGCCAAGTCGGTGAGGCGCAACGCGCCTTACCTGAAAGGCTGAGCGATGGCCCGGGTCAAGCGCGGGGTAACCGCGCGCAAGCGCCACAAGAAGGTGCTGGAGCTCGCCTCCGGCTTCACCGGTACTCACAATCGGCTCTTCCGGCCCGCCAACGAGGCGGTCATGCACTCACTGGCCTACCAGTACCGGGACCGGCGCAAGCGCAAGGGCAACTTCCGGCGGCTCTGGATCGCCCGCATCAACGCCGCCTCGCGGCAGGCGGGGATTCCGTACAGCCGTTTCATCGCGGGGCTCAGCCGCTCCGGGGTGGAGCTCTCCCGCAAGCAGATCTCGGAGCTGGCGATTCACGACCCGGCGGCTTTTGCGCGGCTGGTTGAAGTAGTGCGGGAGACCGCTCCCGAGCAGTGACTGAGGGCGATCTCCGGGCACTTGGCGAGCAGGCCCTGGAGGAGATCGCCGGGGCGGTCGACGAGGACCAGCTGGAGCAGGTTCGCCTCAAATATCTGGCCCGGCATGGCGGCCTGATCAGCACCGGGGCCCAGGCGCTGGCCCAGGCCCCCCAAGAGCAGCGAGCCGCCTTGGGTCGCGCCTTCAACGCCACCAAGCAGGGCACGGAGGCTGCCCTGGAGCGTCGCTTCCGGGAGTTCCAGCTATCCCAGTGGGCGGCGGCCACCGAGGGGCAGTGGCTGGACTTGAGCTATCCCAGCCGACCTCTGGGTCGGGGCCACCAGCACCCGGTCGGGCGGCTGGTGCGGGAGATCGAGGACATTGGGGCGGCGCTGGGCTACCAGTCGGTGCGCGGTCCCGAAGTCGAGGACGACCAGTTCAACTTCGAACTGCTGAACCTTCCCCGTGAGCACCCTGCGCGCGACGCCCACGACACCTTCTACCTGGAGGGTCCCGGCGGTTGGCTGCTGCGCACCCACACCTCGCCGGTCCAGCTGCGGACGATGATGGCGGGGCCGCCTCCGTACCGGATCCTGGCCCCGGGGCGAGTGTACCGGCGGGACAACCCGGACCCCACCCATAACCCCATGTTCTTCCAGGTGGAAGGTCTCTGCGTCGACGAGGGGGTGACCCTGGGCGACCTCAAGGGGACCCTCACCTACTTCATCCAGGCGCTCTTTGGCAAGGAGCGCCGGGTCAGGCTGCGCTCCAGCTTCTTCGCCTTCACCGAGCCCAGCCTGGAGGCCGATGTTTCCTGCTGGTTCTGCGACGGGAGGGGCTGCCGGAGCTGCCACGGCAAGGGGTGGATCGAGATCCTGGGCTCGGGCATGGTCCACCCCACGGTCCTGGGCAACGCGGGGGTCGACCCCGACCGCTACAGCGGCTTCGCCTTTGGTATGGGGCCAGATCGAATCGCCGCCTTGAAGTATGGCCTGGAGGACATCCGCGACCTCTATGAGAACGACGTCCGCCTGCTGGAGAACTTCTGATGCGGGTGAGCCAGGAGTGGCTGAGCGACTTCGTCGACCTCGATGAGCTCACCTCGAGCCGGATCGCCGAGCTGCTGACCTTGAGCGGTACCGAGGTCGAGCGGGTGTCCGAGTTCGCCCAGGGCTTGGACCAGGTGGTCGTCGCCGAGGTGGTGGAGCTGGGACGGATGGAGGGTAGTGACCACCTCTGGATGACCAAGGTCCGCGTCCCCGGCGCCGAACCACTCGAGGTCGTCTGCGGCGCTCCGAACCTTAATCGGGGAGCGGTAGTTGCCTGGGCCCGCCCCGGGACCGTCCTCCCGGGTGGCATGCAGCTGGGGCAGCGACGGATCCGGGGCGCGCTCAGCAACGGCATGATCTGCGCCCCCGATGAGTTGGGTCTGGGCCAGGACCACGAGGGAGTGCTGTTGCTGCCGGCTGGGGAGGCGCAGCTGGGTCAGCCGCTCAGTCAGCTGTTCCCGCACGACACCATCTACCAGCTGGAGATCCTGAGCCATCGCGCCGACTGTCTCTCCCACTGGGGGGTCGCTCGGGAATTGGCGGCGGTGCTCGACCGTCCGCTCCGGGAACCGGACCTTGCGGGGCCTCACCGGGAAGGTCCGCCGGCCCGGGATACGGTCCAGGTCCAGATCGAAGCGAGCACCGACTGTCCGCTTTATGTGGCCGAGTCCATCGATCAACTGCGGCCGGGGCCGGCGCCGCTCTGGCTGCAGCGCAGGCTGATGGCGGTTGGCAGTCGTTCTATCTCGGCAGTGGTGGACCTCGCCAACTACGTGATGCTGGAGATGGGCCAGCCGGTGCACACCTTCGACCGGGACCGGATGCCCGGGTCTCCCGGCCTGATCCAGATTGGGGTCCGCCACAGCCGCTCCGGGGAGACTCTGTCGTGCCTGGACGGCGCCGTCCGGCGGCTCGACGAAGCGGCGCTGGTGATCACGGCCGGCGATCAACCGGTCGCCATCGCGGGGGTGATCGGCGGCAGCGAGACCGCGGTTCAGGCGGGGACTACGAGGATCGTGCTCGAGGCCGCCAGTTTCAACTGGGTCTCGATTCGCCAGACAACCCGGCGGCTGGGGATCCGGACCGAAGCGTCCTCGCGGTACGAGCGCTCTCTGGCGGCGGCCTTGGTCCCGATCGCCGCCCGTCGTTTCACTCACCTGGTCGGAGCGGTGGCGGGCGGCCGGGTTCAGCCCGGTCCGGTCCTGGCCGGTGCGGTGCCGGAGCCGGGCGAACCGATCCTCGTGTCGTCGCGGGGGATCTCCCACCTCTTAGGCATGGAGGTCGGCCCCGACCAGGTGGCCGGATCCCTGCGGCGACTGCAGTTCCAGATCGAGGGGTCTGGCGACGACCTACAGGTGATGCCTCCTGCCGTGCGCACTGATGTCAAAATCGCCGCCGACGTTACCGAGGAGGTGGGCCGGATCCTGGGGTACGACCTGGTGCCGGCGACCTTGCCTGCCCTGCAAAAACCGCCCAGCGGGCACCCTGAGCTGGTCAGCGCCACCCGCTTGGCCGCCGAGCTCTGCTTGGGCGCCGGCTTCACGGAGGTGATCACCTCGAGTCTGGTGAGCCAGGACCGAGTCGGCCTGGTGCGGGGTCTTGGCCAGGCGTTCGCTCCGCTGCGGATCGGGAATCCGCTCTCCTCGCAGCTGGGCGACCTTAGGGTCAGCTGCCTGCCAGCCCTCCTGGACGCCTGCCGGCTGAACCAGGCTCGGGGCAGGGAGCGGACCCAGCTGTTTGAGTGGGGCCGGGTCTTCTGGGGGACTCAGGACCGAGCCGACCGCCCGGAGGAGCCGGAGATCCTGGCCCTCGTCGATCACTCGGCCAACAGAGAAGTCCGGGGCGAGGCGGAGGCTTTGGATCGCCTGCTTCAGGTGGTCCAGGCGTTGGCGGAGCGGGTCAGTCTCAAGAAAGTCGAGTTTCGACCAGAGCGCCATGTCGGGTTCCACCCGCAGCGCTGCTCGGGGATCTGGGTTGATGGAGAGGTCCGCGGGGTGGTGGGTGAAGTGGAACTCGGGGCCGATGCGGAATCCGAGCTCCGAGGATCTACCATGGCAGCAGAGTTGCGGGTCGACGGATGGCTCATTGACGGCGGCCGACCGGGGCGGGGCGTGAGGTTGGCCAAGACGCCAGCGCTGTCGTTGGATTTGGCAGTCACCGTTCCCGAGCGGGCCGAGCTGGGGCCCGCCTTGGCTGCGGTCCAAGCGGCCGGGATCACGGAGTTGGAGGAGATCAGACTCACGGACCAGTACCGAGGTAGCCAGCTCCCTCTCGGGACCAAGGGTTGGACCTTCCGGCTCGTGTTCCGCCATCCGGATAAAACCCTCACCCACCGTCAAGGCGAGCAGTTGTGCGCCCAGGTTCTGGCGGCGCTGGGAGCGGTGGGGGCGACGGTCCGGCTGGGCTCGGCGTGACCGTCCAGCCGGCAGCTGAGGATCGTTCCTTCTGGACCGAGTGGCAGGACAGCTGGGATCGCCAGCAGCGGCGCTTCTTGCCCGATCGCGAAGAGCGGTTCTCGGTGCTGGGAGCGCTCATTGGGGCGGTGGCCGGCGACAAGCCGCCGCGCGTTCTCGACCTGGCTTGTGGGTGCGGGTCGATCACCAGCCGGATCCTGAGTCGCTTCCCCTCGGCCCAGGTCGTGGCCGCCGACATCGACCCCGTGCTCCTGCGGATCGCCGCCGGGGTGTTCGAAGGGGACAGACGGGTCACCTTGGCGGAGGTCGATCTGAGGACTATCGACTGGTCCGCCTCGCTGCCCCCTGGTCTGTTCGATGCCGTGGTGACGGCGACCGCCCTGCACTGGCTGCAGCCGGAACTGCTGGCCGCGGTCTACCGCTCTGTGACCGGGCTGCTCCGTCCCGGTGGTCTCTTCGCCGATGCCGACCATTTCCCCTTGCTGCCAACCCCCCGGCTGAACCAAACCGTAGCCGTCCTCGATCAAGTGGGAGACGGCCGCGGCGAGGGTTGGGAGGAGTGGTGGGAGAGGGTCGCGCAGGCGCCCCAGTTCTCCGAGCTACTGGTGGAGCGTAGCCGACGCTTCGGCGGCTCACTCCATCCCGCCGAGTTCACCCCGGCCGCCGACTGGCACCTGGAACACCTGACCGCGGCCGGTTTCTCGGAGGCGGGAGTGGTCTGGCGGCGCGGCCAGACCGCCGTCGTGGCCGCGCTCCGCTAGCGATGCCCCGGCCGACCTCGGCAGTGCCGGAATCTCGCGAGACCCGGCCGGCGCCGCTGCCCCGGGAGTTTTTTGCCCGGCCCAGTCCGCTGGTGGCCGAGGAATTGCTGGGCTGCTGGCTGGTCCGTCGCCTCGGAGCGCGGGAGCTGCGGGTGCAGATCTCGGAGACGGAGGCCTACCTGGGCGCGACCGATCCGGCCTCCCACGCGTTCCGGGGTCGGACTCCCCGGAACGCCCCGATGTTCGGCCCGGCGGGAGTTGCCTACGTCTACTTTGTATATGGGATGCACCACTGCTTCAACGTGGTCACCGGGCAGGATGACGACCCGCAGGCGGTCCTAGTTCGGGGCGCCGTCAACGGAAGGGGCGTTGAGAGGGCCATTCTGCCCGGGCCCGCCCTGCTCTGCCGGGCACTCGGCATCGACCTCGACTGCAACGGACTGGACCTCTGCTCGGCGGGAATTGACTCGATCTGGCTGGAGCTGGGCGGCCGGGGTACCGGCTCGGTCCGGGTGACTCCGCGAGTGGGCGTGCACGACCAGACCCCGATGAGGTTCTTGATGGCACCACAGGAAGTGGGCCTGGCCGCACGTCCTGGTACAAGAAAGCGAGCCCCGAAGGGCTCGCTCCATTGATTAGCCGGTGCCTTGGCACCAGTCCCGGCGGATCAGCCGGGACAAATAATCAGGTGGTGAGATGCCCCTCCCCGGGGCCCGGACTTCACGAGCGGACGCAGTGCGGCATCCGCCTGACTCGGGCCCCGGAGGGCCGTTCACTCCGCCCGAGTGTGCCTCAGGAAGCTCCAGACGGTTCGCATCGTTGATACCTCCGTCGGGCCCGAACCTACCCACTCACCCTACCACTGCCCGCGCGAGAAGTGTCAATGGGTACGCTGGGCGACGCTGGCGGTTTCGAACCGGAGTGCCACCAGGGGAGAGGCGTTTTGCTCAGACGGACTGAGGCTTCCGTATCCGCAAGCCGAGGTACAGGGCGACCGCCACGGGAGCCAGGATCAGCAAGATCGCCAGGACCTGAAGAGGCCACCCGAGAAGCCCGCTCGCGGAGCAGCTGGGCGGCAGGGGCTTGGCGCTCGGGTCGGGGACGGTCAGTGGACGGCTGTGGCATACCTGGGAGCCACTGACCCCGTAGCTGAGTAGTGCCACTAGCACCAGGCCCAAACCGCCAGGCCACACCAACGTTCCGAGCCATTTTTGCGCCAGGCTCCAGCGATTGGAGGTCCAGACCAGGACGACTCCCACCACCCAGCCCAGGATCGGCACCAGAATGCTTCCCACGGTGAGCACCACCAACGCGATGAACTCGTGGTAGGGGGGACGACTCGAGGCGGCGGGTGGGGAGCCGGCAGCCGCGGCGATCGCTTCCGGGGTCCCAAGTTGGTCCAGGACCTGACGCACCTCAACGTCGGAGCTTGACCCGGAGACAGCCTCGTCGAGGTGGGCATCGATCTGCTCGAGCAGCTGGTCGCGCTGGTGGCGCGGCAGGCTGCTGACAGCCAGCCGGAGTCGGCTGCGGAAGTCCTCGACTTCGGGGAGACCGCTCAGGTTCGTGCTCATCCGCCTGGCCCCCTAGCTGGCTGCAATACCCGGTTCACCACCCTGGTGAACCGGATCCAGTCCTCTCTAAATCTGGCGAGGGCGGTTGTCCCGTCCGTCGTCACCTCGTAGTACTTGCGTGGCCGACCGTCGTCCGTCTGGCGCCAGTGGGTCTGAACCAGCCCGGCGTCCCGCAGACGGTTGAGGAGGGGATAGATCGTTCCTTCGCTGGTCACCAGCCCGTCGAGGGCGGAAAGCTGGCGGACCAACTCCAGCCCGTACCGGTCTTCCTCGGCCAACAGCGCCAAGACGCAGAACTCGACTACCCCACGCCTCAGCTCGGTGAATCCTGGCCCGATCGAAGCATTCACGTCACGCACGATACCTTGTCTGGCAAGACTGGTCAAGGAGCCCGCCGGCGAGCTCCCTCGGCCCCACACTGGATGTCCGGTTGTTGACCGCTGACCTGTGCCAGTTCCGTGCCTTCGGACCGCGCTGCCGGGTGGAAGTTCTCACCTAACCGCAATCTGTTGGTAACCCACGGGCGACCGCCGCCCTGGCCCAAGGCGTGACCTGCTGGAGCGGCACTCCCGAAGCGTGAGTTCGGTGCGGCCAGTTGAGAATCTGCCCTGGCTAGCGGTCGCCGCCGCTTCTAAACTACGACAGGCTCTCGGCGCCGGGACGGTCAGGGAGGAGTGAAGTGGCGGAGCGGAAACTGATCCGCGGTGGGTGGGTCTTGACGTTGGACGAGAAGTTGGGTGAGCTGCGTCACGGCGATGTCTTGGTCGATGGGAGGCAGATCGCGGCGATCGGCCGCGACCTACCGGCTGAAGGAGCGGAAGTCATCGATGCCGAGGGCATGATCGTGCTGCCGGGCTTCGTCGACACCCATCGCCACACCTGGCAGTCGCTGGCACGAGCCGCCGGCGTCGACTGGACTTTGGCGGCGTACTTCCAGGCGGTCCGGGGCATGCTCGGCGAGAACTACCGACCCCAGGATCTCTACACCGCCAACCTGCTGGGCCTCGTCGAGGCCCTGGATTCGGGGATCACCACCATGCTGGACTGGTCCCATCTCATCAACTCCCCGGAGCACGCGGACGCGGCGGTCGGCGGTCTCAAGGCCTCTGGCGCTCGTGCGGTCTTCGCCTACGGAAACTCCAATGCAGAGTGGGGCAATCTCCCCAACCCGACTTTCACCAGTCAGGACATTCGACGGGTCCAGACGGAGCACTTCGCCTCCGCCGATCAGCTGGTGACCATGGCACTGGCGGCCCGGGGTCCCCAGTTCTGCACCATCGAGGCGGCTGCCTTCGATTGGGAGCTGGCCAGAGAACTCGGCCTACGGATCACGACCCACGTGGGGGACGGACTCTGGGGGATTCGCTTCCATCCCATCCAACAGCTCCACGAGCGAGGACTGCTCGGGCCGGACACCACCTATGTGCACTGCAACACCCTGTCCGAGCAGGAGCTGCGCTGGATCGCCGAGACCGGCGGGACCGCGTCGCTATCGCCGGAGATCGAGATGCACATGGGGCACGGCTTCCCCGCCACCGGCAAGTTGCTGAGAGTCGGCGTTCGACCCAGCCTCAGCATCGACGTCGTCACGACGGTGGCCGGGAACATGTTCGGAGCCATGCGGGCAGCTCTGGCGGCGGAGCGGGCCCTCAACCACCAGAAGACGCTGGATGCCGGGATCGACCCCACCGAACTCTGGCTCAGCGCCGAGGAGGTTCTAGGCTTCGCCACAGTGGAGGGAGCCCGGGCACTGGGCCTGGAAGACAAGATCGGGTCTTTGACCCCGGGCAAGCAGGCCGACGTCATCGTGATCGACGCCCAGGGCCCTCACATGTTCCCCCTCAACAATGCGGTCAACGCGGTGGTGGCATTCGCCCAACCCCATGACGTTCACACCGTTCTGGTCGACGGCAGCGTAGTCAAGCGCGATGGCCGGTTGGTCAACATCGACATGGCCCGGCTCCATGCCGACGCCGATGCCGCCCGCGACTATCTTTTCCAGCAGAGTGGCGTGACATTGGGCGAAGATTGGTTCAGCACAGTGCAGGCTCAGGTGACCTGAGGGAGGATCCCGCCATGGCAGCGCAATTGAGTGACACCGATCGCGAGATTTTGCAGGGCAACAACTTTGCCCATCTGACCACGCTGGGGGACGATGGAGCTCCCATCAGCACCGTCCTCTGGGTTGACGAGGAGGGCGGTGAGATCGTGATGAGCACCGCGATGGGAAGGATCAAGCAGGCCAACATCGCCCGCGATCCCCGGGTCGCAGTGTCCGTCCACCGGCAGGACAATCCCCAAATGTCGATGGCGGTGGTCGGCGTCGCCACCCTGGACCAGGCCCACGCCGAGGAGGTGATCGATCACCTCACCAAGAAGTACACCGGTCAGGAGAAGTACCCCGCCGAATGGCGTGGTCCCGGCGAGGAAAGGGTCACCATCCGGGTGCGGCCTGAGGGGATTCACCGCTACGGCTACTGACCTCGCCAGCAGCTACTGACCGGACACCGAACCCCGGCAAGGTAGGCTCTGCGGCTGTGACCAGAGCCGAGAGACTGCTGAGCGGCGTTGTCCACTGCGAGAGCCGACAGCATCTCTCGGAGCGGCTCGATCGCGGTGAGCGGCTGCGGATCAAGTTCGGCGTCGATCCCAGCGCGCCCGACATCCACCTGGGCCACACGGTGCCGATGCGCCTTTTGCGGAACTGGCAGCGCGAGGGCCACCTCCCGGTGCTGGTGATTGGGGACTTCACCGCCCGGATCGGAGACCCAACCGGTCGGTCGGTGACCCGACCCCAGCTGACCGTCGATGAGGTGGAGGCGAATGCGAAGACCTACCTGGACCAGCTCTTCTGCGTGCTCGATCCGGACCAGGCCGAGGTCCGCCGCCAGAGCGAGTGGTACGACCCGTTTGACCTGGTGGCGATGCTGCGGCTGGCCAACACCACCACGGTGGCCCAGCTGCTCCAGCGCAGCGACTTTGAGCAGCGGATGCGTACGGAGCTGCCGATCGGGGTCCACGAACTCTTCTATCCGCTGCTCCAAGGCTATGACTCGGTGGCGATCCACGCCGACGTGGAGTTGGGCGGCAGCGATCAGCTCTTCAACCTCATGCGGGGCCGAGATGTGCAGGTGGCCTACGGGCAGCCGCCCCAAGACATCGTCACCGTGCCGCTGTTGGAAGGGCTCGACGGCGAGAAGAAGATGAGCAATTCATTGGGCAACGCGGTAGGGGTGGCCGATGCCCCCGGCTCTCAGTTCGGCCAGCTGATGTCGATCCCCGATCCGCTGATCACCCGCTACCTGACCTTGCTCACCGACACCCCGGAGGAGGAGATTGCCCGTACCGACCGAGCTCTAAAGGACGGTTCGCTCAATCCAAGGGACGCCAAGTCCGACCTGGCTGAGCAGCTGGTCGCCCTGTTGCACGATCCGGCCCAAGCGCGGGCCGCCCGGGAGGAGTTCTTCAGAGTCCACCGGGACCATGACCTGCCGAGCGAGATTCCCGAGGTCGCGCTTTCGGGGCAGCGCGGCTGGGACATCCGAGAACTGCTGGTCGCGGCCGGCCTGGCCAAGTCCAAGGGTGAGGCGGCCCGGCTGATCCAGGGTGGGGCCGTAGAACTGGCCGGCGAACGCGTCGGCGACTGGCGGGAGCCGGTGACCGTCGAGCCGGGAGCGGTGCTCAAGGTGGGCGTCCGGCGTGTCGTGAGGCTCAACCCCGGCTGACGACGCACCCTCGGTGACGTGCACCGATTGGGTTCGATCGGGAGCGGCGAGTTCGCCTGGGGCCGCCTCGGCGGACTGATACGCTAGCTCGAAGAGCCCCGGCTACACTGGAAGTCATGGGAATGTATGTTCGTTCAGGGCTGCCGGTGGGTGATGGCGGCCGAGGTCGGAGGTAATCGGTGTCAGGGCATTCCAAGTGGGCGGGGATCAAGCACAAGAAGGCGATCGTGGACGCCCGCAAGGGCCAAACCTTCACCAAGGTCGGCAACGAGATAACCGTCGCCGCTCGGGAGTCGGGCAGCGATCCCACCAGCAACTTTCGACTTCGGTTGGCGATGCAGAAGGCCCGCGAGGTCAATATGCCCGCCGACAACATCGAGCGGGCCATCAAGCGGGGCACGGGTGAGCTCCAGGGCGCGGCGATCGAGGAGATTCGCTACGAGGGCTACGGGCCCAGCGGGGTGGCCATCCTGGTGGATGTCCTCAGCGACAACCGCAATCGCACGGTGGCCGCCATCCGCAATCTCTTCACCCGCTCCGGGGGCAGCCTCGGCGAATCCAACTCGGTCGGCTGGATGTTCAACCGAACCGGGCTGATCCGGGTCAACCCGGGCTCCCGGGACCCTGAAGCGATGGCTCTCCAGGCGATCGAACTGGGAGCCGATGACGTCCAGGTGGAGGACGGCGGGGTGGAGGTTTACGTCGCCCCGGAGCGGCTGGAGGCGCTCCGCCAGGCCCTGGAGGACGCCAAGATCGAGATGGAGAGCGCCGAGGTCACCATGCTGCCCAGCAACACCGTCGAGGTCGATGCCAAGAACGCGCCCGCCCTGGTCCGACTCCTGGAAGCGCTGGACGAGGACGATGACGTGCGGGAGGTCCACTGCAACGCGGTGCTCCCGGACGACGTTCTGGCCGAGGTCTAGGCGGCCGCGGGCATGGCCCGGGGGCGAATAAAGGTGGCAGCTTGCTAGTCCTGGGGTTGGACCCGGGTTTGGCGTCGACCGGCTGGGCCCTGATCGAGGGTAAGCGCGGCCGGGTCGGCCTGATCGACGCGGGTGTCTGGTCGACTTCCTCTGACCAGGACCAGGGTCGACGGCTGCTTTCGCTCTGGGAAAGCTTTGGTGAGCTGGTCGCCAGCCAGCGGCCCGAGGCGGTGTCCCTGGAGCGGCTCTACTTCGGCCGCAATGTCTCCACCGCGATGGCGGTGAGCCAGGCTCGCGGCGTTCTCGTCTGCGCGGCGGCCAGGGCGGGGCTCGAACTTCACGAGTACACCCCGAACGAGGTCAAGCAGGCCGTGACCGGGAGCGGGTCGGCCCCCAAGCCGCAGGTTGCCAAGTTGGTCCGGCTGCTCCTTGGCGACCGGGTGCCTCTCCGCCCGGACGACATCAGCGATGCCTGTGCGGTCGGCATCTGCCACCACCAAGCGGCCGGGCTGCGATGGGCGCTGGCGGCGGGGGCACGTCGGTGATCGCGTCCCTGCGGGGACTGGTGGCGCGGGTGGACGACGAGTGGGCCGTCATCGAGGTCGGCGGAGTCGGCTATCAGGTGTTCGTCCACCCCCGAACCGCGGCCCAGCTGCAGGGGCAGCGGGGCGAGGTGAGTCTGCAGATTCACACCGTGGTTCGCGAGGACGCCATATCCCTGTTTGGCTTTCTCACAGGCGAGGAGCTGGTCTTCTTCCGCTACCTCCTCACCGTGGAGCGGATCGGGCCCAAGGCAGCGCTGGCGATCCTGGCCCGGGCGGAATGGACGTCTTTGGTGGCGGCGATCATCAATGAGGATCATGCCCTGTTGGCCTCGGTTCCAGGGATCGGGGCCAAGACGGCCCAGCGGATCGTCCTGGAGCTGAAGGGACGGGTCGACCAGTTAGCGATGCCCGGCACCGTCCCGACCCACTCTGACCCGGGGCCCCTCGGCGAGCGGGCTTCTGCCGCGCTGGTTGAGCTCGGCTTCCCGGCTGGTGACGCGAGGCGCGCGGTGGCCGAGACGGTGAACGCGACGACCGGGGGGAATGGCTCTCAGCGGACCTTGGAGGATGTGGTCAAATCCGCCCTGCAGAGGCTCGGCCAGGTCGGCATCAGGAGTTCGCCATGACGGATGAGGAGCGGGTGCTGGCCGTCGGCGCCGCCGGGGACGAGCCCGAAATAGATCGCCAGTTGCGGCCCCGCCGGCTCGAGGAGTTCGTCGGCCAGGAACAGGTCCGCGAGCAGCTGGCGATCCTCATCGATGCCGCCCGCGCCCGGGGCGAACCGATCGAGCACCTCCTGCTGTCCGGTCCGCCCGGCCTGGGCAAGACCACCCTCGCCAACATCGTGGCGGCCGAGACGGGAGTGGCCATGCGGGTCACCAGTGGTCCGGCGATCGAATTTCAGGGCGCTCTGGCCAGTGTGCTCACCAGCCTGGGTGAGGGCGACGTCCTCTTCATCGACGAGGTCCACCGGCTGCAGCGCGCCGTCGAGGAGAGCCTCTATCCGGCGATGGAGGAATTCTCCTTCGACTTCGTCTCGGGGAAGGGGGTAGGGGCTCAAGCGCTCCGGATTTCGCTGCAGCGCTTCACCGTCATCGGTGCCACCACCATGGTGGGGATGATCTCGGCCCCACTGCGCGATCGCTTTGGCGCCACCTTCCGGTTGGAGTTCTACTCCCAACAGGAGCTGGCCACCATCGTCAAGCGGTCGGCCAGTTTGCTGCAGGTCCCGATCGAGGACGAGGCGGTGGTGCTGCTGGCAGCCCGGTCCCGAGGCACCCCGCGGGTCGCCAACCGTCTCTTGCGCCGGGTCCGGGACTACGCTCAGGTGCGGAGTGACGGCACGGTCAGCCAACCCCTGGCGGAGGAGGCCCTGAGGCTCCTGCAGGTCGATCAACAGGGGCTGGATGACGCGGATCGTCGGCTGCTCCGGCTCATCTGCGAGCAATTCGGGGGCGGACCGGTCGGGCTGGGCACTTTGGGGGCCGCCCTCGCGGAGGAGCCCCACACGATCGAGGAGGTGCTGGAGCCCTACCTCATCCAGCTGGGTCTCCTGGCGAGGACCCCCCGAGGCCGAGTCGCGACCGGCAGCGCCTACCGACATTTGGGCCTGGCGGTACCGGCCGCAGCGCCAGGCGCGGCGGTGGCCCAGGCAGCGGAACTCTTTGTCGGCGAGGACTGAGCGGGTCGGAACTCCGACGGAGGAGTTCGACTACCCGCTGCCGACCCAGGCGATCGCCCAGCAGCCGCTGGCCGACCGTAGCTCCAGCCGGATGCTGGTGCTGGAACCGGGTGGGGATTTTCGCGATGCCCAGGTCACTGCGCTGCCTCAGCTGCTCCGGCCGGGCGATTGCTTGGTAGTGAACGACACCCGGGTGCGGGCGGCCCGGCTCCGCGGGGTGGTGGGGCACCGCCTCGGCGAGATTCTCCTGCTCCGCGAGCTGGGTACCGGCCGTTATCTGGCGCTGGCCCGGCCGGCTCGGGTCCTCTTGCCCGGCACGGCGTTGCAGGGCCCCGGCTGGCGCGTCTCGGTGGAGTCCCTCTGGCAGGGTCACCTGGCGGGCCGGGAGGTGCGGCTCGAGGTCGAACCGGGAGTGGACCTGGCTCAGATCGGGGAGGTCCCCCTGCCCCCCTATCTGAAGCAGAAGCTCGGCGATCCGGAGCGCTACCAGACGATCTACGCTCAGGGTCCACCGGTTTCGGCGGCCGCCGCCACCGCCGGGCTGCACCTGACCAACTCTCTCCTGCAGGAGGTCGAGGAGGCGGGGATCCAGCTCGTTCGGGTCCAGCTGGAGGTGGGCCTCGCCACCTTCACTCCGATCCGGACCGAGACCATCGAGGAGCATCCCATGCACAGCGAGCGTTACCGAATCTCCGCCGGGGCCGCAGCCCTGCTGAATGGCTCCCGGGCCGCTGGCGGCCGCGTTGTCGCGGTGGGAACGACCGCGGTGCGCTGCCTGGAATCGAGCCCGGACGGGAAGGGTGGCGTGTTGGCGCGCGAGGATGAGACCGACCTCTACCTCCGCCCGGGAAGCCATTTCCAGGTGGTGGACGGGCTACTCACCAATTTCCACCAGCCGCGGTCTTCGCTGTTGGTGCTGGTCAGTGCGTTCTACGGAGGGGATCGAATCCGGGGCGCCTATCAAGGCGCGCTGGAGCGCGGCTACCGGTTCCTCAGCTTCGGCGACTGCATGTTCGGCTGGCGCTCTACTTGAGCATGGTTCCCCACCGGTTCACCATCTCCGCCCGGGACGGGAAAGCTCGCCGAGGCACCCTCCGAACTGCCCACGGCGAGGTGCAGACGCCGGCGTTCATGCCGGTTGGCACCCACGCCACGGTGAAGGCCTGTGACCCCACCGAGGTGGCCGAATCCGGGGCCGAGATGCTGCTGGCCAACTTCTACCACCTCTCTTTGCGGCCCGGGGTGGAGCTGGTAGCCGAAATGGGAGGGCTGCACCGGTTCATGAATTGGCAGGGCTCGATCCTGACCGACAGCGGCGGCTACCAGCTGGTGAGCCTGGGCGAGCTGGTCCAACTTGACGACCGCGGGGTGACCTTCAGGTCGCCGTACGACGGGGACAGCATCCAGCTCACCCCAAAGGGGGTGGTCGAGGGGCAGCTAAAGTTGGGCAGTGACGTGATCATGGTCCTGGACCATCCGGTGCCGTTCGGGACCTCGCCGGCTTTGGCGGCGATCGCCACCCGGCGCACTCACCTCTGGGCGGAGCAGTGTCGTCAGATCGACACTGGCGAGTCGCTGCTCTTCGGGATCGTCCAGGGCGGGTTCGAGGTCGGTCCCCGAGCCGAGTCCGCAGCGGCGATCGCGGGACTGGGATTCGATGGCGTCGCCCTGGGAGGTCTCGTGCTGGGGGAGCCCCCCCAGGTGCGCCAGCCTGCGATTGACGCCTGTGTCGAGCAACTGCCCGAGCAGCTGCCCCGCTACGTGATGGGCCTGGGCACCGACCTTGATCTGCTCGACTCGGTGGCCCGGGGGGTGGACCTCTTCGACTGCGTCCTACCAACCCGCCTGGCCCGGACGGGGACGGTCCTCACCGACCGGGGCAGACTGTCTCTCCGCCAGGCGAGATTTCGCCGGGACGGTGGCCCGCTGGAAGAGGGCTGTCAGTGCCCTGCCTGCGGCGGCTTCAGCCGGGCCTACCTGCGCCATCTCTACGTTGCCGGCGAGATCCTGGCCCACCGGCTGCTCAGCCTGCACAACCTTTGGCACCTCAGCCGGCTGATGACCGAGGCCCGCCAGGCGATCGAGTCCGGCCAGCTCCAGCCATTCATCGCCGGGCGCTGCCAGCAGGTCGGTGCAGGGATCGAAACCTGAGCCTGGGATCGTCAATCGGGGGCGGGAGCGCGCCCTCCCCTAAAATCAGGTCTCCTCATATGCATTTGACCTCAGCACAGGCGGGCTCAGGGCGATGATCCGGATCAACCGGTGGTGGTTGTCCCTGGTGGTGCTGTTGGTTCTGGGCGCGGTCTTCATCGACGCCTACGGGCCCATCTACAACGTGGTGGTGAAGCACATCAGCCCCACCGCGTCGCTGCCCAACGGCAAGCAGCCGACCTTAGCCGGCACCCCGATCTACATCCACAAGGGCTTGGACCTCCAGGGTGGGACCTCGCTGACGATTCAGATCTGCCAGGGCCCCGACAACCCGGTCGGCATCGGCTGCACCAGCGGCATCCCCAAGGGCAGGACCTTGGCCCAAGCCCAAGCCGACACCCTCACCATCCTGAATCGCCGGGTCAACAGCCTGGGAGTCTCGGGAGCTCAGCTCCAGACTCAGGGCAACAATCAGATCCTGGTGCAGCTGCCCGGTGTCGACGTGGCCACGGCGGAAGCAGCCCTCGGACAGACCTCGGAACTGCACTTCGCAACACCGGTGGCCGGGACACCATCGGTCAACGGCTCGCCCGGGGCTTGCACGACACAGACCTGCATTGATCAAAAGCAGCTGATTCCGGCGGGCTGCTTTACCGGCAGCCACGCCAAAGGGGCGGCGAACCAGTGCCAGTTCACGAATGCTCAGTACTACCCGGTCAACAGCACCACCGGCCAGGCTTACCACTGGAAGATAGTCCCTGACCTCACCGCCTCCGATGTCAGCTCGGCGGCGGTTGGCTCGGCGTCCGGAGGGGGCTATGCGGTCAACATAACGTTCAACGGTGCGGGCGCGGCTGTCTGGTCCAAACTGACCACGGCGGCGTGCGCCAAGAACCCCGGCTGCAGCTCCAACGGAGGCTCCACGACCACGGCACCGCCGACCTCTCAGCTGGCGATTTTCCTAGATGGCGATGTGCTGACCGCTCCCGCCGTCGCCAGCCCCAGCAGCAATCAGACCCAGATCACCGGCAACTTCACGTTCACCGGGGCCACCCGGTTGGTGGACGACATCAACGCCGGCGCGCTGCCGGCCCAGATTGAAGTCGAAGGAGTCACCGGGGTATCCGCCAGTCTGGGCAAGCAATCGGTGAACCAGAGCCTGGCCGCCGGGGCTTTCGGGCTCCTGCTGGTGGTCCTCTTCATGCTGCTCTACTACCGCTTCCCCGGGTTCCTGGCCTGCATTGCTCTGTTGTTCTACGCCGCGATTGTCTTGGCCGTCTTCAAGCTGATCCCGGTGGTGCTGACGCTGCCCGGACTGGCTGGTTTCATCCTCAGCGTGGGCATGGCGGTCGATGCCAACGTGCTCATTTTTGAAAGAACCAAGGAAGAGTTGCGCCAGGACCGTCCCCTGGAGCTGGCCACCGAGTACGGATTCCGCCGCGCTTGGCCGGCCATTCGCGACTCGAACATCGCCACCATGATCACCTGCACGGTCCTCTACTTCTTCGGGTCCACTGAGGTGCAGGGTTTCGCGCTCACCCTGTTCATCGGAGTGGCGGCGAGCATGTTCTCGTCAATCGTGATCACCCATTCGCTGCTGCACTACGTCCAGCGCTGGTTCGGCTTCGCCCGCCGGCCAACTCTCTACACCAGGATCCTGACCGCCGATAGTCTGGCCAAGAACTTCCGGGCTGGCGGCCGGTTTGATGTGGTGACCCACCGCAACGCCTACTTTGCGGCGTCCCTGGCGATCATCGT
This sequence comes from Candidatus Acidiferrales bacterium, assembly GCA_035533655.1. Classification (GTDB taxonomy): domain Bacteria; phylum Chloroflexota; class Dormibacteria; order Aeolococcales; family Bog-877; genus Bog-877. The sequence continues at coordinate 16,502 of DATLTJ010000073.1, read as the reverse complement.
CCCCGGCATCTTCTTCATCCTCATCGGGGGGTTCAACCTCGGCGTCGACTTCACCGGCGGGGTCAGCCTCACGGTGCACCCGAAGCAGCACACCACTGCAGCAGCAGTCCAGAAGGTGGCCCTGGCAGCTTACCCGGCGAGCCAAGCCACGGTCGAGGGAGAGGGTGGCAACCAGTACGTGATCACGACGCTGCCCATTGTCACCAGCAAGGTGGACGCCATCCTCAGCGCGGTGAATACCCATTTCGACCTACCCAAGGACAGTGGTGGCAATCCGGTCACGGAGAGCGAGAGCACCGTCGGACCAACGATTGCCAGCAGTCTGGTAGTTGGCTCGGTCTTCTTGGTGATCATCGCCATGGTGTTGATTTCCGGGTATCTGGCGCTGAGGTTCGCCGGAACCCAAATTAGCGCCCGCCGCTTCGCGCTCTGCGCGATGGCGGCACTACTGCACGACATCTTCGTGTTGGTCGGGGTCTGGGCGATCTTGGGCCATTTCACCCTGCTCGGCCAGGTGAACACGCTGTTTGTCACCGCCGTGCTGACGATGGTGGGATTCTCAGTGCATGACACCATCGTGGTATTCGACCGAATCCGCGAAAATCTCCGGGTGCAGGGACCACGAATGAACTTCGATCAGGTCGTCAACCTGTCAATCGCCCAAACTTTGTCGCGCTCCCTCAACACGTCACTCACCGTCGTCTTCGTGCTCCTCACCCTCTTCCTCTTTGGCGGTTCGTCGATCCAGGGCTTCGTGCTGGCGCTGCTGATCGGAATCATCTCCGGAACCTACAGTTCGATCTTTAACGCGGCCACTTTGCTGACCGCCTGGCGGGGGCTGGACCGACGCGTCGCGCGTCGCAGCAGCCCCCGGGTGCCGGTGGGAACCGCCACCGCTGCGCGCCACTGACAACTAGAGCGCTTCCGAGGTTAGAATCGCGCTACGGAGGCAGCCGGGTGCGCTCCCCGTCCCGAGGTGGGGACAGGTCTGGATCTTCGTGTACCTGAGGCTGACATAACGTGGTCGAAGCGTCGCCGGCAGAGTTGGTGAGGGGGCTGCTCGAGCCTGTCACGAACCAACTCTGCTTGCAGTTGGTGGACGTCTCCTGGCATCCCGGTAAAGGCCGTGCGGTGCTGCGCGTCACCGTCGATCGACCCGGAGGGATCACCATCGACGAATGCGGTCAAGCCAGCGAGGCGCTCTCGGCGCTGCTCGATCTCCGCGAGGAGCTGCTGCCCGGTCCCTATGCGCTGGAGGTCTCTTCGCCAGGGGCGGAGCGCACGCTCGCCTCTGAGCAAGATTTCGCCGCGGCGCTGGGGCGCCGGGTCCGACTGACGCTGCAGGACGGCGATTCCCAAACGGTGGTGGAGGGACGGCTGGTCTCACTCGGGCCGGAGGAGCTCGACCTCGAGGTGCGGCGCACCAAGGGTGGCCGCCTGCGTTCCTGGCGGGTCCAGCGCCAGGCGGTGGCGGCGGCCCAAGTGGTGGTCGACCTGTGAAGACGGTGGCGGGCTCCGCCCCGGTCATCGATAAAGAGCGGCCTGGCGAGCTGAGCGAGGTCCTGCGGACGCTCCGGGAGATTCATGGCGTGCCCACCAGTGGAGTGGTGGCGGCCATCGAGGCGGCCATCCCGGCCGCCTGGTCCCAGTTGGAGCCGAGCCCACCCGGCGTCGAGGTGAAACTCGACCCAGAGACAGGTCAGCTGCTGGTGCAGCTGACCCGGGTGGTGGTGGCTGGGGAACCCGCCAGCGACGCCGAGATCTCCCTGGAGCGGGCGCTCTGTCTGGACCCTTCGGCCGAGGTGGGCTCATCGGTTCGGGAACCGGCCCAACTGCCCAAGGCGGTGGCTGCGCGGGCCGCCCGACTGGTGAAGGCCGCCATTGGGCATCGGGTGCGGGAGGCTCGGCGGGAGCGGTTGGAGGGAGAGGCCGAGGCCAGCCGCGGCCTCCTGGTGGCCAGCATCGTGGAACGGATCGACGGGGGAACCATCTTCCTGCGGGCCGGCCAGCTGCAGGCCTACCTGCCCCGAGAGGAGCAGATCCGCGGAGAGAGACTTATCCGCGGCCGCCACCTGAAGGTCGTCTTGATGGAATCGCGAGTCGGCGGGGGCGAGGAGATGCTCCAGGTGCGGGCATCGCGGTCCAACGTGCTGCTGCTGCGCCGGTTGCTGGAGGCGGAGGTCCCGGAGTTGGCGGACGGTTCGGTGGTGATCAAGGCGGTCACCCGGGAGCCTGGGGAGCGCAGCAAGGTGGCCGTTGAATCGTTGCGTCAAGGAATCGACCCCAAGGGAGCCTGCATCGGGCCCAGGGGCGTCCGGATCCGCACGGTGGTTGCCGAGCTGAACGGGGAGAAGGTTGACGTCTTGGAATGGTCCGCCGATCCCACCGAACTGGTGGCCCGCGCGCTGGCCCCGGCGCCGGTGATCTCGGTGCACTTGGACCCGGCGGCCCACCGGGCCACGGCGGTGGTCGCGCCGCAGAGCCTCTCCTTGGCGATTGGCAAAGAAGGCCAGAACGCTCGGCTGGCGGCGCGACTGACTGGCTGGCGGATCGACATCCGCTCGCTGGGAGAGGGTTCGTAGCTGCTCCGCCGGTAGGCCACCTACCGCTGCGCACCTGCATCGGCTGCCGCACCAAGGCTTCCCAGGAGGCCTTGGTGCGGTTGCGCTGGGACGGTCGGCAGATCGTCGCCGAGACCAGCGGTCTTAGAGGGCCGGGGCGCGGAGCCTATTTGTGTGCCAAGATGAGTTGCTGGGAGGCGGCCCGGCGGCGCCGGGGGGTGGGCCGGGCTCTGCGTCTGAGCGCGGCCGTCATCGACAATGACGCTGTGGCGGAGGCGGTGGCCGGTATGATCTCTGGTTCGTCCCGCCGGACTGGCCCCGAGCCGGCAGGTCCAGCCTGAGGAGGATACGTTCATCGCTAAGGTCAAGCAGGCGGCACTGCCCGCCAACCTCACCGTCAAGTCGCTCGCGGCTGCCCTAGGAGTCTCGGCCGCCGAGGTCTCCAAGGTTCTGATGCAGCACCGGATCCTGGCCACCATCAACCAGAGCATCGATGCCGGGACAGCGCACCTCGTCGCCGAGCAGCTGGAGATCGAGATTGCCGACGCTGAGCCGGAAGCCGCCGCGCCGGTCGAGCGGATGCTGGACCGGGTCCAGTTCCACGCTGACGCGGACGCCGGGCACCTGAAGCCCAGGCCCCCGGTAGTCACCGTGCTCGGGCACGTGGACCACGGTAAGACGAGCCTCTTGGACGCCATTCGCGAGACCTCCGTCGCGCCCGGGGAGGCCGGAGGGATCACCCAGCGCATCGGAGCTTCGGTGGTAGAGCGGCAGGGCCGCAGGATCACCTTCATCGACACCCCGGGGCACGAGGCCTTCACCGCGATGCGGGCCCGCGGCGCCAACATCACCGACCTCGCGGTGCTGGTGGTGGCGGCGGACGACGGAGTCATGCCCCAGACCGAGGAAGCCATCAAGCACGTCCGCAATGCTGGCGTCCCCCTCTTGGTGGCGCTCAACAAGATCGACCGCGACGACGCTAACCCGGACCGGGTCAAGCAGCAGCTGGCCGAGCATGGGGTAGTGGTGGAGGACTTTGGCGGTGACGTCGTCTGCGTCCCCGTCTCCGCCAAGACCGGAGATGGAATCGACCATCTCCTGGAGATGATCCTGCTGGTTAGCGACCTGGGTGAGCCGCGCGCTAACCCTGATCGCCCGGGCGAGGCCGCGGTTATCGACTCGCACCTGCAGAAGGGTCAGGGCCCGGTCGCTACCGTGTTAGTCCAGGAAGGAACCCTCCGGGTTCAGGACTTCTTCGTAGTCGGGGGCGTGGCCGGGCGGATCAGGGCCCTGTTCGATGATCGCGGCCAGCGGACCCAGGAGGCAACTCCGGGGTCGCCGGTCCTGGTGACTGGACTTCCCGAGGTCGCGACCGCCGGCGATCGACTGCTGGTGGTGGCGACCGAGCGTGAGGCCCGCTCGCTGGCGGAGGAGCGGCGGCTGGCGCTGCGCTCAGGCCGAGCGGACGCCAACCGGGTCAGCCTGGCTGAGCTCAGCCAGCAGTCAGCCGAGGGACTGCGCGACCTGGACCTGGTGGTCAAGGCCGAGAGCCAGGGTTCCCTGGAGGCGCTCCGGGCAGCCCTGCTCAGGTTCTCTGACCCGTTGGTGCGACTCCGCCTGGTGGCTGACGGGGTCGGTCCAATCTCGGAAGCCGACGTCGACCTGGCAGCCGCTGCCAATGCCATCGTGGTCGGGTTCAACGTTCGACCTGACCCCAGTGCCAGGGCGCTGGCGGACAGCCATGGCATCGACGTCCGCACCTATGACGTGATTTACCAAATCACCGAAGACATCGACAAGGCCATCCGCGGCCTCCACGAGCCGACTTTCGAGGAGGTGTTCGAGGGCCGCGCGGAGGTCAAGGCCCGGATCAGGGTGCCGCGGATCGGCGTGATCGCCGGCAGCCAGGTCAGCGAGGGCAAGATCACGAGGGGTTCGCTGGCGGTGGTACTGCGGGAGGGCAAGGAGGTCCACCGGACTCAGGTCGCCTCGCTGCGCCGCTTCAAGGACGATGTCCGGGAAGTGGCCCAAGGCTACGAGTGCGGCATCGATCTCGGCGACTATCAGGACTTCGCCGAAGGGGACATCCTCGAGTGCTATGTGGTGGAACAGCGAAATCGCTAGCCGGGCCGCGGGCCGGGTTCTGAACCGGTGGTGAGGTCGGCGCGCGACTCAACCGTCAGCCATCGCCGGGAACGGGTGGATGTCCAGCTGCGGCAGGAGCTGGCCCTGGCGATCGCCGGGGACGTCAAGGATCCTCGGCTTGCCATGGTGACCGTGGTGGCGGTAGCCTGCGCTGCCGACCTCTCTTATGCTCGGGTCAAGGTAAGTGTGCTGGCCGACGATCCCGAGCGCGAGCAGGTGCTGCGGGTGCTGCGGGGGATGACCGGATTCCTTCGCCATCGCTTGGGCGAGCGACTGGAGCACATGCGCCGCATCCCCAGGCTTGACATTCGCCTCGACGATTCGATCGCCTACGGGGTGCGAGTCAGCCAGCTGCTGGAGGAATTGGAGACCGCCCCCAGGGTGCGCCGAGGGGCCTCCGATGGATGAGGCGCTGGAACGCATCCACCGGGTGGTGCGGGACCACGACGAATTTCTCCTGGTCGCCCACAAGGACGCCGACGCCGACTCCCTGGGCAGCGTGCTGGCCTTCGCCGACTACCTGGGCCGGGAGGGGAAGCGCGCCTATCCGTGGGTACCCGACCCGCTCCCGCGGGGGCTCTCCTACCTGCCTGGTTATGAGGCGGTCAACCAGCGCGAGGCTCCTGCCGAGGCCGTCGCGATCGCCTTTGACGCTGGCAGCCCGGGTCGGTTCGGCAACCTCCGCGACAGGATTGCAGCAGCTCCCCTAACCGTGGTGATCGACCACCACGTCAGCAACGAGGGATTCGGAGACATCTCTCTGGTGCAGCCGGAGGTGGCGGCCACCGGAGTGATCGTCTTCAAGGCGCTGCAGTCCTGGGGGGCCCATGTCAGCCCGGAGGCGGCGACCAACCTCTATGCTGCCATCTTCACTGACACCGGGGGGTTCCGGCACGACAACACGACCGGTGCCGTCCTTCAGCTGGGGGCCGAGCTGGCGAGCCTGGGGGCTGACCCAGCCTGGGTTGCGCTCAAGAGCTACAAGTCCCGGCCGGAGACGACCCTGAAGCTGCAGGCGCTGGCCTTAGCCGCCACCACGTATGAGCTTGACAGCCGGCTGGTGTGGAGCGAGGTTACCTTGGATATGCTGCGGCACAGCGGGGCCGACATGGAGGAGAGCGAAGGGATCATCGACATCCTGCAGAGTCTCGACACCATGCTCTGCGCCGTGCTCTTCAAGGAGGCCGAGCCGGAGCTAACTCGGGTCAGCGTCAGAACTCGTGGACCGATCGAAGCGCACCAGCTGGTGGCCCCCTTTGGAGGAGGAGGCCACCGCCGGGCGGCCGGGACGGAAGTTCGAGGGACCATCGCCGAGGTCGAGATCGCCGTGCTTACCGAGGCCCGGCGGCTGATCCAGGCCGTGCCTCTGTGACGGCGGCTCCGGGGATCGACCGCCGCCGGGGCGGTGCCAAGGGCGACGCTCCGGTGCTGACCGGGCTGCTCAACTTGGCCAAGCCGGAGGGGATCACCTCGTTCATGGCGATCAAGATGGCCCGGCGCGCCCTCGGCGAGCGGCATGTGGGGCACGCGGGAACCCTGGATCCGGCTGCGACGGGGGTGCTGCCACTCTGCGTCGGCCGCGCAACCAGGCTGGTGGAGTACATCTTGCGCCAGCCCAAGACCTACCATGCCCGACTGCGCTTGGGGGAAGTGAGCAATACCGGCGACTTGGAGGGGGAGGTACGGCGCTCGGCGTCGGCCGCCCACCTGACCGAAGCGGACGTGGCCGGGGCCCTCGAGCAGTTCGTGGGGATCATCCAGCAGGTGCCGCCGATGCACTCGGCGGTGCGGCACCAGGGGCGTCACCTCTACGAGCTGGCTCGGCAGGGGGTGACAGTCGAGCGCAAATCCCGGCCGACGGAGATCCGCCGCATCACTCTGCGTTCATTCACCGCCGGAGAGGTGGCGGAAGCCGAGGTCGAGGTGGTCTGTGGCCGAGGTACCTACCTTCGCGTGTTGGCGACCGATCTGGGTGAGCTCCTCCAGGTGGGCGGGGTGCTGGCCTGGCTGGAGCGGACCGAGTACGGTCCCTTCAAGCTCTCCGAGGCGGTCAAGCTCGACGTGCTCATGGAGTCGAGTGATCCAAGGAGCTACCTGCTGCCGTCAGAGCTGGCGGTGGAGATGGTGCCGCGGGTCGACCTGCTGCCGGCCGGGGCCTTGGCGGTGCAGCGCGGCCAGTCGGTCTGGATCCAGCACGGTCCCGACTTGGGCGCAGAACAGCCCGGGCCTGGTCTGGAGGTGAGGGCCCACGGCCCTGACGGTCGGCTGGTGGCCCTGGGCGATGTAACCGGACTGCGGTTTCGTCCGACCAAGGTCCTCCTTCCGATCAGTGGCTGAGGCGCTGAGCCTCCGGCTATCCGAGGTGGGACTCGCCGAGTTCGGCCTTGGCTCATCCCCCGAGCCGCCCACCCCGCTGCCCGTCTGCCTGGTCCTGGGGAATTTCGACGGCGTCCACATCGGACATCAGGCGATCCTGGAGTCGGCCCGCCGGGAGGCCCAGCGTCTCGGCGTGGCGCTGACCGCGATCACCTTCGAGCCCCACCCCCGCACCGTGATCGATCCCGGCTTGGACTTCCGTCTGCTCAGCACCTTCGATCTGCGCCGGCGACTGCTGGTCGAGCGGGGCGTGGACCGGCTCTGGGTGATCCCCTTCGACGCGCGGCTCATGAGAATGACCCCCGAGGCCTTTCTGGACCACTTGCGGGAGCGCTGGCAGATCCAGGTCATGGTGGTGGGCCCGACCTTCTCGATCGGCAAGGGTGCCGAGGGCCGGCTGGAGTTCCTGCGCGGCTACGCCGGCGCCGCCGGCTTCTCGGTACAGGTGGTTGACCCCCTCTCCTGGAATGGTGAGCCGGTGAGCAGTTCGGCGATCCGCCACCGGCTCGCGGAGGGGGAGCTCGAAGCCGTGCGCGCCATGCTCGGACGTCCGCTGCTGGTGCTAGGCGAGGTGGTCCATGGGGAGGGCATTGGCCGTCAGCTCGGCTTTCCCACCGCCAACGTCCAGTACTCAGCGAGCCAGGCGCTGCCGGCGGATGGGGTTTACGTCATGCAGCTGGCCACTGAGCGAGGCGTGGTCCACGGCGCGGTGGGCAGCATCGGCACCCGCCCCCATTTCCGCGGACTGGAACGGTGCTTCGAGGTGCACTGCCTGGCGGACCCGGGAGATCTTTACGGCCGACTAGCGCTTGTCAGTGTGCTCAAGCAGCTGCGACCGCAGGAGACCTTCTCCAGCGACCAAGCCCTGGTCGAGCGGATGAGCCGGGACGCTCAGGCTGCGGGCGCCTATCTGGCGAGCGGCGCGACGTAGGCCACTCGCGGTTGCGGCCAACGCCAAAGCGAAAGAGAACATCCGGCGGGCAGCGCCAACCGCCGCAACTGCCGCAGTCGGCTCGTAGTCGGAGCTGGCCGGTCAGCGGTGCTGGTCTAAGCAGGTCCCCGGAGCGGGCCTCGGCTACGCCTGCTCAGTCGCGACCGCTCACCGGGGCCATGTTGCTGATCACGGCAGCTAGGCCGGCGACGACCGCTGCCAGCACGATGGCGATCAGGATCGATCCGTACTTTCCGATGGTTGTCGTGCTGCCCAATGCCGACAGGGAGATGAACCCCCCGGCGAGTGATCCGATCAGGCCGCCCGCGACCCGGATGACCGCTGCCGTGGCGCGAGCCTTCCGGATCGCGATGGCCCCGACGACCAGTCCGATGACGATGAACGCGACTGCGTGAAGCATTTCCTACCCTCCCTCTGTTGGTGGATTTTGTGATGGGTCCGGAGCCGCCAGCTGCGGCGGGTCGGCCGGCTTGACCAGTAGTTCCTGGCGCAATTGATGAAGCTTAGCCTCCACGGCGGCATCCCCCGAGATGGCCTGTAGCTGACGGTCGATGTCGTCGCCGCCTCCACTACCGATGGCGTCCAAGGTCCCCGACGAAACGAGTTGATCGATGGCGGCCGCCCGGGCCTGCATCTGGGAGGTCTTGTCCTGGGCCCGCTCCAGCATCAAGTTGACATCGGTCATGTCCGTGGAGATCCCGGTCACCGTCTCTCCGATCCGCGCGGAAGCCTGCGCTGCCGAGTACTGGGCCTTGAGGGTGTCCTTCTGGGTCCGGAAGGCTTCTACCCGGGCCTGCAGCTTCTGCGCCGTGAGCTGCAGCTTCTGCTCCTGATCCTTGAGTTGCTGGACTTGCTGGTCCAGGGACTCAAGTTGGACGTCGGCGGCCTGAGACCTGGTCAACGCCAGTCGCGCAAGGTCGTCCCGCCCTTGCTGGACAGCCAGCTTGGCCTGGCTTTGGAGTTTCACCTGGTTCTGCCGGAGTTGCCCTGCCTGCAGCTCTAGACGCTTCTCCGAAGTGACCACCTCGGCGACCCCTCGCTTTACCTGCTGCAGCGCCGTGATCTGCTTCTGGTAGGCGAGGTCAAGCGCCTCGACGGGGTTCTCGGCTCGATTCAGCAGCCGGGTGAACCGTTGCTGAAACAGGTTGACGGCGCGCCGCCCGACCGTGGTGCGCGAGGCGGCGCCCAACACCACCACTGCGATCGCTAGCTCAACGAATCCCACCGAGTAATGCGCCCCTATAGATCAAACTGCCGACAGCTGCATTCGTCGCCGTCATGTTAGCGCCCGCCCCAGAAGTGACCGCGCGACCCCGTGGCCGCTCTCCAAACGGTCGAAGTCAGAGCCGCACCTCACTCGCCGCAACTCCGATCGGGTGAGTATGATATTGGGCGCATCTGAGCAGCTGGCCCTGCTTGCTGCGGCCTCCCCCAAGACCGCGGCCATTGCTCTCCCTCAGCTAGAGGTTTGTCCTGTGCGCCTTTTTCCTGCTGTCGATCCCAGTTCGCCTGACCTGCGCTCCCCCGACCACTACTTGTGGTGGCTGGCGCGCACCCAGTGGAGGGACCTGGTTGCTGGCGCCTCCTACGGAGTCCTCTGGATGGGTAGCCTGGCCGCCCTTCCCCTGGTGCTGGGCGAGGCGGTAGGCTCGGCGGAGCAGCGGCAGCCGATTGGAGTCTTGGCGTGGAGCGGCGGGATTCTCGCACTCGGAGTCCTGGCCGCCCTCGCCGGGGTGATGCGCCATCGCCGCGCTGTGACCAACTACCTGCTGGCGGCCTCGCGGACCCAGCAGCTGATCATCCGTTGCGCCGCTCGGCTCGGCGCCGACCTGCCGCGCCATGTGGCGGCCGGCGAGGTGGCCAGCCTGAGCGCGACCGACGTCGACCGCATCGGCAGCACCTTCGATGTCATCGGGCGATTTGCAGGGGCGATATTCACCTACCTGGCGGTGACCGCAGTGCTCTTCTGGATGGCCCCGGCATTCGGTCTGGTGGCGCTCATCGGCGGGCCCCTCACGCTCGCCTCGCTGCTGGCGTGCCTGGGCCCGTTGGCTCAGCGCCAACGGGCCCAGCGGGAGGCGATCGCACTGGCCTCAGGCCAGGCCGTCGATGTGGTGGGCGGGCTGCGGGTGTTGCGAGGCTTAGGTGGGGAGGCGATGTTCGCGTCCCGATTTGCGGTGGCGGCCGCCCGGGTCAGGGTTGCCATGTACCGCACGGCCCAGATGGCGGCGGTGCTCACGGCTCTGGAGGCGCTGGTGCCGGGAAGCTTCCTGGTGGCGGTGACCTGGTTGGGTGCCCGCATGGCCGAGGCCGGGAAGGCCGACGCGGGGGAGCTGGTGACCGTCTACGCCTTCGCCGCGTTCCTGCTCGTTCCGCTGTCCACCTTTGGCGAGGTGGCCCAGAGAATGAGCGCTGGTCGGGTGGCGGCACGCCGGGTCTTGTCCGTCCTCCGGCGCCAGCGCGAGCTGGCGGATGAGCGAGTCGCCGAGTCAGCCCCGCCCGCGCCCTCCGAGCTGGCGACGGGCGTCCTCGAGGACACCCTGACCGGTGCCCGGATCGAGCCTGGCCGGCTGGTCGCCATTACCAGCAGTGATGCCGAGTCACTGACCGGACTTGTCGAGCGGCTGGGTCGCTACATTGACCCGTCCTTCGGGGACCAGGTGACGCTCGGGGGCCGGTCGCTCAGCGATCTACCGCTGGAGCTGGTGCGGGAGACGATCCTGGTAGTCGACCGGGACGCCACGCTGCTCGCCGGGACGGTGGGCGACAACCTCGACCCACCCACCCCCGGGCCGGGGCAACCGAGGCCATCGCTCGCGCAAGCGGTCCGCGCTGCCGAGGCCCAGGAGATTGTGGCGGAGTTGGCCGGAGGTATGAGCCATGTCCTGCCCGAAAAGGGACGCTCAGTGTCCGGCGGTCAGCGCCAGCGGTTGGTGCTCGCCCGGGCACTGCGGGTGGGAGCGCCCATCCTGGTGCTGGAGGAGCCGACCAGTGCCGTCGACACTTTCACCGAATCGATGGTGGTGAAGAACCTGCGGGAGCTCCGGAGCGGGCTGACCACCGTGGTCATGACCACCAGCCCTCTTCTCATGGAGAGCGCTGACACCGTCCTGGTATTGGACCGAAAGGTGGTGGCTTCGGGAACTCACCATCAGCTGCTGGAGAGCGAGCCCCTTTACCGAACGCTGCTGGAGAGAGAGCTCGTCTAAATGGTCAACAGCCCCACCTCCACGTTGCTGCCGACCGCGACCGCCAAGCAGGTGGTGGCGGCCATGCGAAGGCTTATCGGGGAGCAACGGAGACCTGCCTTCGCGCTTCTACTGATCCAGGGCGGAGCGACCCTGGCTGGGCTGGTGGGCCCCTGGGCCCTGGGCGTAGTGGTCGAGGCTGCCACTCAGCACCGCTTGGCTGCGGTCGTGGGTCCGGTCGTGCTCGTGTTCCTGGTGGCCACCCTCGTGCGTACCGGACTCAGCCTGTTGGCGGGACGCCGGGGCGGGCTGCTGGGCGCGCAGGTGCTCACTCGACTACGGGAAGACTTCTTGGGTAACGTGTTGCGGTTGCCGCTCTCGGTGGTGGAGCGGGCGGGAACCGGAGACCTCCTCACTAGAGCCACCGCCGACGTCGACAGCCTGGGACAGACCGTGCAGCGGGCGCTCCCGGAGATCGCGATCGCTGTGGTGACCGTGCTGCTGACGATCGCAGCCCTCATCTGGACGGCCCCGCTACTCGCACTTACGTTGGTGCCGGCGGCGGTGATTCTGGCTTTGGCCACTCGATGGTACCTCCACCGGGCGCCCGCCGCTTACCTACGAGAGCGGGCCGCCCAGGGAAGAGTGAACGGCCTGATCCAGGAGTCGGTGGAAGCGGGTCGGACGATCGAGGCGATGCGGCTCGGGCCACAGCGGATCGAAGGGGTTGATGCGGCGGTGGGTGACTGGCTGATCGCGGAGCGGGCGACCCTGGCCCTGCGGACGGTGTACTTCCCGGTCAGCGAGGCCACTTATCTGGTCCCCTTGGTGTTGAGCGTTGCCATCGGAGGAGTGCTTCACTCCGGCGGGTTGATCAGCCTGGGAGCTCTGACGGCGGCGGCTCTTTACACCCAGCAGCTGATCGAACCGGTGGACGTGATCCTCAGCTGGCTGGATCAGCTCCAGCTGGGCGGCGCCTCCCTGGCGCGTCTGATCGGGGTTGGCCACGTGGAGCGACCGCCGGACACCGATGCCGAGCCCCAAGGTCAGCAGCTCGACGCCGCGTCCGTCCACTTCGGATACCGTCCGAGGCACGACGTGCTCCACGGCGTGAATCTCCGCCCTGACCCGGGTACCCGGGTGGCGGTGGTGGGCCCGAGCGGCTCCGGTAAGAGCACCCTGGCGTTACTGTTGGCCGGGGTTTACGGTCCGCGGAAGGGGCGGGTGACGGTCGGCGGAGTTGATGTCCATCGGCTGGCGTCGGACCGGGTCAGGGCGCAGGTGGTGCTGCTCACCCAAGAACATCACGTATTCACGGGGACAGTGCGGGAGAACCTCCGCCTGGCGGCCCCGGACGCCGGCGATCCGGACCTGGTCAAGGCTCTTGAGGCCGTCGGCGCCAGTGAGTGGCTGGCCGAGCTGGCCGACGGTCTCAGTACCCCGATTGGTTCGGGAGCGATCCGGCTCAGCCCCGGTCAAGCTCAGCAGCTGGCCCTGGCGCGGCTGCTGCTGGCGGACCCCCACACCCTGGTTCTGGACGAAGCCACCTCACTGCTCAACCCGCGGGCGGCCCGCCGTCTGGAGCGGTCGCTGGCGCGGGTCCTGGAGGGCCGCACGGTAGTGACCGTCTCGCACCGATTGCAGAGCGCAGTTGACGCGGATCTAGTGGTGGTGGTCTCGGAGGGTCGGGCGGTCGAGACCGGCTCCCACGAGGAGCTGCTCCAGGCTGGCGGGGGCTACGCCAGACTCTGGCGCGCCTACCGGGGTGCCGGGAATGCACCGCGGGCTCCCGCGTAATTAGAGCCCAGCTGATTCCCAGGCTGGTTGGGGAGGATGACTTCGCCGCGCGTGAACCACCCAGAAACGGGTATATAGGGGGCGTATGCATCGCAAGCTGGGCGCTGACGCTGGCCTGACCGCCCGGATGTTCCTGGCGCTCTTCCTGCTGGCTGTGGTCTACCTCGCCTTCATCGGGGTGCTGCTGCTGCTGCACACTGGGGTGGCCCTGATCGTGGTGGTGGTGGCGGTCCTCCTGATCGCGCAGTACTTCTACTCGGACAAACTGGTGCTGAGAAGCTTGCACGCCCATCTGGTCACTGCCCAGCAGCAGCCGGAGCTGTTCGACATCATCGGCCGCCTCTGCCAGATCACTGGGACGCCGATGCCCCAGGTAGCGCTGATCCCGTCGCCGGTACCCAATGCCCTCGCCACCGGTCGTAACCCCAAGCACGCCGTGATGGCGGTCACTACTGGGATCCTCAACCAGCTCGAACCAAAGGAGCTGGAGGCGGTTCTGGCCCACGAGCTGAGCCACGTGATTCACAAGGACGTGAAAGTGATGGCGATGGCCAGCTTCTTCGCGACGGTGGCGGCGCTGCTCGTCCAGTCGGGAATGTGGTTCGGGATGTTCGGCGGCTTCGGCATGATGGGCGGTGGCGGTGGCTACGGAGGCGGAGGTCGCGGCCGCGGCGGGGGCAGCAGCGAGGGCCAGGGGATGATCGTGATCATCCTGGTGGCTGCGGTGGTGTGGGCGATCAGCTTCGTGCTGATCCGGGCTCTCTCCCGCTATCGGGAGTATGCCGCCGACCGGGGCTCGGCGATCATCACCCGGGATCCGGCGCAGCTGGCCTCGGCGCTCCAGAAGATCAGTGGCACGATGACGAGGATCCCCAGCCGGGACCTGCGCCAGGTTCAGTCGGCCAACGCCCTGATGATCTTTCCCGCCGTCCACATGGGCAAGGGAAGCCTGGCTGAGATGTTCTCGACCCACCCCTCATTGGAGCACCGCTTGGCCAAGCTCCGAGAGTTGGAGTCACAGCTCTCCAGTTAGAGCGGATCTCAGTTGGGGTTTCTGGACTCGCTGACCGGGCGGACTCGGCTACCCAAGCCGAACGAGGACAAGGTCTTCGCCATGAGCACGGCCTTGATCACCCTGGAAGTCTCGGCCTCCTTGACGCCCGCCGGACGGGTGGGGGTCCTCTTCAAGTCCCTGCCGCCCGGACGCTTTGACCAGCTGACCAAGGACACCGTGGACATGCTCCAGGTCCAGGACCAGACCGCACCTGACGACGCGCTCAAGGTTCGAGAGGTCAAGGACGACTTGGGGTTCGAGTGGATGGTCGTTGAGGGCTCCGAGTTCGAGTCCTTGATCGCGGCCCTGCACGGGGTCGCCCAGGGACTGATCGACGAGGGCCTGGGTGACTGTCTGTTGGCTTCGGTGTTCCCCTTCACGCAGGACCAGCGGAAGATCTACTGGATCTACGGTTACAAGCAGGGCACCTTCTACCCATTCGTCCCCAGCGGCGAGCGCCAGCGTGACAACGCCGAAGAGCTGCGGCTGGCGGCGATCGTCAAGGACGATTTGCCGGTTGAACCGAACCTCAGCTCCTGGTTTCCCCTCTGGGGCGTCCCGGTCTAGGTCAGCCGCATCCATCGTCGTCGGCCTGGACCCTGAGGGCCTGGCTGGCCGCGCCGATCAGCCGAAGCAGATCGGCTACGAGGTGGCCTGAGCTCCCGCCTCGACCACCGTACCCCCGTCGGAGAGCAGTTTGGTCGCCTCCTCCAGGGTCATGTCCTCGGAAGGCAGAAGCACGTCAGAGGGGACTAGTGAGTTCGTCGGAAGCTTGCTCCCGTGGGCACGGACGAAGTTGAGCAGATCACTGAGAGCCTGGGCGTAGATCGCCGGGTCCTGGCTCTCGATGGCCTTGCTGAGCGCTTCGTCGAGTGGCTCCAGCTGGGGCCGCTCGGCGACGTTGAGGCGGTACTGGTCCTCGCCCGAGATGCGGACCACGACGTTCTGGTCGTTGGGGGTGTTGGTGGCCGGCGGACTGTCGGGGGTCGCCTCCGCGGGAGCGGGAGCGGGGGAGGGGGAGGCCTCAATCCTCGGGGTTGCGTCAGAACCGGCCAACACCTCCTGCTTCAGAGCGGCCAGTTGGGCGTCCACCTGGGAATCTGTGAGCTGTCCCTGCAACTGCCGGTCGATGTCATCACCGGAAGAGGTACCGATGGTGTCCAGAGTGCCGCTGTCGACCAGGGAATCGATGGCCGCCGAGCGGGCCTGCATCTGCTGGGTCTTGTCCCTTGCGCGCTCCATCATCAGATTTACGTCGGTCATCTGTTCGGAGAGCCCGGTCACGGCCTCGCCGATCTGGGTCGAGGCCTTGGCGGCGGAGTACTGAGCCTTCATGGTCTCGCGCTGAGTCCGGAATGACTCAACCTTGGCCGTGAGCTTCTGGGCGGTGACCTCCAGCTTCTGCTCCTGGTCTTTCAGTTGCTGGATCTGGCCCTGCATCCCGTCGAGCTGGGCCTGGGCTTCCTGAGCTCTGGTCAGAGCGAGTCGAGCGAGATCCTCTCGCCCCTGCTGGAGCGCGAGTTTGGCCTGCGCCTGGGATTTGTCAGAGGTCTGCTGCAATTGGGCCGCCTGCAGCTCGAGCCGCTTCTCGGAAGTGAGCACCTCGGCGACGCTGCGCTTTACCTGCTGCAGGGCCTCGAGCTGCTTCTGGTAGGACAGGTCAAGCGCATCCACTGGGTCCTCGGCCCGGTCCATGACCTTGTTGGCCTTCTGCTGGAACAGGTCGGACATCCGTCGCATGATGCTCATTGCCGTCTCCTTATCCGCCCCGCGGCGGTTCCTTTACTGACCCAGCGCTGATGTTACTTGCTGGGCCTGAAGTTAGCCTCGGGACGGACACTTCCGGGCAGGCCAGCTCGGCTCAGCCCAGACGCCTCCCCCGGGTGCCCGGGCGGTCCGGGCGAATCAGGATCACATCGACCGGGTCGTCGGCGGGGAGCAGCCCCAAGACCAGCACCTGGCTGGGAAAGCCGGCGATCCGCCGGGGGGGAAAGTTGACCACCGCCAATACCTCCTGCCCAACCAGCGCTTCGGGCGAGTAGTGGAGGGTGAGCTGGGCACTGGACTGGCGGATCCCAACAGGCGGTCCGAAGTCGATTATCAACTTGATGGCCGGTTTGCGCGCCTCGGGAAAGGGCTCCGCCTGGAGCACCACGCCGCTCCGGATGTCCAGCTTTTGAAAGGTGGCGAAATCGACTTCCGGTAGTACGTCCGCGACCGAGTCTGGCAACTCATCTCCTCCCTGGCTGGCTTGATTTCAGCTGCCCGACCAGCTTCGGCTGGGCAGCTGACCCTCGGTATACTCCGGCGCGGGCGGGTACCGAAGTGGTTAAACGGGGCTGACTGTAGATCAGCTGGCTTTACGCCTACAGGGGTTCGAATCCCTTCCCGCCCACGCCCAGGTAGCTCAGTGGTAGAGCGCTTCCTTG
>DATLTJ010000072.1:0-3686 GCA_035533655.1 Candidatus Acidiferrales bacterium | reverse complement strand
CTCGACTTCGAGAAGCGTCAGCGACTGGTCCGACTCTTGGTGGAGGAGGTCAGGGTGACCGGGCCGAGCGTCGAGGTCCACGTCCGCCTGCCCCTAGACGAGATGCCGCCGGACGACGGGCCCGGGGGTAACTCAGGCAGCGACCCCGCCTCTCGGCCGGGCGGCCGGAATGCGGTGTCCAGTCATTTCGGTTTGCGTCAACCAGGTTTCAACCTGGTTCAGCCAACTCGCACAGGTGGGCGTGAAGTGGAGGTGGAAACGAGGGTGTTCGGCCAGCCACTGCTGAACTGCGATGTTCTTGTGCGTGTGGTAGTTGTCCACGATCAGGTGGAGTTGGTGCCGGGGATAGGTGCGGTGGACCAACCTGAGGAAGTCCAGAAAGTCGGTGCGGGTTCCGATGATTCCGGACACCTATTCCGATCGAATCCGGACAAGGATTCCGATCCAAGGCGGACACGTCGGAGCGGAGCGACGCCGGGGATGTATTCAGTTGTGAGACGCGGTTAGAGGGGGCTGGCGACCACCTCCTTCGCGAAGCATATTTCGTCGTCGAGGCTGGGGGAAGGGTGGGCAACCGGCAGGGTTGTCCAAGGCTTGTGGGCAGGCGGCCAGGACCGGTCGTGGGTCTCGGGCCAAGACATGGAGGCCGGCTGTCCACACGCCGGCGCTTTCCCCAGCCTGCCCCTGTCGTGGGTGGGTGACCTCGGCCCGGTGGTGGCGCCCGTGAGGGCCGCTGCCAAAGCCGCGGGAGCCGTGACTCGTCGCGTCAATCGGGCCATCGGAGGGGTTGTGGCACGACGGTCCCGAAAGTCGAGCCGCCAGGACGGTCCAGGAGGCCTGGAACGAGGGTGCCCGAGACCGGGGAGTCTCGGCTGGAGAGCAGTCGCGACCGGGGTCGCCGCCTGCGTCATGACGGTTCCGCCTCGGGTTCGCGCTGGCGCAGAGAAGGGCCCTTGATAGCGATGCGGTGGGCGCGATGCAGGAGACGGTCCAAGATCGCCTCTGCCAGGGTGGGGTCGGCCATGGCGGCGTGCCAGCCATCCACCGGGAGCTGACTGGCGACCAGGGTGGAGCGGAGCTGGGCACGGTCCTCGATGACTTCCAGCAGGTCGCGACACTGCTCGACCGTGGCCGGGGTGAGCAGGAAATCGTCCAGGACCAGCAGGGCGACGCGCTGGAGTTGGGTGAGCAGGCGCGCGTAGCGACCGTCGCCCCGGCCGACGGCGAGATCGTCGAGCAGGCGAGGGGTGCGGAGGTAGAGGGCGGTGTGACCCTGGCGGATGGCGGCATGGGCGAGCGCGCAAGCCAGGAACGACTTCCCGCAGCCGGTGGCACCGGTGACCAGCAAGTTCTGGCGGTGCTGCACCCAGCCGCCCTGGGCCAAGCTCAGAGTCATCGCCCGGTCGAGCCCGCGAGCGGCGCGGAAGTTGATCTCCTCGACGCTGGCCTGCTGGCGGAGCCGGGCTTGCTTGAGACGGGTCTGCAGGCGGCGGCTCTCGCGCCAGTCGTGCTCGCGGTCGACGAGCAGGCCGAGGCGGTCCTCGAAGCTGAGCTCCAGATACTGACTGGGGTTCTCGAGCTGGTCGCGCAGGCTGGCCGCCATGGCTGTGAGCCCGATCGCGTCGAGCTTATCGAGCGTCTGCTGGATGAGCATGTCAGGCCTCCTCGATCTGCACGGCGACGCTCTCGGCGAGGTCGCTGCGGTAGTAATCGGCGCCGCGCAGGTTGGCGTGCTGAGGCGGCGTTGGGAGCAGGGAGAGCTGGGGCGAAGGCAGAGGCTGGCGGTCGAGGCCCTGGACCAGGATGGACTTGACAGAGGTGTAGGAGATGGCCCGCAGCGCCAGGGCCCGAGCACACGCCGCCGCCACCCGCTCCCGACCGTATTTCCGGGCCAGGCTCATCAGGCCCAGGCAGGCGCGGTAGCCGTGCTCGGGGTGCGGATAGCGCTCCAGGATCTGCCCGGCCAGCTCGGCGGTCTGGGGGCTGACGGTGCCAGCCCACTTTATGAGTCGCGAGGGCGACCACTCGGCATGGGCGCGGTGGGAGGCGGGCATGTGCTCGGCGTCGGTGATGTAGCGGCGCCGGCCGTACTCCCTCAGGTGGCTGGCGACACGGCCGTTGCGGTGGTAGATCTCGATCGTGGTCCGGGTCGCCCAGACCTCGACCTGCTGACGGACCAGCCGGTGGGGGACCGAGTAGAAGCGGTGGTCGAAGGCCACGTGGTAATCGATGCCGGCGGTCGCCTTCTTGATCTTCGTGAACTGGTAGCGTGCCGGCGGCAGCGGCAGCAGGGCGGATCTCTCGATCTCCAAGAAGAGGTCATGCCGACTGGTTGGCTGGCCGCGGAACGCGCGCTGGTTGACCTCATCGACCTTTTCCCGGATGGCGGCGTTCAGCTCGCCCAGGCTGAAGAAGCGGCGGTTGCGCAGCGGCGCCAGCACCCATCTCTCGACCACCTGGACGCCCACTTCCGCGGCGGCCTTGTCCCTGGGTGCCGCCACCCTGGTCGGTAACACTGAGGTGCGGTACTGGCGGGCCAATTGGAGGTAGCTGGGGTTGACGTCGGGGTCGTACCAGCAAGCCTTGCGGACCCCGCTCTTGAGGTTGTCCGGGGTGGTCACGCGAGCGGCCCCGCCATACGTCTCCCAGGCCCGGACGTGCGCCATCAGCCACGACTCCAGGTCCTGCCCGGGCGTCGCCTCCACGTAGAGCATGCCGCTGGCGCCGAGCACGGAGACGAAAATCTCCGCCTTGGCCACCACGCCGGTGACCGGGTCCACCACCGGCATGGTGTCGCCGGCGAAGTCCACGAACATCCGGTCCCCGGCCGCGTACTCCATCCGCATCACCGGGTCCTGCCGGCCCAGCCACTGCTCGTAGTGGCGGCAGAACTGACTGTAGCCCCAGCCCTTGGAGTTCTCCCCCCGCCACTCCAGCCAGAGCAGCCGCCGGGTCACGTGCACGTCGCGGCGCTTCAGCTCCCTGTGGATCGCGGTCCAGTCCGGCACCGGACGAGCCGCCGACAGTTCCGCGCTCGGGGCCGGAAATAGCTTCGCCTCCACCGTCGCGTCATCCAGGTCGGGCGGCAGCGGCCAGCCTAGGCCCGCCCCCTCTGCCCGGGTCAGGTACTCGTAGACCGTGGTCTTGCCGACGCCTGTGCTCCGGGCGATCTCCCGGTTCTTCATCCCCGCGGCCTTCAACCGCAGGACCTCGCCGATCTTCCGCATGGACAATCTCCTTCTGGGCACGGGGCGCCTCCTGGTGGTGGGGTTCAAGCCCCGTCAGGAAACCCCGTGCCCGCCTCCTTCTGCTGAGGCGTCGCTCCGCCCCGCCGTTGTCCGGGCGGGCTTTAGAAGTTGTCCGCTTTGGGCCGGATTAGGTGTCCGCTTTGGATCGGAATCAGTGTCCGGATTGAATCGGAATCAGTGTCCGGATTCGATCGGAATGCGCACTTTCCGCTATCGAAGTCCGTCGGGGAGGCTCTGGTCGACTACCTCCAACACGGTCGTCCCGAGACCGCGGACCGACACGTGTTCTTCCGGGCCGTGGCGCCTCTGCGGCCCATCGCGACCGCCGCGATCTCGGCGTGCGCCGGGCGCTACTTGGAGCGGGCCGGCGTGAACGTTCCCCGCCGGGGGTCCCACACCCTGCGCCACACGCTGGTGCAGCGCCTCGTCGATAACGAG
>DATLTJ010000071.1:0-4017 GCA_035533655.1 Candidatus Acidiferrales bacterium | reverse complement strand
CCTACTTTGTCAGCTCCTCCTCCGCCGGTCCTTGGACCTTGGAAGCCGCCTGGATAGGGAGTGCCTGGACCTGGTCCCCAGTTGGTCTCGTGCCGGGCACCTACTACATTCTGGCGTGGGCCAGTGACGGGCCCTACACCGCGCCCCAGGTGCAGGCGATCACCGCTGTCTCGGTCAGGTAGGCAGAGGAGGGAAACTCAGGCAGAGAAGCGCAGTCGATCTAGGCCTCCTGGCGGCGGAGTCGCCCCCCCGCCATCACCAGAGCCAGCCCTCGGACGCGCCCACCCCAGCGCCCGTCACTCTGGGCCAGGACCCCGAGCAGCAGCAGTCCCAGCCCGACCACCGCCAGGGCGCCAATGGCCTGCTCTCCGGCCATGAACGCGGCGGCCAGCGCGAACGCGGGCTCGGTGGCCATGATCACTGCGGCCGTCCCAGTTGCGAGGTGCTTTTGGGCGGCTGCCTGCACCGCGAACCCGAAGGCCGATGCCCCCAGGGCAGAGAAGACCACGGCGGCGAGCTCGGCTCCTCCGAGGGCCGGGATCCCGCCGGTCAGTGGCAGCAGTGGGGCGATCAGGACTGCGACCAGCAGCAATTGGGCGCCACCCAGCGCGGTTGCGGAGAGCGACTTCCCGAGACGTCCCACCAACACCACCTGAAGTGCGAAGGCCGCTGCTGAGACCACCTCCAGAGCAATCCCGAGGGTCGGGGCGGGATGGGCCACACTGGTGGCGGGGGCTGCGGCCTGGCAGACCAGCAGGGTTCCGCCAATGGCGAGAACGGCGCTGAGCGCGACCTTGCGGTCAGGCGCCTGGCCGGTCATTGCCCACTCCCATGCCGGAGCCAGCACGACCACCAGGCTGGTCAGAGTGGCCGCCACTCCAACCGAGGCGCCAAGGGCCAGACCGAGGGTCTGGGTGACATAGCCAACGGCCAGCGCCAGCCCCACCGTCGCCAGGGGCAGTTTGGGGACCTTGGTCCAAGCCGGGCGGGTGGACCGCCGGGCGTAGGCAACTGCCATCAGCGCACCTCCACCCAGCACGAAGCGCAGGAAGAGGAAGCCGATCACGGGGTAGGCGGACACTGCCGAGCGCACCACCACGAAGCTCGCGCCCCAGAGCGCGACCACGACGAAAAGTGCGCCTCCCGCCAGCTGTACCCGGCTGACACTTCTATCGGCTATCCTTCGGCTTGCGAAGGTCTTAAGCCAGATCCTGTGCTGTTCCATGGGTCTGAGCATGACAAGGAGAGCAAAATGCCGCAAACCGACCGAATGAAGTTCGGAAGCGTGGCCGCCAGCGAATACCTCGACGAAGCGGATTCGAAGATCCTCCGCAGCCTGCAGGCGAACGCCCGGACCACGCTGGCGGATGTGGGCAAGTCCGCCGGCCTGGCGGCATCTTCGGTGCACGAGCGCCTGCGTCGCCTGCAGCGAGACGGGGTCATCGAGGGCTGGACGCTCAGGCTTAACCCGCGGTCGGTGGGAAGGCCGGTAACCGCGTTTGTTGGCGTCGAGGCTGACGTGACCGGGAGCAGTCTGGCCGGGAGGTTGAGTCAGCGCCCGGAGATTGACGAGTGCCACGACATCGCTGGCGACCTGTCGTTCTTTCTCAAGGTGCGCGCCCGTGATCCAGAGGCGCTGCTGGAACTGGTCGATTGGATCCGGGAACTCCCCGGGGTGCGCCAGACCAGGACCACTGTTGTCCTCAAGACGGAGTTCGAGCGTGAAGTGTGGCTAGGCCCTGCCCCCAAGGCCTAGCCAGGCGGGCGCCATCGTGGTGGTCATCTTCCCTGGAAGTGCGGTGGCCGCTTCTCCCGGAAGGCTAGGAGGCCCTCACTGAAGTCGGCGGTCTCCGAGGCGATCTGCTGCAAATGTGCCTCCATCTGGAGCTGCTCTGCCAAGCTGGCATCCAGCGCGTGGCGGAGCGCGAGCTTGGTCAGCCCCAGGGCGCGGGTGGCGCCGGCGGCGAGTCGTTGGGCGATTGCCACCGACTCGGCGGCGAATGACCTCGGGGGGAGCACGGTCGTCACCAGTCCGAGCTCCAGCGCCATCTGAGCGGTGATCCTGTCGCCTGTCAGCGCGTAGTGCAGAGCCCTGCCGGGGCCTAGCAAGCGAGGTAGGAAGTAGCTGGCTCCGGAGTCCGGCACCAGGCCGAGTTGGGCAAACGCACAGCTGAACCAGCTCTCCTCCGAGGCGATCCTGATGTCCGCGGCCAGAGCCAGCGAGAACCCGGCGCCCACCGCCAGCCCGTTGACCGCCGCCACGACCGGGATCTCCAGGGCGGCCAGTCCGAGGACCACCGGGACATAGCGCTCCTGGATCAGCCCGGTGATGTCGGTGGGAAGCGTGCTGGCTTCCCCCGTACCTCCCAGCGACTGTCCTGCGCAGAAGGCGCGCCCGGCGCCGGTGATCAGAAGGCAGCGGCAATCCCGATCGGCCGCCACGGCTTCGATCTCTCGTACCAGTGCCAGTGCCATGTTTTGGTCGATGGCGTTGAGGCGCATCGGGCGGTTCAGCACCAGGGTGGTCACGGCACCGGTCCTGACTACGGCCACCACCTCGCCTTCGGGTTGGGGCACCGGCTGGGAACCACTGGCCCGCGGAGAATCTGGCACGCGTTCATTTTGAGCTTGGCCGGGTGTGCCGTGGGCGCTGACCCAGGTGTCGCGTAAAATGCTCCAGAGGTGTGGCGACTTAGCCAAGTGGCAAGGCAGCGGTCTGCAAAACCGCGATCCCGGGTTCGATTCCCGGAGTCGCCTCCAGCAGATCGAGATCAAAAAAGCCCCAGGATTCCACTTTGCGGAGTCTTCGCGGCGGCCTTGACGGCATCATTTAGGGCCACCGGGTCCAGACTCGTGCGGATTCGTCCGCACCGAATCTTGGGGCCGGCTTCCCGATGCTGCTCAGATCATCTACGATCCGCTATAGTCGGGTGCGATGGGTACTGCGGCCGAGTTGTTGCGGGAGGCGCGACGCCGTGCCGAACTGTCCCAAGTGGAGCTGGGTCGTCGGGCTGGGGTGGCCCAGAGCGTGGTGAGCGCCTATGAGTCCAGTGCCCGCCAGCCGTCGCTTCCGATGCTGATTCGCTTGGTAGCCGCCACCGGGTCCGAGCTGGACATCAGACTCTCTGAGGAGTCCAGGCTCGAGCCGGTCAGTGGCTTTCTCGGCCTGCGAATCCGCCGTCATCGCGCCGCGGTGAAGAAGGTGCTGGCCCGCTATGGGTTGAGCAACGCTCGGGTGTTCGGCAGCGTCGCTCGGGGCGAGGAGGGACCTGATAGTGATGTGGACCTGCTCGTCGATGTACCCGCGGGGGTGGGCCTGCTGACTCTTGGGCGCTGCCAGGCGGAGCTTGAGCGCCTGCTCGGGACCCGTGTGGATCTGGTGCCCGCCGGTGACCTCAAGGCGCACTTGGCTGTCGAGGTCCTGGCTGAGGCGGTGGCGGTCTGAGCCGCCAGGAACGTCAACGTCTGGAGGATGTTATGGCCGCTATCGCTGCCATCCGCGCTCACCTTGAATCCGGCGATCTTCAGGACGGGCTCGTCTTCGACGCTGTGCGAGTTCGCCTGATCGAAATCGGTGAGGCGGTCAAGGCCCTTTCCGATCCGCTGCTAGCCACCGAGCCGGCCCTGCCGTGGGCGCAGATCGCCGGGATGCGGGACCGCCTCGCCCACCGCTACTTCGACACCTCACATGCCGTCCTCGCTGCGACCATCAGTGATGACCTACCTGAACTCGAGGCCGCCGTGAGGCGCCTACTTCAGATGGTTGACGACGACAACTGAGCCACCCCGCCCCGGTGGGTCAGGTACGGTCACGGCCCCACCGGGACTCGCTTGGCCGGATGCAACCGTGCTCCCGAGTTCGACTCCCGGAGCCCCCTCCATGACCGCGACGACCAAGGGGGACCCTGAGGGGCCGCGCCCAACCTGCGCCGTGTGCCACGCTGTGGGGCGTGACGGTATTGGGCGCAACGGCGCAGCCCCAGCCTGGAGTTGCTAAGTCAGGGTGGCGAAGGTGAC
>DATLTJ010000070.1:0-3119 GCA_035533655.1 Candidatus Acidiferrales bacterium | reverse complement strand
CGCCTTGCCTACAGGCGACTCCAGGGAGATGCGACCGGAGCCCGCATCGGCCTCGGCGGGCCCCACGATGGTGTAGGTCATCTCGCCGAACTCGTCCTTGACCTTAACCGAGGACCCGAGCTGGACGGAACCGTCCTTGTGGTCGTCGGTCTCGATCAGGCTGGCGTTGCGGATCATCTGCTCCAGGGTGAGGATGCGACCTTCCACGAAGCCCTGATCGTTCTTGGCATCCTCGTACTCGGCGTTTTCGCTCAAGTCGCCAAATTCTTTAGCAGTCTTGATCCGCTGAGCGATTTCCAGCCGACGCTCGTTGACTAGGTGGTTCAGCTCCTCGCGCAGCTTGTCAAGACCCGATGGGGTAAGGAGTACCGGCTTCTCCTGCATTGCGTTTCACTTGCTCCTTGCCGGCCTAAGCCGACGCAACCTCCGAAGCCCGCGCCGAGATCTGCCGCGGCGGGCCGGGGATGCGAAGTCTACCGAACACCTCCCCCCTCGGCAAGTGGGAGCGGGAAATTGGGCAACGACCACGGGAGCCGGCCGATCCCCTTCCACATTTCCGTAGCGATTCCTTCACCACTTCGGAATTTGCCCACCCTTAGGTTCGGTGCTAGGCTAAGTCCAGCCCCGCGAGATGCTATCTCCGGGCTCTCAACATCGCCCCCCCCTCTCGGGGCGTCCCTTTCGGGGGGCGCCCTTTTTGGTTAAGCCGCGATCAGTCGTGGCTGCGGTTGAGTAGCTCCAGGACTCGAAGACCCTCCAGTAGCACCAGCGGGTCGATGACATCCACCCCCTTCACCAAGGGAGCCACCAAGGCGGCCAGACCGCCGGTCGCCACCACCTTGGGTTCACCTGGGACTTCCTCGCGGATCCGGGCGATCATGCCCTCTGCCTGGGCCGCGGCGCCGTACATGATCCCGGCCTGCATCGAGGTGACCGTGGTTCTCCCCAGGGTCTTGGCCGGGGCCACCAGGTCCACCCGCGGCAGCCTCGCCGCCCTCGCAAACAGCGCGTCCACCGAGAGCTGGAGCCCGGGGGCGATGGCGCCGCCCAGATAGCCCCCGTGCTCATCGATGGCGTCGAAGACGGTTGCCGTACCGAAACTGACCATGATCGCCGGGCCGCCGTAGCGATGGTGAACCCCGACCGCAGTGACGATTCGGTCCGCCCCGACATCGCGGGCGGGGTCGTAGTGGATCTCCATCCCGGTCCTGGTCCCCGGGCCGACCAAGAGCGCCTCCAGCCCAAAGTAGCTGCGGGCCATCTCCGCCAGCGGCTGGCTAAGGCTGGGCACCACGCTGCTGACCGCGATCGCCTCGACCTTGGCCGAGACGTCGCGCTGGCCTAAGAAGGTGAGCAGCTGCCCGCCCAGCTCGTCTGGGGTGGCGTCCCGCCGGGTCGTGAATCGACCGTGAGTCTGCAACTCTTCGCCGTCGAAGAGTCCCAGCGTCAGGTTGGAGTTGCCAACGTCGATAGCCAGCAGCAAGCGACTTCCTCCACGCCCAGTTTGGCAGTTCCGAGTGGTGCCGACTATATCCGCGCTGGTGCCCTCAGCTCCCCTCGTACAGGACGCGGATGAGATCATTGGACGATGAGTCGCCGCTACCGCTACCGCCAGGTCTTCCCAGGAGGGCGCCAGGTTCGCTGGCTGCCCGGATTCTGCTGTGTCCTGCCCGCCGGGTGCTGCCTGCTGTGGTCGGCGCTGGTCGCTTTCGCGCTAGCCGTGAGCATCCTGACGATCTTGCGGCACCTCATCTAGGGGCGCGCCAGGTCCACTTCCGCGATCATGGAGCGGCGGGCCAACGGCAGGGTCCCCGCCCCGACCAGCCGTGGAGGCAGACCTCAACTTGACCGTGACCACCCCAACCAAGGTTTTGAGCCCAGCCCGACCACCGGCGACGCTCCGGATCGGCAGCCTGGAGCTGTCCACTCCGATCTTCATCGCGCCCATGGTGGGAATCACCGACCGACCCTTCCGGGCTTTCGCGCGCGAGATGGGGGTGGGCCTGACCTGCACCGAGATGACGGCCGCCGCCGCCCTGGTCAAGGCGCCCGAGGGAGTGGCTGAGCGCCTCCTCGACATTGGCCCGGAGGAGCAGCCGGTGGCGGCGCAGCTGGTTGGGAACGACCCGCAGCTGATGGCCGACGCCGCCCAGATCTGCGTTGGATTGGGCGCCGACGCCGTCGACGTCAACCTGGGCTGCCCCGTACCCAAGGTGGTCCGCCTTGGCTCCGGAGCAGCGCTGGCCCGCGAGATCTCCCGCACGGTGGCGGTGCTGGAGGCCATGGTGGGGGCGGTGGACGTACCGGTCACCGCCAAGATGCGCCTCGGCTGGGACTACCAGACGATCAATGCCGCGGAGCTCTCCCGGGCCCTGGAAGACGTGGGCGTGGCGGCGGTCACCGTCCACGGCCGGACCCGCTGCCAGAAGTACACCGGGTTAGCCAACTGGGACGAGATCGCCAGGGTCAAGGAGGCGGTGCGCCACATTCCCGTGCTGGGTTCCGGCGACGTCCGCGACACCGCTCTCATCGAGGGGCGAATCAGAGCCGGGGCCGTGGATGGAGTGGTGGTCGCCCGCGGGATGCTGGGCGACTGGAACTTTTTGGAGCAGACGGTGAGCCAGCTGCGATGGGGGGAGCCCGGCCCCACCCCCGACTTCGAGAACCGGCTCCGGCTGGCCAAGCGCCACTGGGACGCCATGGTGGTCCACCACGGCGAACAGCGTGGGGTCCGGCTCAGCCGAAAGTTCGTCGTCTGGGCGATCAAGGGCTGTGACGGCGCGGCCCGGTTGCGGGCCCGGGTGGCCGAGCTCTTCACCCAGGTCGATCTAGACCAGCTGTTCGAGGAGATCCTCCGAGCCGGGGAGGGGCCCACCGGTTGGCACCGGCCCAACTTCACCTCCGGGGAGGGCTGAGCTGAGCCCCAACACCCGCCGCCACCTGGTCTGCCCCTCCGGTTGCCGCGGTGGGCAATTCGAGATCCTGGGCGCTCCCGTCTTCGTGGACACCAGTGGCCACTACGTGACCCATCAGGATCGGGTGGCCACCTTCCGCTGCACCGAGTGCCAGTCGGTCGCCATCGACCTGGCCGCCGCGGCCAGCGCCCGGGCTCGCGACAC
>DATLTJ010000069.1:0-3282 GCA_035533655.1 Candidatus Acidiferrales bacterium | reverse complement strand
GATCAACGGCTGGATCCGCTTCGGGGTGGGCCGGCGGGCTACCGTCGCAAGCTACGTCTCCCCGCGGACCCCGGTAGCAGCTCGAACGTAGGGCGACCGAGCCTCAGCCGGAGACCAGTACCAGCTTGCCGGTGACCTCGCCCGACTCAAGCTGCTGAAAGGCAGCCTTGGCCTCAGCCAAGGGGTAGGTCCGATCGATGAGCGGTCGGACCCCGGTCGCCCGGATGGTGCTCAAGAGAGCGGAGAACTCAGCCCAGGTGCCCATCGTCGACCCGAGGATACGAAGCTGGCGCCAGAAGACCCGGCGCAAGTCAGCGGGCGGATCGGCGCCTGCCGTGGCCCCCGCCACCACCACCACTCCCCCGCGCCGGAGCACGCGCAGGCTGGTGGCCCAGGTGGCCTCCCCGACAGACTCGATCACCGCGTCCACCCCTTCGCCGGCGGTGAGCCCAAGAACCTCTCCCGCTGCCTCCTTTCCGGTCGCCACCGCATGGTGGACCCCGCGGGCCAGCGCCGCCGATCGTTTGGCGGGGTCGCGGCTGGCAACGATCACCCGCAGACCACCGGCCAGCGCCAAAACCTCGGCGGCGGTGGAGAGGCCGCCTCCGGCTCCCTGGATCAAGACGGTGTCCCCGGGTCGGAGCGCCGCCTTGGTGAAGAGCATCCGGTAGGCGGTCAAATAGGCAGTCGGCAGGCAGGCCGCCTGCTCGAAACTGAGATCGGCAGGCAGGGTGAAGAGGTTGATCGCCGGCACCACCGAGTACTCCCCGAAGGTTCCCTCCCAGCTGCCTTCGCTGAGCATGGCGAACTTCCGGCAGGAGGTCTCGTCCGGACCCAGGCAGGCGGGGCAGACCCCGCAGGTGATGACCGCATGCGCCACTACCGGAGTGCCGACCGGAACGCGGTCCGGGGTCTCAGGGCCGTAGGCGTCCACCGTGCCCGCGACATCGCACCCCAAAGTCCAGGGGAAGGTCGCGGGCGTACCGACCCCGGACAGGGTCCAGAGGTCGTGGCGGTTGAGGGAAGCGGCGCGGGTTCGAAGCCGCACCGCGCCTGGAGCTGGAGCGGGCATCTCCCGCTCGCCGACCGTTAGGTTCTCGATCGGCTGAGGACCGCCGGCGGCGGTCGCGAACGCGGCTAGCATTGGGGCCGCCCTCCTATGACATGCCTCCGTCTCGGAGGCTGACTACGACTTTAGTTGGCGGAAGCGGAGGGTGTCGGCGAGGCCGGACTGGCCGCGGTGGGGCTGTAGTCGGCATTGACCTGGACGGCGCCGGTGACCACGGTCGATGTGCTGGTACCAGTCACCGTCTTCGGGCCTACCTGCCAATCGTGAAATGGCCAGTTGTTGGAATCGGTTGGACGCTCGCTGAGCTGGACCGTGGCGCCGCAGGGGATGTTGACCGTCTTGATGGCCTGACCGAAGGTGAAGGTGGCGCCACCCGTGGTGGCGGTCACAGTGCCCCAGGTGGTGCCCGATGCGGTCGTGATGGTCACCGTCAGCCGACAGCTGGTGCCAGCGCTGGCCTGGGGAGGCGAGCCTGGGTTCGGAGTCGAGGTTGAGGCGCAGCCCGGCAGGGTGATCGCGAGAGCGAGAGCCGCCGCCACGAGCAAACCACGGATGGCGCATGGGATAGCCGCGAGATACCTCGCAGAGGGCATCACCGCCGACCAGTTCATCGTTTCAGGTCCCCCATGCCAGAGAGGAAGTCGGGCTGCTCTTGGCCGCCGTCCCCGATGAGCTGATCTATTCTGGGTCGGCGATGTCCTCCGAGGTCGGAAGCCGACGAGCCGGTAAGCGCGACCGCCGCGGGTACTCCGCGACGCCCTCAGTCAGCCCGATCATCATCCAGTCGCTGCGGCGCCGGGTGGACCGGGTCGCCCGGCGGATGGCGATCGAGATGGCTCGGACGATTCCGCTAGCCGAGGGATTCGGCGGCGGCTCCGCCTTTGGTAGCGAGGTGCTTGCCGCCTGCCGGGAGGGGGTGGGGACCATGCTCTCTCTCTGGGATGAGTCGCGGCCCCCGTCCCACGCGGAGCTGCAGCAGCTGTCACGGATGGGCGGTCGGCTGGCCAGCACCGGGGTACCCCTGGACGCCATCCTGCGTGCCTATCGAGTCGCCGCCCTGGTCATCTGGCAGCACGTGATCGACGCCGTGCGGATCCATCCCGAGATCGAAGCTCAGTCCGTTCTGACCGCGGTCGGTCCCCTCTTCGACTACCTCGACGCCATCAGCGTGGCCGTCAGCACCAGCTACCTGGAGACCAGGGAGCGGGTTCGCCGGGAGCAGGATCGCCAGTACGACCAATTCTTCAGCGACGTGCTGGGCGGCACGGCCGACCTGGATATGGTGGCCAAGGCTGCCGAGGGTGGGACCGTGCTCGAGTTCCCCTACCGAGTAGTGGTGCTGGGCGCCGATGACGCCTCCGCCGAGGCCACCATCGCGACCGCCTGGATGGTGGTCGGGGCCCACGTCGCCCTGTACCAGTCCAGCGTGGTGGCGCTGGTACCGAGTCAGGCGCGGATCGGGACGCTTGAGCGCCTGCTCCAGGTGGCGGTGGGATCCGGGCGGTCGCCCTGGCAGATGGCCTTGGGCCCGACGGCGACAACTCTGATCGAGGTCCCGACCGCGGTTCGGGCCGCCCGGGACGCGCTAACGGTCGGCCAGATCCTGATGCCCGACCTGCAGGTGTATGACTCCGCCAAGCTCCATCCCTACCTGGCCTGGGTCCATGACCTCGAGGGTCTTCAGGAATTCGTCGAGGGTGCGCTGGGGCCACTCCTGGAACGAGAGCGCACCCGCAGCTTGCCCTTGCGGCAGACCCTGGAGGCTGTGCTCAGCCACGAAGGCCTCAGCGCCGCCGCCCGCTCCCTGGGGATCCACCGCCACACCCTGCTGTACCGGATGGAGCGGATCGAAGACCTGGTCGGCAATTGGAACGACGCCGAGGACCGACTGCGGCTGGAGCTGGCACTCCGGGGCTCACGGCTCCTGGATGTGCTGGCTCCGGTGGAGACGGCCGAGCCGGCGACGCGCTTGGCTGCCGAGGGACATCGTTAGCTGACGATCACAATGAAGTCGGTCCCGCTCGGTAGCTGCGCCGGGATCGGTCCGCCCTCGGTCACGGCGTGGTAGCGAGGGACGGCCGCCTAGACCTGGACAGCGCCGCCCAGTGAACAGCGGGGCAGTTCTCCGGATCTCATTGGCAGGCGGTAGCCTCCGCCGGAATGTCTCGCGGGTCATCCCCGACTTCGCCGGGATCGCCTCGATCGCCATTCCT
>DATLTJ010000068.1:0-4674 GCA_035533655.1 Candidatus Acidiferrales bacterium | reverse complement strand
ATCTGGCTTGCTCGGGCGACCGCCCGCAGGCGGTGGCGCGAAGGGTAGCCCAACCCCGGGCGGCCGTCAACGCCGCGATCGTGGGGAGGCCCGCCGCGGGGCGGTCGCCCCCTCGGACGGGCGGGTCCCGGCCCCGCTCGGCCCGGCGGGACTCGAACCTGGGACCAGGGCTTTATAAAAGCGCTGCTAACTGAGATCAATGGACGCCTCACCTGAATTCGAAGCCGCACTCGATACCCTCTGAGCTACCCACTATGTGCTATCCTCGCCGCATGTCGCAGCCCGCGTCGGGACGAGCGGCGACATCGAGGCGGCCCCGGCCGCGTCGCGGGCAAGGTTCCGGTAGCGTCCGCCAGCGGCCGGATGGGTTGTGGGAGGCCCGCCTCGACCTGGGCTGGTTGGAGGGCAAGCGGCGCCAGTCATCCTTCTATGGCAAGACCCGCCTTGAGGTAGAGACCAAGCTGCGTGACGCCCAGCATGACCTGGACCGAGGCCACGCTCCGGCCCCCTCCGCGACCACCCTGGAGCGCTACCTCGGAGGCTGGTTGGCGAACGCTGAGGGGCGACTGCGACCCTCGACCCTTCGCCGCTACCGGGCGGTTGTCCGGTACCAGCTGATCCCCCACCTGGGGCGCGCCAAGCTCACCCAGCTGCAGCCGTCGGATGTGGAGCGCATGCTGGCTGGGCTGCGCGCCCAGGGCAAGGCCCCGTACACGTCGGCGACGGTTCGATCAGTCCTGAGGGCTGCCCTCAGCGCCGCCGAGCGAGATGGCCTGGTGACTCGCAACGTGGCCAAGCTGGCCCAATTCGACAAGCCCCGCAAGCCTCACCCGGCGGTGCTGACTCCGCCGGCCGTGGCCCTTGTCCTGGACGCCTGCGAGCCTGGATTGCGACGCCTGGTCACGGTCGCCCTCGACACGGGACTCCGCCAGGGGGAGGAACTCGGGCTTCGCTGGCAGGATGTCGACTTGGAGGGTCGCCGATTGTGGGTCCGCACCACCCTCCATCGGGTTGGGGACACCTACCTGCTCGGACGGCCCAAGTCGGAGACGAGCGAGCGGGAGGTGGCGCTATCGGAGTTCACGCTGCGCGCATTGAGGGATGAGCAAGCAGTCCAACAGGCCGCCAAGGAGGCCGCCGGATCTCGGTGGCGGGAGGCCATCCCCGGTCTAACCTTCACGACACCCGTGGGAGCGCCCAGGAACGGGTCCAGTGTGACTCACGGCCTCCAGAAGGCGCTGGCCTTGGCAGGACTGCGTCCTCTGCGCTGGCACGATCTCAGGGCGATCCACGGCGGGTTGCTGGTTCAGGCGGGGGTTGGAATGAGCGTTGCCCGCGATCGGCTCGGACACTCCAGTATCGCCGTGACTTCAGACTTCTACTCAGGCGTGGTCGACGCCCTCCAGCGTGAGGCAGCGGACAAAGTGGGCCAGCTTCTGGGCGGACAAGCCCACCACTCAAGGCGTCCAGGACCAGGCACCGACGGGTACGGTGCGCGGTCAGGTCGGGGCACCATTCGGCTGCGGACCCGAATTCCGCACCTGAACCGCGTGCGTAGGTTCCAGTCCTAAGGGGGCATCACGCGATTTGACCTCAGAAAGTCAGAGCATTACCCCCTGTCCGCCAAGCCCGATGGGGGAGCCTGGTCGTGCCACCTGAGCACGCGCATCGCCCGGAGGGAGTTCCAGCGACTCGGTCTACCCTCGCCCTCGTCCATTTCGAAGTGCAGCTGGCCGGGGTGGGGATTCTCGAGGGGCCAGCGGCCGTCCGCATCGCGCTTGGACTCGACTAGGTCGATCGCCTCGGCGACTCGCTGGTCCGGCGCGGCGCCCGCCGCACGCAGATAGTCGAGACCTCGGAGCACGTCGTAGTGCCAAAGGGTCGGGTAGGAGAACTGCATCCAAGCCGGGTTGATCACCTCACCGGTCGACAGCCTTCGGAGCATCCGGCGTTCGAGTAGGTACTCCTGACCGCGGAGGCGAGCCGCCTTCACCTCCGGTGAGCCCCCCGTGGCGCGCTCATACTCCAGCAGGCCGGCCAGCACCTCGATCGTTGTGTGGAATGACCCCCGCGTCGCCCCGTTCTCCTGCTCGCAATTCCACCCGCCGTCGCCCATCTGCTCGCCCAGGAGCCGGTCCACGATGGCCTGGACGTCCTCGCCGAAGTAGCCCCCGATCGCCACGGCCCGGCCGTTGATGCACGGCTCCACCTCACCGGCGAAGAAGGGCTCGCCGTCGTGCTCCCATCTACAGGTGTCGCGGACCAACCGGACGGCGTGGCGGGCTCCTGCGCTGGCAGGGTCAAGACCGAAGTCCCGCAGCAGTGTCAGGCTCCAGGCAGTGGAGGTCCATTCGGGGAAAAGGGTGCCCCGCCTGTCGGGCGGCAGTGATTGCCACCAGTCCACTGCAGCAGCGGAGGTGAACGTCGGGGTACCACCCGCCCACTGGCCATCCTGGCGCTGGAGGGCGAGCAACCGCGCGCCCCAGCCTTCGCTGCTGACGCGGGCGCGCTCGGCCGCGACGTCCTCTTCAGGCGCATCGGCAAGGTCGCACATCACCTGCCAGCCGATCGCCGGGTCGGAATCCAACAGCCAATCGACGACGTCCATCCGGTTCTACCTCCTCCGGGACGGATTGATAGTGCCACCTGGTCTTGCGCCACAGCCGTGCCACCTCGCCGTTCTTCCGCTTCGTGTACGTGCCAGGCAAGGTGCAGGTCCATCTCCGCGACAGCCAGCCTGGAACGGGCTGCCACGGACAGCCACCCATGCCACTGACCATACGCCGCCCAGGCTGCCAGGGATGAGAGATCGCCGAGCCCTCCACCCGCCACCCATGCTGGCGAAGTTGCATCCGTGTTGCAGGCACTACGCCACACGGCCAAACAACATCGCCCCAACCTCTCGACGCGAACGATCGGCACGTCACAATGAACCCTGTCATCCCATCCCAATGCTTTCGGCGCCGATTCCGAGACCGTGTGTCGCAGGTTCGATTCCTACCGGGAGCACGGGTTTCTTGAACACCGACCCCGCGGTAGCAGCAAGCGTGGCAGCAACGCCGACGGACGGCCGCGCCTCTCCACGGACAGCGGCGGGCGGCGGAAGCGGCGGCAGCAGCCGGCCGGGCCGAAGTAGGGCATCCATCGCCTGGGCCGCCTGGCGGCGGGCGACGGCCGCCTGCGGGGTCTGGATGCCGAGCTCCGGCCGCGCGGCCGGCCGGAAGGCGAACTCCACCCGCCAGACCGGGCCGTCGCCGGTGCGGGCCGTCCACTCGGTGGCCGGCCCCGTCGCGCCCCGGAGGCGGCACTCGGCGGACTTGTCGTAGACCTTCGCGGTGATCGCCCCCTTGCCGAAGGTGAAGCCCGAGGACGGCACGCCCTTGGGGTGCACGCTCGCCGGGTCGGTGGTGACGAAGGCCCGCCGGGCGGTGGCGCGACAGGTGAACCGCTGGAGGTCGTGGTGAGTGGGGACCCAGCCCTCGCCATCGGCATAGACGTCGATCCGGGAGACCGCGAGGACCGGCGGGATGTGGGCGAACAGCTGGGGCGTGTGCCAGTCGGTCACGGTGGCGCGGACGGCCCCGGTCCCGGCGCCGTGGAGGTACACCGCATGGCACTGGGCGAAGGCCGGGGGGAAGCCAATGGGCGCCCCCAGGAACAGCTCCAGCTCGGGGGAGCTGGCCCAGATCGGGTACCGCCGCCAGCCCTGGGGGCGGACGCGGAGGGCGAAGGTCCCGCTGCCCAGGGTGACGACCATCGGGTCGTCGGTCGCGGCCGCCTCGCGCTTGACGTCGGCGACGTAGAGCAGCGCGCCATCCTCGAGTGCGCCTGCGGTGGACAGGTGGAGGGTGTCCACGCCGGCGCGCAGGACGTGCAGCGGAGGGGTCATTCGAGGACGCCGTCTGAACTCGGGGATGCTGTTTGCGCCCGCTGTCTTGCAAGAGCGTCGGGCGTCAGCGCGCTCGCCCGCGCGCCCGCGAGGACCCAGGCGTCGCTGGTGGCCCGGTCGCAGGCCGGCACCTGGAGCTCGGTCGCGGTGTCGGTCACCCACAGGGCTCGCCCCGGGTGGGGGGGGAGGTGGGCGGCCCGGTCGCCGTCCAGGAGCATCCAGCTGTTGACCGCCGTGCGGGCCCGGAAGGCGAGCGTCCCGGTGCCGTTCGCCTTCAGCTGGCCGGGGACCGCCTCGGCGTCCGGACGCTGGGTGGCGAGGAGCCGGTGTACGCCCGCCGCCCGGCCCAGCCGGGCCAGGGCCGCCAGGCCACCCGCGACCGCCTGCTGGCGTGTCGGAAGTTCGAGTCCTGCCGGAGCCACCAAACCTCCCAGGGCGCGACCCTTCGCCGGTTCGCCGCTCCGGACCCGAAACCACGGGATCACGCTCTCCCACCTTTCGACCCGCACTTCGTGGATGAGCGACTGCAGCAACGCTTTTCGGGCCGGGGTCGCTCCGTTGGTCAGTACTACCGCGATGTGGGCACGGAGGTCGGACAGCTCCGTGTCGCTGGGCACGTCGGCTGAGCTTTGTTCCATTGCTGTTACTAACGTGCTAGTTGACTACGGGACTCCTCGCGGGTAGATATACCGGAGATCGGGGTCGCGAAAGAACCCGAGCACGAGCTCGCGGGCGGTCTGGAGGCGAGCGACCCCCGATTCGATGACGGCCATCATCTCGTCGAC
>DATLTJ010000067.1:0-37790 GCA_035533655.1 Candidatus Acidiferrales bacterium | reverse complement strand
GTGAGTGGCATCTGGGTCGGGTCCGGCCAGCGCACCTGTCCAGACTGCTGGTCTACCTCATGGTGGACAGCGTGGCCGACGCCCTTGAAGGAGGGTTCGCCAATAGGGGCGCGATCGTCCAGGACACCCCTGAGATCACCGCTCGGTTCCGTAAGCCGGATGGGAATGTCATCGGTCTCTACCAGGAGCCGGTGGAGTCGCCGACCAGCTGAACCCGCGCCGGTGGACGCCGCCAGCCTGGGTCACCTACTTCTCCCCAAGCGAGCCCGCGACCACTCAGCGGAACAGGTTGCTGACAAATTGTCCACAGCTGGAGATGGGGATACTGGGCACAACTGCGGCGTCCTCGATTGACCCACAAAAGTGCCACGTTTTATAGCACTAATGACTATTGACAGCGCCCCCCTGATGAGTCTCTAATATCGCTCCGTGGCACGCTTTTCCAGCCCTCATCCAACCGCCCTGCGCGTCTGCGCCCGGACGGGCTGTGTGGCCCTGGTGAAGAAGCAGACCGCCAAGTACTGCAGTGTTCAATGCTCCAGTCTCGACCCCGATCGCCGGGCCCGGCTGCGCGAACGCGCCCGGTCCGGTCGGGTCCTCCCGCTGGCCCGCCAGCTCCGGCTCGACTTCGAGAGCGAGGAGATGGGGCTGGCCCTCCTGGACAACCGACGCGAGGAGATCCCGCTCGGGTTATCGCGCTGGGCCGTCTGACCGGCTAGCGTCGAGCCGAACCAGCTCCGACTGAGGCCGCGGCGCTTTGAATGTCAGCCTCGGTGACGGTCACCAAGAGACTCAACTCGCAGCGATGGCAGACGATATGGAAGGTGGTCGGCTCCGGAATGGCCCGGGCCACCTCCTGCCGGAGACCGCAGCTTTCGCAAGTGACGACGGCTCGCATGCTGTCATTTAGCCCACCGCGGCCGGAAGTCGATCCCATCGCCAACAGACTTCGACATCTCGCTACGCGCTCGTAACCGGCTCCGACAGCTCGTTGGGAGGCGCTCCCCAGCCCCGCCGCCGGGCGACCAGACCGGTGATGATCAGGGCCAGCCCCAGGCCGCCGACCACATCGCTGGCCCCCACCACGTCGGCGATCGCGCCGGCCACCAGCAGCGGCACAGCGATGGCCAAGTTGATCGCCAGAAACGCCCCACCGAAGATCTTGCCCCGGGTTGCCTCCTCGGTTTCCTCCTGGATCAGGACCAGGCAGGGAATCAGTACCGCGCCCAAGCCGAGGCCGAATACCACGGCCACGATGATCGCCAGCGGGATCAGGGCCCCGTCGATGTGGAGACGGTCCAGGATGGGCGGGAGCACTCCCAGGACCACCATGGCCACCCCAGCCAACCCCAGCCCCCGCACCACCGTGCGCGGCCCCGGGCCGGAGGCGGACGCCCGTCGGCTCACCACTGTCCCCGCCGCCACCATCCCCAGGGTCGCGGGGATCAGGAGGATGTAGCTGTCATGCGGGCTGCGCAGGAGCACGTGCTGCATGTAGCCCGCTGAGAGGGCGAAGATCGTGAATACGATGGCGAGAGCCAAGGTCAGCATGGCGAAGGCGAAGGGGAGCACGCGACTGGCCCGGACCACCTCCCAGGTGTCTCGAATCTCTGACCAGGTGCTGCTCCAAGGCGCCCGCATCGCGGGCCCGCCCGCGGCTGCGGGAGCCGCCAACTTGGGCTTGATCAGCCAGATCGAGCCCGCGGCCACCGCGAACAGCCCGGCCCCGAAGTAGTAGGGGCCCTCCAAACCCAGGAGCCCCTGGGCGAGCGAGGCCAGGGGCACCGAGAGAACGATGGTGACGATGATCGTGATGGTGAAGAGCGAGGTCGCGGCGGCCAGGTCGCGGCGCTTCACCAGGCTCGGAATGCTGGCCGCCTCGGCGGGGGCGAAGAGCTGGCCCACCCCGGCGAAGATGAAGGTGATGACGTAGAGCGGCAGGATCTGGTGCTGAGCCACCCCGGTGATCTCCAGGGCCGGCACCATCAGCACCATCACCCCCCGAGACAGGTTGGTCCAGATCATCAGGGTCTTCTTGTCGTAGCGGTCGGCGAAGATCCCGGCGGGAATCGAGAGGAAGACGGCGGGAATGGTGTAGGCCAGCAGCAGCGCCGCATCACTCAGGTAGAGATGGGTCAGCGAGTAGATCGACAGCAGCAGCGAGAAGGCGAAAAACTTGTCGCCCAACTGGGCCGCCACCTGGGCTCCCCAGAGGAGCCGGAAGTCTCGGGCCCGTAAAACCTCACGGAAGCCCGTGGGACCTAGATCAACCACTGCCTCGGTGGAAGATCCGGGCGGGGCCTCGACCGGCATGGCGGCGAATATATCACCCGATCACAGTTCCGCTGCTTCGCACGGCAACCACAAGTCGCCGCCACTCCTCCAGGTCCAGGCTGCCCGGGCGCCGGACCGGGTCGATCTCGATCGAGCGAAGAAGCGACATCGCCTCCCCGGGGGCGATCCCCAGAGAGCGGGCGAGCCCATGGTGCAGCTGCTTGCGCCGAGCCTGGAACATGGGTCGGGCCAGCGTCGCCAGCTCCCGGCTCAGCTCGGGATCGGCTTCGCGCCGGGGCTGCACCGTGATCAGACTGCTGTGCACCTGGGGCGAGGGCCAGAAGCTGGCCGGGGAAACGTCAAACTCGACCGTCACTTCGGCGACCGCCCGCAGCACGAGCGTCGCCAGCGACCAGTCTCCCTTGGGGGCGGCGAGCCGGTGACCGACCTCCCGCTGGACCAGCAAGTGGCAGACCACCGGTGGGGGGACCCAGGCCAAGATCCAGGGCAGCAAGGCGCCGGTGATCCGGTAGGGCAGGTTGCCGAGCACTGTCGGTGGTTCCAGACCCAGTTGAGCTGGGACGACTTTGAGGATGTCAGCCTCCACCACTCGGAGCCCCGGGTAGCGGCTGCGGAGCAGCCCCAGAGCCGCGACGCAGCGCGGATCGAGCTCCACCGCCACCACCCGCACGTCGCGCTCCAGCAGCCCCTGAGTCAGGGCGCCGATGCCGGGCCCGATCTCCAGCACCTCTTCAGCCGGCGCCGCGGTGGCCGCGATGGCGTCGCGCACCGCACGGTCGACCAGGAAGTTCTGCCCCATCTCCCGCCGGGGGCTGATCCCAAACCGGCGCGCGACCGCCCGGGCGGAACCCGGGGCGCAGAGGTCGGGCACGCTCAAGGGGCGGGAATCCCCAAAGCCCTCCGGGTGTTCTCGGTAGTGACGGCGGAGAGCGACTCCAGGCAGTCACCCCGCAGGACCGCCAGCCACTGAGCCGTGGTCCTCACCATGGCCGGCTGGCTGGGCAGACCCCGGTGCGGCTCGGGGGCCAGGAAGGGGGCGTCCGTCTCCACCAGGAGCAGCTCCGAGGGCACCAACCGGGCGGCTGCCTGCAGGTCGCCCGCCGACCTGAACGTGACGTTGCCGGCGAAGGAGCAGTAGAGCCCGCGTGCCACCGCCGCCTCGACGAAGTCACGGTCCCCGCTGAAGCAGTGCAGGATCCCGGTCACCGGAGGCCCCGCATCCAGCAGTTGGAGCAGGTCCTGGTGGGCCTGGCGTTGGTGAATCACCACCGGCTTGGCCAGTTCGGCGGCCAGGTTGAGCATGGTCGCGAAAACCTCCCGTTGCACCTCCTTAGCGGTCTCCAGATAGCCTGGACGGAAGAAGTAATCCAGCCCGACCTCACCCACCGCCAACGCCTTGGGGTGAGCCAGCAGTTCGCGCATCTGAGCCAGCTCGTCGGCCGTCGGCGGCAGCCGATTGACCGGATGCCACCCGACCGTGAAGAAGATCTCGGGGAAGGTCTCCGCCAAGGCCAACCCGGCCCGGCTCTCGAGCAGATCGTCGCCACTCGTAACGATCTGCTGGACCCCCGCCGCGCGGGCTTGCTCCACCACCGCAGTGGCGGCCAGCCCGCGGCGTCCCACCTCGTCCAGATGGCAGTGGGCGTCGATCAGCACCACCTCTCGCTCAGCCATCACCGGCCTTCTGCTTCCCTGGAGGCGCCTCCACCACGACGGTGCACTCGCCCTTCGGGGGGTCAGTTCGGAACTGAATCGCTAGTTCCGCCGCTGTCCCCAAGTACCAGCTCTCGTGGAGCTTGGAGATCTCCCGGGCAACCGCGACTCGGCGCTGACCCAGCAGCTCGGCCGCCCACTCCAGAGTGGCGGCCAGCCGGTGGGGCGACTCGTGGAACACCAGGGCCCAGCTGTCGGAAGCCTGCAGCAGGCGCTGACTCCTCGATTTGGTCCTAGGCAAGAAGCCCAGGAAGAGAAAACGGTCCGCCCGCAGCCCGCTGGCCGAGACCGCGGCGGCGACGGCCGACGGACCGGGCACCGCTACCACCTCGAAGCCCGCCTCCCGGGCGGCCGCCACCAGGCGACGACCGGGATCGCTGATGGCCGGCGTGCCCGCGTCCGACACCAGCGCCACGTCGCCGGTGTTCAGCTGCTCCAGCACGATCGGGATCCGCTGCTCCTCCTGCTCACCTGGCAGTGAGATCAGCCGCGGCCGGAGCTTCAGTCCGCGGAGCAGGAGACCACTGTGGCGGGTGTCCTCCGCGACCACCGCCTTAACCTGACTCAAGATCACGGCCGCCCGAGGCGAGAGGTCGGCCCGGTTGCCGATCGGCGTCGCCACCACGTAGAGCACGCCCGCCACCGCGGTCAATGGCCCCAGTCGCGGGGATACCGAAAGTCCTGGCCGACGCTGCGCCTGGAGAGCTTGGCGATTAGGGGAGGCCGCCTTTTGAACTGGGAAGTGCGTACCCGCTGCCAAATCAGCTTGACCAGGGCGGGATCCAGGCCGAGGTCGGTGAGCTCGGCCGGAGAGCGGCGCTCGTCGACCAAGTGAAAGAGGATACGGTCGGCCTGCTGGTAGGTGAACCCCAGGTCCGCCTCGTCCGACTGGCCGGCGAAGAGGTCAGCCGAGGGCGCCTTGTCGATGATCCGCGGCGGCAGGCCGAGGTGCCGGGCCAGCTGGAACAGCTGGGTCTTGTACAGGTCTCCCAGCGGGTTGAGGGCATGGGCGCCATCTCCCCAGAGCGTGCTGTACCCGAGCAGTAGCTCCGACTTGTTGCTGGTGCCCAGCACCAGGGCATTCCGGGTGGCGGAGATGTCGTAGCTGATGCTCATCCGCTCCCGGGCCATCTTGTTGCCCCGCCGAGTGGCATCTGCCTCGGGGAACCGGGAGAAGTAGGCGTCGATCTGAGGGGTGATCTCGATTACCAGCAGCTCGATG
The DNA here is from genome assembly GCA_035533655.1 of Candidatus Acidiferrales bacterium. Lineage (GTDB taxonomy): Bacteria > Chloroflexota > Dormibacteria > Aeolococcales > Bog-877 > Bog-877. Next base: position 32,560 of record DATLTJ010000067.1, on the reverse strand, counting down.
CCCAGCTGGGAAGCGACCAGCCGGCCGTCCTCCAGGCTGCTCGCGGCGCTCTCGCGATAGGGCAGCGCCAGCCCGGTCACCGCCCCCTTCCCCAGCGCCGCCACCGCCAATTGAGCCGCGCACGCCGAGTCGATCCCCCCGGAGATGGCAACCACCACCCCCCGGGACCCCACCTTCAGGACCTCGTCCCGGATGAACTCGGTCAGGATCCCCGCGACCAGTTCGACATTGATGGAAAGTTCAGTCATCGTCGTCGAGGCCCAGCTGACGCCGGACCACGTCGATCCGCTCGTCGCGCAGGAGCGGAAAGGCGATCCGGGCCCGACGCAAGTCCCCGCGGTCCAACTCGGTGTGGAGCACGGCGGGGGAATCCCCCAGCGGACCCGCCAGCAGCCGGCCATCCGGGGCGAGCACCCGACTGCCCCCCCAGAAGTGGAAGCCGTCCTCGAAGCCCACTCGGTTGCAGTAGGCGGCAAACACCGTGAACAGCTCTGCGTAGGTCCTCAGCAGGGCTCCGTAGGACGCGGCGCTCCCCAGCTCTCCTTCCCCGGTGCCGACCCCCCGGCCGGGGCTGGAGGAGGGACAGAGCAGAAGGTCCACTCCAGCGCGGCTGAGCAGGTAGGGCGAGCTGGGGTGCCAGAGGTCCTCGCAGACTAGAATGCCGATCCGCCAGCTGGCCCCCCCCCCGAGAGCCACCTCGACCACCTCGAATTGATCGCCGGCCGCCAGGTGGCGCTGCTCATCGAACATCCCGTAAGTGGGCAAGTAGACCTTGCGGTGGACGTGGCGGACGGCGCCATCCGAGATCAGCACGGCGGCGTTGTAGAAGCTGAATTGGTCCGACTCCAAGACCAGACCTACCAGGGCTGCCCCTCTGCCGGTCGCCTGAATCAGCTGACCCATCTCGGGGCCGTCCAGAGTCATCGATGTCTCCGGGGTCAGATCCTTGAGGAAGTAGCCGGTCAGGCTCAGCTCGGGAAAGATCACCAGGTCGGTACCCTGGCCCACCTCCCCCGAAATCTGGGCACAGCTCCACTCGAGGTTGGCGGGGAGCTCTCCCAGCACCGGCTGGTGCTGCACTAGGGCCAGCTTCAACCGGTTCTGGGCAGCCACCTCAACCAACCACCGCGGTCGGCATCTCGCCTCGCAGGAAAGCGCCCACCAATGGGGCCAGCGCGTCCGGGGGCTCATAGAGGAACGCGGCCTTGGGGAGCGCCCGCACGAACTCCTCGCCGTAGCGGCGCTCCAGAATTCTGGGGTCGCAGATCACCACCGCCCCCCGATCACCGTGCCGCCGCACCAAGCGGCCGAATCCCTGCTTCAGCCGGAGCACTGCCTCCGGTAGGGACAGCTGGGCGAACGAGTCGGCCCTGCCCCGGGCCCGCGCCTGGAAAATGGGGTCGGTAGGCACTGGGAAAGGCAACTTGTCGATGACCACGCACTGCAGGGTGTCCCCCGGCAGGTCAATCCCCTCCCAGAAGCTGTTGGTGCCCAACAGCACAGTCCGCGGCTCCTTGCGGAAGTTGCGGAGCACCTGGTTACGGGTGCCGTCCAACCCCTGGCCCAGCACCGCAATCCCCTCGCCCTGGAGCAGGTTGCGGAGCTGCCCGTGCACCTCGCGCAAGGCCTGATAGCCGGTGAAGAGGACCAGGGTCCGCCCCCCCAGTTCGACGGCGAGCTGGGCCACCAGCTCGGCCACCACCCGGGGGTGCTGAGGGTCGCCGTGACCGGGCATCCCGCGCGGCAGACAGCAGAGGGACTGGCGGAGGTAGTCAAACGGAGAGTCCAGGACGAGCTCAGCGGGGGCCTCCAGGCCCAGGCGGTCGCGAATGTAGCGAAAGGAGCCGGCCACCGCCATCGTCGCCGAGGTCAGGACCACGGTCTCGCAGCGCTCGAAGAGATGCTCGCGGAGCGAGCTGGCGACCTCCGCCGGAGCGGTGCGCAGCACCGCCCGGTCGCCCCGCTCCACCTCCACCCAGGCCACCTGATCACCGGCGGCCGGCTCCGACTCCGGGCTCTGCTCACCCTCCAGGTTAGCCAAAGCGCTGGTCACCACCCGGGCCATCCCCTGGAGCGCCTCGGCGGCGACGGAGCACTCCCGAGCGCCGTTGTCCGGTTGCGGCCAGAGAGACGGCTGAACGTTCCCCAGGTCGGCGGCGGTGTGCAGGGCGGAACTCGCCTGGCGGAGCGCCTGGCCCAGCCGAGCAACCGACCGGCCGGTTCGCTCCCAGGCCTCCCTTCCGGTCAGCCGACGATCCAGCACGACAAAGGAGGGCCCCCGCCGTCCGGCGCTGCCAGATTCGGCGGCGACCAGCTGGCGGAGGTCGGCGAAGGCGGCGCTCGCCGTCTGGCGGGCGGCCTTCAGGGCTCGATTCACCGCGACATCGCCGAAGTCAGGAATCCGGTCGGTGACCGCCAGGATGGCACTCAATCCCAGCCGCACTCCCTGGGCCTGGGTGGCCGCTTCCTCCAGATGGTGAGCCTCGTCGATGATGAGGTGGTGGAACTCGGGCAGGACCGCTCCGCCACTATCGGCGCCGGAAAGCAGGAGGGCGTGATTGACGATGACCACGTGGGCGTCCCGGGCCTCCACCCGCGCCTTGACCATGAAGCATCGCCCATCTCGCCAGTTGTGGCAGGCGGGGCCCAGACAGTCGTCCACCGTGGAGCCGACCTTCTCCCAAAACTCGGGGTCGCGCCCGGCCAGCCTCAGCTCGGCGCGATCTCCCACCTCGCTCTGGTGTGCCCAAATCAGTGCCCGGACCTTGAAGCGCACCTCGTCGGGATCACGGCGACGCCCGGCAGGCCCTGCCGCCAGCCACCGCTCCAGCCGGCGCAGGCTGAGGTAGTTCCCCCGGCCCTTGAGCACCGCCGTACGCAGCGGTAGCGGCTGGGCTAGTTCGGCCAGCGGCACATCATGCTGGGCCAGCTGCTCCTGCAGGGTGATGGTGTGGGTAGAGACCACGACCCGGCCTCCTCCCCGGGCGGCCCATTCCCGAGCCGGCATCAGGTAGGCGAGCGACTTGCCGACGCCGGTCCCCGCCTCCACCAGGAGGGTCTGGCTCCGGTTGAAGGCCTGGGAGACGGCGAGCGCCATCTGTTGCTGCTCCTCCCGCAGCTCGAACTCCGGTTCGACGTGGGCGAGGCCCCCCTCCGGCCCGAAGGCGGCCAGCATCCCTGCTTCGTCTATGCCACCGGGGGCATCCCCGGAGGACTCCGTGACCGGGGGCGAAGGGACCGGCGCAGGAGGCTGAACCACCGCCCCGTCTGGCGCCGGTGGTCCTCCGACTGCCAACTGCTGGGCCAGGTACTCACCCGTCGGCCAGCCGCCCTGGGCGCAGAGCTGCCGCACCTGCTCCCGCAGGCGCGGCGGGAGGGCCCGGGCGGTCTCGATGAGGCTCAGGAACAGCATCTGGGTCGCCTGGGCGTCCGAGAGAGCGCGGTGGGGGCGATCATGCGGCAGGTCGAGGGAGCGGCTCAGCTCCTCCAGACTGTGGCTGGGCGCGGACGGCAAAAGCACCCGGGCGAGCTCGGCCGTGTCCAGCGCCAGCCGGCCCGAGAACTCCCTCGGCAGGATCTCGGCGCAGAAGGCCATGTCGAATGAAACGCCGTGTCCGACCAGCGTGCAGCCCTCGCAGAAGAGCGCCAAACCGGCCACCGCCTCGGTGGGGGTGGGTTGTCCGCGCAGGTCCGGGTCGTGGAGTCCGCAGAGCCGCTGGATCACCAGGGGCAAGGGCATGTCCGGGTCCGCCAGGGTGGAGTAGGTGTCCAGCACCCCGGTCCCATCGAACTTCACCGCCCCGATCTCGATGATGCGGTCGGTCCGCGAACTGAGACCGGTCGTCTCCAAATCGAAGCAGACCAGAGAGCCGTCGGCGCTCGCGGCCGTTGAAGTCATCACGTTGCACCCACCACCTTAGCCGCGCTCGGGGAGGCGAGCCGAGAGAGGACCGCCCGCGCCTATGGTGCGCGTTCCCCGATCTGAAGACCTCGCCGGCGGCACTCCCCCAGCACCAGCTCCACCACCTCGTTCGCGGACAGGGCGGTGGTGTCGATCGAGAGGGCGTCGGCCGGTACCGCCAGGGGGGCGTGGACCCGGCTCAGATCGGTCTGGTCTCGGGTCAGTACGTCCGTCCGCAGCACCTCCTCGGAGGCGTCCCGGCCCCGACTCTGCAGCTCCTTGCGGCGTCGGCCAACTCGCACCTCCGCGGGGGCGTCCAGATAGACCTTGCACTCCGCCATCGGGAAAACCACGGTCCCGGTGTCCCGGCCTACGGCGACGGCGCCGCCCGCGGCGGGTGCTCTCTGGCCCGGCAGCAGCGCCCGGCGGATCTCAGCCTGACGAGCCACATAGGCGAGCAGAGCGGAGAGTCGGGGATCCCACAGTTCCTCCCTCAGCTCTTGGCCGTCGACCCGGGCGTGCCAGGCGCCCTCCGCCGGCTCGGGGTCCGAGTTGATCTCGAGGCGCAGCCGTTCGGTGAGCTGGCGCAGCGCTACCGAGTCGCCCTCCCGCACGCCCGCCCGGCTCGCCGCCACGGTCACAGCGCGGTAGAAGATCCCAGTGTCGATGAAGGGCAGCCCCAGCTCCGCTGCGACCCGCCGTCCCACCGTCGACTTGCCGACCCCGGCGGGACCGTCGATGGTCACCAGCGGAGCTGACTGGCTCACGCGAGACCGACCGAGGCCCGCAACCGCCGCACCTCGCCGCCGCTCAGCTCCCGGGCCCGGCCCTCGGTGAGCGTGCCCAGTCGCAACTCTCCGATCGAGACGCGCTCCAGATCCTCGACCTTGGCCCCCACCGCGGCACACATCCGCCGGATCTGGCGCTGGCGGCCCTCGGCCAGCTGGACCAAGATGAGCGATCGACGCGGCCCCGCCCGCAAGAGGCGGATCTCCAACGGATTAGTCGGACCGTCCACTAGCACCGGTCCCAGCCGCAGCGCCCGCAGCTGGTCCTGGCTAATGGGACCCTGCACCATCACCCGGTAGCTCTTCACGACCTGGTACCGGGGATGGGTCAGCCGGAGGGCCAGATCTCCGTCATCGGTGAGGAGCATCAGCCCGCGAGAGTCGAGGTCCAGGCGGCCCACCGGAAAGAGCCCTTGCCGATCGTCGATCAGGTCCAGGACGGTCGGACGATCCCCCGGGTCCCGGGCGGTCGACACCACCCCCACCGGCTTGTTGAGGGCCAGGTAGCGCCGCTGGACGCCGCGGTGAGCCAGCGGTTGCCCATCCAGCATGACCTCCTCTCGGTCGGGGTCAATCAGTCGCCCTTGGGGCGGCGGTACCTGGCCGTCGACGGTGACCCGCCCCGAGGCCACCATCCGGTCGGCCTCCCGGCGGGAGGCGACTCCGGTGCGCGCGAGCCAGCGCCCCAGCCGCTCACTCGGCATCGGGCTCACCGCTTTCGGTCGCCCGGCCCAGCCAGGAGCCCGAGTCCAGGCCCCCGAGCGGAGGCAGATCGTCGACTTGAGGGATGCCTACGACCTGGAGGAAGCGGAGGGTGGTGCCGAACAGTCGGGGGCGACCCGGACCCTCCTCCCGACCCACCTCGGCGATCAGTCCGTGGCGGGACAGACTATCCAGAACCGCCTCGCAGTTCACCCCCCGGATCGCTTCGATGGCGATCCTCGTGATCGGCTGCCGGTAGGCGACGATGGCCAGGGTCTCCAAGGCCGGCTTCGAGAGGCGACCCGCCACCTCGGGCCGCAGAGCTCGCTCCACCGCCCAGGCCGCCTGGGGATGGGACACCAGCTGCAGCTCATCCCGGTGGCGCTGGAGCATGAGACCGGTGCCCTCGAGCAGCGCAGCGCTGGCCTCGGCCGCCTGCTCGGCCGCCTCGCGGGTCAATTCCAGCGTATGGGCCAGCTCGCCGACCGAGATCGGCTCCGCCCTGACGAACAGGACCGCGACGATCGCCCCCGCCAGTCCCGGCCCCGACTCGGTCAACTCAGCCGCCACCAGCACGCTCCACCAGAATCGGACTGTTCGGTCCGAACTGGCTGCAGGTCGCCTCCCCGGAGAAGATCAGTTCCAGCAACGCCAAGAAGCAGGCGACCGCCTCCAGGCGGTCTCGTGCGGCGGTGAATACCTGGTCGAACCGCAGCGACTGCTGCTGGGAGAGCAGTTGGCGCAGCTCGTTCATCTTATCGGTGACCGAGTAGCGCGGCAGCGAGAACTCCAGCTCGGTGGGATCGGGAAGTCGTGCCAGGAGCTCACCCAGGGCGACCGCCAGGGTCTCCGGATTGAGGTGCAGGCTGGCCTGGGGTTCCACCGGCAGCCCCAGCACCCGCAGGAAGGCCTTGGGTCCGGCGCTGGAATCCGCCAGGAGCACCTCGGCCGCCGCCTTGAAGAGGCGGTATTCCGCCAAACGCTCGCCCGGATCCTCCTCCTCGACCAGCTCCGGCTCTCGGATCAGGGCGGCGTCGGTGGCATCGTCCAGGTGGCGGCCCAGCTTGATCTCCAGCAGGCGGGCCAGGAGCTGAAGCGACTCGGCGGCCCAGAGCAGGTCGAGATCAGCATCCGCCTCCCCCACCTCCGCCTTCAGGCCCCGGCTCAGCGAGGCCAGTTCCACGGTGCCCAGATCGAGATCCCCGCGCTGGGCCTCCGCCAGCATGGAGGTCAGCCGCTCCAACTCCGCCGTCTGCGCTGCGGTGGCCACGGCTCAGCTACCGCAGCGACTGGCGCCGACCGCCAAGAGCAATTCCTCGGCGTGGGCCCGGGCGGCTCCCGGGGTCGCCTCGCCCGCCAGCAGCCGGGCCAGCTCCTCCACCCGCCCGGCGCCGTCCACCTCGAGGATCTCGCTGTACGGTCGGCCATCTCGCTCGGACTTGGCCACCACCAGGTGAGTGTCGGCGCGCGCGGCGATCGGGGCCAGATGGGTGATGCAGATGACCTGGTGGCGATCGGCCACCTCCCGCATCAGGTCCCCGACCCGATTGGCGGCCTCCCCACCCAGCCCCTGGTCGATCTCGTCGAATACCACAGTGGAGACCGCTGACTCCCGGGTCAGGTGCGAGAGAAGCGCCAGCGCCACCCGGGACAACTCACCCCCAGAAGCCACCTCGCTGAGGGGACGGGTCGGGTCGCCGGGATTGGCGGAGAGGTCGTAGGAGATGCGGTCCCAGCCGGTAGGCCCGGCGGTGAAATGCTGGCCACCGGGTCCGGGCAGCCCCGCGGGATCCTCCACCTGCCAGATCCGCACCTGGAACTCCGCCCTCGGCATCAGCATCCGGCGCAGGTCGGCGGTCACCGCCTGCGCCAGACTCTTAGCCACCCGACCGCGCGTGGCCGAGAGCTCCGCCGACTCCTGGGCCACTTTCGTCTCCAGCTCGGCCAGCTGAGCCGCCAGCCGCGCCAAATCTCCCTCCCCTTGGTCCACCGCCTGGAGCAGGCCCGACGCCTCCTCCCGTCGGGCCAGGGCCTGGTCCAGGGATCCTCCATGACGGCGAGCGAGTCGCTCCAGCAACTCCAGCCTCTCCTCGGCGTCGGCCAACCGCCGGCTGTCGTCGGGGAGCTGTGTGACGTAGGAGCTGAACGAGAGCTGCAGTTCGCGCAGCCCGTCGACCGACCCCTCCGCCTGATCTAGGAGCAAATCCAGTTCGGGGTCGATCCCGCGAGCTCCCCGCGCTGCGTGGAGCGCCCCCGCCAACCGATCGGCCGCACCGCTCTCCCCAGCCACCGCGCCGCGCAATCCGGAGGCGGCCTCGCGCAGTCGGGCGGCATGCGCCAGCCGGTCACGCTCCTGACCGAGCTGCACGTCCTCCCCGGCATGGAGATCGGCCGCCTCCAGCTCCGCCAGATCGCGCCGCGCCTGGTCCAGATCTCCCCGCTCGCGCTCCCGCCGGGCCCGCAGTCGCTCGGCGGCCGCCTGGTTCTCCTGTCGCCGTGTCCAGAGTTCGCCGAGCCGGTGCAGAGCACCCGCCGCCTCCTCGCCGCCCAGGCTGTCGAGGGCCGAACGCTGCTCCGCCTCCCGTAGCCAGAGCGACGACGCTCCCTGCCCCTGGACGTCGACCAGCTGGGCCCCCAGGTCCCGCAATGCCGTGGCCGGCACCGTGGACCCATTGGCCCGAGCCGCACTCCGACCCGATGCGGACAGCTCCCGAGTCAACACCAGGGTCTCCTCGACGACCACCCCCAACGCCCGGCAGGATTCGGCGACGACTTGGGGCGGATCGTCAAAGGCGGCGGTGGAGCGGGCCTTCTCGGCCCCCCGGCGCACCAGGTCCGGATCACCGCGGCCGCCCAAGGCCAGGCCCAAGGCGGCCAGCAGCACCGACTTGCCGGCCCCGGTCTCCCCGGTGATGGCGTTGAAGCGAGCACCGAAACGAGCGGCCGTCCGCTCGATCACCGCCAGGTTCTCCACCCGCAACTCGACCAGCATGGCTCAGGCGCGGGGGGGATCCGGGAGGACCGTGGCCGACTCAGCCTCCTCCTGGGCGAGCTTGAGGACCGCGCCGAACCCGGTCTTGGAGCGCAGCCGCTGGAAGAACCCGGGGGTCCCGGGCGGCCTAACCAAGCTCAACTCCGGACCCCGCTTCACAGTCAGCTCCCAGCCGGTCTCGAGTTGACCCCAGACGCGGCCGTCCGCCGCGGCCACCGCTCGGCCCCGCTGGACGGTGATGTGCACGTCGAGAGTGTCCGGTATGACCAAGGAGCGGCTGATCAGAGCATGGGGATTGAGCGGGGTGATGACCAGGGCCGGCACCCGGGAGTCGACCGGCGGTCCCCCGGCGGAGAGGGAGTAGGCGGTCGACCCGACGCTGGTGGCGACCACCAGGCCATCGGCGTCGAAGATCCCCACCAGCTGGTCGTCGCTGGTCACCTCCAAGCGCACCAGGCTCACCCCTTCGGTCTTGACCACGATCTCGTTGACGGCCACCTCCAGAGACTCCTCGATAGTGGCACCCGGGCCGCTACGGACCTCCCCGCGCAGCGTGTGGTGGCGAGCGATTTCGCAGTTGCTGCCGACAAAGGCCTCGATCGCCTCCGGCAGCTGGGCCATCTCCACATTGGTCAAGAAACCGAGCTGACCTCGGTTCACCCCGAGCAGAGGCACCCCCTTGGGGGCGGCCCGCTGGGCCGAGTAGAGCAGCGTCCCATCCCCCCCGATCGCCACCAGCAAGCGAGCGCTCGTCAGCTCGCGCGCCAGCACCGCCTCAGCGTCAGTCTGAGCCAGCCAGGTGCGCAGGGAAGCCTTCTCGGCGACGTCCCGGGCCCGGCGCAGGGTGGCCGACTCCGGGGACTCGCGGAAGTGCAGCAAAAAACCGATCGAGGCGGCGCGATCGCCCCCGCTCAACCGATATTTCCTGTCATCGCGCTAAGGATGTTAGGTCCTTGCGAAGAGCGGCAAGTGGACCGCCGAGTCAGAAGAGCAGCCCCACGACGACGCCCAGCACGGCACCGGCGAGAACCTCGTAGGGGGTGTGGCCGAGGAATTCGCGCACCCGCTCATAGCGAAAGCCCATGTGGCTGCGCAGGTCGTCCAGCACCTGGTTGAGGATCACGCTTTGCTGGCCGGCCGCGCGGCGCACTCCGGTGGCGTCGTAGACCACCACCATGGTGAGGATCGCCACCGCGGCGAAGATCGGCGAGCCGAGGCCCAGCTTGCGGGCCAACTGGGTGGTGAGGCAGACCGTCAGCGCCGTGTGAGAGCTGGGCATGCCCCCCGACATCCCCCAGGAGCGCAGGCTAAGCCGGTGCTCCCGCCAGGAGTCGGTTATCACCTTCAGTAGCTGGCCGATCCCCCAGGCCAGGAGCGGGACCCAGAGGAACTGGTTGGTGAGCAGGGCGGTCACGCCTTGGGGTCAGCCGTTTTCGGCTCCCGCCTCTTCGTCCAACTCCAGCAGCAAGGGCCGCTCTTTGGGCAGACCATCGGACCCGGCGGTGAGCTCGGTCACTCGCCGCTCGACCCCGTCGAGCAGACCCGAGCAGCGTCGGACCAATCGGACGCCGTGCTCGTACAGGCTTATCGCCTCCTCCAGGGGCACCTGGCCATCCTCGAGCCGGGCCAGCACCTGGTCCAACTCGGCCAGGGCAGCCTCGTAGTCGAGCGCCTCCGGCTCAGGCCGAGCCGCCACCACTTCCTCCACTGCGTCTGGGCCCATCCGATCCGCCCTCCAATTCGGGTTGAACTTCGCTCACTCGGCTCAGCAACCGACCCCTGAGGAGCCGGGTGGAGATGGGGGTGCCCACCGCCACCCGCTCCGCGTCCCGCAGCACCTCGCCGCCCGATTCGTCAAGGGTGATCGAGTAGCCCCGACCAAGCACGGCCAGGGGGCTGAGAGCCTCCAGCCTACCAACTCGCCCCGAGAATTCCTCCCGGGCCTGGAGTAGCCGTCGACCCGGTCCCCTGGCCTGGAGCAATCCCCCCCGCGAGGCCAGCTCCCGCTGCCCACTGACCAGCAGGCGGCGGACCGTGGCCGCCAGTCGCTGCTGCCGCAGGTCGAGATCGATCCGGCCGCTGGCCAACCGCACCGCGGGGGCCAGCCGGGTCAGCCGCCCCCCACCCACCTCCAGCTGCCGCCGCTCGCTCGACAGCCAACTCTCAGCGCCGCGGCGCAGCCGGAGCCCGCGCCGGGAAAGGTCCACGCGCAGGCCCGCCAGATCGGGGACGGCCAGCTCGGCCGCCACCGAGGGGGTGGGGGCCCGCCGATCCGCGACGAAGTCGGCGACCGAGGTATCGGTCTCGTGCCCCACGCCGACCACCACCGGCAAGGGGCAGGCCAAGACCGCCCGGGCCACCTCCTCGGAGTTGAACGCCTGCAGATCCTCTAGCGAACCACCTCCCCGTACCAGGAGCACCACGTCCACATCGGCCCGTCCGGCCAGCTCCAGGGCGGCGATGATCTCGCGGACCGCCCCGTCGCCCTGGACCAGGGTCGGGGCCACCACCACCTCGGTGATGGGACAGCGCCGCTGGACCACATGGATGACGTCCCGTAGGGCCGCTCCGTGGCGCGAGGTCACCACCGCCAACCGCCGCGGCAAAAAGGGCAACGGCCGCTTGCGCTCGGCGGCAAACAGCCCCTCAGCCTCCAGCCGGGCCACCAACTGCTGGAACGCCAACGCCAGCGCGCCCACCCCCTGCGGCTCGAGTCGGTCCAGATAGACCTGCAGCGATCCCCCGGCGGCATAGAGTGAGACCGATCCGTGGGCTAGCACCCGCAGGCCGGTCCGGGGCTCGAACTGCAGCCCCCGCGCCTCCTTGCGAAACATGGCCGCCTTGAGCACCGATCGGTCGACTCCCCCGGGCCGGCTGTCCTTGAGGTTGAAGTACCAGTGCCCGGCTGCGGAGAGGTGGCAATCGCCCAACTCCGCCTCCACGTAGGCGTCCTGCAGCTGAGGATCCGCGGCCAGGGCCCCCCGAATCAGCAAGGCGAGCTCACCGACTTGGAGAACGCGCACCCGCTGGCTCCCTGGCTTGGCGGGGCGCCCGGGCGATGTTGCCCAGCACCCCGTTGACGAACTTCCCCGCCTCATCGCCGGCCATCTGCTTGGCCAGCTGGACCGCCTCATCGATCACCACCGCTACCGGCTCCTGCTGGCGCCAGCAGAGCTCCTCGGTGGCGATCCGGAGCACCGCCCGCTCCAGTGCCCCCATCTGATCCAGGGACCAGTTGGTCGAGCCGGCCACGATGGTGGCATCGATCTCAGCCTGGTGAGCCACCGCCCCGCCGACCAGCTCCTCGGCAAACCGCCGGCTAGTCGGGCTCTGAGGATCCTGCTCCAGGTGGTACTGCAGCGGGGAGCGCCAGTTGCCCGGCTGCAGTTCCAACTGGAACAGCACCTGCACCGCCAGCTCGCGGGCCCGGTGGCGCGCTCCCACGCTCAATCCCCTTCGATTTCGGCGATGTGCAGATTGATCTCGACCGCGTCGAGACCCAACATGCTGTGGATCGCGGAGGCCACTTTGTGCTGCAACTCCTCCGCCGTCTGCGCGATCGAAGCCTGAGGGGTGATCGCCACGTAGAGGTCCAGCTTGATGCCGGTATCGCCCACCATCTGCATCTTCACCCCGCGATGGGCGTTCTGGCGGTGCAGCGGTAGCGGGACGCTGACCCCGGTGGGCTCGCACATGGCGGCAATCCCCACCACCTCCTGGGCGGCCAACGCCGCGATCGAGGCCACCACCTCACTGGCGACCCGGACCCGGCCCGGGGGCTGCTCGCCTGGCTGATTCAGAAGTGAGGTACTCACTGCACCCGCTCCAGATACTTGCCGGTCCTGGTGTCCACCTTGATCCGGTCAGTAACCCCGACGAAGAGCGGGACGTCGACCACCAGCCCGGTGTTGAGGGTCGCCGGCTTGCTGCCACCGGTCGCGGTATCACCCTTGAACCCGGGGTCGGTCTGGGCCACCTCCAGTTCGACGGTGATCGGGAGTTCGACCCCGATCACCTTGCCGTCGTACTGGAGCACATACAGGTGGTCCGACTCCTGGACGTAGCGGATCGCCTCGGCGAACTGGGCCTCATCCAAGGGGTACTGGTCGAAGGTGCCCGTATCCATGACCACGTATTGCTCACCATCGCGGTAGAGGAACTGCACATCAACCTTCTCGATGCGCGCCCGGGAGAAGCGCTCCTCGGGGCGGAAAGTCTCCTCGGTCAGAGAGCCGGTCGTAAGGTTGCGTAGCCTGGTCCGCACCACGGCGGTGCCGCGGCCCATCTTGACGTGCTCAAACGAGAGCACCTCCCAGAGCTGCCCGTTGCGCTCCACGGTGGTCCCCGATCTGAGCTCCCCGGCGTTGATCATCCAGCTGCTCCTGCGCAATGCGTTTCGACCGCCCCGCCCGGACGGCGGCCGGGGCGGGATTGATGATGCCAGCTTTGCCACTGAAGCACCGGGGCCAAGGCCCGAGTCTGCCACCGCTCGGCCTCGGTCAGGAGGGCCCCGCCGCACTTCCCCTGCCAGTTCGCGGGAGCGGCTTCTGGAACGTCGCGACGTGGTCGTCAGAACTTGCTGCCGGAACGCGACTGGGCCCGAGATCAGGCGGCCCTACGGTTGGCCAATGGCCACCAAGTTGATGCCCCCCATGCGGGTGCAGGCCCCTCCGGGGCAGCTCGCCAGCTCGGTAGTGATCGCCTCGCTCTCCAGGGCCCTGGACCTGGCCGAGGGCGAGCCGATGGGGCACGCCATCAGATCCTGCTGGTTGGGGATGCAGATCGCCAAATGGCTGGAGCTGCGGCCCGCCGAGCGCCAGGACCTCTACTACGCGCTGCTGCTCAAGGACGCCGGCTGCTCGGCTAACGCCTACAGCGTCACCCACTGGTTCCAGGCGGACGACCTGGCCACCAAGGCGGAGCTCAAGATCACCGATTGGAGCAGCCAGTGGCGCTCGATGCTCTTCGCCATCCGCCAGACGGCGCCCTCCGCCCCGATCACCCGCCGGATGGCCCAGCTGGTGTCTCTGGGCAGCCGCGGGACGGGGCTGGCCAACGAGCTGGTCGAGGTGCGCTCCACCAGGGGCGCGGAGATGGTGCGGCAGTTGGGCTGGGCCGAGCCGGCCGCCGCCGCCGTCTTGAGTCTGGACGAACACTGGAACGGTGCCGGTCGGCCGCGCGGTCGGAAGGGAGAAGAGATCCCCTTGCTCTCCCGGATCGTCTTGCTCAGTCAGACAGTGGAGATCTTCTGGCGCCGGGGGGGGGGCCGAGCCGCCGAGACCGTGCTCCGCCAGCGGCGGGGCAAGTGGTTCGACCCGGTCCTGGTCGACTTGGTGCTGGCTCACGCCGGCAGCTCCAAGCTCTGGCGCCAGCTGAGCGAGATCACCCACCCCGAGCACGTCGGGTATTTGGACCCGGAACCTCGGGCGATTCCGTCGGCCAGCATGGACGACATGATCCGGATCGGAGAAGTGTTCGCCGCGGTGGTGGACGCCAAGTCCCCCTGGACCACCAATCACTCGACCCGCACCGCCGCCATCGCCCGGCTGATGGCCGAGAACCTGAACTTCACGGCCCTCGAGCAGGACCGGGTCGGGCTGGCCGGACTCCTGCACGACCTCGGCAAGCTGGCGGTGAGCAACGCCATCTTGGACAAGGCGGGCCCGCTGCTCCCCGAGGAGATGGAGGAGATGCAGCGCCACACCTCGATCACCCATGACATCCTCTCGCCACTCTGGCCTCTCGACGACGTGGCCGAGATGGCGGCATCCCACCACGAAAGGCTGGACGGCACCGGCTACCACCGCCACCTGCGGGGCCCGGAGATGCCCCACGGCGCCGAGATCCTGGCAGTGGCCGACGTCTACGAGGCGCTGACCGCCCACCGGCCCTATCGGCGCGGGATGGACGGGGACGAGGCGATCGCCGTGCTCAAGAAGGATCAGGGGACCAGACTGTCCGGTGAGCCCATCACCGCCCTGGAGCAGATGGTCGCCAGCAAGCGCCAGGACGAGGTCCAGTAGCCGCCCGCTCCCCTACATGAAGTAGAGGATCAGTCCGGCTCCCGCCACCAGGTAGGGGCCGTACGGCAAGGCATCGTGCAGGTGGACCCGACGGGTCACCAGCAAGATGATCGTGATCACGCCCCCGATCACCGAGCCGGCGATCAAGGCCCAGACGGTGTAGAGCTGGCCGTAGTTGAGGCTCATCCCGGTGATGGCCCCAATCATCATCGCCAGCTTGACGTCACCCCAGCCAAAGCCCTCGCCGTTGTGAAAGATCTCACTGACGATCGCGAACGGCAGCATCAGCGCGCCCCCCAGCAGGATCCCCAAGAGGGCCCGCAACACCGAGAGGTCGGGGCTGAGGTTCGACAGGGCCAGGGCCAAACCGATTGTGGGCAAGGTGATGACATCCAAGACCAGCCGGTGCTTCAGATCGAAACCGAGGATCTGCAGCAGCACCACGATCCAGAGGCTGTGGACCAGCAGCCCGGGTCCCATCCCCTGCCGCAACGCGAAAGCGGCGAACCCCACGAATCCCAGCAGGGGCAGCAGCACCAGCTCCAGCAGCCCGGCTCCGAGCTTGGGCGGTGGGTCCTCGTCCTTGAGCGGCCGCTCCAACAAGAGCGACAGCTGGCCCATCAGGGCGCCGCCCAGCAGGCCTAGGACGCCCCACCCCACCGCCTCGATGGGAGTCACTGACGCAGCGGTCCCGCCCGCTCCGCTTGCGACCGCTGCGTCACCCGAGTCCAGCCGCCTGGATCTGAGCATCGTGCTGGGCCAGGGTCACGCTGTACTCCACCTTACCGTTAGGCAGCGCCAGAAAGTAGAAATAGTCGTTGGCGGTCGGGTGCAGTACGGCGTTGACCGCGGTGATCCCAGGGCTGTCGATGGGCCCCGGCGGCAGCCCCGAATGGAGATACGTGTTGTAGGGGGAGGCGAATTGGGTGTTGACCCCGGTGCTGTTGTCACCGGCCAACGACTGGGCGTAGAGCACGGTGACGTCGCTCTCCAGCGGCATTCCGGCTTTGAGCCGGTTGAAGAATACCCCGGCCACCAAGCCCCGGTCGGAGACGGTGCTGGCCTCCCCGGACACGATGGAGGCCAGCACCACCACCTGATAGGGGGTCAGGCCGACGCTGGTGGCGCCCTGATTGACCTGCTGCCCGAGCCTGGTGTCAAAGTCCTGCACCTGCCGTTCCAACAGCTGGTACGGAGTGACCTGGGGCAGCACCTGGAAGGTGTCGCCGAAAGCCAGCCCTTCCCAGCCAGCCCCAGCGGGCGTCCCCGGCAGGGGGGTGATTCCGGGGAAGACGGTGGGCGCGTTCGCCACCTTGAGATAGCTGGCCGCCGAGAAAAGTCCGTCCGCCTGGAGCAGCTGCGACTCCTGGGCCACACGGAGCCCGTCCGGGATGGTGACGTTGAAGGCCTGGCTCAGTGGAGGCCCCTTCAGCACATCCACGATCTCCCCGACCGCCATCCCAGCATCCAGGGCGAACTTGCCGGGCTTGAGGTCCCGCTGCAGACCCTTGGTCTCCGCGAAGAGCTTGAAGAAGAGACTGTTGCGCACCAGCTGGTGGGCCTGAAGGCCGTCTGAGACCTGGCTCAAGGTTTCGCCCTTGACGACACTGAAGAGCACTTTGCGGGACTGGCTCGCCCGGACGGGAGACAGCTCCCTGCGGGCGACCACCGCCAGCGCGGCGCCCGCGCCCAGCACCAGCACAATCAGTACCAGCAGACAGCTGACGAGGGGGTGACGCCTCACTGCGCCCGCCGCCGGGGGACCGCCAGCGCCTGCTGCAGGATGAGGGTAGCTGCCACCTGGTCCCCGATCTCCCGGCGGCGGGCCCGGCTGGTGCCGGAGGCGATGAGATGGCGCTCGGCCTGCCTGGTGGTCAGCCGCTCGTCCAGGTAGCTGACCTCAACCCCGGTCGCCCGCGCCACCGCGGCCCCGAAGCCCCTCGCCTCCGCCGCCGACCCGCCCTCTTGGCCGTCCAGCTGCAACGGCAACCCAACCACGATCTCGGTGACCGAGAGTTCCCGGACCAGCCGCGCGATTTCGTCCAGATCCCGGCGGTCCGCCCTCCGCACTACTGTCGAGTGCGGCTGGGCAATGGTCCTAGTCTCGTCGCTCACCGCTACCCCCACCCGCGTTCTGCCCGGGTCGAGCGCCAGGATCCTGCCGGGCAGAGTTGGCCCGGCCGCCTTAGCCAGGGGTACCGCTCTGCGAGAGGGAGACTCGCCTGAGGTGGATGTTCCCCGAGAGGAACGGCAGCCAGGGCAGGCCGAATGGGGACTGGCTGATAGTCACCGTGCTGGCGCCGGGGAGCCGGGACAATAGGTACGTCTTGGCCGCTCCCGGGCTCATGAACGCGAGCTTGCTCTGGTACGGGTTGAGGTCGAGCGTGGGTGCCCAGTAGCCGACCGCGTGAGAGGTGAGCGTCACCGTGCCCCCGGCCCCGGCCGAGACCACCTCGAGAGTCCCCAAATTCGGATTCGCCAGCAACTCGGCATTAGATGGGATCTTCGACTTGAGGTCCTGCAGCACCGCCGCCTTGGCGGCGGCCGGGCTGTAGGCGGTGGCGGCGGCGGTCACCGTAACCGTCAGAGCCTGAGCCGTGGCGGCGGGGCAGGGAGTTGACGCCGAGGTGTTGCATCCCGTCGGCAGGGTCGGGTTGGTGACCGTGACGGTGATGCCGTTGCCCGCCGAATCCTCGGCGATGACCGACTTTCCCGCCAATTTCTTGAGATTGCTCTCGGCCTGCTTAGTGAGACTGGTGTCGAGGCTCTGTTGCTCAGTCTGCGCACTGGCCGCGTCCGAGGTGGAGAAGACCGACTGGGTGGTTGCGTTCGTACCCCCGGACATCGCTGCTTGATTAGTAACTTGGATGGCCTTCCCGTTAGATAGGCAGTTGTTTGGTGTGCTGTTCGGGCTCACGCATCCAGAGGAGCCCACATTGCTCCACGTCCAGCTCGACGGTCCGACGTTGCCAGCAGTACCCACCGTGCTCGCATCCGCTTGGACCGGAACACCTTGTGAGTAGGCCGGGCATACCGCCAATGCGACGGAGGTCGACTCCCCCGCAGTGGTCGTCGTGAAATCGACCCCGGACGCTCCCTGAGCTTGGAAATCGGGGGCGTTGCCGGTGAAGGTTAGGGTGAAATTTGGAGCAGTCCAGCAAAACTCCAGATTTCCCGTCGCCGGGACCGGCGGCAGCGCCTGGGTACCACTGGGCGTGACGGTGAAGTTCTTGTTGTAGGTCTGGCTCTGCAGCGCTTGAGTCGGAATCTGGTCCAGCGTGTGGCCCGAGTTAGAGCCGTCAGTGCCCTGGATCGTCGCGGTGTCGGCGAGCCGGTGGGCCCGCACCCCGAGGGTGATCGTGGCCGACGGCAAGATGACGAAGAGCAGAAGTAACACGACCACGGCCACTGCGCCAAGCGCGATCAGGCGCTTGCGATCGCCCTGGGAGTTCCACATCTCCTTTAGCCGGGCCCACCAGCCGGCCGCCCCAATGGAGCCGGCGGCCAGCAACGCCGAAGGACTCCGCTTGGCGAGCTGGGTCGCCGGAGGTTCCTCGCCATTCGCGAGCGCGGCACTGGCTCGTCCAACCCGACCAGCCGTCTCGGCCGCCACGGCGGCGGCACCCGCGGCGGCCGCCGCCGCGAGATCCGGCACCGCCCGTAGTGGTGCGCCCTGCTCGAGTCGAGCCAAGGAGGCGAAGGTGGGGAAACCGGTCCGGATCGCCAGCGCCTGAATCTGCGGATCGCCAGAGACGATCGCGATCCGCTTCTGGAATCCCCTCGTGTACTGCATCAGCAGCCGCATATCGAGCGGCGACCGCAGGACCCGCCCATCCGGGGGGACCACGAAGACCAGATCACGGTCGGCTTCAGCTCGCCGGATGCGGTCGACGAGATCGGTGATCTCGTCGTTCGGCTCGACGTAGAGAAGTTTGGCCATGATGGTCAGGCCCTCCGACCATCATGGCCAGCGACCGTCGCTAGCGCGTCGTTACGGGCCATTCGTACCTCGAATCGAGTTGACGACCTTGCGCAGCATCCCCTCCAGGCCCGGGCCCTCCTCCGCGATGTCGTCGATGTGGCCGCAGCCCTGGTAGGCCAGCCCCATCGGCACCACGTCGGCCGCCGAGGTGAGCAACCCGGTGGTGTCATGGACGGCGGTCAGCTCCTCCGGGCCTAGCGCCCGGAAGGTCGGAGGCTGGACGAACGGCAGGTAGTCGGTCCAGCGCAGCACGCTGAGCTGCTCGATCACCTCGGGCAGGAGTGCGCCGCCGCCACAGAGCCGGACCGCGGTCGGCAGCGGTTGCCCTTTGGCTAGGTCATGGAGCACCAGCGCGACCCCCTGGGCCAGCACCTCCGCCGACTCCCCCATGGCCCGCCGGACCAAGGCCTCCTCCTGACCGCCCAACACCCCGGCCGAATGCCGCAATTTCAGGCTCTCGGCCAGCATCAGCGAGAGGTCCATATCGTGGGCCAACTTGCGGGTGAACGATCGTCCGCCCAGTTCGAACATCCGGGTGGACTCCAAGACGGCGTTGCGAACCAGGCTGACCGTCGTAGTTCTCGCCCCGATGTCGATGAAGATCGCTCCGGATTCCAGGACCTCGGGGGTCGATGCCAACCGCGCCAGGGCGTAGGGCTCCGCGACCGTCTCCATCAATTCCAAGTCCAGGGCCTGGGCGATCTCGTCCACCGCCGCGTACTGACCCTCGGTGGCGAAGGTGTTGAACACGGTCAGCTCGACTTTCTGCCCCTGATACCGCAGCGGGTCCAGGACCGGCTGGCCGTCTACCTTCGCCGACGTGATCGAGGAATGAACCAGGCGCAGAACACCGTCCTTTTCGCCCGCCGACTCCTCTTCGAGCTGGGCCTGGGCCTCACGAAGGGCCCGGCGCTGGATCCCCTCCACTTGGTCGTCCAGCTCCCGCCGGGAGATCCGGACCTGGGGCCTGCCTCTGATCCTGGAACCGGAGTTACTCATGGCCCTGACCCGGGCACCGGCGATTCCCACGACGACTCTCGTCGGGATGACCTCGGCCATGTCTTCGGCGGCTTCTAGGGCGGCATGGCAGCTCTCAAGCACGGAATCCACGTCCACCGGATGGCTGGGGTCGATCTGACCGGGGCCCTGCTCCGAGCGACCGATACCCAGCACAATGGCCTCGCCGGCCTCTTTCTTGAGCACCAGCGCCTTGATCACCTGGGCGCCGACGTCAAGCGCGGTTACGTGGGTCCTAGGCTGTCGGCGCGCCGACGGGGCCTGCGACATCAAGCTTCCTCCAGACTGGACCCAAGGATGGTACGCACCGTCGCCAGCGCGGCGGCGTGACCGCCAGCCGTGACTCCCCCCTGGCCAAACTGCTCCGTGCCTCCGCCCCCGCCAAACTGGCGGCAGGCGGCCTGCGCAATCTGGCCTGCGTGGAGTCCTCGCGCTACCAGATCCGGGGACAGCTTAAGCGCCAGCTCGGATCCGGCCAGCACCACCGCGCAGCCTTGGCCGATTTCCGCCACCAATTCATCAGCTCGCCGCCTCTGATCCTGGCGCTCCATTTTGGAGGGCAGATCGAGGATGGCGAGGGTGGTTGCTCCCACTTGCTCCCGGGTCGCGGCGGCCGCGCTAGGCCCCTGGCGACGCGACTCGTCTAACTCCTTCTCCAGGCTCCGGACCCGCACCTGCAGCCCCTCCACCCGAGCCTTCACCTCACTCGCTGGCGCCCGTAGCTGCCTCGCAATCTCCACGGCCAGGCTCCGCTGTTCCTCCCACCAGTGCTCGGCAGCCGCCCCCGCGACCAGCTCCAGCCGGCGCAGGCCGGAGCCGACGCTGTGCTCGGCGGTCAGCACCGCGGAGCCGATCTGGCCGGAACGCTCCACATGGGTGCCGCCGCAGAGCTCTCGTGAGTAGCCGCCGAAACTCACCACCCGGACGTCCTCGCCGTAGGTCTCCTCGGGGAGGGCGAGGGCGCCGGAGCGGCGCGCCTCGTCGAGAGTCAGCAGCTCAACCCGGCGCTCTAGGTCTTCTCGGATCGTGGAGTTAAGCTGCCGCTCCAGCGCCATCAGCTCGACGGCCGAGAGCGCTCGCGGCCAGCTGAAGTCGAACGTCGCCCGGTCCGGGGATACCAGAGAGCCCCGCTGGACCACCCCCTCGCCCAGCTGGCGATGCAGCGTCGCGTTCAGCAGATGGGTCGCCGAATGGTGAGCGGCGCAGCCCCGGCGACGGTCCAGGTCGACCGTGGCGACGACCTGCTGGTCCATAGTGAGTTCACCCTGGAGCACCCGGCAGCGGTGGACCCGGGCCCCCGGGTGGGGTGCCGTCGTGTCCAGCACCAGAGCTGCTCCCTCGTCCCATTCCAGCCGGCCCCGGTCCCCCACCTGACCGCCGCCCTCCGCGTAGAAAGGGGACCGCTCCAGGACCACGTCGAGCTCCTCACTGGCTCCCGCCCGCGGGATGGACTCGCTGTCTCGAAGCAGCAGCGTGACCGTGGTCTCGGCCTGCAGCTGCTGGTACCCCACAAACTCAGTCGGGGGCAGCTCCAGCCGCGCCGTTCCCGCGACCGCCGTGGAGCGGCTGGAGCGGGCCAGTTCCCGCTGCTGCTGCAGCAGCAGCTCGACCGTCACCCGGTCCACCCGGATGCCGCGGGCTGCGGCCAGGTCCACGGTGACTTCGAGCGGGAAGCCGTAGGTGTCGTGGAGCCGAAAGGCATCGGCCCCGGAGATCACTCCCCCCGCCACTCTCCCGACCACGGTTTCGAACTGTTCCATCCCTCGGGCTAAGGTCTCCTGGAAGCGCGCCTCCTCCTGTTCGATCACCGCCCGGACCCGTTCCGCCCCACTGCTCAGCTCTGCATAGGTCTCACCGAGGATCGCCACGACCGTCGGCACGCAAGGTCCCAGACCTCCCGCCACCTCCAGGCTCAGGGAGCTCACCAGCGCTCGCCGGAGCAGGTGCCGCAACACGTAACCGCGCCCCTCGTTAGAGGGCAGGACGCCATCCGCGATCAGCATGCAGGCGCCCCGAGCATGGTCGGAGAGGCGGCGGAGGTGGCGGTCGCGCTGGGCCTGCCCTCCCCCCGCCTGCTGCCGGGAGCGGTGGGCGAAATCCTCACGAATCGGCGCGAAGAGATCGGTGTCGAAGATCGAGTCGCAGCCCTGGAGCACCATCGCGACCCGCTCCAGACCCATGCCGGTGTCCACCCCAGGGCGGGCCAGCGGCACCGTGTGGCCATCGGGGAGCCGCTCGGAGTCCATGAAGACCAGATTCCAGATCTCGAGATAGCGCTCGCCCTGTCCGGGGCGCTCGTCCGGCCCAGCTCCGAAGCGCTCTCCCAGGTCGTAGTAAATCTCGCTGTCAACACCGCACGGCCCGGTCGGTCCGGCCTGCCAGAAGTTCTCCGCGAGCCGGCTCACGCGCTCCGGGGGAATGCCCGCGACCTTCTCCCAAAGGCTCACTGACATCTCGTCACCAGGGTGAACGCTCGGGTAGAGCCGGGCGGGGTCGAGGCCGAAGCCGCGCGTCAGCAGCTCGAAGGCGTACCCGATCGCCTCCGCTTTGAAATACGACCCGAAGCTGAAGTTGCCCAGCATCTCGAAGAAGGTGTCATGACTGAGATCCCCCACCGCATCGATATCGGTGGCGCGAAAGGCCTTCTGACACGACGTCAGCTGCAGCTGGGGGGGCGCCTTTTGGCCCAGGAAATAGGCCTTAAAAGGAACCATGCCCGCGCTCACCAGCAGCAGGCTCGGATCGTCCCGGGGGATCAGCGGCGCGCTGGGCACCCGGAGATGGCCGTGCTGCTCGAAATAGTTCAGAAACTCAGTGCGGATTTGTTGACTTAGCAATGCCCATGGTCCATGCGGGATCGGCCGGATTTTAGCCGCTCGGCCGCCGGGCCGACGAGCTCCGTACTAGTCCGGCAGTTCGCGCTTGAGTTGGGCCAGCGCCGCCCGCTGGAGGCGGCTGACGTGCATTTGGCTGATCCCCAGGCGCCGGGCCACCTCCGTTTGGGGGAGCTGCTCGACAAAGCGCAGCACCATGATCTCGCGCTCTCTGGGGGTCAGATGACGCATGGCGCCCGCCAGCATGTTCTGCAGCTCTATCCGGCCGAGGTTCTCGTCCTCCGCGCCCAGCCGGTCGCCCAGCTCACCATCCCCATCACCGGGGCCAGCCGGGGACTCCAGCGAGAGCGCCCGCTGGGCCGGACCCGCCTCCAGCGCCTGGAGAACTTCGTCCGGCTCCAGTTCTAGCCGGGCCGCGATCTCGGGGACGGTCGGACCTCGGCCTAGCTCCTGGCTCAACTCCTGCTGGGTGCGCACCACGCGGGCATAGGTCTCCTGGAGGCGCCTCGGCACCCGCACTGCCCAGCTCTTGTCCCGGAAATACCGCTTGATCTCGCCCAGGATGGTGGGGGTGGCAAAGGTGGTGAATTCCAGGCCGAGGCTCGGGTCGAAGCGGTTGATCGCCGCGATCAGCCCCAGGTAGCCGACCTGCTCCAAATCCTCCAGCGGCTCGCCCCGGCCGGCGAAGCGACGGGCGAGGGAGTGGACCAAGGCGGCGTATTGGGGAACCAGCTCCTCGCGCACCTTGGGGTCACGCGTCTTCGCGTACTCATTGAAGAGCCGCCGCTGCAACTCGCGATCGAAGCGGGGGGGAGTTAACCCCGCCTCGGTCACCGCCAGCGGTACTTGGCCAGACGGACCCGCACGAGTCCGTCGCCTGCTGCCTGAAAGTCGACGTCGTCCGCGAAACAGCTGAGCATGGAGATAGCGAGGTTGAGGGCCTCGGCGCTGGCGAGCGCGGCGGCCGGGACCCTCGGTGCGGCCTCGACCGGGGGCTGGGGCCGGGTGCCGAGCAGCCGGACCTCGACCCGCAAGGCATCCTCTTCGACCAGGAAGTTGATGCGGACCTTGGCATCTTTCAGTCCGGCCGCGACGGCTGCCCGGATGGTGTGCTCGCAGGCCTCGGCGATGGCGATGTTGAGTTCGTCCAGGGCCTCCAAGCCCAATCCGGCCACACTCGCCATCCCGGCGGCCGCCCGCTTGGCGACCACGATGTATTGGGGATCTGCCGGGATCCTCAGCTCGGTCGCATCAGTCGTCCTGGCTGCCATCAAGTGAATGCTTGCCCCCTGGGACGGTAAGTCAAACCTGGCAGATGGGCCCGGAGCTCCCGCCAGCTCTTGGCTCCGATCCCTCGAACACTAGGTGGGTGCGCCGCACGCTACTTTCCAAATCCTCTCTAGGAGGCTTGTGGGCCGTCGACGGTATTGACGCTCCCGAGGAATCATCACTAGGGTCGGGTGCTTGTTGCCGGCGGGGCCCCGGGCCCAAATCAACCGTAGCACGGCTCACTTGGGATGCGTCGCCGCGGGGCCGCCGACCTTGGCCACCAGCCGCAGTCCGACCTCGGCCAGCTGCTCCGGCAGGACCTTGGTGGGCGCTCCGGTAAGCGGATCGGACCCGGTCTGAGTCTTGGGAAAGGCGATCACCTCGCGGATGGACGGCTCCCCCAGGCCTAGCATCAGCATCCGGTCAATCCCGGCCGCAAAGCCACCGTGCGGCGGGGCGCCGTAGCGGAAGGCGGAGATGAGGAAACCGAACTTTTGCTGGGCTTCCTCAGGCGTCAGCCCCAGCGCCGCGAAGATCGCCCGCTGCTGCTCCGGGCGGGTGATCCGCAAGGAGCCACTGCCCAATTCCACCCCGTTGCAGACGATGTCATAGGCTCGCGAACGCACCCGCAACGGATCGCTGGCGATCAGGGGCCAATCGTCGGGATGGGGCTGGGTGAACGGGTGGTGCATCGGGCTGACACCTCCGCCGGCGGCGCTCTCGAAGAGGGGGAACTCAGTGATCCAGAGGAAATCGAAGCGGCCCTCCGGGACCCATCCGAACCGTCGCGCCGCATGCAAGCGAACCGCTCCCAAGGCCGTCGCCGGCACGTCTCCCGTGCCTGCGGTGAAGCAGACGCAATCGCCGTCCTCCAGCCCCAGTTGGTCCGTCAGCGCGGCCAGCTCGGCCTCGGAGAAGAACTTGGCGATCGACCCCTCGTACTGTCCCGCTCGACGCCACAGGTAAGCGAGGCCCATCGCCCCGTAGGTCCGAGCCACCTGCAACCAGTCCCCCTCCAGCTCGCCTCTGGTCAGCTCGGCTCCACCCGGCACGCGCAGGGCCCGGATGGAGCCCTGGGCTGCCAGCGCTCCGGCGAATACCCGGAATGAGGTCCCCCGGTAGACCTCGGATACGTCCGCCAGTTCGTGCCCAAAGCGGGTGTCCGGCTTGTCGGAGCCGAAACGCTCCATCGCTTCGCGGAAAGGCAGCCGCGGCCAAGGGGTCGGGATCACCTGCCCGAAGGCCTCCTCCCAGGCGGCCGAGATCATCGACTCCAGGACCTCGTAGATCTCCTCCTCGTCAACGAAGGACATCTCCAGGTCCAGCTGGGTGAACTCGAACTGCCGGTCGGAGCGGAGATCCTCATCGCGCCAGCAGCGCGCGATCTGGAAGTAGCGGTCGAAACCGGCCACCATCGAGAGCTGCTTGTACAGCTGCGGCGACTGGGGCAGAGCCCAGACGTGGCCCGGCAACATGCGGCTCGGCACCATGAAGTCCCTCGCCCCCTCCGGGGTGCTGAGGATCATGGTGGGCGTCTCAATCTCGGTGAAACCCATCCGGTCGGCCTCATCGCGCAGCCGCTTGATGAAGCGATGCCGCGCCCGCAGGTTGCGCTGCATCCGCGGCCGGCGCAAATCCAGATAGCGGTACTGCAGGCGAACACGCTCATCGGCCTCGGCTTCGTCCGCAGTCCCGAGCGGCATCGCCTCCGCCTGCGCCAGCACCTCACATTGGTCCGCCGCCACCTCCACCGCCCCGGTCGGCAGATTGGGGTTCTCACTCCCCTCCGGGCGCGGCTGGACGACTCCTTCCACCCGCAGCACCCACTCCAGACGACAGCGCTCCGCCACCTGCTGGGCCTCGGGAACGTGGGCCGGGTTGAAGACCAGCTGCACCACGCCGGTGTGATCGCGAAGGTCGATGAAGGTGAGGCCGCCATGGTCGCGGCGGTGGTTCACCCAGCCTGCCAGCAACACCCGGTTGCCTCGGTCGGCCAAGTTGACCGACCCGCACATTCGACGACCTCTCACTGACCCACCCCGTCACCTTCGCTGGCGCGGGCCCACTCGCGCACCTGCGCGGAAGCCTCCTCCAACCGGACCGCCACCTGCTCACCGGTGCTGAGGCGGCGCAGGGTCACCCGCTGAGCCTTCGCCTCGTCCTCGCCGAGCAGCCCCACCGCCCCGGCCCCACTCCGTTCGGCGGCCCGCATTTTACCTTTGAGGCTTCGCCGGCCCACGTCGCAGAGGACCGCCAGGCCATCGCGGCGCAGCCGCTGGGCTAAGTCGATGGCGAGCGAGGTGACGGTGTCCTGGGCTGAGCAGATGACTACCTGCGGCGGAGCCAGCGCCGGTCCGGGAGGCGCCAGCATCACCACCCGCTCCAGGCCCGCCGCGAACCCCACCCCGGGCGCCGCCGGATAGCCCAGCAGTTCGGAGAGGCCATCGTAGCGCCCGCCGCCGAAGAGGGCGTTCTGCGCCCCCTGCAGGTCTTCGTGCCAGACCTCAAAGGTGGTGCGCACGTAGTAGTCGAGACCCCGCACCAACCGGTGGTTCAGCTGGTAGGGGATGTGGTACGCGCGGAGCGCCAGCTCCACCCGGTCGATCGCCTGCCGACAGCCCTCGCAGAGAAAGTCCAGGGTTCGGGGCACCGTCGCCATCAGTTCGTCGGTGTCCGGATCTTTACTGTCCAGAATTCGCAAGGGATTGCGGCGGAGCCGCTCGCGGTCGAGCTCGGGGAGCCGCTCCAGGTGCGGCGCGAAGTGGTCGAGGAGCGCCTGCCGGAAGGCGGGCCGGCACTGAGCGTCTCCAATGCTGTTGAGCTGCAGACTGATGCCCCCCAAGCCCAGTTCATTCAGCCAGTCCCAGGCGACCGCGATCACCTCGGCGTCGAGCTCAGGCTCGCTGTCGCCCACCGCCTCCACCCCGAACTGGTGGAACTGTCGGAAGCGACCTCGGCCCGGCCGGTCGTAGCGGAACATCGGTCCTGAGTAGCTGAGGCGCACCGGAGGGGGCAGTTCCCGGAGCGACGACTCGCCGAAGGCGCGCAGCACCGGAGCGGTGTTCTCGGGCCTCAGAGTGAGCGACCGACCCGACCGATCCGGGAACGTGTACATCTCCCGCCGCACCACGTCGGTGGTGTCCCCGACTCCTCTCACGAAGAGTTCGGTCGCTTCGAAGATGGGCGTCGCGATCTCCCGGTAGCCGAAGCTGCCGGCTACTCTCATCCCGACCTCGGCGACCCGGGTCATCGCCGCTAGGCGGTCGGGCAAGAAGTCTTCGGTTCCGCGCGGCCGCGAGATCGGGGGCATCGAAGTGGCAGTGTAATTGGCTGGACCGGAGCCGCCCACCGGCCTCGGCGCGCTCAGCCGACCTCCCGCATCACCTGCAGGACGTCGCGCACTCCTTCCAACCGCTCCAGGAGTCGGCTCAGCTCGGTGAGGCTGGCGATGTCCACTACGGCCGAGATGACCGCCGCCTGAGCCCCGTCGACCTCGACCCCGGCGCCGCTCAGATTGACCTGGCTCTCCGCGATGGCAATCGCCACATCGCGCAGCAGGCCAGTCCGGTCGCGGGCCTCGATCCGCAGGCGGACCGGATAAACCTGACGACTGCCTTCGTCCCACTCGACCTCCACGATCCGCTGCGGGTCGGTGGCGTGGCGCATGTTGACGCAGTCTTCGCGGTGCACCGTGACACCACGGCCCCGGGTCACGTACCCTCGGATCGGTTCCCCCGGGACCGGCTTGCAACAGCGGGCGATGTTGGTCATCAGGTCGGCGAGCCCCGCCACCTTGACCCCACCGCTGGGCGCCGAGCGCGAGGTCAGGGGTATGGCGCTGGACCGTTCCGGAGCCGAGACGGTAGCCCCGGCCTCTTCCTGGGCGGAGAACTTCAGCACGATGGTCCGCGCCGCCACCTCGCCGTAACCGATCGCGGCGAAGAAGTCGGTCAGGTCGGGGATCCGAAACTCCTTGGCCAGCTCCAAGAGGCGAGGCTGGGGGACGGTGCTGAGCGGGATCCCCCGCATGCGGCGGAGCTCGCGATCGAGCAGCTCTCGGCCCCGAGGGACGTTCTCCTCGCGCCGCTCCCGCTTGAACCATTGCCGGATCTTTTCCCGGGCGCTGCTGGTCTTGGCAAAGTTGAGCCAGTCCCGGCTCGGTCCGTGGCGCTCGGAGCGGGTGGTCAGGATCTCGACGATGTCGCCGTTCTGCAGGAGGTAGTCGAGTGACACCATCCGGGAGTTGATCTTGGCCCCCAGGCAGCGATGGCCGACATCGGTGTGGATCCGGTAGGCAAAGTCGATCGCGGTCGCCCCGGCCGGCAGGGAAAGTACGTCTCCCTTGGGGGTGAAGACGAAGACCTCGTCTTGGAAAACATCGAGGCGGACGTGCTCGACGAAGCGTTCGGCATCCAGCACCTCCTTCTGCCACTCCAGCAGCGAGCGCAGCCAGCTGAATCCCTCATCCAGCCGCTGATCCGAACGCGTCCCTTCCTTGTAATGCCAGTGGGCCGCGATGCCCTCCTCGGCGGTCCGGTGCATGTCCCTGGTCCGGATCTGGATCTCCACCGGCTCACCCCCCTCCCCGACCACCGTGGTGTGCAGGGACTGGTAGCCATTGCCCTTGGGCATGGCGATGTAGTCCTTGAAACGGCCAGGGATCGGCTTCCACACCGAGTGGACCACCCCGAGAGCGCCATAGCAGCCCCGAATGTCGTCACAGATCACCCGGAGGGCCACCAGGTCGTAGATCTCCCGGATCGTCTTGCCCCCCTGCTGCATCTTGCGGAAGATGCTGGTGAGGTTCTTAGGCCGCCCCAGTACCTCGGCCTGGATCCCGGCTTCGGCCAGTTCTGCCTCCAGGCGCTGGCAGGCCTGCTCCAGCACCACCACCCGCTGCCGGCGTCGCAGGTGCACCTCCTGGCGCACCCGCTCGTAGCTGTCGTGGTCCAGGATCGAGAAGGCGAGATCCTCGAGCTCCGCCTTCATCTGCCAGATCCCCAGGCGGTGGGCGAGTGGCGCGTAGATGTCCATGGTCTCTTGCGCGATCCGGCGCTGGCGCTCCTCGGGGAGTGCTCCGATGGTACGCATGTTGTGCATGCGGTCAGCCAGCTTGATCAGTACCACCCGGAGATCCTCCGCCATGGCGATCAGCATCTTGCGAATGTTTTCGGCCTGGACCTGGGCCTGGCTGTGGAGCTTGATCCGGCCGAGCTTGGTCACCCCAGCGACCAGCTTTTCGACGGTCTCGCCGAACTCCGCACGGATCTGCGCGGCCTCGATTGGAGTGTCCTCGACCACGTCGTGCAGCAGGGCGGCAGCCAGGGCATCGGTGTCGAGGTGCAGGTCCGCTAGGAGCGCCGCGACCGCCAGCGGGTGGGTTATGTAGGGCTCGCCGGAAAGGCGCATCTGTCCCTGGTGGGCCAGCTCAGCTACCCGATACGCCCGCTCCAGCGTGGCGACGTCGCTCTCCCCCAGGTAGTTGAGGCGGGGGAGCAGGTCCTCGAACTGCATGCCCACCTACGCCATTCTAGGTGGGCTGGCTGAGATTCACCGCGAAGTCGTGCCCGCGCTCGGACTATACTCGAAGTCGTGGTCCCTCCAACCGACAACGACGAGAGGGGCGGCTATCCAGCCACGGCTGCTGGCGAGGCTCCCCGGACCCTGGGTGACCTCCAGACGCCGATGAAGATGAGCCGCACCGGCTGGCTCATCGCTGGCATGCTTTTCGTGGCGGTGTTCTCCTTCTTCATCGTGGTGGTCTGCCTCGGGGTAACCAACTCGTAAGACGACCGACCGAGGGCCTCAGCGGGCGAAGACTGCAACCCCGGCCGTTCCCAAGAAGAAGACGAATAGGTAGAGCATCGAGAACCGGAACAGCTGCCGTGCCCAGCGCATTCCCGTCGCCTCGCGCAGAACCATGATGCTGAGTGCGATGAATGGAGCACCCAGGAGCAGAGCCACCGCTAGCTCCGCCGGACCCAGCCAGATCGCCAAGGAGCAGCTGAATACCACCAGCGCCAACGTGTAACCGACAATACTGGTGCGAGTTCGCTGGACCCCGACCACCACCGGGCGCATCGGGACCGAAACTGCCGCGTAGTCGCGGCGCACGATCAGCGACAGCGCCCAGAAGTGGGGAGGGGTCCAAAGGAATACCAGGGCAAAAAGAGCCAACCCGAGGGGGCCGACGCCGTGGGTGACAGCGGCCCAACCGACCAGCGGAGGCACTGCTCCCGCAGCGCCCCCGATCACGATGTTCGACTTGGTGTTCCGCTTGAGCCAGAAGGTGTAGACGAAGACGTAAAACGCTCCCCCAGCTGCCGACAGCACCGCCGCCAAGGGATTCACCAAGAAGAAAAACAGTACGAACCCGGACAGGCTCAGCCCGACCCCGAAGGCCAGGGCTCGTTCCGGCCGCATCCGACCCGAGGGCAGCGGCCGGTGCCGGGTCCGGCCCATGACCGCGTCGATATCCCGGTCAAACCAGCAGTTGATCGCAGCCGCTCCCCCCGAAGCGCTAGCCCCGCCCAGTAGCGCGGCCGCGGTAAGCCCCAGTCCCGGCCATCCCCGGGCAGCGATCACCATTCCGAGAAACTCCGTCACCAGCAGAAGACTCATCACCCCAGGCTTGGTCAAGCTGAGGTAATCGGCGACCACGCGCCGGAGGGGTCGGCTCGAGCTCGCGCTCGCTGGGCTCGATTTTCCCCACGCTCCCGCGGACCCACTGAGTTGCGACCCCGCGTGCCCGACGGTCACTGCTTCTGCGATCGACTCGGTGATGAAAAATCTCCTCCGGAACCCGCTCGTGCTACCACGACTAGGCTATCTCTTGCCGCGCTCCTCCATCCTCTCAGACCCACCTACCCTCAGGCCAGTCGGCCTGGCTTGGGGAAGAGCACTTCGAATCAGACCTGACCCGCCTAACGGCTAAAGGAAGTAGGCCACAACCCACGCCAGCACGAAGAATATGCCCAAGAAAATCGCGAACATCTCATAGGAATGGGCCAGCGCTGAGATGGGCGTGGCGACCTCTTCAGCCGAGTCCGGGCCTGGCATCGCGATTGGGTGGGCTGACTCATAACTCGCCCGATTGGCGAGGCTCAGAGCCCACAGAGCCAGAGCGACCACTTGGATGCTGAAAATGATCTGCATCGCGAAGAAGCAGCTTGCGTACGCCCCGCTGGAGATCCCGTAGCCCACGTGTGAAAGCTGCCATATCTGCACTACGACCGCAACCAGAAGCAATAGCGCGGCCAGCCGACCGAAGCTGGTGAATGAGGCGAGAGTTCTCTGGCTCTTGAGGTGCTTGAGGCCGGACTGGGCCACTAGGATCCCGACTACGACCAGTGCGACCACGACCGCCCCCAAGACCTGGTTGGGCGGATGGACTCCCTTTGGCTGCCACATGTGATTGTTGTTGGTCTCCTGCAGCAGAAAGAAGGCAAAGAACAGCGGGAGTACGAAGAAGAAGTCGGCCCCGATCAGCAGCCACGTCCCCACCAAGGGAATTCGCGCCACCTGCTCCGGGGAATGCGAGCGCCCGCCCGCCTGTAAGCCTCCCGTTGTCGCCGGGTTATTGGAAATCATGTGGATACCGTCCTCACGTGGCTGGAACTGGTGACGGGAACGAACTGGGATCGGGCCACTCAGCTACCGGTCGAGCGTTGGGGTCCCCGTAGTCATACGGGCCAGAAACGATCGTCGGAATCCGGTCGAAGTTGTCAGCCGGAATTGGTGTGGCAAGCTGCCACTCCAGCGAACGGGACTCCCAGGGGTTGGCCGGGGCGCGCTCTTTCTGGAAGGCCCAGGAGTAGATGATGTTCACCACCCAGATCAGATTCGAGAAGCCGAACAGGAAGCCGTTGACGCTGATCCAGACGTTGAGCCCGTGCAGGTCCGAGGCATAGACCGGGCTTCTTCTGATCATCCCCAAGTAGCCGACGGCAAAAAACGGGAGGAACGTGGTGTTGAAGAAGATGAAGGCCGTCCAGAAGTGGAGCTTGCCGATTCGCGGGTTCAGCATCTTGCCGGTGATCTTCGGGAACCAGTAGTAGCTGGCCGCGTAGAGGGCGAAGATCTCTCCTCCGACGATCGTGTAATGGAAGTGCCCGACCACGAAGAAGCTGTCATGAAGTGTGGTGTCCAGCGGCACGTCGGAAAGGAACACCCCGGTCAGCCCACCGATCAGGAAGTTGAAGAGCAAGGCGAGGACGAAGAGCATGGGCAGCTTGAAGCGTATGTCTGCCTTCCACATCGTCCCGAGCAGAGCCAGGAAGACCACTCCAGTCGGAATAGAGATCAGCTCGGTCGCGGTCATGAAGAACGGGCGCAGCCCGGGCGCGATGCCACTGGTGAAGATGTGGTGGTTCCAAACAAACCAACTCATCAGGGAAACGCCCATCATCCCGGCGACGGACAGTCGGTAGCCGAACAGGGGTTTGCGCGTGAAGACAGGAAGTATCTCCAGGGCAATCCCAAAGGCCGGGATGATGAAGATGTACACCTCGGGGTGACCGAAGAACCAGAACATTTCTTCGTAGAGAAACGCGCTGCCGCCTGCTGACGCCTCGAAGAAGGATGACTGGACGGCCCGGTCCATACCGACCATCATCAAAGCGCAGGCCAGCACAGGAGGAGCGAGGGCGGAGAGGAACTCGACGGCGACCATGGACCAGGCGAAGATCGGCATCCGGCTCCATGTCATTCCCGGCGCCCGCATCACGAAGATCGTCGTCAGCAGGTTGATGGCCGCGATGGACGCCGCGATTCCGATGAAGGCGAAGCCCACGATGGCTCCGTCCATGCCCGCCCTGGCCTCGACTGAGAGCGGTGCGTACAGGTACCAGCCGGTGTTGAAGCCACCGCCAAAGCCCGCAAAGATGGTCGAGTACAAGATCAGAGCACCCAGGGGAACCAGCCAGAAGGCGAACGACTCCAAGCGCGGGAACGCCATCCGCTTGGCGCCGATCATGAGCGGAATGAAGTAGTTGCCGAAGGCCCCAATGAGAATGAGGGTGGCAACGAACATCATCATCAGCCCGTGCAGTCC
>DATLTJ010000066.1:0-4568 GCA_035533655.1 Candidatus Acidiferrales bacterium | reverse complement strand
GCTGGCTAGCAACGTGGCTATCAAAGAGGGTAGCCGACTGAGCGCCAGGGTCCAGCTAGCCGCGGATCGGAGATCAAAAACCTGGTGCCAGCAGTGGGAGTCGAACCCACACGAGCTTGCGCTCAACGGTTTTTGAGTCCGCTTCGGGCCACTTCGCTGGCAGCACCGATACCCAAATGCGATCTCATAACGTCGTCGCGCCGTACCGCCGTCTTACGCCGTTTGACCCCCACTTGGGGGTCAACTTGGGGGTCAAGCCTGCCGATCCATGAGCCGCTCCAGCCGGTCCACCGCGTCATCGCGCAGGGTCGGAAGGATGCCGGCGTAGGTGGAGGCGGTGATTTGCACCGAGCTGTGCCCCAGCAGGTGGCTCACCGTCGCCAAGTCCACCCCGGACGCGAGCAGCAGCGACCCGTGAAGGTGGCGCAGGTGGTGGAACCGAAGCTGAGGCAGCCCCGCCCCCTGTAGGGCGGTCTGGAACTGGCGGGTGACCGTCGTGCCTAACAGCGGGCCGCCGGTCGCGGTCGTGAAGCATAGGCCCTCAATTGCGGGCCGCCAGCTGGCTCCCGCAGCCAGCAGCGCCTCCCGTTGGCGCTGGCGCTCGGACCGAAGAGCGGCCACCGCCTGGACCGATAGCCGCAGCGTCCGGCGGCTGTGCTCGGACTTGGGCTCGACCAGCGCGGACAGGCGGCGCAGGCGCTGGAGCGCGGCGTTGACCGTGAGCTGGGCGCGATCCATGTCGATGTCAGCCCACTTGAGGCCGAGGAGTTCGCCCTGCCGCATCCCGGTCCAGAGGCCCAGGGCCACCAGGTTCTCGATGGGCGTCCCTGCCACCGCGTCCAGAACCCGGTGGACATCCGCGACGGGCAGCGTCTTGGGCGATGGCTTGGGCACTCGCGGCGGGTCGGTCAGCTTGGCCGCGTTGCGGCTCAGCAGGCCCCACCTCTCGGCGTCGCTGAGCGCCGTCCTGAGCACGGCTCGGGCATGGCTGGCCGTCCGTGGGGAGAGGCCGTCCTGCTGGAGGCGCGCCAGCATGGCGGCCACATCGGCGGGGGAGAGCCTGGTCAGCTTGACGTGCCCCAGTGCCGGGATGAGTTGGTGCTCGCACAGACCTCGGTACCTGGTCAGGGTCGCTGGCCGCAGGCGGGGCTCGACGGTCGCGAGCCACGTGGTGAGGTAGGCGCCGAGCGTGGTGCGCCCGTCGGTGACCGGGAGCCCGCGAGCGAGCTGCTGGCGGACCTCGGTCAACTTACGGACCGCCTCGATCCGGGTCAGGCCGAATACCGACACGCGCCGCCTGGTCCCCGAGGCCGTCCAGCCGGCCTCGATGCGGCCTTCCCAGCGTCCGTCGGCTCGCTGCCGGATCGACCCCTCACCGGCGCCCCGACGTTTGGCGTTTGTCACTTCCACAGCCTCCGCCAGAAGCCGAGCCGGCCAAGAGCCCTGCCCTTCACGATGTTCCCGGCCCGCCGCTCGATGGGCTTGGCTGAACCTTCCTCCACGCTGCGACGGACCGCCCGGCCCGATGCCGAGAGGCGCGCCGCCTTGAACAGCAGCGATGTCATCGACTTCTTACGAGCCACAGCTAGTCCTCCAATCCTCAAGTCCTACGCTTGCTTGGGGGCAGGTACCCACGCTTCCGGGCCAGCCCGATCCACCGACGGACGGTCGCCTCATTCACGTCGCTACCCTTCACCAGCTGCAGGTATCTCGTGACCGCCAGGGCTGGGGCACGGTCCCCAGACGCAAGGGCTTGCCGATACTGGTCAGCCACGAGCCGGACCAGCTCATCCGGAACGGTGGGGCGACCACGGCGGCGCTGCACGTTCTGCTCCAGGTAGTCGATCGCGGCGCTGCGGGCCTTGGCGAACGCAGCGTCCTTCTGGACCTGGCGCAGCGGCAGGTCGGGCCAAGTCTTTGCGACTTCGGCCAGGAACTCGGGGCGGAGGGCCGCCTCCGCATACCTACGATTCTCGGCCGCCCAGTCGTCTAGCCACTTCCCCAACGGCACCCTGATCGCCGATGCGGTGATGGCCGAGTCAGGGCCTTCCCGCACCGGCCCCCACCACGGCTCATTCTGGGGGGCGATCCCCCACATCTCTAGCCCGACGATCCTCGGGCGACCTTCGATGTCCTGAAGCCAGAGGCGGACCTGGTAGGGGCCGGTCTCATCGGGCCAGGCAAACAACTTCGACGTGGGTCCAGTTGGCGGAGCCATGAGCGGACTGTACCACCGTTCGCAACATCGCTGCACACCCAGAGACACAATTGCGGGCCATGCCTGGGAACGGCAATAGCTCTGTTCGGAAATCCTGCATCTCTAAACGCACCGCAAGGGCCGCAGCGCCATCGCACTATATCGAGCATGGACTCGGAGGAGCTGCTCCTACTGGCGCTGGCGCGAAGGGCTCAGACGGTGGGACGCACCCTGCGGCTCCAGATGGGCCTGAGCCAGGCCGAAGTCGCTTCGGCGGTCGGATGCGACCGCGCCCAGATCGCACGGTGGGAGACCGGGGTGACCCTTCGGCCCCGCCGGGACTCCGCCCTGGCGTATGGGGCACTCATCGCCGCCTGGCTGGCCGCCGATGAGTGAGGGCGGGCTGCTCACCCTGGCCGAGGTTCAGCAGAAGCTCCACGTCGGCCAGACGACCGCCTACGCCCTGATCGCCAGCGGCCAGCTACCGCACCTCCGCTTGGGCCGGGCAATCCGAGTCCGTCCCGAATCTTTGGCCCGCTTTCTGGCCGCGCTCGAGGTGACCGGCGTGGGCGACGCCGAGGTGGTGCCCATTCGGATTACCGGGGGCCGCCGTGGTCGCTGACCGCGAGCGCCTTTGGGCTGAGGCTGGCGAGTACGCGGAGCTGACTGCCCGCATGCGCGTGAACTGCCTGCGGGACTACCCGGACGGTGGCGATCCCTGCCAGGTCTGCTCGGCCATCGAGCGCCTGGCGAGCGAGTCCCTAGTCAGGGCGCGGTCCATGGCCGCAAGCACTGACCCGGTCATCGCAAAAGTAGCCCTGGGGCACCTTTTGCCGGTCGGCTATACCACGCTCTATGAACTCAGCCGACTAGAGCCGGAAGCGTTGATCGACCGGACCGCCGATCCGAGCGCTGCCTCTCCCACCGGGGTGGCGCTGGGGACCAGAGCGTGATCGCGGAGCCCGTGGAGCTGCAAGGCGACCACCTAAACGCGCAGCGGTTCGTCGACGCGCACGGGGATCGGGTCCGATGGGCACCAGAGCTGGGTCGCTACTACGTCTGGTCGGGATCGTGGTGGGCGGAGGACCGAACCGAGCGAGTCCAAGACCTCGCCCGTGAGGTGGTCGATGGCCTTCGTACGTGGGTCACCGAAGCGAGCGGAGATGAGTTCCGGCGCCGGGCTGCCCATTACACCCAGAGCGCCCGGGCCGGCCGGGTTGAGGCGCTGCTCCAGGTCGCCCGGCCCCGCCTGGTGGTCGGAGTCGAGGATCTGGACCGGCACCCCTTCCTGCTGGCCTGCCGCAACGGGGAGGTGGACCTACGCACCGGCGAGCTTCGCCCGTCCGACCGAGCCCACCTCCTCACCCGGGGGATCGCCGTGGAGTACCACCCTGACGCTCGGTCCGACCTCTGGGCACAGTTCCTCGCCACCACATTCGGTGGTGACGCCGAGCTGATCGGCTACGTCCAGCGCAGCATCGGCTACGCAGCCACCGGCGCCGTCCGCGAGCACGTTGCACTTGTCTGGCACGGAAGCGGCGCCAACGGTAGGTCGACCCTGCTGGGGGCTGCGCAGGACCTGCTCGGCGAGCTGGCGCTCACCGCGCCCGATGGGCTGTTCACCGAGTCCCAGCACGAGCCCCACCCCGAGCGCATCGCGGCCCTGCGAGGCCGGCGCCTGGTCACCTGCTTCGAGCTGGAGAACCGAGCCACGCTCGCGGAAGGGCTGGTCAAGACCCTGACCGGGGGCGACCGGCTTTCGGCCCGAGAGCTCTACGGGCGCCGTTTCGACTTCGCCCCTACGCACAAGGTGGTGATCGTCACCAATCACAAACCCCGGGTCCGGGGCACCGACGAAAGCATCTGGCGACGCCTGCGACTCGTGCCCTTCGAGCACACCGTCCGACCCCAAGACCAGGACGGAACCCTTCGCCAGCGGCTGGTGAGCGATCACGGGCCGGCGCTTCTGGCGTGGATCGTGCAAGGCGCCGTCGCCTGGTATGCCGACGGGCTCGGAGAGACCCGCAAAGTCACCCAGGCCACCGCCGAGTATCGCGCCGAGCAGGACACCTTCTCCGCCTTCTTGGAGGACTGCACCGAGGAATCGCCCCGCGCCCGGACCCCTGTCGGCGAGCTGTGGGAAGCGTGGCGGCAGTGGTCCGAGGCCGCCGGCGAGCGGCCCGGGCGGAAGCAGGACTTTACGATCGGGCTGGAGGAGCACGGAGTCGAGCTGGAGACCTATCGCCACCAGCGCTATGTCCGCAACCTGATCTCAGGGGGGGTCTCGGGGGGTCTCCTCCGTACACCTTCCCGTGAGTCTCAACTAGAAAAGTTACCGGGTGAGACCCCCCGAGACCCCCCACCTGGGGCC
>DATLTJ010000065.1:0-10186 GCA_035533655.1 Candidatus Acidiferrales bacterium | reverse complement strand
TGCGGGTCTACGCCAACCGCATCCGGCGCAAATTGGGCGTCGAGCACGGAGAGTTTCTAGTCACCCACCCTGGGATCGGCTACGAGCTGCGAGCCGAGCTGAACCCGGCGGCAGGCGCCGGGGAGGACGCTTAGCCGCGGGCCACCAGTTTGGCCAGCGCCTCATTAAGGTCGAGCACGTTGACGGTGGACGCTCCCAAGAAGCCGAGGTAGGGGCCCTGCTCCACGTTGATCACCAGTTGGCGCACGGCCGCCGGGGATAGGCCCCGGGCCTTGGCCACCACATCCACCTGGACCATTGCTGCCGCCGGAGAGATGTCCGGGTCGACTCCGCTGCCTGAGGTCGTGACCAGATCCGCGGGGGGAAGCTTGACCCCGAGCCTCGCCTCGGCCTGAATCGCCGCGCGCACCTCCGCTGCCAGCACCTTTGAGGTGGGTCCCAGACTGGTCGGTCCGGTGGCAAGGGGATCTTCGGCGTCGGGCCGTCCGTGGAACCACCCCGCACCCTTCCACTGCTGCCCGATCAAGGTCGAGCCGTCCTTGGTAATCGAGCCGTTGGCCTGAGACGGGAACCACCACTGCGCGAGGCCGGTCTCAACCAGCGGATAGATGAGTCCGAGGATGACCGTGAAGACCGCGAGGGCAACTATCGAACGGCGCAGATGGACCAACATCAGGAGATCCTCAGTGCGGTCAAGGCGAGATCGATGAGCTTGATGAAGATGAACGGGGCGATCACTCCGCCCACCCCATAGATCAGCAGGTTGCGCCGGAGCAGGGCCGTGGCGGTGGCCGGCCGATAGCGCACCCCCCGCAGCGCCAACGGGATCAGGGCGACGATCACCAGGGCGTTGAAGATGACCGCTGAGAGCACTGCGGTATGGGGGCTGTGCAACCTGAGGACGTTGAGTGCCTTAAGTTGCGGATAGGTCGCCGCGAAGAGCGCTGGGATGATGGCGAAGTACTTGGCGACGTCGTTGGCAATGGAGAAGGTGGTCAGCGCCCCCCGGGTGATCAGCAGCTGCTTGCCGATCGCAACCACCTCGATCAACTTCGTGGGATTGGAGTCCAGGTCGACCATGTTGCCGGCCTCCTTGGCGGCCATGGTCCCGGTGTTCATGGCGACGCCGACATCCGCCTGGGCGAGTGCGGGAGCGTCGTTGGTGCCGTCTCCGGCCATGGCCACCAGGCGACCGCCCTCCTGCTCCTGGCGAATCAGCGCCAGTTTGGCCTCGGGAGTGGCCTCCGCCAGGAAGTCATCGACCCCGGCCTCCGCGGCGATGGTGGCCGCAGTGAGCGGGTTGTCGCCGGTGACCATGACGGTGCGAATTCCCATCTTGCGCAGTTCGTCGAACCGGACCTTGATGCCCGACTTGACCACGTCGCGAAGCTCCACCACGCCCAGGACCCGCGGGCCATCAGCGACCACCAGCGGGGTCGAGCCGGCTCGAGACAGACGCTCCACGATGGGCCCCAGCTCGTCCGGAATGATTCCGCCTTGTTCCACCACCCAGTTCTTCACCGCCTCACCGGCCCCCTTGCGGATCTGCTGGCCGTCGATGTCGAGCCCGGACATGCGCGTCGCGGCGCTGAAGGGAATGATCTGGTGCTTGGCGCTCAGCTCGCGGGCACGGATACCGAACCGCTCCTTGGCCAGGACCACGATCGATCGGCCCTCGGGGGTGTCGTCGGCAAGCGACGCCAACTGCGCCGCATCAGCGAGGTCGCGTTCAGC
This sequence comes from Candidatus Acidiferrales bacterium, assembly GCA_035533655.1. Lineage (GTDB taxonomy): Bacteria > Chloroflexota > Dormibacteria > Aeolococcales > Bog-877 > Bog-877. The sequence continues at coordinate 8,452 of DATLTJ010000065.1, read as the reverse complement.
GAACCCGCCGATGCCAGTGAAGGTGGCTGCCATGCGATTGCCCAAGGTAATCGTGCCGGTTTTGTCCAGCAACAGGGTGCTGACGTCACCCGCCGCCTCCACCGCCCGACCGCTCATGGCCAGGACGTTGCGCTGCACCAAGCGGTCCATCCCGGCAATGCCGATGGCGGACAGGAGGGCCCCAATGGTGGTCGGGATCAGGCAGACCAGCAGGGCCACCAGGATGACCACCGACACCTGGCCGTGGGCATAGGCAGCGAACGGCGCCAGGGCCACACAAACCGGGACGAAGATGATGGTCAAGGCCGCCAGCAGGATGGTCAGGGCCAACTCGTTGGGGGTTTTCTGACGGTTGGCACCCTCGACCAGCAGAATCATCCGATCCATGAAGGTGTGGCCCGGCTCAGCGGTGATCTTGATCACCACCCGGTCGGAGAGCACTTTGGTGCCGCCGGTCACGGCGGAGCGGTCCCCGCCACTCTCTCGGATCACCGGCGCCGACTCCCCGGTGATAGCCGACTCGTCGATCGACGCGACGCCCTCGACGACCTCGCCATCCGACGGCACCAGGTCGCCTGCCTCGCAGACCACGCGATCGCCCCGAGTCAGCGAGGCGGCCGGCACGCTCTCCTCAGTGCCGTCTTCCTTGAGACGCCGGGCCATGGTGTCGGCGCGCATGCGGCGCAGGGTGTCGGCCTGGGCTCGGCCGCGACCCTCGGCGGTCGCTTCGGCAAGATTGGCGAACAGTACGGTCAGGAACAGGGTGACCGTCACCAGCCAGTCGAATACCGAGGTCGGGTGGTAAACCGACACCACCAGGGTGACCACGGTGCCGATAAAGACCACGAACATCACCGGGTTTCTGACCTGCACCCGCGGATCCAGCTTGATGAACGAGTCGACGATCGCGCGGATCAGGATGTCGCGGGTCATCCAGGGCAGCCGGCGCCGTCCGCGACCGCCGCCGGACGGTACGGCTGCCGTCTCCTCGAGAGCCTCCGGCACCGGGGCCGTTTCCGGAGCCAGGGGACCGTCACCGAGTATGGAAGTCAAGCTAGCGCTCATCCGAACAGCACTCCGTGGTGCACCAGGGCCTCAGCGATCGGACCCAGGGAGATCGCCGGCAGGAAGGTCAGCCCGCCGACCAGAAGCACCGTCCCGATAAGCAGTCCAACGAAGATGGGCTTGTCGGACTGCATGGTCCCAGCCGTGTTCGGAACATATCCCTTGGCTGCCAGAGACCCGGCGAGAGCAATGACCGGGATGATGATTCCGAGGCGCCCCAGGATCATGGCGAGGGCGCCCGTCAGGTTGTAGAACGGGGTGTTGCCGTTGAGCCCCGCGAAGGCCGACCCGTTGTTGTTGGTCTGCGACGTATACGCGTAGAGAATCTCGGTGAACCCGTGGGGTCCGTGGTTGAACACGGAACTCAAGCCCGCAGGAATAGCGATGGCGAGAGCCGTTAGCGCCAGCACCGTGACCGGCATCATCAGCACGCCGATCGACGCCAGCTTCACCTCGCGCGCCTGTATCTTCTTCCCCAAATACTCGGGAGTGCGCCCGACCATCAGGCCCCCGATGAAGACCGCGATGATGGCGAAGAGGAGCAACGTATAGAGTCCGCTCCCGACCCCACCCGGCGAGACCTCCCCCAGCATCATGCCAGCGAGCAGGCCGGCGCCGCCGATCGCGGTGTACGAATCGTTAGAGCCGTCCACTGAGCCGGTGGAGGTTTCCGTTGACGCGATGTCGAACAGATCCGAGGCCGCCGGCCCGAACCGCGTCTCCTTACCTACCATATTCCCGCCGGACTGCTGTTGCTGGGTGAGGCCAGCGGCAGTCAGCGCTGGATTGGTGCCTGTTTCCGAGCTCAAGCTCACGCCAAGGATGACTCCGAAGAGGACCACCATCGTCGCCAGCAGGGCCACCCCCTGGCGGAGGTTCCCCACCATCTTCCCGAACGTGTAGGTGAGGGCGAAGGGGATGGCCAGCACCAGCACGATCTCCAGCAGATTGGTCAGCGCGGTGGGGTTTTCGAAGGGGCCAGCGCCGTTGGCGTTGAAGAACCCTCCGCCGTTGGTACCCAGCTGTTTGATCACCGACATTGAGGCCACCGGACCCAGCGCGATCGTCTGCGAGACCCCGTTCAGAAGGTCGTGGATATGAGCGGGCCCGCCCAACGTCTCCACCGCTCCCTGGCCGACGAAGATGACGGTGACCACCAGACTGATGGGCAGCAGAATGTAAAGGACACCGCGAACCAGGTCCACCCAGAAGTTGCCGATGGTGGGCGACTCCCGGCGCACAAATCCGCGGACCAAAATTATCGCAATCTGCATCCCGACTGCGGCACTGACAAACTGCTGCACCGCCAGGGCAGCCATCTGGGTAAAATAGGACATCGTCGACTCACCCACATAGTTCTGCCAGTTGGTGTTGGTCATGAAGGACACGGCGGTGTTCAGTGCCAGCCAGGGCGACACGCCCCCCAGGTGTTGCGGATTGAGAGGTAGATAACCCTGCAGGCGCTGGATCGCGTAAACCAAGAGCACGCAGGCCGCCGAGAAGACCACCGTCGCCGCCGCGTAGCGCTTCCAGGTCTGCTCGGCAGTGGGATCAACGGCCAACGCTCGGTAGACTGGACGCTCCGCCCAGGCCAGCCAGTGGCTCTTGCCGGTATAGACATCAGCCATGTAGGAGCCGAGGAAGCGCCAGATCACTGCCAGCACGACCACCAGCACCAGTAGGGTCAGTCCGAATCCCATCAGAAGCGTTCCGGCCGAATCAGGGCGAACACCAAGTAGACGAACGTGATGGTCGACAGTATCAGCAGGATTATGTCTTCGATGCTCATCAGAGCTTGTCCAGAGCCGCGATGAACAGATAAACGACCGCGAACACCACGATCGTCAGCACCACCGCCAAAACGTCGAGCACTTTTTGAGATTAGCGGCGCCGGCGTCAACAAGGCGTCAACGACACCCCTTTGCTCGACAATAGATCGTCAATTACGCAGGTTTTCACTTGCCTACATTGCACACCACCTGGACGACCGAACTACGATGACCTTGCCCATGGAGAGCAGTCAGCGCGAGACCACGCAGCACCGCGATCCCCAGCGCCGCAACCAATCGGCGGCGGCCACGGTGATGGTCGAGCGGTCGATTGAGGCGGTGTTCGACTTCATGGCTGACGGCTCCAACGACCCGCGGTGGCAGACCTGGGTGTCCAGCTCCGAACTTCTGTGTCACGGCGGCGGAGTCGGCGCCACGTATCGACAGTCGGTGCACGACACCGTGCTCGGTGGCCGACAGTTCCAATATCGGCTGGTCCACCACCACCGCCCGGTGCTGTTGGGGGTGGAGGCCCTGAGCCTGGCTGGTCATCCCCGAGCCTCCTTCCGCCTCACTCCGGTGGGTCCTGCATTGACAGGGGTCTCGCTGGCGGTCGAGCTGACCGGCACTGGCACTCCGGCGGCACCCGCGGCGGGCGCTGTGAGTTGGCGGGAGCGGCTGGTGGACAGCCTGCCCCATTTGAAGGCCTGCCTGGAGCAGCCTCCCAGCTGACCCGACCCCGGGGTCTCAGATCGGCTTGATACTTCCCCCCGGCAACTCGCGTGTCGCTCTTCAGGGGGTTTCCGGTGCCATTCCGGGCCAAACACCGGTACGATGCGACGATGAGCCAATCGGAGGCGAGCACGGAGCATCACGCCCGCAGCCTGCTGTCGCTGCCGGAGCGGCTCGTTAAAAGGTACCGGGAGACCGCGGCGGAGCGCCCCGACGAGGACATCAACATGCGGGTCCTGACCGCTTTTGTGGCCACCTTCTCCACCGTGCGGATCATCACCCACGGCATCCGCAACCACTGGCTGCCCTTGGGCAACATCATGCTGGGAGGCGGCAGTAAGAAGGAGGGCCAACCCCTCCACATCCATCACATGGTTTGGGGGATACTCGCCCTGACCGGATGCGGCTACGCCGCCCTGCTCCAGACCGACCTGCGCTGGAGGCGGCGGCTGGCTCCGCTTTACGGGGCTGGGGTGGCGCTCACATACGACGAATTTGCCCTCTGGCTGCATCTAGAGGACGATTACTGGACCAAGCAAGGGCGGGACAGCGTGGACGCGGTGGTCTTGCTCAGTGCCCTCTTCGGACTCGCCTCGGCATCGCCCCTGTTCTGGCAACGAGCCCTGGTTGAGGTGACCAACACCGCCGGACCCGGGACTCCTGGGAAGACGGTGAAGGGGGCCTCACATCGGCTAGGCGCGCCACATCGCACTACGGGAGAGAACCCAGATGCCTGATGACTACCTGACCGTTGACGAGGTAGCGGCCCAGCTGTCGCTACCGTTGGAGATGATCCAACGCCGGATCGAGTCCGGCGACATCCCAGTTCACTGGGTCGAGATCGGAGGCAAGCTGGAGATGCGAGTCAGCGCCGCCGAGATCGGCGTGGATGGTCCCGACCGGGCGCCAACCCCGTTCCCCACGCCTGAGGGGTTCGTCGGCGCTGATGCCGAGTCCGCGGACGAAGAGGTGGTCCCGTCGAGTTGGAGCGTCCGCCAGAGTCAGTACCCGGCCGACGCTTGGCCGGCAGCCGAGGACGACCCTCCCGCCACGATTGCGCCCCCGCCCCCCACCCCCTGGGAAGCTGAGCCGGCAGACGACCTCCCGGCAGCCCAAGTGGTGTCGCCTCCCGAGCCGGTCTGGCGACCAGATCCCGGGACCTGGGAGGACGAGCCGCTCGAAGCGGCTCCGGTCAGCGAGACCACCCCGGAGCTCTCGCCCTTCACCCCGACCGCCGGAGACTCCTATTTCCCGCTGGAAGAGGCTGCCTCCGAGTTCGCGACCCCTCCGCCTCCGGCGGCCACCGCGCCCCTCACCGCGGCCATTGAACCGGACGACGAAGACGAGGAGGAGGCCCCCTTCGGCAGCGACGAGGACGACGAGGACGACCTCGTGGTCGGCGCTGGGGCAGGGCTTGATCTGGAGTCCCCCCTTCCCAGTGAGGTGATGGGCGTGCCCGAGCTGGTCGAGGTCCCCCGCCCTTCGGCACTGGCCGCCGCTCAGGGACCGGACAGTGCTCTGGCGATCAACTCCATTGACGCCCGGGAGCTGGTGGCGGGTCTCTTTGAACGCTGGGAGCGAGCTCTGGAGCAACGGATCCAGGCGGAGCAGCGGCTGCGCTTTGAGGCGGAGCTGGAGCGCCGGCTGCGCCAGGTCCGCGATCTGCGTCAGGAGCTGGAGAACACCCGGAAGTCCACGGCGGCGCAGCTGGCCGAGCGCGAGCAGGAGGTAATGGCCCTCCGCAACCGGCTCCGCGAGCAGGGGCCGGCGCCGCAGAAGAGCCGAGGACTCTTTCGGCGCTAGTCCGCATGCCGACGCCTTCTGGGTACACCGAGAGGGATGGATAAGGATCTCCGGCGTGGCGCCACTCTGGTTGCCGGCGTCGGTGATCCCAGGTGGAGCCCTCGGGCAAGGTGAGTAGCGAGCGCGCGTCCGACGAGATCAAGTCTCGGCTCGACATCGTGGATGTGATCGGGGGTCATGTCCGGCTGACCAGGGCCGGACGCGAGTGGAAGGGATTGTGCCCGTTCCATACCGAGCACACCGCCTCGTTCTACGTGAACCCGGAGAAGCAGCTCTGGAACTGCCACGGTTGCCACGAGGGCGGGGACATCTTCCACTTCGTCGAGCTCATCGATCACACCGACTTCCGGGGCGCCCTGGAGGAGCTGGCCAAACGAGCCGGAGTCGACCTCAGCCAGGACCGGTCCCAGAGCCCGGCCGAGATCCGCCGGCGCAAGCAGCGGGAGGCCCTGCTCCAACTGAATCAGCTGGCGGTGGACTTCTATCACCATGTCCTGCTCCAGAGCCCGGCCGGGAAGCAGGGACGAAGCTTCCTGGACTCCAGGGGGGTCACCGAGGAAGACCGGGAGCGGTTCAAGCTCGGGTACGCCCCCCTGGGCACGACCCAGGACAACCTGGTCCGGTTCTTGCGCAGGCGCCAGGCCGAGCCCGCCGACATCGCCGCCTCCGGACTGGCCCGCAACGACCGAGGCCGACTGACCGACTTCTTCCGGCAGCGGGTCGTCATCCCAATCCGGGACGAACAGGGCCGGCCGGTGGGATTCGGCGGCCGGGCGATCGCGGCCGGCAGCCCCAAGTACCTCAACACCAGGAGCACCTCGCTCTTCGAGAAATCCAACGTGCTCTTCGGCCTGGACTTGTCCCGCGAGGCGATGCACCGGGAGCACCGGGCGGTCTTGATGGAGGGGTACTTCGACGTGATCGGAGCCCACCGGATCGGAATCCGGAACGCGGTCTCCGTCTCCGGCACCGCCCTCACCGACGCTCAGGTCCGACTCCTGCGTCGCTTCTCCGACGAGGTCATCCTCTGCTTCGACGGCGACGACGCCGGCCAGACGGCGGCTGGCAAGGCGGTGGGCCTGGTGGCTCAGGCGGGGATGAACTGCCGGCTCTTCACGCTGGCGGAAAGCCAGGACCCGGACGACCTCTCTCGGAGTGACCCCGCCGCGCTCCGGGAACTGGTGGAGAAGGCGCCCCCTGCCTGGGAGGCGCTGGTCGACGGAGCGCTGGGCGAGGCCTCCCCAAGCTCGGGAGGCCAGGGCCAGGAAGCGCTCCGGCGGGCCATGAAAGTTTTGGGGCGTATCCCCGAGGCCAGTATCCGCGCTCTATATGCAGAGAGAGTTGGGCGCCGGCTGGGAGTCGACGCCTCGCGGATTCTGAAGGACGTGGAGCAAGGTGACACCAGGCAGCCGGTGAAGTCGAGAGCAGAAGGTTTGAGCCAGGTAGCTAGCGGGGAGATTGCAATGGGAGCCTCTGCCCATTTGCTGGGGATGCTCTGGCACAGCCCCCAGTTGGTAGCAGAGGTTCGAGATCAATTTCAGGTCAGACGGGATGACTTCCTCGATCCCCAGCACGGCGATCTCTACCAGGCGATGGTCGATGTCGCCCCGGAAAGGCTCAGTCCGGCTGACCTCGCTCCGGAGCTTCGGGTACGGTTGGATGAGCTCCCCAAGGGTGGCTTCCCCGAACTCGCCGAGGATGCCGGGGAGGCACGGCGGCGACGCTCCCTGGGCGACTACGTGAAGAGGATCCGGATCGAAACCCTGGAGAATCAGGCGGCGACCCTACGCCGACGACTCGGCGAGTTGAGCCATCACCGCGAGGGCGAGGGCCCCCAGCTGGCGGCCGAGTTGGATCGCAAACAACGGCAGATCGAGGCGCTGCGGAGAAGTGGCGGAGTGGAGGCATAGGTTGGTCAAGGCGATGAAGCCACCGGCGGCGGCTCCGGTCCCACCACGTACCGAGGATCTGGTGCGGCTGGCGGAGCAGTTGATCCTGAAGGGGAAGGAACAGGGGTTCCTCTCCCCCAACGAGGTCCTGGAGCCCTTCCCTGAGCTGGATACCGACCCTGACCAGATGGAGCGGCTCTTCGTCATCTTCCGAGAGATGGGGATCGTCGTCTCGGACGGCGACAAGGATTTCGACGCCGAAGAGGCCGATGAGGACGTGCTGGCCACCGATGCCGACGCCGTCTCTCTGGACGACCCGGTCCGGATGTACCTCAAGGAGATCGGCCGGGTCTCTCTGCTCAAGGCCGAGGACGAGGTCTACCTGGCCAAGCTGATCGAGCAGGGCGACGAGGATGCCAAGCACCGCCTGACCGAGGCCAACCTTCGGCTGGTCGTCTCGATCGCCAAGAAGTACATCGGCCGCGGCATGTCTTTTCTGGACCTGATCCAGGAGGGCAACATGGGGCTGATCCGGGCGGTGGAGAAGTTCGACTACCACAAGGGATACAAGTTCTCCACCTACGCCACCTGGTGGATCCGCCAGGCGATCACCCGGGCGATCGCCGATCAGGCCCGGACCATCCGCATCCCGGTGCACATGGTCGAGACCATCAACAAGCTGGTCCGGATCTCCCGCCGCCTGCTCCAGGAGCTGGGCCGTGAGCCGGCCGACCCGGAAATCGGCGAGGAGATGGGGATCACCCCGGACCGGGTTCGAGAGATCGTCAAGGTGGCCCAGGATCCGGTGTCCCTGGAGACCCCCATCGGCGAGGAAGAGGACTCCCACCTCGGCGACTTCGTCCCCGACAGCGAGGCGGTGGCGCCCTCCGAGGCGGCGTCGCTGACCATGCTCCGGACCGAGGTCGAAGACATCCTCGACACCCTGACTCCGAGGGAGCGCCGGGTACTGCAGCTACGCTTCGGGCTGATCGACGGCCACCAGCGCACCCTGGAGGAGGTGGGCAAGCGCTTCGGCGTGACCCGTGAGCGAATCCGCCAGATCGAAGCCAAGGCTCTGCGCAAGCTCCGCCACCCCTCGCGGAGCATGAAGCTCAAGGACTACCTGGAGTAGCGCCAGCTCGGCCGCTAGGTCGGCAGCGAAGTCGTCGGGAGAGGAGATCAGCTAGCACAGTG
>DATLTJ010000064.1:0-7191 GCA_035533655.1 Candidatus Acidiferrales bacterium | reverse complement strand
CGAAGAGGGCATCGAGATCCGCGTGTTGATTGAGCGGGTCTGGCGGAAGCAAGAGGTGCACATGCTGAGCCCTCGTCAGGAACGCCGCAAGAGCAGTTCTCGGCGGACGCTGCCCCACCGGCCGCCCGGCCACGACGTCATTGAGAGCATTCTTCGCCAGGCCAATCAGGGCAGCCTTTCCGACTGACGGAAGTCGGACGGGCTCCGAGCCGCGGGGTCGATCAGAAATCCCCGGCGGCGCCGGCCAACGACTGCATCTGGTGGTAGCCATGGGTTGACGGCGGACCGCTCGCGTGACGAGCGCTCGGCCAGGGACCACGAAACGGCGAGCTGCTCGCGCTGAAGACAATTGCGGGCAAGCGTGTAGCTCGTGGCCAGAGTGATCTCCGCTGGGGGTGGACGCCATTCGCCTGCCTCGGATCTCAGGACCGCGTCACGGTCGGCTGCAGCGACTCTGGACCCGCCTCACGTGTACTTCCCAGACGGGTTGTTGACACGAGTGGTGGGATGAGGGCCGCCAAGACCCGGATTTCGACGCAAGGTACGGTTCCGGGCCAGCGCCGACACACCTCCCCAATAGCGGGAGCCGTCCGAGTTAGCTCGGCCTGGGGACTGGTCCACTCAAGTTGGATCTGAGACGGCCCGGGCCGCCGCCTCTCGCCATGGGGGTGGCGACCAGAGCGTCGGTTCCGGCATGGCCGCCGATCCATATGGCCGGGAGCGCGGCAGACGGTCGCTTTCCCGCCCACCAAGTCACCGGCGCGCCACAAGCCGCGAGCCCGGGCCGGCTGCCCCCGCGCCTTACCGTCTGGCTTGGGCTAGCACCCCAAGCGCCACCCGCCGCGCAGGGGCTGATGGCGCACTTTGCCCTTCAACCAAGGCAGCCACGATCCGGGCAACCATGCCCATCAGCGCCAGCACCTCCGGGTTTTCCGGCACAGGTCGGCGACTGGCCCCGCACAAGGTCCCGTAAACCGTCTGCGATGCAAGGACCACCGGGACGCTGGCGTAGGTGACGAGTCCCAGCTGCCTGCCCGCCTCGCTGTCCGGCCACAAGTCCGGGACGCTCGCCGACCATGCGCGTCCCGACTCGAGCGATCGGCGGCACAGGGTGTCCGACCATGCCACCACGAGACCCTCCGGGATTATGAGGTCGTCGCTGTTGGCGGCTGCGAGAATCTCCTGCTCGGCACGGTCCCAGTTGATCCTGGTGAGGTAGACCGATTCGAGGGCGGTGCGCTCCTGCAGCTCTTCCAAAATTGGGCGAAGCGCGGTGGCCAAGCTAACCGTCACCTGTTGATCCTCGATGAGGGTCGCCCCTCCAATCAGTTCCCTGTAGGAGCTCGACCCTGAGGATTCCCCTCGGCGTCTCTGCGACCGTCCTCGTAAGAGCCGCCGGGGCAGCAGTCTCTGGATCTCGCTCGCGGGGGCGGGCCGTCCCAGCAGGTAGCCCTGAAGCTCCTCACATCCGTTGCGGGCCAAGAAGTTGGCCTGATCCAGTGTCTCTACACCCTCCGCGACCACGGAGAGGCCGAGGCCGCGGGCAAGTGCCAGGGTTGCGGCCACGATCGTGTTGTCGTCGGTCCTGACGCCGATGCCGCTCACGAACGACTTGTCGATCTTGAGGACCTGGAATGGGAAGCGCTGTAGCGCTGTCAGCGATGAATTACCAGTCCCGAAGTCGTCGATCACCAGGGTGACGCCGAGCTCGCGGAGTTGCTGCAGCACCCGAGTCGCGGCCTCGGGGTCGCTGGTCAACACACTCTCGGTGACCTCTAAATGGAGCCGTTCAGGGGCGAGCTGGGATTGCGTGAGGGCTTGGCTGACATCCTTCACCAGCTCTCGGCCCTGAAGTTGAGCCACAGAGACGTTGACTGATACCGTCAGCGTGGCCGCGGTCGATTTCGCCGACCACTCCTTGAGCGTGGCGCATGCCTGCTGGAGCACCCAGCGCCCGATTCTGAAGATGGTCGCCGTCTCTTCCGCGAGTGGGATGAACTGTTGGGGAGCCAGGACGCCCAGCTCCGGATGCTTCCAACGGACCAGGGCCTCCACTCCGGTCATGCGGCCCGAAGTAGTCGACACGATGGGCTGGAAGTCCAGACGCAACTCCCCTCGCTCGGCTGCTCCCGCCAGCTGTGACGACAACTCGACGCGCTCGACGAATGCGCGGTCCACCGCCTCATCGAGAACGTGGAACCGTCCTCGCGGGCCGCTCTTGGCTTGGCGCAGGGCAATTGCGGCCCGCCGGAGCAGCTCATCGGGGTGGGTCCGACCAGCGCTGATCACCACTCCCCCGCTGACCCCGACGGTCACGTGATGCCCGTCAACCGCATACCGGTCGTCCAAGCGCTCGAAGATCCTGGCAACCACCGACTCGGCGCGCGCCGGAGCGAGCCTCAGCATCACCACGGCGAAGGTGTCGGCGTCGAGACGGGCCACTAGGGCGCTCGGGGGCACCACTCTTACCAGTCGGTGGGCGAAGGCGCGCAGAACCTGGTCGCCCACGCTCTGGCCGAGCCCGTCGTTGACCTCCTTGAAGTGATCCAGGTTCAGGACCACGACCGCCCCGTGGCTGCGGGCTCCGGTCACCGCGCCACCCATCCGATCGAGGAGGCCCCGCTTGTTGAGAAGACCGGTCAGGTCGTCTCGGTGGGCTTGCCGGCCTAGTTCGAACTCAATCGCGTTCTGTCCGCCGATGTCTCGGAAGAGGCCCAAGACGGCTGTGGCTCTTCCGCTGGGATCGCGCACTGTGACCTTGGAGAGAGCCACGTCAATCGCGCGCCCATCTTTATGCCGTCGAACGGTCTCCACTTCGAGAGGGGATGGCTCCGCGAGCGCGTCCGGCCGCTGCGGGTCGATCCCGGATGGGGATGCCGGGTCGACGATCAACCAGCGCTGGCCGATAACTTCGGATGCTTCCCAGCCGAACAAGCGCTCGGCCGCCGGATTCCACAGCATCAACGTCCCTGCCAGATCCACGGCGGAGATCGCCATCGGAGACGCCACCACGACCGCCCTCAGAAGTTCGAGTTCTGACAGGCCGATCGGGGTGACGCCAAGACCGGAGCCCCCGAGCGAGTCGCTCCGACCGGTCTGGTCAGTTTTCGCGAGGGCGCCACCTCTCGGTGGGGCTTGGCTCCCGATCGATGGGCTTGGGCGTGGGGTAGCCGTGGTCCTGGGTCGAGATCCCCCACCTCGACTGGCCGCCATAGCCATCAGGCTAACCCGGTGACCGGTGACAGGCTGCGACGTTGAGGTAAAAATTCACTGGACGCTCTGTTGCGCTGCGCCGGTGGGCGTCGAGTCCTGAGTCTCAGCTCCCGACCGGTGCCTGGGTGGGCATGAGGCTGCCCCGGCGCCGTGTCTGGCTGCCGGTTTGGGCAGCAGGCGACCACCTTTGATCGTGGCGAGGGACGACAATCAGCCCCGCCTCAATCACCCACTCGACCCTACGAATTGGGTGCTTGACCAGGATTGAGACCTCATGGTGGCTCACCCCCAGCACCATCAGCGTGAGGTTGTGCCTCGCACGCCATCTTCTCCAGAACACGAGCCGCGCCCACCCCTGAAGTACGACCCAGCCGACTGCCCTGATCGGCTGACGAATGGCAACACCAAACCATGCCTGCTCACGCGATGTCAGCGCCACCCACGGGGTTGTGCCTTCGCCGCTTCTGCTGATACATGGCCGTATCGGCCCGTCGAAGTAGCTCCGAGCCACTCTCCGTCCTGTTCCAGGACGCCACCCCGAAGGACCCGGTGACACCTTCGGGGAGCGCCGCGCCCAGACGCTTGGCGAGGCGGCGCAGCCCCAAGGCATCAGACCCCGGTCCGAGCACGCCGAACTCGTCGCCACCGAGGCGAGCGATGACGTCCCCGCTCCCTCGGACCTCTCTGCGCCAGCCCGCGGCGAGATCCCTTAGGAGCTGGTCGCCGGCTGCGTGCCCACCGCGGTCGTTGATGGCCTTGAAGCCGTCCAGGTCGGCCATGACCACCGAAAGCGTGGCCCCGCTCCGTCGAGATCGCTGGATCTCCTCCTCCAGACGCTCGTCGAAGGAGCGCCGGTTGGCGAGGCCCGTGAGTGGGTCCTCAAGGGTGGCGCGCCGCAGGAATGTCACCAGCAGGAATGTCACTCCCCCAGCCACCGCCAGGGTGCCGAACACTGCCAGCCACGCAGCCACCGGCTCGGCTGCTCGCGGGCCGACCGTGAGCACTACCGCATATGCGACTCCGCACGCCACCAGCTCAATCAGTGCCACGGGGAGGCGAAAGTACATGAAGGCGAACACAGCGATCCAGATGTAGAGGTTCGCGAAGTTGATGTGCCCGGCAGTGCCTACCGCCGCCAGAGCGCTCGCGAAGACCGTGGCGATCGCCACATCGAAGTGCAGCGCCGAGCGGGGTAGCCGCTCTCCTGCCAGCAGGCGGATTGCGCAGCCCCCGAAGCAGAGTCCGCCGATGAGCGTCAGGGTGAGCAGTGAGGCAGCCGGCCACCGCTCAAGGGGGATGACGGAGACCGTCGCGACTCCGCCGCCCGCCCAGAATATCGTCACAACTCGGTTCGGGTGAGAGAAGAACGCTCGAGCCCAGGCGGCAATGTCGGTCTCGCGCGGGCCCATCGAACGGTGATCTGGCGCCGCCCTAACCGGAGGACCTAGCGGTGCTTCCGCGCTCACGGCTCTGCCCGCGCACCCCGCGCGCCGGGAGCTGGAAGGCTTGCGACCCCCGCAGCAAGAGGTGGGCAGCGCAGATGGCGGCGACCAGTCGGAATTCGGATCTCAGATGGGGCGTCATCGTCGAGCAGAGCACCGCGCCGGCCACTCTGGATACGCGACGCGGCCGGCGGCGCGTATCCAGCCAGTCGCAGCCGGAGCCTGGACGATCCCAGGCTGCCGGGAACGATCCCGGAAACCACCCTTCGCATGGTGTGGCTGGTGCCCTGGATCCCCACCCTGGGCTGATGACTCACGCTCTGCAACTTACAGCCATTTTTGTGACTCGCGTGCGAAGGGCGCGTCACAAGGCTGTGCCTGAATCCGAGCCGCGGGGTTGGGACCGGGAGAGGGAAGACGGCGCGGTGCGTGCCGACCACGTCGGGGCCATGAACGGACGGGAACACCCCTGAATTGGGCTGACCGCGGAGCCGCCCTGGGCGTCCGGTCGCGGAGGGGGCATCATCGGTGCGAACATCTGCCCGTTGAGGTCGCCGAGTTGGAACCGACGCTCGGCGCGCAACGGCACCGACACCCGACTGATCCACCCGGAGACTTCGTGCCTATGGCCTCCGGCGAGGCGATGCCCAGACGGGGTCTTTGGAGCTGCGTATGACCTGACCGGCAGATCAGATGGCGGCTTGGGAGGCCAGCACCGGTGCCCCGCCGCCGCCCGCCCGCCGCCGGCGGTTGCAGCGGCAGCTGGAGCTTGCCGCGGCGGTCATTCTGCCCGCAGCCACGGTCCTCACCGCGTGGAGCGCCTTCCCGAGCGCCAAGCGGGGCCGGAGTACAGGCCACCCGGTACAGCCCAGGCGGCAGCCAGACGCACGCAGTCAGTGCGGGCGTCGCTGGGCGCTGGGCAACAGAACTTGGCCGACGTCGCCGAGTTCACGGCGTGGCTGATCGCCACCGACCAGCGGCGCACCGGGCTGGCCGACCGACTATCCGCGCAGTTCAGGGGTGAGGTCGAGTTGGCATTCCGCGCCTGGGAAGCCACGTCACCCCTGACGAACCCGTCCGCTTTCACCGAGAAGCGCACCTCGCACTTGCGGCCCACGATATCCCTGCCGCAGGAGGCATCGCGATCCGCGTGTTGATTGAGCGGGTCTGGCGGAAGCAAGAGGTGCACATGCTGTGCCCTCGTCAGGAACGCCGCAAGAGCAGTTCTCGGCGGACGCTGCCCCACCGGCCGCCCGGCCACGACGTCACGGAGAGCATTCTTCGCCAGGCCAATCAGGGCAGCCCTTCCGACTGAGCTGACCTGTGAGGACCCCGTTATGTGAGCCAGTAAGAGTTACGACTGACTGAAGGCCCTGGCGAAGGCCGCTGGTGGTTGGTAGCTGAGAGCACCGTGGGGACGGTGGACCTTGTAGACGTGGCACCAGTCCGCATAGTGAACCTGGACTTCCAGGATGCTGTCGAATATCTCCCTGGCGAAGAGGTCATCTCGGGCACGGCTGTTGAAGCTTTCGACGTAGGGGTTCTGCCAGGGTGAGCCGGGGTCGATGAAGCTGGTTTGAGCACCAGTCTGCCGACACCAATCCTGGATCGCCCGGGCTACGAACTCGGGACCGTTGTCGCACCGCACGTACGCTGGGAAGCCGCGCACCAGCGCTGCCTTGTCCAGAGCGGTCACCACCGCATCATGCGCCTCTGGCCCAGGCTGGGCCCAACTACAAAACCACCCACAGACCCGGTGCCCTTGCGACGCCGGGTCCTCTCCCCGCCCGCGGCAGCCGCGGTCAACGGTAAGCGTCCGGAGGGGGGTGCGCCCAAGGTCGGTGCCACCTCGACACCCGGCCAGGACACCAGTGCGCAACCCTAGCCGACCCCACCTGGGCATCGGCCCCGATGGGTGTCACTCGGGCGCGGCTTCCACCACAACGCCCATGCCTCCGCGGTCGTCCCTCGTGGCGACTTCGGTCCCACGGCGCTCGGCTACGCCCCCGCTTAGAGTCGCTTGGAGTTGCAGAGACGCTGCGACAGAGCTGGCTGGTAGCGCCCAAGGCGTTAAGGCGACTGTCTCTCAGGGCTGACCGTCCAAACTGGGGCGCAGGAGGGGATGTTCCCGACCGTGAGCTCCTCCGGCTGCCCGTTCAAGAGGCGAGGGCAGCGCCGCGACCTCCGCTGCGGGATGATGGAGTCCCACTTCAATCAGGAGGAGGCACCTGCCGTTGCCATCGTTGAACTCTGCCGCTCGAACTGCCATCCTGGCGGCCGCTCAGAACCGAGCGACCGAGGGCTTCATGAACCGGTACGGCATGCGCCTGGGGGCTTCCCGATTCGTGGCTGGCGAGAGCCTGAGCGAGTGCGTGCAGGTGATCCGGCAGCTGAACCAGCAGGGCTTCAAGTGCAACGCCACCGAGCTTGGGGAGGCGGTGGCCACCGAGGCTGACGCGCAGGGAGCGGTGCGCGACTACGAGGAACTGCTGCAGCGGTTGGCCTCGGAAAACCTCAACGCCAACGTCGCCATCAA
>DATLTJ010000063.1:0-8601 GCA_035533655.1 Candidatus Acidiferrales bacterium | reverse complement strand
GGCCGGGGGCGCCCCTGCCCTCTGGGTGCTGTTCTTTTTAATCCTGCTCGCGCCGATTGCCTTCTTCCTGTTGGTCGCCGTGGTGCCGGCGGCGGTCGGCCAGGGATCTTCCTGGTTCACCCTGGCTCCGTTCATCGCCGCCTTGAGCGGCCCGACCCTGCAAGGGCTGGTGGATTCGCTGGCTCTTTCGGCCAGTACGGCCATCCTCTCGCTCGCGATCGCGCTGCTGCTGGCCTGGCTGGTCCAGCGCACCAATCTGAGGGCACGGGTAACGTGGAACTTCTTGATCTGGGTGGTGCTGCTCACCCCTTCTTTCCTGGTGGCGCTGGGGTGGGAACGTCTACTTCAACCGGAAGGCGTGCTGGCCGATCTGGGTTGGCCTGTTGCCGGATTGAGCCATATCTTCTTCAGCCCCCTGGGAGTCGTCTTCGTCGACACCACCAAGGGAGTGCCTTTCGCCTTTTTGGCGATCTCCGCGGCGTTGGGCGCGCTCGGACGCGAATACGAGGACGCAGCGCGCATCCATGGCGGCGGCCGGGCCACCGCCATCCGGACGGTCCTGCCGATTCTGGCCCCGGCCATGTGGTCGGCGCTGGCAATCGTCTTCGCCGAGACGATCAGTGACTTCGGAGTCGCTTCCACGATCGCCAACACGGCCAATTTCCCCGTCGCGACCATGACCCTGTTCAATGCCGTGGACAACTTCCCGGTTAACTTCCCGGTCGCCGCGGCGGTTGGTTGGCTTCTGGTCGCGAGCATCGGACTCGCGCTGTTCGCCCAATCGAGAGCACTCAGAGGTCGGTCGTATCAGGTGCTGAGTGGGCGTTCCCGGGCCAGCAGTCGGCTGCAACTGAGCCGCCGAGGCCAGACGGTAGGGATTGCGGTGATGGTCCTGTTCTTTGGGCTCACACTCGGAGTCCCAGCCATTGCGGTGGCGAGCGCCTCGCTGCTCAAGCCGACGGCCAGTGCCATCACGCTGAACAGCTTCACCCTGAACAACTACGTTGCTCTGGCGCACCATCCCTCGACCCTCGGGCCGATTGGCCTGTCAACCGCGCTGGCGCTCGTCGCCACCACCTTGGCCGTTGGACTGGGCCTCATTGTGGCGCGCATCCTCACTCGCCGGCGGTCCGGAGCCAGCGCACGAATACTCGATCTGCTGCTGCTGGCAACGGTGGGGCTACCGGGAATCCTGCTCGGCGCCGGCTATATCTTCGTCTACAACCTGCCTGCCTTGGCGACGGTGGGTCTGCGTCTCTACGGAACCTTATTCCTCCTGGACGTGGCCTATCTGGCCAATACTCTGCCCATCACGGCGCGACTGCTCTCCGGACCGATGGCCCAGATTCAGTTCGGTCTGCACGACGCGGCCCGCGTGCACGGGCGCAGCGCCCTGGGCGCCTGGCGGTCAACTGTCGTGCCCCTGCTCTCGCGCACCCTTCTCTGGGCGTGGCTGTTTGGCTTCGCCGGCCTTCTCTTTGAATTGCCAATCTCCCAGCTGCTCTACCCGCCCGGTCAGGAGCCGTTGTCGGTGGCCATAACCGCGGCATTCGCCAACTTCTCCTATGCTCCCGGAACGACCCTGATGGTCGCCTCGGTGGCCTACGCGCTGGCGGTAGTGGGTCTCGCGCTGCTGGGATTCCGACTGCTGGCCCCCAAGGGCTGGCAGCGCGTCGGAGTGGCTCGGTGACGGCAGCGCTGGAAGCCCCCGAGCGGGGCGCCCCGACGGTCACCATCGAGGCGGTGGTGAAGAGCTTTGGAGCTCCCACCCCGGCACTCGATCATGTCTCGCTCAGCTGCGCCCCCGGGCGGTTTTCAGTTCTGCTGGGAGCCTCAGGGTCGGGGAAGACGACGCTGCTGCGGTGCATTGCCGGAATCGAGAAGGTCACGGAAGGCACGATCGAGATCGGCGGGAGAAAAGTCGCCCACGACCACCTCCATCTACCCCCGGAGCGTCGCGAGCTGGCGATGGTGTTCCAGGATTACGCGCTCTGGCCGCACATGACCGCAGAGCAAAACATCGCCTTCGCATTGCGGCGGCATCGGCTGGTGCCGGCCACGGCTCGCCAGCGGACCCGGATCATGCTGGAGCGGGTGGGGCTCGGCGAGCTGGGTCACCGTTACCCGAATGAGCTCTCCGGCGGTGAGCAGCAGCGGGTGGCATTGGGCCGGGCCCTGGTAGCCAACACGGGTCTGATCCTGTTCGATGAGCCCCTTTCGAACCTGGATGCGCACCTGCGCGATCGTCTGCGGGTTGAGATCGCGACCCTGGTGCGCGAGTGCGGCGCCACCGCGATCTACATCACCCACGATCAAGCGGAGGCATTCGCGCTGGCCGACGACATCGCCATCATGAGCAACGGACGGCTGCTCCAGATGGGATCCCCCGAAGAGATCTACCTCAACCCTGCGACCGCCTTCGTGGCCCGTTTCACCGGTCTAGCCGGCGAGTTGGCCGTCCACGTCCACGGCCCTGCTGGCGGTGAGAAGTTTGAGGTCCGCTTGGGCGACCGCCTCGTGACGGCCCGCGCACCGCGGCAGCTGCGGCCGGGAATGCCGGCGCAGCTGCTGGTGCGGCCGTCCGCGGGCACGCTGGTCCCGAGCGCGGATGAGCGGGCCGACCTGCTGGGGATGGTTCGCGACGTTGCCTTCCGGGGTCGCGGTTATGAGCACGTGGTGGACCTGGCCGACGGTGGCCGCCTGCACGGCTTGTTCTCGGAATCGAAGTGGGGCCGTGGGGAGCGCCTTGGAGTTAAGCTGGACGCGGAGCAGTGCCTGTTGCTCGAGTTCGAGCCCGACATAGAACCTGGTGACGGCGGGGATGGAGCCCGGCGGCCTAAGGTCTCGTTAGTCGACACGGTGCTGGCCGCTCCGGATGAAGCGTTGTTTGAGGGCATCGGTTGACCGGGTCTGTACTGATCGCGCTGGCGGTCTTCGGCGCCTGCGCCGTCGAGATGGTGGAAGCCCTGACGATCGTGCTGGCCTCAGGTCTCACCAGGGGATGGCGTTCCGCGCTGGAGGGGGCCGGGGTGGCGGTCATCTGTCTGGCGGTGGTCGTCATCGCCTTCGGCCCTGCCTTGATCCACTATGTGCCGATCAACGTGCTCCGGACGGTGGTGGGCAGCCTATTGCTGGTGCTCGGCCTGCAGTGGCTGAGGAAGGCGCTCCTCCGGGCCAGCGGGCACAAGGCGAAGCACGACGAGGACGCCATCTACCAGCGCGAGGTCGAGCGACTTTCCGGGATCCCGCGCTCCGGGTCCGGTCGGGACTCGATCGGATTCGCGATCAGCTTCAAGGGCGTCCTGCTCGAGGGGATGGAGGTGGTGATGATCGTGCTCACGTTGGGCCTCAGCTCGGGCCACCTGTTGGTCGCCTCGTTGGCAGCGCTAGCCGCGGTGGTAGTCGTGGGCGCCGTCGGGGTAGCCGTATCTCGCCAACTGCGGGAGGTGCCGGAAAACGCCATGAAGCTGGGTGTTGGTCTGATGCTGGTGAGTTTCGGAAGCTTCTGGGGGGGCGAGGGAGTGGGGGTGCACTGGCCGGGAGCGGACCTTTCCTTGCTCGGTCTGCTGGCAGGTTATGGGGCGCTCAGCTGGGTCGCGGTCTGGATACTTGGTCGAAACAAGGCCGCCTCCGCCGTGGCGGAAGCAGGGTGATCAGATGGCCGATGGCCTTCGGGAGGTTCTGCTACGACTTCGTGGTGGGCGACACGCCGGAGCTGGCGATCGGAGTGGTCCTGGTCATTGTGGGAAGCTGGGCGCTAACCCGCGCGATCGGACCAGGAGGCTTCTGGCTGCTTCCCGTCGGCGTCGCGGCCCTGCTCGCAGCGAGCCTCTGGCGCGGCGTCTCCAGTAGCCCCAGCTAGCCACCGACAACGGAGCGGGATTTCTCTGCCGGAGACCCGAGTCCTCTGGGGCCTTCACCGAGATGGCGGGCAAGAATGCCGATCCGGTTCTCCGGTCGGATCCGGGTACGGTCACCGCACAGGTCGTCGGTGCCTGGCGGCCGCGCCAGCCTGAGGTACGCTGAGCCACGCGTCGTGGAGGTGTCTGGTCGCGGGGCTCACCAGCGCTTCGAGGAGGCGAGGATCCGCTTCCACCTTCCGCCCCGCGCCCCAACTGGCGGACCCAGGGCTGGTGTCGCTGGTGGCTAGATTTCCTGGCCCAGGATCGACGTCTCGTAGCCTGGCAGGGCTGCCAGCTCCCGACGGAGAGACGGGCCCGCCAGCGCTGCCAGGAGAAGCCGTAGCTCGGGGGTGTCAAGGCGGCCTCGGTCCACGTGGAGCACACACTCCTCCTCCGACAGCGGCAGGAAGTCCAGGCCATACGCGAGCGCCGCCGGTTCAGAGGCGACTCCAGCCTCGGCTAACCCGCTGGCGACAGCGCTGGCAACCTGGAGGTGGCCGCCGGTCTGACTGGCGTAGCCGGGAAGCCCGGACCCGACTACACCGAGTCGGCTGAGTTCCCGATCCAACAGACTACGGGCCTCCGAGCCGAGCTCGCGATTGACCCACCGGAACTCGCGTCCAACTACCTCCTCCAAAGATTGCGGGTTGCCGGTGGCGCCGGGAGTTGGCAGGACTACCCCCTCCCGCCAACTTGCAAAGCCGATCCTGGCGCTGCTTTTTTGGCCCCCTGGCGCGCTGGCGGTGTCGGCCGGGCGGTGGACGGCCGCGGCATGGACGAGCCCAGCATCTAACAGACGCAGAGCCTCCCCACTCGAGCACGCCCACCACTCCACCGTCCACCCGTCCCGAGCAGCGGCGACCGGCCCCGCCAAGAGGGGAAGAGCGGGGTCGCATCCGGCAACGACCAGGTTTCGACCGCTGCCCCAGATCTCGGCCTTCTCCAGGCCAACCATCCGGCCACTGGCCGCGATGAACCCGGCTGTCAACGCCCCGTCTCCCATCAGTGGGAGTGCCACCCACCGATCCCATACCAAGGACAGCCGCGCCCTTGCCAGGGGGAGCTCTGGACCGAGGGGTGTGGCTGGTGCCAGTCGAGGTTCCTTCTCTTCGGCGAAGAGCTGGTCGACACTGGTGCCCAGCGCCCGGGCGAGCTGAAGCGCCACCCCGAGCGAAGGTGACCAGGAACCAGACTCTGCCCCCGCCACCGCCTGTCGACTGACGTGGCAGACGTCGGCTAGCTGACTCTGGGTCATCCCGGCAGTGAGTCGCGCCAGCCGGAGCCGGCGCCCGGCTTCAACCGCCCCGTTGGCGGGAAACCGGCGGCGCGATTGGGACTCAGTCAAGAACCGCCTCGGGGCCCCCGAAGACGGGCGGGTCGGCGGCGCGGAAATGGAGCCCTGTTCCCATTGAAGGCGGCTCGCCTGCCAGCCAGTGAAAGCGCCCGAGCCACTCCCCATCTGCTTCCACCTCGACGTCGATGCGGGCCCCGTCCGGTCTCATCCCCACCACTCTGCCCGAAATGACACCGGTACCGGACCCAGCGCCGGTGGGCCTTACCCGGTCGGGGTGGATGGCCATCAACTGCTCACCGCGCCGCAACCAGCCCCGGTAGCCGACCAGCGATGCCACCAGGGCGGTTCGGGGCCTGAGTACCAGCTCCCGAGGATCTCCCACCTGGAGCAGTGATCCGCGGTGCAGCACCGCCACCCGGTTGGCGAATGCCTGAGCCTCCTGCAGCTGGTGGGTGACCAGCAACGCGGCCGTGCCCCGCCCTTGAAGTTCCTGGCGCACCAGTTCCAACAGTTCCAGGCTGAGGGGACGATCCAGGGAGCTGAAGGGCTCGTCCAGGCAGAGCAGGCGCACCTCAGTCTGGAGCGTTCGGCACAGCGCGACCCGTTGGGCCTCACCGCCGGAAAGTCCTTTGGGCCGCGTCTGGAGCATGGTTTCCAGCCCCATCCGGGCGGCTGTCTTGATAGCCACCGCCGCCGTGGCGCGGGGCGGATAACAGATGTTCTCGAGTACGGTGAGATGGGGAAAGAGCCCCGGATTCTGGCGGAGCAGGCCGACGCCGCGCCGACCCACGGGGACGTCTGCCCGGGGGTTCGCCGCGGAGCTGAGTCGGCGGGCATCGAGGCGGATTTCGCCAGCGGTCAGGGGCACCAGCCCAGCCACCGCCTCCAGGAAGGTGGTCTTCCCGGCGCCGGAAGGACCGAGGATCGCCACCAGCTCGCCGGGCTCCACCTGGATCCCAATGCCCACGGTGAAGTCGCGGCGCCCTACCTCAAAGTCGGCGGCGAGCATGGGCACTCCAGAGGTAGGCACCGACAGGTAGGGGCAGGGCCACCACCAGCAGCACCAGAGCGAAGGGCAGCGCTGACTTCAGCCCCGTCTCCTGCAGGGTGACCCAGATCTGCATGGGCAGCCCGAAGGGGTGGTAGGCGATGATCAGGACCGCGCCGAAGGCGCCCATGGCCCGGGCCCAGGTCACCGCCAGCGCCGTGGCCAGTCCGGGAGCGGCCAGCGGTACTGTCACTCTCCGCCAGGTCCGCCACCGGCGATCTCCCAGGAGAGCGGCGGCCTCCTCCATCTGCGGCTCAACAGTGGCGAAGGCAGCTGCGGCGCCCAGGACGTAGTAGGGCACCGACTCGTAGATCTCGGCAATCACCAGGGCAAAAAAGGTGTCCGAGGCGGTCAGATTGAGGTGGCTCAGGGCAGCGCCGATCGGGGTGTTGGGCCCCACCATGAAGATCAGCAGCAGGCCGATCACCAGCGGCGGCGTGAGCAGCGGCAGGATCACCCCGACCTCCCAGAGCCGGGGGAAGGGCAACCGGCCGCGGGCCAGTAGATAGGCGAGCGGGGTGCCCAGAAGCAGGATCACCGCCAGGGCCACCAGCGAGGCCGCGACCGAGGTGAGCAGCGGTTGGAACGCGCCCGGCTGGCGGAGGGAGCTCAGCACGGCCGCCGGGGACAGGTGGGCCAGTAGCGCGATGAGTGGGCCCAGCAGCGCGACCCAGACGATCAGCGCTCCAACTAGGGCGGCGCCGGTGCTCGCCCGGACTCCGGAACCGCGCAGCGCCGCCGGAGCGGGCGGAACGGTCAACGCTTGTGGATTAGGTCCGTTATCGCTTTAGGAGCCGCCGACTGCCGGCCCAGCAGGGCGGGGGGCAGCAGAGCGTAGCCCTCCTTGGTGAGGATGTGGCGCGCCGCGGAGCTGAGCAGGAATTTCACGAACGCGGTGCCGGCTCGCGGGTCACCACCCACCCCCAGCACCGAAGCCTCCAGATCGAGCAGGGAGCCCTGGACCACCTGACCAGTCGAGAGCGTCAGGAAGGCCTTGTTGTAGATGGCGGTGTCCTTGGGGTTGCCGAAATTGATCTGGGCGGGAAGCGCGATGTAGGGGAGACCGAGTTGGACAGCCTGGGGGAGATAGGCGCTGGCGGCGTCCAGTTGACCCGCCTGGAGAGTGGGTTCCAGCCCGGTCTCCGAGAAGATCTGGGCGCTGCCGTTGGCCCCTCCCAGATCTGCGTTGGCCGTGGCCGCACTCACTCCCAGGTACCTCTCCGCCAGGTGCACCATCTCGATAAAGCCTTGGCCTTGAGGGTCAACGGTGGGGTCGGTGCGACCGAGCTTGAAGCCAGCCGTCGCCATTAGGGTGAAAAGGTCCTTGATGGGCAGTTTCCCCTCAGAGATCTTCTTCAGCTCGGCGGCGTGGGGCCCCTTGGGGTAATACGCGACTACCAAGGGACTTGACGCGAACTGTACGGCCCATTTGGTGAATTTGGGTTCCAGCAGGTTCATGGGGGCCGCGCCGATCGGAATGAACACGTTGGGAGTGAGTTCGCCCGCCACGATATCCTCGGCGAGTCCCTGGCTGCCCGCGGACTGGTTCTGGTACTCATCGCCCGACTGCTTGATGAACGGAGGGCCCAGGTACTTGTCCATCAGCAGCTGCAGCGACCCGGCGCTCGCCACATTGGCCAATTCGGGCGTTCCACTGCTGGCGCTAGCCGTCACGGTAAGTGACCCCATCACCAACAAGGTCGCCGTCAGGGTCACGGCCAAGCTTCGCAGGTGCCATTGCACCTGGTGCAGCATACGCGGACGATGACAGTCCTGCTTGCACATCGCAAGCTGGAGGACTTCCGGTTCGACCGGAATGTTGCCCGAGTCGAGACTCCTGGGGGGCCCGGTTTACACTGCGAGCGTGGCTGACCTCCCGCTCCCGCCCAGCCAGGACCTCTCAGCGGCGGTCGAGACCGATTGGCTGGCGTCAGATCAGCGTCGGGATCGCACAGTTGAATTGCTGAGCACGGCCTGCGCCGACGGTAGGTTGAGCTTGGAGGACTTCTCCACTCGAGTGGACCAGGCGTTGGTGGCGAGCACTCTGGGTGAGCTAAGCCAGCTGGAGGCGGACCCGGGCCCGACTCCCCGGTCGCTCCCGCAGATTCCGGCGGCACCTTCGGCCCGGTTCGTCGCGATCATGTCTTCAACCGTCCGGAGCGGCCGCTGGCAGCTGCCGCCGTCGTCGCAGGCACTGGCGGTTATGGGCGAGGTGCTGCTGGACCTGCGGGGCGCCGAGGTGGCGACCCGCTCCAGCTACATCAGGGCCCGGGCCATCATGGGCACGGTGAAGGTGATCGTGCCTGAGGGGATCAACGTCGAGGTGGACGGCTTGGCGGTGATGGGAACCAAGTCGG
>DATLTJ010000062.1:0-19207 GCA_035533655.1 Candidatus Acidiferrales bacterium | reverse complement strand
GAGGTACCACCCTCCGGCGATGAGGGCCGCGAGCACACCGACGATCAGAAGGACCCAGTAGAAGAGCAGCGCCAAGGTGAGGGCCAGGATGACCCCTATGACGATGCTGAAGCCGCTTCCGGGCGCGTTCGAACTGCCCATGGTTTTACGCTACCACGGGTTTCCCCTACTTCTGGTGGGGATCCAGATCCGGCCTGGCTCTGAAAGAAGGGATCGTCGGCTAGGGGAACCCTAGAGACGTCTATTAAGGTCTAACGAACGAACTACGCAGGCCCCAGGGAACTCGGCGGACCGACAGTCCATGCCCCGCAGACCTGTCCTCGGATGCCCCACTTACAGACGTCGGGTGCCCCGCCATTGACAGGGGAATGCCCCACTACTCGACGGGCGATGCCCCATCTACCTGGGATGCCCCGGCCAGAGCCAGAGGGGTGGCACGCCCCCGGCTGCGGTGGTATACCTCTGATGCCCCACCCAGGTCGAGCGATGCGATCTGCTTCGGAGGCTGCACCCGGGCTCAGGCGTGCGGCCCTGCTACGTGCGTTGGCTCGGGCTCCTTGCCAAGGACTTGGCGGTGGCGAGCTTCTCTCTTCGACGCCGAATGCCCCGGGGTTGATCTCAGCGCAGGAGGAGCTAGTCTCCAGCTCTACTTCTGGTGCCCCGGCCCCCAACTCAATACTCTGCCGCAGTTCTACGCTGTCTGCCCCGCTCAGCCGGGAAGGGATGACTGTGTTTCGAGTTCAGACGAGGACTGCGAGAGCGCCCCAGAGGCAGCTCTCTACCTCAAATGCCCCATCCCGCAACTCCACGGTCAGTCCAACCTCTACCCGCGATGCCCCTACTGCCCGTGCTCCACGGTTGGACTCTGAGTGGAGATGCCAGGCACCACCGCGGGCGTTTCTACGCCGGATGCCCCACCAAGGGCGCCGCTGTCCGTCCGACCTCGGCGTGGTGTGCACCTTCAGATGAGGTTTGGCGATTGGGCTTGGAGTTAGGGGAGGATCTGAGGTGGCAGGGCAATGGCTTTCTACCTCCGGTGCCCCACCAACGGGCGCGATTGGCCCGAAGGCAGTCCCGTCTCTACTTCCAATGCCCCGCCTCTCCACTTCCATTGCTGGGGCATCCGGCGTAGGAACTTCTGCTGATGGCGACCCGTACGGGCGCGTCGAGGGTAGCCGCTCCTCCAATCTGGGTGACCTCTACTGAGGTGGGGCATTCGAAGTAGATTCCGGGACACTCTGGTGTTGCGCTGGCTGGCCGTAATTGGTAGGCTGGCACTAGCCCTAGTGGGGTGGGCACCGGACCTAACCTATATCTTGCCAACGCCTTAGTCGGAGACGATCCTTGCCAGAGTCACCCCGGACGCGTCGTGGCGGCGAGCCAGTCTTACTGGCTGACGACATCCGCACACGCCTCACTGAGATCATAGGGCCTCAGTTCCCCGAGCAGTTCGGCCGTCTGATGGCGGCTGTGGGGGAGGCGGACGCCGAAGCCGAGGTCGAGCTCATCACCGAGCAGGCCAAGGATGTCGTCCTGCCGATTGTCTCCGCACGGACGCCGGCACGACTCGAATATAACCTCTCTCGAAAAGGGGTCTGGGCAACCGAGCCGAACCGGAAGGTCATGGAGTTTCGGTACGAGACCGAGGACATCGTCGGCTCCCTGACGGTTGAATACAGTCTTGGAGAGTTGTCCACCCACGAGATGGAGCTGGTGTCCTGGATCATGGGCCGCTGGCATGAGCGGGGCCCGACCGTAGAGTTCTCACTGCGAGAGTGTGCCCGGGAATTCGGAGTGACGTGGGGTGGGAGCCGGGCCAGGTCCTTCACAGAGGCTCTTCATCGGATCGACCGGACCCGCTTCACCGGGAAGGTCTGGGACTCTGCCACCAAGAAGATGATGACCCGCCACTTCGGCATCTTCGACGATGTTCAAATCCTTGAGCGCAAGGAGTCGTTCGAGGGTCGAAGCCTTGAGTCTGGAGAGGGCTCAGTCAAGGTCACCCTCTCCAGTTTCATGCACGAGCAGCTTCGGAACAACCAGTTCGCTCGACTCGACTGGGGCGTACTTCGAGGGAGGCTTCGTAGCTCTCTTGGTCGCAGGCTCTACGCCTTTCTGGAGGGGCAGAAGGGTTTTTCGAACGGGACCGTCTATGAGATCACGATCGATGACAAGCTCGCTCATACCCTCGGCAGCAGGGACACCAACTTTGACCGGTTCCGAGCGCGGCTGAGGAAGGCGGGGGAAGAGGTGGTGGGAGCCGCCGACCGGTACGAGGCCATCAGGGTCCGGGCTGGTCAGGGTGGGCGATATCACTACGTGCTCAGGGCGGAGCGGAAGGCCTCGTAGCCCGGCGCTCACTTCCGCGCAGGGTGACGCTTCTCCACGCGGTCTATTAGAAGCAGTGAGAACGGACTTCGGGTCTGCCGCGGAAAGTAGGGGAGGTCGGTCAGGCCACTGTGGTCTGTAGGGGGCCCAGTGCCAGGTTTCCTCCCAGCGGTGGCTGGACACCTGCCAGCGGGTAGGGCTCCGACTCGCATCTGTGGGGGAGGAGCACGGGACTTCCGGTTATCGGTTGTGTGACTTCGGACTCCCGCGTAGAGCTGACGTTAACTTTCCTTGTCCGGAGCTAACGCGTGGCCCCGCAGCCCCTCCAGCAGGCTGCCCCCGAGCTTGAGCATGGCGGTGCGAATGGCCAGCTCGATCGTCTCCAGCCCTTTGCCGAGGGATCGCTGAGCTGGCTGGCGGCCAGCTGGCTCAGCCGCTCTACCTCGGAGGCGAACTCCGCTTGGAGTTCCGCGAAGAGCCCCTTTTTTTGGACCCCGCCTCAGGCGGGGTCCCTGCCAGTGCCGAGACTGGCCGAGCTTCACAGATCTGCTCTTGACCTCCACAATCTGGTCAAGGTCTTGTCGGCTACTGATTTGGTCAAGAGGTTGATGGGCCCGTGCCCAGGATGGTCTGGGTCGGCGCAGGCGCAGTAGCTCTTTCCACAGCGCCGATAGGTGATGAGGAGGCTGCCCCGCCGGAAGTCACCCACACTGGCCAGCTGCCCGCGCAACCTGGTCCTCTGCATCTCTAGCTCCGCCAGACCCCGGTCCTCGGAATTGGTCACAGTGAACTGCTCTCATGCTGTCAGCGCTGCCGCTTACAGAATAGCCCATCTTTGATCGGGAGTCAAACTGGGTCCACAACTTGGTCCCACACCCTGTACGACAGGACCCATTGACACCGTCGAAGGACCTGTGGTACATACTATGGGCCATTGAA
The DNA here is from genome assembly GCA_035533655.1 of Candidatus Acidiferrales bacterium. GTDB lineage: Bacteria > Chloroflexota > Dormibacteria > Aeolococcales > Bog-877 > Bog-877. The sequence goes on along the minus strand of DATLTJ010000062.1, from coordinate 15,940 downwards.
CCCGGAGGCCATCATTGATCGAGCCTGTCGCCACCCCAACCGCCTATGAGATCGTTGGCGAGCACATCCGTCGCGCCATTCATGTCGGATCCTTCATCCCCGGTGACCGACTCCCCCCTGAGCGCGAGTTGGCAGCGACCTTAGGTGTTGCTAGAGGTACCCTACGAGAGGCACTGCGCATTCTCCAAGGAAACGGGTACCTACATCCGAGCCGAGGAGCTGGGGGTGCGCATTCTGGTCAAATCGGCCGGTTGTTCCGGTCGAAAGCGGCCACCCAGTCTCGCTGAAAGCGGCCACCCTGGCCGGGAGGTCGGGGTGAGCGGTCTGGAACTGGGCGGTGCCACAACTATTCACTTGTTAGGGAACGCTCCAGTAGCGGTGGAGAACGTCCTGGGCGAAGCCTACATCGTCGCCGGGGCGGGGGTGATGTGGACAGGCCGCAGGGCTGTCCAAGCTCAGGGGTCAGGGGCGTAGCCGCTGTCCACTGAGCGTCATCTCCCCGGTCCCTCATCAACCGTTCGGGGTACTGGGTCCGGAGCAAAGCGCTGGAAGTCGTCAGAGCCGGGGTCATCGGATGATCGCGCCTGGAATGAGGTCGGTTACGGCCACCGGATCGTCGCAATGGGGGCATGGGCCGCCTGGTCCGACACGGCGGCAGAAGACGTTGCACTCGTCACAGCGCTGGGTTGCCAGATACCGGGCTTCGCACTCCGGGCATTCGTAGACCACCTCTGCCTTCAGGAGCGCTTTGGGCAGTACCACCACGGAGTCAGCCGGGGGCCGGTTGCGCAGCCGGTAGCCGCGCTGGCGGCAGGCAGCTGAGCACCAGATCCGCTGCCGCCCGGACCGGTCGTCGCGAGTGAAGGTGAGCCCACAGGCAGGGCAGGAATGCGTGCTTTGAATCGTCAGCGATTCGTCACTCAACGGGCTTTCCCTCCGGCTCCCGTCGGCGCATGGAGGGTCCTTTGAGGGTGATGCGGTAGCCGTTGTGGACCAGACGGTCCAGGATCGCGTCCGCCAGGGTGGGGTCGGCCAGGGCGTCGTGCCACATCTCCACCGGGAGTTGGCTGGCCACCAGCGTGGAGCGCAGCTGGGAGCGGTCCTCGATCACCTCGAGGAGATCCCGCGCCTGCCCCACGGTGGCCGGGGTGAGCAGGAAGTCGTCCAACACCAAGAGCGATGCCCGGTTGAGTTGTCCGAGCAGGGTGTGGTAGCGGCCGTCGCCGCGGGTGATCGCCAGGTCGTCGAGCAGCCGGGGGGTACGCAAGTAGAGCGCGGTGTGTCCCTGGCGGATCGCCGCCTGAGCCAGCGCGCAAGCGATGAAGCTCTTCCCGCACCCGGTCGCTCCGGAGATCAGGAGATTGTGGTGAGCCGTCACCCAACCGGCCTGGGCCAGGCTGAGTATCACCGAGCGGTCAAGGCCTCGAGGGGCGCGGAAGTCGATGTCCTCCACGGTGGCCTGGTGGCGCAGCCGGGCCGCCTTGAGCCTGGTTGTCAGGCGCCGGTTCTCACGCCAGCTCGCCTCCCGGTCCACCAAGAGTCCGAGGCGATCTTCGAAGGGGACATCCAGGTACTGGCTCTGCTCCAGCTGCTCACGCAGGGCGGCCGCCATCCCGCCCAGGCTCATCTGGTCCAGCTTGTCGAGGGTCTGGTGGATCAGCATCTCCTCATGCCTCCTGCCGGTAGTAGTCGGGGCCCCGCAGGTTCTCGTGCTCTGTCGGCGGTGGTGCCACCATCTGCAGCCCCGGTGATGGCACCCGGTCGAGCCCACACTTCAGGATCGACTCCACGCTCCGGTATGAGAGCCCGCCCACCACCAGCGCCCGCCGGCAAGCGGCGTCGAGCCGATCCTTGCCGTACCGCTTCTCCAGGTGCATCAACCCCAGACAGGCTCGGTAGCCCTGTTCGGGGTGGGGCCGAGTGCGCAATATCGTCTCGGCCAGCTCCGCCACCGCCGGCCCGGCCGTCGCCGCCCACCCCACCAGCCGCGACGGCGTCCACTCCAGGTGGGCTCGGTGCGATGCCGGCATGTGCTGGGGGTCGGTGATGAAGCGCCGGCGCCCATACTCGCGCTGGTGACTTGCCACTCGGCTCCCCCGGTGGAAGACCTCCACCACCTGGGTGGTAGCCCTCACCTCAACCTTCTGTCGCACCAGGCGGTACGGCGCGGAGTAGAAGTGGCGCTCGAACTCGATGTGGTAATCGATGTTGAGCGTGGCCCGCTTCCAAAGGGCGAACTCGTAGCGGCTCCCAGGCAGCGGTCGCAGCGCCCCCTTCTCCAGCTCCTCGAAGAGCTCACGGCGGGAAGTGGGCATCCCCCGGAAGACGCCGCTGTTGACCGCCTCGAGCCGCTCCCGGATCGCCGCGTTCTGCTCGCCCAGTGAGAAGAACCGGTGATTGCGCAGCGGGGCCAGAATATGCCGCTCCGCTACCTGGACGCCAACTTCGGCGGCGGCTTTGTCCCGAGGCCGCGCAGTGCGGGTGGGCAATATCACCGTTCCGTAATGCTTGGCCAACTCCAGGTAGCTGGGGTTGACCTCGGGATCGTACCAGCAGGCCTTGGTCACCCCCGACCTCAAATTGTCCGGGGTGACCACTTCCGGAACACCCCCCAGGTACTCGAAGCAGCGCACATGGGCGCCCAGCCACGACGGCAGGTCCTGGCTGGGGCTTGCCTCCACATACAGCAACCCGCTGGCTCCCAGAGCCGCCACAAAGATCTGGGACCGGTGAATCTCCCCGGTCTCAGGGTCGATCAAGGGGAAGGTGTCGCCGCTGTAGTCGACGAACAGCCGCTCCCCGCCCCGGTACTCCAGCCGCATCACTACGTCCTGGGTCCCCAGCCAGCGCCGGTAGTGCAGGCAGAACTGGCTATACGACCAGCTCTCCGGGTGGTCGGTTCGGAACTCCACCCACAGCAATTCGAGCGTGACGTGTCGTCGCCGCTTCAGCTCCCGGTGAACCTCTCGCCAGTCCGGCACCGGTCGACCGGCCGGATTCTGTACCGACGGTGCCGGGAAAAGCTTCGCCTCCAGCCCGTCACCGTCCAAGCCCTCCGGCAGCGGCCAAGTGATGCCAGCCTGCTGGGCCCGGTCCACGTAGTCCGCGACCGTGGACCTCGCCAGGCCGACGCTCTGGCTGACTTGCCGGTGGCTCAGCCCCTGAGCCGTCAGCCGCAGCACCTCAGTGATCTTGCGCAACGGTAATCTCCTCCTGGGCACGGAGCACCTCCTGTCATCGCTTGCATACCTGACAGGAAGCTTCGTGCCCTTCTGTTTCTGGAGGCACCGCCTTGCCCCACCCCCTCCCCCGACCCCTCTACGGGGTGGCCGATTTGCTCAAGAATGCCCGGCCGCTTTCAGTGAGAATGGGTGGCCGGTTTCACCGAGAATGCCCGGCCGATTTGCCCCGGAATCCGCAGGGGGAGGGTATGAAGTCCTAGAGGTTCCTCGGCCCCGCTCCCGCGGCGACGTCGAGATTGCAGGCTTCCTCAGTGAGTTCCAGGCCCTTTTGGACTTCCGACTGGTAATAGAGACAGCGACCGCCGCTCGTGCGGCCCAGTACCGTACCGACACCGACTTGCTTCGCCTCGCCCGGGCCCAAGCCGCGCTCGAGGCCAGCAGGGGTTTAGCAACCTTCCGTCAAGCGGACTCTGCCTTTCACCTAGCCATTGCGACGGCCAGTCGGAACTCATTTCTGTCGCAGGCCGTATTCGACGCTCGAGCCGCAATGTTCCTGTCCATGGACGCGGCTGATCCCAACATCATCCTCGAGACGACGGTGAAGGGGCATGCCCAAATACTCCACGCGGTCCAGAAGGGTGATCCAGCTATGGCTCGCTCGGCTATGACGCACCACATAGAAGTGACTAGGAACGAAATTCGAAAGGGCGTGCTAGCCCTTGACAAGGCGAGCCCAAGCCCATCTCCGTTAGCTGCGTCAGGCTGGCCGCGGCAGCCCCTTCACGAGGAACACGCCGATGATTAGTCACTGGATAGGCGGCCGCCCGGTCGAGGGGAAGGCCACCTTCGATGTATATGACCCATCCGTGGGCACGACGTACGATGTAGCCGCCGACGGCGGTGCCGATGAAATAGACCGCGCCGTCAGAGTCGCGCAGAGCACCTACGACAGCCAATGGTCATCTCTAACCCCATCCCGTAGGGCCGCGCTTCTAGCCGAAGTGGCGGCCCGCCTGCCGAAGCTCTACGGTGACCTTGGCTTCATCCAAAGCCGGGATGCCGGCAAGCCCATTAGCTTCGTAGAAAACCGGGAACTCCCAGGGCTCGCTGGCGAATTTGCTGCCTACGCGTCCCTGATGGGGCGCTTTCGAGATCGCCTTCATAGCAATGACGAGATCTCATACGGACTGACCATCACTCAGCCCTACGGAGTGGTTGGGGTAATCGTTCCCTTCAATGCACCCCTCGGGGTGACAGCCGAGAAGACAGCGCAGGCACTCGCTGCTGGCAACTGCGTCGTGATCAAACCATCCCCCCTCGCTCCGGCCTCTATCCCCGTCTTTGTTAGACTCCTAGAGCAGGCGGGGATGCCTCCGGGCGTAGTCAACGTAGTTCAAGGCTCGGGATCGGAAGCAGGCCAAGCGTTGTGTGAGCATCCGCTCGTCAGCCGGATCAGCTTCACGGGCTCTACGGCCGTCGGGCAGACCATCGTGCGCGACAGTGCCCAGATGCTCAAGCGGGTGACGCTCGAACTCAGCGGGAAAAACCCCTGTCTGGTATTTCCGGACGCCAACCTCAAAGCAGCGGCCGCCAACGCCGCCTTTAGCGCCTTCCTGAATGCCGGGCAGACATGCACCAGCGCATCAGTGATCCTTGTCCACAGAGAGGTCTCAGACCACTTCTGTCAGAGCTTCATTGACGAAGCTCGGGCCCTAGCCATAGGGATTGCCACTGACCCTGTGACTGAGCTAGGTCCTCTCATTAGCGAGCAGCGCCGTGCTAGCGTCATGGAATGGACCTCCCCCAAACGGCCCGACACCCACCTACTCTTCAGTGGCGTAGTTCCGGAACACCTCAAAGGGTGGTTCGTAGCGCCCCACGTCTTCTATGTCAACGATCGCACCGATCCCTTGCTACAAGAAGAGATCTTCGGACCCATCGTGGCAATCATCCCCTTCGACGACGAGGATGAGGCCGTTTCAATTGCCAATCAAACAAAGTACGGCCTCGCTAGCTTCTTGTGGACGTTTGACGCTCGCCGCATCCATCGCATTGCGCGGCGCCTCCAGGCCGGCAGGGTATGGGTCAATACCGGCCACTCGATTCCCGACGATATGTCGCTACCCGCCTGGAAGATGAGCGGACTTGGCATCGAAGGAGGATTGGAGGGAATGGAGTCCTTCCGCCAGTTCAAGACAATAAACGTCAATCTACATGGCGACGCACCACACCGGTGATGTTGTCAAGTTCTGCGATCTCTCACATCGGGGCACAAACTTACGGGGCTAAGCGGACCTTGCTAGTGCCGTGCCATTACGGCCACAATAACAGAGGAGGGTAGAACATGTCCGATATTCCGGCAGTCTCGCCGGCGGAAGGGAGCCCACAAGGGTTCGCGCTGAGGGTCAATACTATTACCCCCTTGCGCTTGTTCGCGGCCTCAGCCGCCAACATTGGCCCAGCCATAGGTGTGGCGTTCTACTTCGGTGTGATTGCGTCGGCGGCGGGTGTGGCCAGCCCACTCGTCTTCATAGTGGCTGGCATAGGGTTTCTGTTCCACGTCAATACCTCCGCACAATTTTCACGTTCCATACCAAGTGCCGGATCCTATGCCGCATTCATAGGGAAGACGTTTGGCCGCATTGCCGGAGCTCCCGTAGGTATCTTCTACGCTCTCTGCCTGACGCTGATCACTGCTGGGTTCGCGGGCGTAGTGGGTGACTGGGGAGCTATCAGCCTCCAGGCATGGTTCGGAGTCGCGATTCCGTGGTGGGTCATAATGATCGTACTGGTCGGCGGCGCTGGTGCCTTGTGCGTCAGAGGGGTAGTTATCTCAACGTGGCTAGCTGCAGGTTTCTTCTTCTTCGAAACTGCAGTCCTCCTAGCCGGGGCTGGGCTTATGCTGGCCCATAACCATTCGGCCATAACGAGCGCGCCGTTTGATCCCCGCAACCTGACTCGCGGGGCGCTTGGGCTCGGCCTAGCGTTCCCAATCGCCCTCTTCGCCATGATGGGTGCGAGTGCCGCGCTGCCGCTGGCAGAAGAGGCGCAAAAGCCACGTCGCTCGTTACCACTCGCTGTCTATAGTGCTACGGTGATCGCTATAGCAATATTTGTCATAACAATCTGGGCCACAATGGTAGCCTACCACGATAACCTTTCAGCGCTCACCAAGCCCGCATTTCCCTTCGTCAGCGGGGCCGCACCCTTGATGGGCGGAGGCTCGTTCCTTCTGTATCTTGCTGGATTCACGAGCAGCATAGCTGTGACGCTTGCCTTGGCGAATCAATCGGCGCGGGTCATCTATAGCGTCTCGAGAACTGGTGCTCTGCCGAGGTGGTTGGGTGACGTGCATCCGTCATTTCGCACACCTTGGAAATCGACGATTGCACTGGTCACATCGGCCCTAGTCATCGCCTTGATCGTCGGAGTTTGGCAGGGCGTCGTTAATGAGTTCTCCTATGTAGCCACGTTGGCAGTAGCCGTGTATGTGGTACTGCTGATCTTCTCTAACATCGCTCTCCCTTTCTTTTACTACCAGCAACGGCGCAGCATGTTCAATGTCTGGCTCCACGCTGTCGCACCGGCCATAGGCATCGTGGCTTTGGGATATCCGCTGTGGCTGACCGTGACTCCGGCGCAGCCCGCGCCGTATAGCTACTTCGGGCTCATCACGTTGGCGCTTATGGTCGCGTGCGCGTGCTATGGTGCCTACAGGATAAAGCAAGGGTCGCACGAAAGTCACGTTCTCATCGACCAAGAAGTGCACACGGCCAGCTCATAGCGGGGTGGGGCACTTCGGCTATTGACATGATCATCGGCTACTTTGAAGGAGGCTGAAGAAAGTGAACGACGGGGATAGGAATGTTGCGGTGGTGACCGGGGCTGCCTCAGGGATCGGGTGGGCTACTAGCGTGAGATTGTGTCACGATGGATATGCGGTGGGGTGCTTCGACATCTCCGAAGCCAACCTTGCGCGGCTCGCTGACGAGCTCCGCGGCATGGATGCGAGCTTTTCCACATCTGTCGGTGACGTGCGTAGCGCGGTGGATATCGAAGCTTGTCTGTCGTCAGTTGTAGATCAGTTCGGAAGGTTGACCCACGTGGTCAACAACGCAGGAGTCGTAACGATGCACGGGCTGGACGAGCTGACCGAGGAGCTCTGGGACTACGTCCTGGATATTAACTTAAAGGGCCAGTACTTGGTGGCCAGGGCGGCGGCGCCGAGAATGGCCGCGGCCGGGGGCGGAGCTATGGTGAACCTGTCGACTGTTGAGGCCGAGGTGGTTAGCGCAAGCGGGCCGCACTGCCAGCCGCACTACAATGCGTCCAAAGGCGGCGTGAAGATGCTCACAAAAGCACTCGCGCACGAGCTAGCCCCAATGAATATTCGCGTGAATGCAGTAGCACCCGGGCCAGTAGCTACCGCGTTTAGCGGCGTAGATCTGTCATCTCCCCCGGAGGGGGCTATTGCCCGGTGGAAGGAGCGCATGTTAATTCCTCGCGCCGCGCATCCTTCAGAGGTGGCGGCCGCCATCGCGTTTCTTCTGTCCCCTGAGGCCTCATTCATTACCGGTGTACAGCTTCCGGTTGATGGCGGATGGCTCGTCCACTGATGTCTGATGACGGGAATCAACTGAACCTCACTGATCTAGACGCGTACTCGACTGTGATCCTCGCCAGTGTCGATGCACAAGGCCAGTTGTTTGGGCGTCGGATCCCGGTGGAGCGGCTGCGGACACAGAGTTTCAGGGCGATGACCATTTGCACGGTCGCACTGACCTGGGACGCTGCGCAGGAGTTGAATAGTGATGTGCGGTTGCCCACTTCAAGTGCGGGGTTGGGAGACCTGTTGCTGGAGCCGGACTGGCGCACTCTGCGACCCTACCCCGGCAGCCCCGATACCTTAGTTTGTCTATGCGATGTCTACGACGCTGGCGCGTCGCGCCTTAGAGTTGACCCTCGCGGGGTTCTTACTGGCTCGGTCGAGAAGGCAGAGAAAGCCGGCTGGGTTCTCAAGGCTGCAACCGAGTTGGAGTTTTATCTGTTTGAGGCGTCGGTGCGCGACCTACGGCAACGGCGCTTTCTAGATATGGTACCCACCACCCTTGTTCGGTCTGACTACAACATCGTGAGACAGGCTGTGCAGGAACCGTTCATCGGCGCCGTTAGGCGTGAGATGGAGCGATGCGGCATCCCTATTTACGCCTGTCAGGCTGAGCACGGCCTTGGGCAGTGGGAGGTTAATTTCTGCCATACCGATCCCCTAGTGATGGCGGATCAGCATGTCATTTACAAGGCTGGTATTAAGGAGATGGCTGCTGAGGCGGGACTAGGCATTACCTTTATGGCTCGACCCATCGGCAACGACACTGGCTCGTCGTGCCATGTGCATTTCTCGGTGTACCGCGACGAAGTGCCCGTCCTGGCCGACGCGGAGAGTCCAGGCGAGCTGTCCGATGACGGTCTGGCCTTTGTGGGTGGAGTACTGGCCCACTTGGACGAGCTAGCAGTTCTGTATGCCCCGGCCGTGAATTCATATAAGCGTCACCTGACGCAGGACTTCGGCGGAGGCATAAAGGCTTGGGGCTACGATAACCGCACCGTGGCGCTTCGGATTGTGGGCGTAGGGGCTGGGCTCAACGTGGAAGTACGGTATCCGGGAGCCGATGTCAACCCACACTTGGCGCTCACTGCAATTCTAGAGTCAGGACTCGACGGCATAGCAAGGCACTTGGATCCAGGGCCCCCCATGGTCGGGACCGCATATCGCCGGCCGGACTTACCGCAGACACTCCCATCACTAGACACCGCCATATCACGGTTCGAGGAGTCGGAGTTTGCTGCTCGGGTTCTTGGCCCTGCAGCTGTGACCTATTACGCAGATCTAGCCAAGGCTGAGTGGGCTGCATACATGCGCTCGGTGACCGACTGGGAGGTCTCGCGCGGGTTTGAGTCATCCTGAGAAAAGTCGCGATGACGGACATCGGAGAGACTGGACGAATACTAGGCTGAGCATTGCCTACGGCCCGCCACGGGCCCTGGAGGCGCGTGGCGGGCCCGTAGGAGTCCCGCACAGGGCACTTGACCTGGGGGCTGGGTCACGGGCTCAATGTGACCATCATTGAGTGCGCCTGTCGGTGGGGCTAGCCCCGAGTCGATTGAGTAGCACATGAGAAAATGCAACTGCGACGGAGGTGCCCGCAGGCGTGTGTGAGCTAATGGTGGTCCGATTCGATTCGCCGAGAGGTATCGGCGAGCTGTTTCCGCTCGCTCAGTCTCTTGAGCGCTACGGCGTGGCCGGCTTTGGCTGGGGCGTTGCGTGGCTCAGCGGGACGGGAGTAACGGGATATGGGCCTCCCGTGGCATTTGCGGACGACCGAAGTGGACGAAGGCAACTCACAGATGTGAAGTCAAAGTGCTACCTCCTTCATCTCCGGCGACCGTCACAATTGACTACGTATCCCTTGAGGATACGCAGCCCTTCGTGGACTCGGACCACGGATTTGCATTTGCCCACACCGGACGGTTCGATCAGGGTCGGATAGCCGAGTGCCAGGGCTTGGTGCGACCACCAGGCCGAGCCGATTCTGTTGTGGGCTTCGGGCTGTTGAGTCACACCTTGCTGGCCAGGTACGAGAGTGGGTTGCCCCTCCAGAATGTGCATCGTCAGCTTGGAGGGACAGCCAACATGGTCCATCTCGGTCGCGACGGGGCGATAGCCATCTACTCGGGCGCCGAGGGAAACCACATGTGGACGTTTGACCTCGATGGAGGTCGGTTCGCTAGCACCGCAATACACTCACTTGACGAGTCGGTGTTCACGCTATGCTTCCCTGGCGCGACAGCGCGAACTAAAGTGGCGTTTCGCGAAGAGCTAGGGCTGTAACCTTCTGTGTAGTCTGAGTCCTTGATTGCTGGAACTACCTGCGGCAGGCCCAAGGGAAGTGAGGAGCAGTGTCGGGCAGTCGGTTGGTTCTCATCACTGTACTGCGTGCCCGGGCTGTCGCTGGTGCTGCCTCTGGCGATTCGAACGGTGGGTGGATCACAGGCTGGGAGCAGATTGCGGTCGGTCGGGGCGGCTGGCTTGGAGGGTGGCTGTTCGCGGGCTTCGCGGCGCGAAGCGTGAGTAGGGTCGGGCGAGGAGGATTGGCGGGTGAAGGCAGTAGTGTTTCGGGGGCCGAGCAGGCCCTTAGAAGTCGAGGACATTGAGGTTGATCACCCTGGTCCCCGCGAGGTGCGCGTGAGCGTGGCCGCCGCGGGAGTTTGTCGAAGTGACCTGCACGTGCGGCTGGGAGAATGGGATCGAAGAACGCCACTCGTGATGGGACACGAGGGAGCGGGAGTAGTCACCGAGCTGGGCCCCGACGTCCAAGGGCTTCAGCTTGGCGATCATGTCGTTCTCAATTGGCAGCCTGCCTGTGGGCGGTGCCCCCTTTGTGTCCAAGGGCTCCCGCAGCACTGTGAGCTAGTAGGAAATGTGGTGGGTACCCGCGGAGTACTTATGGATGGCACGTCGCGCCTCCACGTCAGTGGCGAGACCCTGTTTCATTACTCAGCAGTGTCTTCCTTCGCGGAGGAGGCCATTGTCCCCGAGAGTGGCGCGGTCCGTATCCGTCAGGACTTACCCCTCGACTGCGCTGCTTTGATTGGCTGTTGCGTCTCGACAGGGGTTGGCGCCGTCTTGCGGACCGCGGAAGTCAGAGCCGGTGCGAGTGTCGTGGTTATCGGGTGCGGGGCCGTTGGGCTGTCGGCGGTCCAAGGAGCAAGGATCGCTGGCGCCACGTCCATTCTCGCCGTCGATCTGCTGGCGACGAAGCTGCGCCTCGCCCGGGAAATGGGAGCCACGGATGTTGTGGATGCGACCGACGGCGATGCCGTCATGTCTATCCGCGACCTTACTAAGGGCGGTGCGGATTTTGTATTCGATTGCATCGGGCTTCCACTGACCATATCCCAGGCTCTGGCGATGTTGGGGGTACGCGGATGCGCAACCATCGTGGGCATGCCGCCTTACGGGGTAAAAGCATGTTTTGATCCTTTGCCACTGGTCGAAAGGGAACAGCGAGTCATCGGGTCCAACTATGGTAGCGTGAGACCGCCTGTTGACTTTGGGTTCCTTGCCGACCTGTACGCGGCCAAGCGTTTGGACATTGACGGGCTTATCTCTCATCGGCGCCAGTTGCTCGAAGTGGACACGGCGTTCGAGGACCTATTGAGCGGTCGAGGAGTGCGAACCGTTTTGCTTCCTAACGGCCTAGCCCCTCTAGCCGGGGAGGGGGGGCGACTGGACCGCGGATGGTCTTAGGCACTAGGAGAATTTCACCACCATGGGTCAGGCCGGTCTGCGATCGCGGAAGTAGAGCACCATTGGCGGGTATCATGCGGAGCTTCAGGCCCATGAGGCGTGTCATACGTGGCGAAGGAGGCATCTGTTGGCCGACCCTAGACTGACCGAGTTGGCGCAAGCATTGGTGTCTATCGACAGCACGAACCCAAGCCTCGTTGACGGTGGGGCCGGAGAAGTAGCGATCGCTGCGTTTGTGGCCGCCTGGGGTCGACAGCGGGGTTTCGACGTACGGGTGATTGACGCAAGTCCTCGTCGACCCAGCGTCGTCGTCACTTACACCGGAACGGGCGGTGGGAGGACATTGCTACTTAACGCCCACATGGACACCGTTGGTGGGTCTGGTCTGCCCGTGGGGCACAGCCTTCCCTTCGTGTCAGGTGGGCGTCTGTACGGTCGTGGAGCTCTCGACACAAAGGGGGGCTTAGCGGCGTTCATGATGGCGCTGGACCGTCTGCGCGGCATGGACCTCCCAGGCACCGTGATCCTTACTGCCGTTGCTGATGAAGAGTGCGAGAGCATAGGAACCGCAGCGTTGCTCACCTCCGTGTCGGCCGACGGAGCCGTGGTTGCGGAGCCCACTCAACTCGCCCTGACGACGATGCACAAGGGGTTCGTATGGATTGAGGTGGAGGTCTTCGGTTTCGCCGCCCACGGCAGCCTTTGGGAGGTAGGAGTCGACGCTATCGCAAAGGCCGGTTTCGTGCTCACCGGTATCGACCAACTAGCTAACAACTTGCGGACCGGACCGCAGCACCCCGTGCTGGGTCCCGCGAGCGTTCACATATCAGTCATTGCCGGAGGGACGGGAATGTCCACATATCCCGCTAGGTGCGTGATTGGGATCGAGCGCCGCACTCTACCGGGAGAGACCACTGATGGTGTCCTCGACGAAGTGAGGGCCATTTTGAACAGAGCACGAGGTCGCGACGCGACTTTCCATGCGGAGGCGCGAGCCACGTTTCAACGCCCTGCCCTTGAGGGACGCGCCAATACCAAGGTGGTCGAGCTACTTGCGGACGCCGCAAGGCAGGTGGGTGGGGTGGCTCCTGGCAACAATGGCTTTGCAGGATGGACCGACGCCTCACTACTAGACCAAGCCGGCATCCCGTCGGTGGTCTTCGGCCCGATCGGGGAGGGGCTCCACGGAGCCGAGGAGTGGGTCGACCTTGACTCCCTGGAGAAGGTCTATGCGACGGTCCTTGCGACCGCGGTTAAATTCTGTGGCTGACCAGCAGCACTCCCGGATCTATCGGCGCGGTATACTTGGAGCTCATCTCCAGCCGTCGCTAATATGCGATGAAGGACCGCCCGGGCCAATTCAAACTGCGATCGCGCTTCACCAGAGGTTCGCTGGATACCGATCCACACGGCTTATTGGTGCTCCGAGCCTAGCACAGCGCCTCGGAGTGGGCTCGGTGTGGGTGAAGGATGAGAGCGAGCGGCTCGGTCTACCGTCGTACAAGATACTTGGGGCGTCGTGGGCGGTGTACCGAGCCCTTGTGCAACACCTAGGCCCTCCACCACCTTGGGGCGAGTTCTCAGAACTACGCTCTTGGGTCGCTAACCACCGTGCGATCACTCTAGTCGGAGCGACCGACGGCAACCATGGCCGCGCTGTAGCACACATGGCTCGCTTGTTGGGTGTATCCGCACGGATCGTCGTGCCAGCCCAGATAGTGGCACCTAGCGTGGCGGCCATCAAAGCTGAGGGCGCAGAGGTGGCAGTCGTAGACGGCTCGTACGACGATGCTGTCTCAACCTCGGCCGAGGACCTTGGGGAGCAGGACCTACTTGTTTCTGACACGAGTTGGCCTGGCTATGAGCAAGTACCCTGCTGGGTTGCTGCCGGGTACCAAACTATGTTCGACGAAGTTGACCAACAGTTGGAAGCACTGCATGTCGGGCTGCCGGATGCGGTGGTCGTTCAGGTCGGGGTTGGCACGCTGGCCAGCGCGGCAGCAACGCACTACCAAACGAACAAGAGCGACGCGCGAGTGATCACCGTCGAGCCGGTCCGGGCCGCATGCCTGCTGGAGAGTTTGGTTGCAGGACATGAGGTTGCAGTGCCGGGTCCACACGAAAGTGTCATGGCGGGGCTGAATTGTGGCAAACCGTCGCTGATTGCGTGGCGAGTACTGCGCGACGCGGTTGACGTTGCTGTCAGTGTTACTGATGATCTGGCACGGGAGGCTGTGCTACTAATGGCCGCTGCTGGCATCCGGTCCGGGTACAGCGGTGCAGCTGGACTTGCCGGAGCACTTCGCCTTGCTAGCCAAGGCGGCCTTGCCGCTGCGCCGCTGCACCTAGGAGAGGGGAGCGTGGTGCTACTGCTTAATACCGAAGGCATCGTGGATCAAACCGTGGGACTCACGAGGGGATCACGTTGATGCCCTCGCCTCGGCCATGGGCTACGGCGGTCCAGTCACGAGCGTTAAGCACCGCAATCGTCGGTGAACGAGAGAGCTGCCCCGGGCCCACGGAGGGCTGCCTCAAAGGTGCGTGAGTCAACGGAGCTGAGTGGCGCGCGCCGTGGTGTCCTCGGAAAGGCGCGCTGCTGCGACCGTAGGGGCCTTGGGGAGTGCACTCGGACTTACGCCGGTCCCATAAACTCGAATGCCCAGGCTCTGAACTCGGCGCTGCGGCGTAGAGTGAAGGGCCAGTCAGGAGGGTGGCGACGAAACCGAGGTGACTGCGCTCTTCCGAACCGCAGTTATGCGGGCCAGCTGCAAAGTGAACCGTTCACCAAGCGGAGCGGGGCGAGAGCGCCATACAAGGGAGTACGGCGACTCGGCTCGGGGCCGGCTCTGAGACTTGCGCTCTGTGCGATGTGTGCTCTCCGGCCAAAAGAGGCGTCGCCCCCACGGTGCGCCGCGTTGGAGAAGCAGGAGTTGGAATGGTAGACGTGGTAGACAAGGAGGTCGTCACTGATGGAAGTGGGTGAGCTATGGGATCCTGAGCCGGGCTATCTAAACACGGCGAGCTATGGGCTTCCTCCCCGCCCAGTCGTTGAGGCTATGGAGCGCATGATGAGCGACTGGCGCGTGGGCCGGACCGGCTTTGAGCCATGGGAACTCGCCGTGGGAAAGGCGCGAAGCGCCTTTGCGCGGTTAGTCCACGTGCCTGTCAACGATGTTGCAGTGGGGGCTACAGTATCCGAGCAGCTTGGAGCAATTGCCGCAGCGCTGCCAGACAATGCTCACGTTATCGTGCCAGATTGCGAGTTTACGTCAAACCTATTCCCATGGCTCGTGCAAGCCCAACGAGGGGTTACCGTTACCGCCGTTCCTCTCGACCGACTGACCGACAGCATAGACAGTAGGACAACTCTAGTTGCCTTCAGTCTGGTGCAGTCGGCTTCCGGTGAAGTTGCCCCGGCTGATGCCATTGTAGCTGCTGCTCGCCAGTATCGAGCCTTCGTTGTGGTGGACGCGACGCAGGCCTGCGGCTGGCTCCCATTCGACGCATCGCAGTTCGATGCGGTGGCAGTCCATGCCTATAAGTGGCTCATGGCACCGCGTGGGGCGTCATTCCTTGCTATCAGTCCTGAACTCCAGGACCGGCTGCGCCCTCTCGCAGCCGGATGGTATGCGGGAGAGGATCCGAGTTTGAGCTACTATGGCCCACCGTTGCGCTTGGCGGGTGACGCTAGACGCTTCGACACCTCACCCGCATGGCTTTCGTGGGTTGGTGCCGCACCCGCTCTCGAGGTCGTGGAGCAGATAGGGGTTGAGATAATTTGCGCCCACGATGTTCGACTCGCTAACCGGCTCCGTAGTGGCATGGGCCTGCCGGCAAGCAACAGCGCGATTGTGTCGGCGAATGTACCAGACGCTGAGCTCAAGCTTGCTCGCGCTGGCATTCGGGCCAGCGTTCGGGCAGGCCGGACTAGACTCGCATGCCATATCTATACGACGGACAGGGACATCGACGAGGCCCTGAATGCCCTCGCGACTGTTTGACCAGAGTCCGCTTGAGCTAATGGCAAGACTTGTCTGTGTCCCAGAAGGGTCGGTAAAACTGTGCTTGCGGGCCTCTGCCGAATGTCCCCACCGCCGAGCCGTCCTGCGTATTTCGGACGAATCCGATGACCGGTTTCGCTGGATTCCGATCAGCCATTTCGGAGCAATCCGATCACCCTGAGGGGATAGGCGGAGCGGCGGCATGAGGGAAGGAGGGTAGGGCACCCTCGGGGGAACAGTCAGAGCCGACTTCCCCGGAGGTGCCGATGCCCAGACCCCGAATCGCCATGCGCAAGATCAGAGAGGTTCTCCGACTAGTACTCGGGCAGGGATTGAGCCGCCGGCAGGCCGGGGCCGCTCTTGGGATCCCGTACACGACCGTGGCTGACTGCCTGAGCAAGGCAGTGGCCGCCGGTCTGGGCTGGCCATTGCCACAGGATCTCGACGAC
>DATLTJ010000061.1:0-5805 GCA_035533655.1 Candidatus Acidiferrales bacterium | reverse complement strand
CAGCGCCGACACCGCGCTCCGACTCTCGCGCTACTTCGGCACCTCAGAGCGGTTCTGGATGAACCTGCAAGGCCGCTACGACCTGGAGCTCGAGCGCGACCGGCTGAGCCCAATCCTCGAGGAGATTACCCCGCTGGTGCGAGCCTGATCCATCCAGGCATCGCCCGGGACGGGCCTACGAGCCGGGCGACACCCCAATCGGGCGGAACTGTTGACCCCAGTTTTGACCCCAACAGGGGCGGACGTCGGCGGACCATGGCGGGCATCAGGGCGCCTTGCGCCACTCAATTGAACTAGAAATGGACGGTCACGAACGTCGGCGCACGTGCGTTTCCGAATTCGTAAACCGCTGGCCGGGAGTTCGAATCTCCCCGTCGGCTCCGGATTTTGAGATCAAATCAGAGCCAAATCGCCTACCAGAGGGACCTCTCGCGGGCCGGGTTGATACCAACGGTGATACCAACCCGGAACGGCCATGCCCGCGCCAGCAGGGCATCTTCTCGTCGGCTCTGGCGCTGTCGAGGCCGGGTGTCGCGCCATGGTGGCGCAACGCATGAAGCTATCCGGCATGCGCTGGAGCCTCCGTGGCGCCGCCGCCATCGTCAGCCTTCGCTGCCAAGAATCCAATGGCGATGCTCGCTGGGACCAGATCTGGAAGTCACTCCACTTTCAGACCGAGGCCGCCTGACCATCACCCCCTACTTTTTTGTCCCACGCCCGCGAGTCACCCCCGGTCCGCGTCCGTCCTCGCAGCCCTGTATGCAGCGAGCAACTCAATAGCTCTGCGCCGCTTCGCCCGCTCAGCTTCTCTCCCAGCTTCGCGGCAGGCTGGGCAGCGACACCCTCGGTCATACGTCGGTCTCGTACCGTGAACTGCAGAGGTATGGTCCCTAGCGAGTGCTTCCGCCGCGCGGCGGCGGCGAGCCCGGGCATCTTCGGCCCCAGCCTCGCGGCAGGCCGGGCATCGACAGCCGCGCCGGTAGGCAAACCTTGTCCCGTGATCGAGCGGTGGTGGAGCACCATAGTCGTCGGGATATGGATCTTCGTACGCGGGGTCACCCGGTTCGTCCGGGTAGTAGCCTCCATTGGCCTTCGGGTCCCACTCAGACCGGGACGAGGGTCGTTCTCCCGAGTTGCACGACATGCAACACCAGACGAGGTTGTCGAGGTCGTTGTCTCCGCCCTTCATCCGCTCCAGTACATGGTCTATGCTGGCGCACCGCCTCCCGATGCTGTCCCAGCCATTCATCGGCCCGCCGTAGGCCGCCGGTCGATTCTCAAGAGCTAGCGACCCGCAATAGTGGCACCGTCCTTTGGCAGCCTTCAGTATCCCCCACACTCCCCACTGCTCCAGACGGATGCGAGGGAAGCCTGAGTCCGCACGGAATCTGTTGGCGCTGCCGGTGAGACGACGGCAGCGCTCTCTCTTGTCCGTAACGCCTGTGCGGACACACCAGTCGGCCCAGGAGGTGTAGATCGGCCCATCCGCCGGGATCGTGCCATCACTGCGGTGACTGGCAGCCCAAGCGGTGACGACGTCCAACTCGACCTGATCGAACTTTGCCCGGAACCGATCCCTAGCCTCCAGCACAGCGGTGAACTTGGCCCTAGCGGGCGTACCCGTCTGGAGCATGAGGCGCATAAATGCCCTGTCAAATGCCTTTTCAGCGGCGCGCAACTCTGCCCGTTCCACCACCAACATCGACGCGTTCACGCGGAGCGCGGTCTCATATGCTCGTATCCCCCCGACCGCGGCCCACCGGGCTTCCTTGTCTCTCTGCCAGTCTCGCCAGACCTGGGGGAGCCCCTCGTGCTCGGCCGGGCCAGCGCCTTCTAGCTCGGCCATGCCTTCATTCACTCTCTCGCCCGCCTTCGCCATCGCAACACCCCCAGCCACACCTGCGCCGTACACGGCCCGCTGCGGCTCAGGCTCTTAGGTCCCTGACCGTTGCATGATAGGGGCGCCCGGTCCGCAAAGAGTTCCTTTGGGGCGCGGTGCTCACCCCACATCCCCTGGGTGCAGCGCGCTCATCCTCTACCCAGAAGAGGACGTCCAGCGCGGGGGACTGTGCCAAACTTTCGGCGATATGCCGCGCCGCTCCCAGGATGCCTACGACCGCTTCTCGGCGGCGGCAGGGCTGCCCATGACAGTCCTGGCCCTGCTCTGGCTTCCGGTGCTGGTGATTCCTTTCGTGGTCACCCTGCGGCCAGCGGTGACCTCCGCGTTCGAGGCCATCGACTACTTCGTGTGGGCAGCCTTCGTGGTCGAGTACCTGATCAAGCTATGGCTGGCACCCGCCCGGAGGACCTTCGTCACCCACCATCTGGTCGATCTGGCTGTCATCATCTTGCCGGTGCTCCGGCCCGTGCGGGCCGCCCGGCTGCTCCGGGTCATAGCTCTGGGCCGGGTGGGGATCGTGCTGGCCAACGCTCTGCAACGAGCCAAGGAACTTCTGACCCATCGAGGGCTGCACTACGTGCTTCTAAGCGTAGGGCTGGTGGTGTTCGCTTGCGCAGGATTGGTCCTCTACTTTGAGAGAAACGCTCCAGCGTCAAACATCCACAACATCGGGGATGCCCTGTGGTGGGCAATCGTTACCGTAACCACCGTCGGCTACGGGGACCGCTACCCAGTGACCGCTGTTGGACGCGGCGTCGCAGTGATCCTGATGCTGGTGGGGATCGGGCTCATCGGAGTTCTGACAGCGACTGTGGCTTCCTACTTCGTCGAACAACAGGCGGATAAAGGCAACGCTGCACTAGTCGAACGGCTCGAGCGAATCGAGGCCATGCTAGCCAAGCTGACCGACAAGGACGAGTAGCCTTACCTTCGCAGTCACTTCCACAAAATTCGCCAGATCCCCGCTCGGGCTACGAGCCGCCGCGACGCTCACGGTTCGGCCTCGCTCAGCCCTCGGAATTGCCTCGATAGGAGACCCCGAAGCAGCTCCTTTCGGACTGGTCGTGGTACTCTCGGCAATTGTGAACGTGCGTCGGCTGGATGGCCTCTCGGCTGCTTGCCCCACCGGGAGCTGTCTGAGCGCCTGCCACAAGGCCGTGTGGTGGCCCGTGTGACGCTGGTGGGCTTGCATCCGGCACTCGGACTCACCTTCCTCGATGAAGGCACGTGGGTGCAGGGCTACACCAGTACGGTGAACAACCTCGGAGTGGCTGTTGGGGAAGTGCGGCATGATCTCGGGCTGTCGCCGGTATCGTGATTACGCTGACTGACGGAGGACGCTGACGTGGGCCTGCTGGACGATCTCAGGCACAAGCATCAGGCGGCCATGATCGAGGCCAAGCAGCAAGCCTGGGAGGGTGAGCGGGCAGAGCTGCAAGCTGAACTTCATGTCACCACCACCTTTCAGGGGCTCGACGACGGCGAAGGTCTCCAGCTTCGGGCGGGAGAGCGGCGCTACTTCATGCTCGGGGGCGTGCAGCTGCTGGAGATCCGGCGGACCCAGGGGCACCGCACCGGGGTCTACGGCGGCCCGTCGTTTCGCGTCGCCAAGGGCGTCTACCTCCACTCCGGCATGTTCCGCAGCCACTACGTCCCAGGAGTCGAGCAACTGACAGAGGCGGACCTGGGAACGGCCTACATCACCGATCAGCGGGTGGTGTTCATGGGCGGGAAGCAGACGCGGGAGTTCGACTTCGCCAAGCTGGTCGGCTACGAGCACCACCCGGAGGGCGCTTACACCCGGTTCAGTGTCGCCAACCGCCAGAGGCCGAGCTGCATCCGGTACGGGGACAAGGGCGGGGCCTGGTGCTTCCGGCTGGACCTGGCCCACGCCCAGTTCTCCGGCCAGAGGGACGCCTACGTCGCGAGTCTGCGACAGGAGCTGGACCAGCACATGGCGGCTCAGCCGGGGAGCTGACCTCACGGGGCGGACGGGACACTCGTAGTGAAGCTGCCGACAAACCCAGCCCGACCCGCTGACGTGCCGGTCCCAAAGGAGTTCCTTGTGGACCGGGCAGTCCCCCGGTTGGATCTAGCCCGGAAGGGAGGACGCCCTTCCGGGGTGACGGGCTAAGGGCGCACAACGCTGCCGGAAGAGAGATATTGCTCTCAACGGAAGGGACTGGGTAACGGTCCCGCTGGAGGATCGAGTATGAGCAGACGGACGGCTGGCACATGATCGCTGACCGCGCCCAGCTCCACCGGCTCGTGGATGAGCTGCCTGAGGCGTCCGTCGTTGAGGCGGCAGACGTGTTGGCGCGCCTCCAGTCGCTCGAGGAAGCCGAGGCGTGGCGACTCGCCCAACTTGTCGGACCTGACCTCGACGAGGCCGACCGGGAACTTGCTGCGGGCACGGCTCAGGGGATAACGCTGGAGCGGGGGGAAGCGGCCCTCGCGGCACCGGACCCTGATGCCGCGCTGGACACCCTTGTGGCAGAGTTGGACGAGTCCTCTTCCACCGCCCAACGCTGACGGCCTGTGGCCGTCGCCTTCTCTCGGCGAGCGCTCCGCGACCTTCGCCGTCTCTCTCGGGAGGACCGCGCCCAGACACTGGCGGGGCTCCGCCGGATCGAGCGGGGCGATCCAAGCCTCGACGTGCATCCGCTCACGGGACATCCGGGGCCACCATCTCGGCCGCGACTCCATCGCCCAAGATCGCTGGCGGGCCGTAGGCCTGATCGGCAGCCACGGACATCTGCAAAACCGCGATCCCGGGTTCGATTCCCGGAGTCGCCTCCAGCAGATTTGAGATCAAAAGGGCCGCTGAAGAACCCGGCCAGACGAGGCAGGTGGCGTCGCTGATGCCAATTCTGATGCCAACCGAATGGAGTCTGGTGGCCCGGCCCGGCCCGGCACTTCCCGCCCCGCCTTCGGCAGCGGGCCATCCCGGGCCTAAGGCTCCGCGAGATTCCCCCAACACGCCCAGACTGATCCTTGCCGCCGCCCCGTGCAGCGGGCGGTTATCCGGGCTCAGAAGCCGGGGCACCGACGCCATCCCGCGTCGCGTGCAGGTGATGGGTCCTGTGGAGCGCGAGCGACCGCGCTGAACTCACCACCTGGGCCACAAGCGGGGTGCGAGTCGGTCTGGAAAACCACTGGGGCGGCAACGCTTCCGGGGGTTAGAATCCCGCTCCCTCCGCCATTATGATCTCAAACTGGGCGTCTCAGGCCCTGGCCTAGGGCGGTGCCTGGAGGCGTTTGACGGCAACGGTGACGGCAACGGCCAAGATGTCCGCCCCAGAGTCGAACAACTTCGAGCTCGGTCCTCGCGATAGCTGGCGCTGCGAGCGCGATCGGGACGCCTGGACGGTGCAGCGCCCAAATTGTGACCTCAGCGATGCGGCACTCCCTGGCTCATCTAGAAGCCGTCGGGGCTCAATCCGAGTTGGTCTCGGTCAAGAAGGCGCTGTTATGTCACTTGACAAAGGAAGGTCGGCAACTCTCATCTTTACCGGAGAGGCTGTGCCGTGATTGACCAGTGCCAGGGTGACCACCTACAGATCGGCAAACGATTGGACGACCGCGCTGGCCGCGTCATAGATGGCGGTGAGTTCTGTGGAGGTAGCGACGTCGGTAGATTTCCCGGGCTGCCGGAAGGTGAGGAAGAACTTTCCGTTGACGCTCACTTTCATCTCCGTGCCTGGCGGCGGCTTACTGATAGTTACTCTCCGCACTTTGCATATCTCTGCACCCGCATTGAGGGTTGAAGTGGCCCTACCAAAATAGACAGGTACCTAAGCTGGACTCATCGAGTAGAACCGAAGAGGACAGAAATGGCAGGAACGACGAGACGGAAGTTCACCGCCGAGTTCAAGGCCGAGGTGGCGGTGGCCGCCCTGAGGGGT
>DATLTJ010000060.1:0-4186 GCA_035533655.1 Candidatus Acidiferrales bacterium | reverse complement strand
CGGTGGCGCGGGCCAGGAGTTCGCGGACCCCACTTGGGCGACGACGAGTCAGCATCCCCCCGCCGGACGGCCCACTGGCTAGCATCCGGAGCAAATGACCCGGCCCTTCAGCGTACGGGCCGCCACCGTGGCGGTGGTGGCAGCAGGTGTTCTGGCGGGGTGTGGCGGCACTCCCAGCGCACATCCGAGCCCCAGCCCGCATCCCGTCCACTCCCGGACTCCCTTGCCCACCACCTCTCCGACCGCTCCCACCACCGCCGCCTTGGTCTTGGCCGTGAGCACCTTGCCAACCACCTATGGGGTGCCTGGGGCCACCCCTTCATACCCGGCGTCCATCCGCGTCGCCGTGCCCGCCTCCTATGCGGGGGAGATCGCCGCCTTCGGGGTCGCCGGAACCGTGGTGGTGGGGCCGGCCGGTTGGACCGGGAGCGGCCAGGTGGGGGCGGACGGCAGTGTGGGCTTCACTCTCCTGCCTCCAGGAACCACCCCGGGGAGTGGTTCGGAGTTGGTCTACCGGTTCGACGGAGCCTGCGTGGGATGTGCCTGGGGCGACGCCAGCACCTACTTCCCGGCGGTGGCTGAGGCCGCTCCCTCGGCGGGGGTGGGACCGGCGTCATCGCCGCCGGCGGGACTGCAGACCGAGCCGCTGGCTACCGGCCTCATCGGCTACAGCCTCCCAGACGCAAGTCCCGGGTACCAGATGAATGGAGTCGCCTACACCAACCTGCCTACGGGGACCGCCAATCCAGTTTTTGAAAGTCTGCAGATAACCCTCCCGACCGCCCAGCACTCGCTGGCGAGTGTGATCCTCAATGCCCTGGTCGCCAACGAGGATCGGTACGTCTGCTCCAGTGGGGCGGCATCCCCGACCATCTCGCTCACCCTCACGAACGGCACCTGCTGAAGACGGGAGTGGTATTCCTCGAGGTGGTCGAACTCGGCCCCCACGGGCTCGGCGGAGCGGTGAGCCACCTATCCCCTGGCGGCGTGATGAGGGCCGCAGTTGACGGAGGTGCTCGAGCAGGCCATCCCGGTTGACCACCCCAGGGAGGTCGTCCAGCCGGGCCTGGCGCACCGGTTCGGCCTGGGCGGCCTGGCGGGCGATGATGTCGTGGCAGGCGCCGAGGACCGCCCTTACCTTGCCGGTGGCGCCGTTGGAGGATCGAGCGGACAATTCCTCGACCGGCTGATTGCGAAACCAGGAGGGGATGTCGATGGCAGCCACCCGGGGTCTGGCCCGCACCACCACGTACGATGCGATCGTGGTCGGAGGCGGCCATAACGGCCTGATATGCGCCGCCTACCTAGCTCGAGCTGGGCAGAAAGTTGCCGTGCTGGAGTCCCGATCGCGGGTGGGGGGGGCTGCGGTGACCGAGGAGGTCTGGCCCGGGTATCACGTCTCGGTCCTCTCCTACGTGGTCAGCCTGCTGCGCCCGGCGGTGGTCCAGGAGCTCGGGTTGGCGCGCTTTGGCTACGAGGTCTATCCCCTCGATCCCGCCTACTTCATGCCCTTCCCGGACGGGCGCTCCTTCTTCTATTGGGAGGATGTGAATCGCGCGGCGGCGGAGGTGGCCAAGTTCTCCACCCACGACGCCCGGGCCCTGATCGACTACGACCAGACGATCGGCAGGTTGGTGGCCGTGGTTCGGCCCCTGCTCGACCAGGCCCCACCCCGTCTGGACCTGCGCCGACCCCAAGGGCTGGGCTCGATCCTGGGCCCGGGTCGGCATCTGTTGCACTACCGCAGCGAACTGAGAGAGCTCGCCGACATCATGACCATGTCGGTATCCGACTACCTCGACCAGTGGTTTGAGGACCCGGCCGTCAAGGGGGCACTCTCGCCCGGGGGAGTGATCGGCGCCTGGGCCGGTCCGCACTCCCCGGGGACCGCCTACGTGCTGCTCCACCACCGCCTCGGCGAAGCGGGCGGGCAGCGCGGCGGCTGGGGCTTTGTCAAAGGAGGCATGGGCGGCCTGTCGGAGATCCTGGCCAGTGCCGGTCGGTCCCACGGAGCCGAAATCCGCACTTCCGCCCGGGTGGGGCAGATCCTGCTGGAGAGAGGGCGCGTCCGGGGGGTCGCGTTGGAGGACGGCACCGAGCTGACCAGTGAGCGGGTGATCTCCGCCGTCCATCCCCAGACGACCCTGCTGGACCTGGTGGGCAGGCAGCACCTGCCCGCGGGTCTGGTGCAGGAGATGGAGCGCTATCGCAGCCGGAGCGGTTCGGCGAAGGTCAACCTGGCCCTGGCGGAGCTGCCCAACTTTCGGGCTCTGCCTGGGTCCGAGCTCGGCCCCCAGCACCCGGAGTTCATCATCAACCCGTCGATCGAGTATCTGCACCGGGCCTGGGACGACGCGCTCAGTGGGCGTTGGAGTCGCGAGCCGATGATGGACTGCGTCATCCCCACCGCCAAGGACCGCACCCTGGCACCTCCAGGTCGGCACATCCTCAGCTGCTTTGTGCAGTACGCGCCTTACCAGTTGCGGGGCGCCAGCTGGGAGCAGGAACGGGAGAAATTCGCCGACCGGGTGGTGGAATTGCTGGGTCAGTACGCGCCTAATCTGCCCGGCGCGGTCCTGCACCGGCAGGTGGTGACCCCGCTCGACATGGAACGCGACTACGGGCTCCTGGGGGGGAATATCTTCCAGGGGGAGATGTCGCTGGACCAACTTTATTGCCTGCGCCCAGCGTCCCAGGCGGGGGCCTATCGGACGCCGGTGGCCGGCCTCTACCTGGGAGGCTCGGGTACTCACCCGGGCGGGGGTGTGATGGGCGCCCCGGGCCGCAACGCCGCGCGGGCGGTGCTGAGCGATCTACGCCGCCAGAGGTGGAGATCTCGGCTGGGGCGGAGCCGCCTCGTAGGCAGCAAATAGCCGGGCGCGCCAAGAATTCGGCCGACCTCGGGATGGGGGCCGCACCCGCACCGGAGGGAACAGCGACCTGTCTCGTTCAGAGTTTTGCCGCCTTGGTGGGAACGTCGGAGCGGTCGATCTGTAGCCTCGCCAGGAGTACGGCAGCGGGATCGGGCTGTTCACGCTCCAGCAGCGCGAGGAGGAGATGCTTTGTTTTGATCTGGCGAGCTTGCTCCGCAGTCGCCAATGCGAGTGAGCGCGGAAGGACCGACCGAGCTCCCGCGCTCAACTGCGCTGGCTTGCTCTTCCTGGTGGCAACTGTCGGATTGAAGTCGGCGATGCCGATCCCGATTGCTGCGCGCGCCGTCTCGAGGTCGACTCCCAGGAGCATGGCGATTTCAGGGTCGTGGAGTACGCCCAGGCGGGGCAACTGCTCTCGCCGAGCCCCAGCTGGTGAGCCCCTGGTGGCTGCCCCGCCGATCGGGGGCGAGTGACAGCTCAGGCGACTTCACTGACATTCGGCTGCGACTTGGACTGACCCTTGGACGCGACTTGACAGCCACTGTCAAGTCGCATTTGAACGTCATAGGAAGTCGCAGGGATTTGTCAGCGGCACCGCATCGGTCTGTCAGTTGAATCGCATCTAGGCGTCAGTACGGTCGCTTGGGAGAGCCAGCAGCTATTCGGCGGCGCACCAGAAACGGCCGGCTCGCCACTTCCGGCCTGTGGCTAACGACGACAAGAAGGGTGGTGCTAGGCGCTGAGCAAGACGACGCCAACGGAGGCGCCGAAGGTCAGGAGTGCCTTCCCGGTAGGGCTGCGGTAGAGCACGATGCCGCTCGTGATCGCGCCCGCTACGGCCAGGAAGAGCCCCAGGGCCGCCCAATCAGAATTGGTCATAGGAACGAGTGTACGTCCTCGGCGGACGGGCTAATCGCGGAGGCATGACGCCACCGCTTCGCCCCGATCCAGAATCAATTCAGCTGGCGCCCGATGGTTACTTCGAGCTCAGGGGGCCCAGGCGCTGAGTCCAGCGATGTGGGGTGTGATCAACTCCCAGGTCTCGAGGATCTGCGAACGCCTCTCCATTGAGGACTTCACACTGTCCAGAGTCCCAATCTAATCCCAGCACCTTTTCAGTGAGAACGTCTCCCATTCCACGGCCTTTCCTGGCTTGCTCCACTTTTTGATCTGGAGCGGACCCAAAGGCGAGATCGCGTCGGGCGATGGCAGTGGCACTGATCGCGGCAGTTGAAAGGTCGGGCAAAAGTTCTTGCCTGCACCTCGGGCCAGCAGGGCGGCCACGAGATCGCCCAGCATCGGCCGCCGCGCCG
>DATLTJ010000059.1:0-6509 GCA_035533655.1 Candidatus Acidiferrales bacterium | reverse complement strand
AAGGCCAAGAGCACCTCCTCCAGACTGCCGGGCAGGTTCTTGACCGCGTCCGCCCGGGCCCCCTCCAGCTCGTAGAGGTCGGCCTCGATCGGGGTCGGGGGCTCGATCTGGTTGCGGATCCCGTCCAGGCCCGCCATCAGCATCGCCGAGAAGGCCAGGTAGGGGTTGCAGGTCGGATCCGGGGAGCGGAACTCCAGCCGGCGCAGCTGGGGCCGTTCGCTGTAGGTCGGGATCCGGATGCAGGCGCTCCGGTTGCGGGCGCTGTAGGCGAGCTTGATGGGGGCCTCGTAGCCGGGCACCAGCCGCCGGTAGCTGTTGGTGGTGGGAGCGGCGAAGGCCAGCACCGCCGGGGCGTGGGCCAGCAGCCCCCCGATGTACCAGCGGGCCAGGTCACTCAGGAGGGCGTAGCCGTCCTTGTCGTAGAAGAGGGGGACGCCCTCCTTCCAGAGCGACTGGTGGGTGTGCATGCCGCTGCCGTTGTCCCCGAAGAGCGGCTTGGGCATGAAGTTGGCGACCAGCCCCTCCCGGCGGCAGACGTTCTTGACGATGTACTTGAAGACCAGCACCTTGTCAGCCATCGCGACCATCGAGTCGTAGCGCATGTCGATCTCGGTCTGGCCGGCGGTGCCCACCTCGTGGTGATGGACCTCCACCTCGATGCCCGCCTCGGCGAGCGCCAGCGAGATCCGGCTGCGCACGTCCTGCAGCTGGTCCACCGGGGGAGTCGGGAAATATCCCTCCTTGAGCCGCGGCCGGAAGCCCAGGTTGGGGGTGCCGTTCTGGCCGCTGTTCCAGATCCCCTCCGAGGAGTCGATGTGGTAGAAGCCCTCGTTCACGCTCTGGCCGAAGCGGATGGAGTTGAAGATGTAGAACTCCAGCTCGGGACCCCAGTAGCTGGTGTCGGCCACTCCACTCTGGCGGAGGAACGCCTCCGCCTTGCGGGCGACGTAGCGAGGGTCCCGGCTGTACCGGGACTTGGTGACCGGGTCCCTGATGTCGCAGATCAGAGATAGGGTCGGGACCTCCAGCACCGGGTCGACAAAGGCGGTGCGGGAGTCCGGGAAGAGCAGCATGTCGCTCTCGTGGATGTGCTGGAAGCCCTTGATGCTGCTGCCATCGAAGCCGATCCCTTCCGCGAAGAGTTGCTCAGTCAGCTCGGAGATCGGCACACTGAAGTGCTGCCACTGACCCAGGAGGTCACTGAAGCGAACGTCGGCGAACTTAATTCCCTGATCCTTGGCGAAGGCGATCACTGCGGCGGGATCTTCCTTGGCGGTCGGCTCCAGCTTTCCCTCGATGGCCATGACCATGTACATCCTCCGCTGCCCTGCGGACTTTCCGCTGATCCTTAGCTACAGCGTAGCGGCGGCAGGCGGTCCCGCCATCGGGTCCCCGACACGAAGGCTTCCGGGAATTACTTGTGTCTAAGCACCGAATCCAAACTGGCGGGTCAGCCGGATTGGGCGGCCTCCGGGGTCTTGGCGTTGACCTGGGCCCGCGCCTCATCGGCGCTGGCGAAGTAGAGCTTGTTGATGCCGGTCCACTCCGTCCAGTCGGCCGGGAGGTCCTCCTCGGCGTAGATGGCGTCGACCGGGCAGGGATCGACGCAGGCCCCGCAGTCGATGCACTCCTGGGGGTCGATGAAGAGCATCCGGTCCTCGTCGGCCCCGATGATGCAGTCCACCGGGCAGACCTCGACGCAGGACTTGTCCTTGACGTCGACGCAGGTCTCGCCGATCACGTAGGTCATCGCGCGCTGAACTCCTCGCGTCGCTCGCCCTCGCCCTCGGGGCGGGCCCCGCCAAGGGGCCTGAATTCAGAATAGCAGAGGCCCGGAGGGCCCCCAGGGTAGGATCAGCCGGACGCCGTATTGATCCCGTTGCTGATGTTGGAGTAGAGATCGGACACCCGGTGACCGAGCACGATAAAGATGACGAGGACGACGAGCGCGACCAACACCAGAATCAACGAGTATTCGACCATCCCCTGCCCCGGGGAACCGCTCCGAAGGCGCCGAGAGAGCCAGGCCCCGACCGAGCGTCGGACTGAGCCCCTCGCGCGCCGCTTTAGCCCCGTAGCGGGCTTCTGCATGGGTATCACCATAGGGGGAGCCCGCCCGGGCGGAGCACTTCGTCCCAGGACTGTTACGCGTTCCACAGCGCAGTGCGCCAGCGCGGGCGCGCCGCCGCCTAGAATTCGGGCGGGGAGCCAGGCTGGCCCGCCGGCCCAGCCGCCCCAGGGAGATGCCGCCATGAGCCAGCTGTGATCGCCGATCCCGCCTCGGGGCCGATGGCCACTCGGCGTCTGCCGTCCTGGGAAAGGCTGGCGGCGGCCGTGATCGACTTCCTGGTGCTCTTGGTCCCCCAGCTGATCCTCTTCGTGGTGATCGCCGGCCACCAGTTCTCCCGGATCTACTCCTACGAGGTGGCCCACCGGAGCGAA
Source organism: Candidatus Acidiferrales bacterium (assembly GCA_035533655.1). Classification (GTDB taxonomy): domain Bacteria; phylum Chloroflexota; class Dormibacteria; order Aeolococcales; family Bog-877; genus Bog-877. The sequence goes on along the minus strand of DATLTJ010000059.1, from coordinate 4,067 downwards.
GGCGCCGCCAAGCTCGCCGCCGCTCCCGCCTTTGTCCGGCTAGGCCACCAGTTCACCCCGGCGTTCGACACGTTCTTGATCGTGGCCGAGGCCCTCACGGCCGTTTATTTGATAGGCATGTATCTAGGTACCGGAGCCACCCTGGGCAAGTTGGCCCTGGGGTTGCGCATCAGGCGCGTAGATGGCCGCCCCATGACCATCCGGGACGCGGTGCTGCGTTCGCTCGTTTTCTGGGTGCCCATCTTGATTCCTGCGATCGGCGTTTGGCTGGTGCTGCTGCAGTACGTCGGCGGGACCTTGGTCCTCCTCATGCGTCCCGACCACCGGGGCCCGGAGGATCTGCTGGCCGGCACCTTGGTGGTGCGCCAGGCTGACCAGGGCCGCTCCCTAGCGGAGATCACCGGGATCGGAGCCGCAGCGATACCGCCCGCCCGGCCCCCGAACGCGCCCCGGCTACCGGGTGGCCACCTCCCCGGCTGGGGCCCGGTCGCCGACCAGCCGCCTCCCCCCGGGGGCGGAACGGAGGAGGCCCCCAGTTGACCCTGATCGAGACCGTCACGCTACCCGGGACCGCGGCTCAGGCCTGGGACCTGCTGACCACCCGCCAGGGTGCGCTCCGGCTGGCCCCGGGACTGACCGTGGGCGAGGATGGCCGGGGCACCCTGCGGGTGGTGATCGCGGGGCACTCGGTCACCTACCGGGGCTACGCCCGCCAGCACGTCGAGGAGGAGGGCCGACACCTCACCTGGACCCTCAGCGGCAAGGAGGTGCGGGGTACCGGGCGAGCCCACGCCGAGATTAGGGCCCGCTTCCGGGATGATCCTGAGGGTGGCGGCGATCTGCGCCTCACGGTCCTGGTGGAGGGCCGCGGCCGGCTGGGGGAGATCTCCGACGCCGACCGGGACCGGGCGGTGGGATCGGTCATCACGAGGTTCAAGCGCGCCCTAGCCAAGGAGCTGGCGGACGCTGCCCCGGCAGCTCGGCCGGGTCCGGCGCCGGCGGCGGCCAGCGCCCCTCCGGCACGCCCCCAGGCGACTGCGGGGGAGACGCCTCGGCGAGCCGCCGCTCGGATCGAGGTGATCCCGCCCAGCCTTTCGGCTAGGCGATGGGCCCTTCCGGGCGGAGCCGCGGCCGTGGGCGCCCTCGCCGTAGGGGTGGCCGCGCTGGTCTTTTGGCGGTCCCGCCGGCGCGGCTGACCCGCCTCCGGGGAGCGGCCCGGGGGTTGATTCCTCGGTCAGGGAGCGATCCCCCCAGAGGGCGATTCTGGATCAGGGAATGCCGAGCCTGGCGCTCGGCCAAATCGCGACCTAGACTCTCTAGGTGGGCGAGCCGCCGACTCGGGCTCGGAGCTGGCACCGCCGCCGGATTTGGCGCTGGCCGCGCTCGTGGCCAAGACGGATTCGGGGCTGCTGCAGCTGCTGCTCCGGTTGCCTGACCGCCTTCCTGGTCGTGTCTCTGGCGCTGCTGGTGTTCGCCATCACCCCCAACTTCTACCCGGCCTACCCGAGCGCGGCCCGGACGCTGGCGGCCGCCTCCAGCACGGTCAGTGGCCATGACCTGCCGTGGCTCCACAGCAGCGGCCGGGCCATCCTCGACAGCCAGGGCCGCCAGGTGTTGCTGCGGGGCATGAACGTGACCGGACTGGAGCAGGCCCAGGACATGCGGCCGGGGGCAGTGCCCACCAGTCAGGACTTCGCCGAGATGGAGGCCGATGGGTTCGACGTGATCCGACTGCCGATCAACTGGTCCCGGCTGGAGCCCCGACCGGGGCAGATGTCCAAGTCCTACCTGGACCTGATTCGGTCAGTGGTGAACGATGCCGCAGCCCACGGGATCTACACCATCCTGGATCTCCACAACATCGACTGGAGCATCTATTACGGGGGCGACGGAGCCCCCAGCTGGGCGACCGCCGGGGAGCTGCCCCGGAGCTTTCCTTTGGGATCGCCCTGGAACCGGCACCTGGCCCCCGGGGTGCTGGCCAGCTACGGGATCTTCTGGGCCAACCTGGGGGGCTGGCAGCACGATGTGACCGCGGTCTGGAGCTACGTCGCCCGCGCCTTCCAGAGTGACTCGGCGGTGGCCGCCTTCGACCTCTGGAATGAGCCCCATCCCTTCCCGGCGCCGCCCGGGGTGTTCGAGAAGAAGTACCTGCTGCCCTTCGAGGCCAACGTGATCACCCACCTGGCCGCGATCGCCCCCCACCAGATGTGGATCACCGAGCAGACCCTCGATTTCGGTCTGCCTACCTACGTCGGCCCGCTCCCCTACCCTAACCAGGTCTACTCCAGCCACGTCTTCGCCACCTTGCTGGAGCCCCCCTGGCAGAAGCCCACGCCCGAGTACGCGATCCCCCTGACGCTCCTGGAAGACCAGGCCCTGGAGGCGGGCGCCGCCCCCTGGGTGGGCGAGATCGGGGCCGGGACCGGTCAGGCCAACCAGGCCTGGATGGCCCGGGAGATGAACGAGCTGGACAAGTACAAGCTGGGCTTCGCCTACTGGGATTGGGGCGAGGGTGGGAGCTGGGCCTTCAAACGGATGGCTTCCCGGCTCCGGGTGGTGGCTCGGGCCTATCCGCGGGCCACCCCCGGCACTCTCGAGACCCTGAGCTACGACTACCAGGACGGCCGGCTGGTGGTCCAGTTCACCGGAAACGCCTCGACCCATCCCCTGCTGATGGAGGTGCCCTCCTTCTACCAGAGCTACAGCTTGACCTCGTCCGATCCAACTAAGGACGTCTCCACCCACCTCGACGCCCAGGACCACATCCTGACCGTCAAGATCGCCGACCACAACCAGAGCCACCGCCTGGTGATCCAGCTGACCGCTTGACGGCGAGGGCCCCGGCCGGGTCGACCGCCCTCAGGCTTGCCCGGCGATGACGGCCTGGTCCGGGGTCCTGACCGTCCACACCAGCCAACCGCCCAGGAAGAGGGCCAGGGCGAAGAAACCAAAGATCATCGGGTAGCCGGCGTTGTGGTGCAGTCCGTTGCCGAAATCCAGCAGCGGCCCGGCGATCACCGTCGCCAGGATCCCCGACCCCGCGGTGGCGAGATTGGAGATTCCCATGAAACGTCCGGCTGACTCCGGCGGCACCAAGTCGACGACGAACGCCCAGTCCACCGAGAGCAGCATCCCGAAGGCGCAGCCGATCAGAATCCCCACCGCGTAGACGTAGACCAGTGAGTGGGCGAAGATCAACAGCAGGGTCCCGACCCCGCCCAGCCAGGAGGCGGCCCGAATGATGGTCTTGCGGCCGACCCGCTGGGAGAGCCGGGCCGCCGGCAGGGTCACCACGATCGCCAGCAGCACCACCACCGCCAGCAGGACGGAGGTCGCCCCCGAGGCCCGGTTGGCGACCGCGCTCCCCGATCCCGGGTAGAAAGTGGCCTTGATGAAGAGCAGCGCGAAGTCGGTCAGCCCGGTGATCCCCATCAGCGACAGCAGTCGGGAAGCCAGCAGCCTGGTGAAGTCGGGGTTCTCCTTGGGCCGGAAGCTGAAAACGCCCATGATCGCCAGCCGGCGACTGGGGAGCGGCGCCTTCGCGGGGGAGTCCGGCACGAAGATCTGGGTGACCAGGAGCGCCAGGACCAGCACCACTCCGATGCTCAGCAGCGCCAGCCGGATGTGGCCAATGGAGATCAGAATCCCGGTCAAGAGGAACCCGATCGCGGTGCCGATGAACACCGCCAGCCCGTAGTAGCCGGACGCCCGACCGCGTTCGGCACGGGGAACCTGGTCCGGCAGCAAGCCCTGGTAGGCGCCCTCGGCCGTGTTCGAGCAGATCTGGAGCGCGCAGTAGGGGATGATCAGGGCCCCGTAGCTCCCGGCCAAGGCGAGCCCCAGCAGGCAGACCAGGTCGCCCACGGTTCCCGCGACCATGAATGGCTTGCGGCGGCCCCAGCGGATCTGGCAGCGGTCCGAGAGGGCGCCCGCGGCAGGCTGGACCAGAATCGCCACCACCGCGCCCAACGCCGAGAGCACGGCCAGGGCGGTGCCGCGGTGAGACTCGGGAACCAGGCCCAAGATGAGCCGAGGGAGGATCAACGCCCCCATTCCCTGCCACA
>DATLTJ010000058.1:0-2282 GCA_035533655.1 Candidatus Acidiferrales bacterium | reverse complement strand
ACGGCTCGGGGGACGGCTAGGGACTCGGCAACCACCGAAGTGGCGGCGGCGGGGGCCGTGCCAATGAACTGCTCTCCGCCCGGTCGCGATCGCCCGGGCTCCGAATTAGCGCGGTTCCAGCTACCGGTTCGGCCCAGGTCGGTCCGGAGCCCGGAGGCCGTGGCCAGCTGCGGCCAGTCGGCGGACCGACCCGGATCGGGAGTGCGACCCGTCACTACACTGGCCGGAAAGGCTCTTGGGAAGGCGAAATGACCTGGCGCCGCTCACCTACAAGGAGTTTCGGATTGCCGGTGAACGGTGGCCACCGCGTTGGCGTCGACGCCAGAGGGGTGGGCAAACAGTAGATGGCGAGCTCTTCCCCGGGCAGGTCGAGGGGTGCGTGGGTCCCCGGCCGGGAGGGACTGGGCAACCCTCGCCGCCGGCTGGTGCTGGTCCTGGTGGTCGGCGCGACGTTGGTAGCCGTGGGTCTGCGGCTGGAGGAGGTCCTTCGTCCCGGCCACCTTCTCGGCGTGGTGCAGTACGACGATTCGGTGTACCTGGGCGCCGCGATTCGGATCCTCGCGGGTAACCTTCCCTACCGCGACTTCACCCTGATCCAGCCCCCCGGACTTCCGCTGTTACTCACTCCGATCGCCGCCTTGTCCCACTGGATTGGCACTCGCGGGGCGATGGGCACCGCTCGGATTCTGGTGCCCGTGGTCGCCGGGGCGGACGTGCTGCTGCTGGGTTGGATCCTGCGACACCGATCGCCGCTGGTGGCGGGGGTGGCGTGCTTCGCCCTGGCGGCCTATCCCGACGACCTCCTCAGCGCCCAAACCGTCTACCAGGAGCCTTTCCTCAACCTGCTCTGCCTCTTGGGCGCGGCACTGCTCTTCGAGACGGACACCATCACGTTCTCCCGACGAAGGCTCCTGTGGGCGGGAGTTGCCTTCGGGCTGGCCGGGGCGGTGAAGCTCTGGGCGATCTTCCCCGTGCTCGTTCTGCTGCTGTTGCTCCGGCGCACCCCGGGTCGCGCCCTGAGCCTGGTGCTGGGCTCGCTGTTCGCGTTCTTGGTCGTCTGCTCGCCCTTTCTGGTGATCTCAGCCGGGCCTTTCATCCACCAGGTGCTGGTCTCCCAGGCGGTGCGCGTGGATCTCAACCGGGTGCCGCTGGCCGTGCGGTTAGTGATGATCACCGGGGTGGTGATCACCAACGTGACGGCGGTCACCCTGACCCAGCGCAAACTGGGCCTAGGGGTCGCCGCGGCGCTGACCGCCTTTCTGGTGGCCGTCTTTGTCGGGTTCCCGCGAGTGGCGCAGGGTGGAGTCCGGGTCAGCTCCGGCTGGTGGCGGCGGCGACGAACCACCCAGTTGGAGAGCTACGCCCTGGGGGCGCTGCTGATCACCGTCCTGGCACTCATGATCCCGGACGATTTTTACTTCCACTACGCGACGTTCCTGGGTCCCTTCTTGGTGATGGCTCTGGGGCTGGCCGCCGGACGGCTGGAACCGGCGCTACCGGAGATCGCCTACGGAGCCGCCGCTCTCATTCTGATGGGGGCGCTCTTGCATGCCGCGTTGGTCGCCCGCGGAGTTTCGTCGGCACCTGACCCGGCGCTGGCGCTGGATCGACTGATTCCCAGGGGGGCGTGCGTCATCACCGACAATCCCGCCTACCTCATCGCCTCCGATCGATATTTAGGCGGCCCTCGATGCCCTCCGCTGGTCGATCCGTACGGAACCACGATCGCCAGCTCGGGAGGGCTGGTGGCCAACGGCGGGGCCGCCCGGAGCCTGCCCGCGGTGAAGACCTGGATCGGCTACTTTCGAGCTGCCCAATTCCTGATGCTCACCCCCGCCAGTGGGGTGCGGATCCCCTGGGACCGAACTCTGGAGTCCTATGTGCACGCCCACTTCGCTCTGATCGCCACCCAGCCGGCGCTGATCCTGCGGCGGGCCCCTGAAGAGCCGTCCCGGCGAGGTTATTCCTTGATCACACTGGCGGGCGCGTGATGGGGTCACGTGCAGGAACCGGTGGTCGGCGGATGCGCCATGCGCAGGTCAGCTGGGGCCCCAGCTGGGCTGGAGCTGCACAAAGAGCTTCCGCCGTGACCCACAGGCGTCGATGAGCGGACCGGTCCCGTCCCCGGCTCCCGCCCGAGCGAGGTGGACGCTGGCGAGCGTTCCCACCTGGCTCGTGGCGGCGATCGTGGGCGGCTTGGGGTTAATCCTGACCCTCCACCAGCTGGGCTCGCGCCCGCTGGTCGACTTCGATGAGGCGCTCAATGCGGTGATCGTCCACCA
>DATLTJ010000057.1:0-38514 GCA_035533655.1 Candidatus Acidiferrales bacterium | reverse complement strand
GCTGCCCGCTCTGGATCGCCGCCCGCCGAAAAATCCTGAGCCTTGGCCCAAGCGCCGATTGTCATGGCCCAGTCACCCCACTGCGGATCTTCCATACGGAGCTTAACCACACTCTCCCGCAGATGGTTCGCTGAAGGCGGGGGCGCGACCGCGTAACCCACGGGCACGGACTCCGCTGAACGATCCAGCGGTTGGTAAGGTCAGCCCCCGAGTCCGATAGCTCCGCTCCCATCGACCCACCACTGGAGGGTTTAACGCGATCGCTCTCGAGTCAATTTGCTGATCGAGTGGAGTCGCCTCTGTTTCGCAATCGCCGCTTGGGGTGTCCATTGGTGCCGGGCTCGATGCGCAAGTGTCATCCCAAGCTGGTGCCTTGCTCCGGCGAGCACGGCATTGACGAGGCGTGCTGCATTAGGTCCGCCACCTTCAAGGCCGAGTTTGCCCCGCTGGCTTACCAATTCCCGATCTGGGGCACAGCGGCCTGGGAGAAGAAATACGCCAAGCTCACCAATGTCGAGCGAGGCTTCAGCACGCTCAAGAACCCCGACGTGATCGGCATGAGCCCCGGGCTCTATCGGATGAGGGGCAGGATAAAGATGTCGGTGCTAATTGCCTGCATGTGGGTAGATCACAACCTCCACCTGCGGATGGTGGATGATGAGCGCCAGCGGAAAGGCTTGCCCCGTCTTCGGTCCACTCCGAGACGCCGCCGCAGGGAGCAGCTGGAGCAGGCGCCGACGGTGCCACAGCCGTCTAGCTCGCCAACTGAAGCTTCCCGAGCTCCTTAGCGCTCGGCTAACCCTTCCCGCTTCGGCCAATCCCAGTCCCTTAGGCACCGCCTTGCCTGAGGGGCTTCTTCCTTTAAGTGGTCCGGTCGCGCAAGTCGCCTCTGGGGTAACAAAAGGGCCGAAAACATAAGAAAACGCCCGGGAATCTCTTCCCGAGCGCTTCCGTTCTAGCTTGCGAAATAAGTCGCCAACGTTTCAGGAGAAATTCGCAAATGCCTCGCTCTAAGAGCAACCAGACGTGCTCCCACAATTCATGCACTTGTAGCAGGCGCCGTTGCGGACCATCAGCGAGCCGCAGTCCGAGCAGGAGGGCGCGTCCTCCTGGTTGCGGAAGGTCAACTCCGAGGAGAGCTGCTTCGCGCTGGCTTGCCCGGGCGCAGCTGGCATCGCCACCCGTGGCGATGCGGCAACTGCCGTGCCGGAGACGGCCGCGACGTCGTCTGATTCCTCGCGGCGGCTGATGATTCCCAACGCATCACGATCCTCGGCGGAGAGGAAGCGAGCAGCCAGCCAACGGAAGATGTAGTCGACGATCGACTTGGCGATCGGGATCTCGGGATTACCGGTGTAACCGGCCGGCTCGAATCGGGTGTGGGCAAACTTGGCGCAGAAGAGCCGGAGCGGAACTCCGTACTGCAAAGCCACCGAGATGGAGGTGGCGAAGGAGTCCATCATCCCGCTCAGAGTGCTGCCCTCCTTGGCCATCTTGAGGAAGATCTCGCCCGGCTGACCATCCTCGTACAGGCCAACTGTGAGGTAGCCCTCGTGGCCCTGGATGTCGAACTTGTGGGTGATCGCGGCGCGCTCCGAGGGCAGCCGGTGGCGAGCAGGTCTTGCCGCCGACTCCACCACCTCCTGACCGGTGTAGTTGGCCTGCTTGCGGGAGGTGGAGAGGGGCTGGCTGCGCTTACTGCCGTCGCGGTAAACGGCGATCGCCTTGAGCCCCAGCTTCCAGGCGTCGGTGTAGGCCTGCTCGACGTCCTCGGGAGCAGCGTCCTGGGGCAGGTTGACGGTCTTGCTAATCGCACCGGAAATGAAAGGCTGAACCGCCGCCATCATCCGAACGTGCCCCTGCCAGGTGATCGAACGCTGACCGTTGGCTGGGGGGAAGGCGCAGTCGAAGACGGCGAGGTCGTCCTCCCGAAGGTGCGGAGCACCCTCGATGGTGTCGTGCTCGTTGATGTAGGCGAGGATGGCTGAGACCGCCTCCTCCCCGTAGCCCAGCTTGCGCAGGGCGGAAGGCACAGTCCCGTTGACCATCTTTAGCAGTCCGCCGCCCACCAACTTCTTGTACTTGACCAGCGCGATGTCGGGTTCGACTCCGGTCGTATCGCAGTCGAGCATGAAGGAGATGGTCCCGGTCGGGGCCAGCACGGTGGCCTGCGAGTTGCGGTAGCCATGCATCGCGCCCAGCTCGTGGGCATCGTCCCAGGCCGTGCGTGCCGCTGCCAACAGAGGCGCGGGCGCGTTCTCGTCGGGGATCTTGTAGGCGGCGCCCCGGTGCTTCTCGATCACCCGCAACATCGGCTGGCGGTTGACTTCGTAGCCTTCGAAGGGGCCCACCTCCTTGGCGATTCGCGCCGACTGGGCGTAGGCCTCGCCGGTCAAGATGGCGGTGAGCGCGCCTGAGTAGTCGCGCGCCTTGGGACTGTCATAAGGCAGCCCGAGCGCCATCAGCACGGCGCCCAGGTTGGCGTAGCCGAGACCGAGGGGACGGAACTTGTGGCTGTTGATGGTGATCCGCTCGGTGGGGTAGGTGGCGTAGCCGACCATCACCTCCATCGCGGTCAGCATGATTCGGATGGCGTGTCGGTAGCCATCGGCGTCGAAGCTACCGTCGTCCGAGAGGAACTTCATCAGGTTGATGCTGGAGAGGTTGCAGGCAGTGTCGTCCAGGAAGACGAACTCTGAGCAGGGGTTGCTGGCATTGATCCGACCCGAGTTGGGGCAGGTGTGCCACTCGTTGATGGTGGTGTCGAACTGCAGGCCGGGATCACCGCAGGCCCAGGCGGCGTCGGCGATCTGACGCATCAGGTCGCGGGTCTGGAAGGTGCCCACCACCCGCCTCTTGTCGGTGACCGCGTAGGTCCGCCACTCCTTGTCTTCCAGGAAGGCCCGCATGAACTCATCGGTGACCCTGATCGAGTTGTTGGAGTTCTGGAAGAAGACCGAGGCGTAGGCCTCACCGGTGAAGGCCCCGTCGTAGCCGGCCTCGATCAGAGCCCAGGCCTTGCGCTCCTCCTTCACTTTGCAGTTGATGAAGTCGACGATGTCCGGGTGATCGGCGTTGAGGATCACCATCTTGGCCGCCCGCCGGGTGGTGCCCCCCGACTTGATCACCCCGGCGAAGGCGTCGAAGCCCTTCATGAAGGAGACCGGGCCGCTGGCGGTGCCGCCGCTGGCCAGGTGCTCGACCGAGGAGCGGATCGAGGAGAGGTTGGTGCCGGTGCCGGAGCCGTGCTTGAAGAGCATCCCCTCGGTCTTGGCCAAAGTCAGGATCGAGATCATGGTGTCCTCGACCGAGTTGATGAAGCAGGCGCTCACCTGGGGGTTGGGATCGGCGCCCAGGTTGAACCAGACCGGGCTGTTGAAGGCCGCGATCTGATTGACCAGGATGGCGCAGAGCTCGGCATGGAAGGTGTCTAGGTCCTCGTCAGTGGCGAAGTAGTTGCCCTGGCGGCCCCAGTCCCGGATGGTGTCGGCCACCCGAGAGATCAGCTGGCGGACGCTGGACTCGCGCTGGGGGCTGCCCTGGAGACCCCGAAAATACTTGGAGACGACCACGTTGGTGGCCAGTTGGGTCCAAGAGGCGGGGACCTCGACATCTTCTTGGGTGAAGACGGTCTCACCCTTCTCGTTTGAGATATTGGCGGTGCGGTGCTCCCATTCGATCGCCTCGAAGGGATGCACGCCGGGTTCGCTGAAGCGCCTTTCGACCTGCAGGCCGAGACCTCCCCCTGGCTTGGCCGGGGACTGCCCGGCTGACCTCTTGGTCGGCGCCGGGGCCGTCCTCGAGGTCGCGGAGGAGGCTGGTTTTGGGTCGCTCGTCGATCGATCCACTGGGATTCCCTCCTGGCAGGACGAGTGGGGTTTTGAGGTAAGCCTAGGTGGCTGCTGGACAACATGTGGTGGTTGTCGCAGTCCCTAGGCGCAATATCTTGGGCCTTCCGGTCTCCGGAGTCAAGCCCCGGCCCGGGGCTTCTCCTGCCTCACCTAGAATCTCATATTGAGCTAACCGATCTGGTTAGCAAAGGGGTACCCGATCGTCGACGTGCCCGCAGTTCAGCCAGGAGATTCGGTGCCGAAGAGAACCCTGGAGGTGACGCTTCCTCAGATGGGGGAGTCGGTCACAGAGGGGGTCGTGGGGAGCTGGCGGAAACGCGTCGGTGACCAGGTGGCCGCTGGCGAGACGCTAGTTGAGGTGCAGACCGACAAGATCGACGCCGAGGTTCCGGCTCCGGAGTCCGGGAGGCTCACCCGGATCCTGGTCGAGGAGGGCCAGACGGTAGCTGTGGGAGCGGGCCTCGCCGAGATCGAGCTCGGCAATGCCAGCAACGGCCAGGCACCGCCAGAACCGGCCCCGGCGACACCGGATGCGGTGGCGGAGGAGAAGCCACCAGCAGTCGAGGCACCGGCTGCTGTGGCGGAAGCTGGGGTCGTCCCGGTACCGCTGCCCGCCATGGGAGAGTCGGTCACCGAGGGGATCGTCGGCAGCTGGCTCAAGCAGGTCGGTGACCAGATCAATGCCGGGGAGACTCTGGTCGAGATCCAGACCGACAAGGTCGACGCGGAGATCCCCTCACCGGCGACGGGGGTGGTGACCGAGATCCTGGTGCCGGAGGGCGAGACAGTTGCCGCCGGGACCATCCTGGCCCGGATCAGCGGCTTGGTCGGCGCGGCCGAAACGAGCCGTGGCGCCGGACCAACGGCACCGCCCGAGGCAGCCGCGGTCGCTCAAGCGCCGGCCGCGGCGGACGTCCCGGCTACCCCGCTGGCCCGCCGGCGGGCGGCGCTGGAAGGGGTCGAGCTGGCCGCCGTGCAGGGCGCCGGCCCGGGCGGCCTGGTGCGCGGCTCAGATGTGATCGCCGGGACGGTGGCCGGACCCGCCGGGGCCGAGACGCGAACGGAGCCGATCAAGGGGACGCGGCTGGCGCTGGTGAAGGCGATGGAGGAGAGCCTGAGCATTCCGACCGCCACTAGCTTTCGCACCATCGAGGTGGCTGTCCTCGAGGTCCGGCGCCGCCAGCTCAACTCGGGGCTGGCCACTCGACAGCCGCAGCTCAAGCTCTCCTACACGCACCTGATCGCATTCGCGCTCACCTGGGCCGCTCGAGAGATGCCCGTCTTCTCGACCAGCTTCACCAGGGTGGGGAACCCGAGCGACACGCTCGACCGCTCGTACCAGAGGCAGCTCGAGGCGCTGCGGCAGGGAAAGCGCGGGGTGGCGGAGCTGATAACCGCCCAGAAGCGCCTCACGCTGCAATTGGAAGAGCTGAGGCAGAAGCGGGCCAGGCTCCCCGGCCGCACCGAGCCCGGGAGCGCCCAAGTGGCGGACGACGATGCGAATCGGACGGCCGACAACTCGCAGTCCGCCGACACCCAGCTTCGGTCCCTGCAAGAGCAGATCGAGAAGCTCAGCGATCAGCGGAAGGAGTTGGAGAGTAACGCCCACCGCCTGCAGACTCGGGCCGAGGAAGCCCGGACTCAGCGTGACAGCGCCGGCGCCCAGCGCGCGATGGACTTGGCGGCAGACCAAGTCGAGGACGCCGGGACGAGCGTCGCTAGGGCGGACGGCTTCCCGCAGAGGGTGGTGCGGAACGGCGTCAATCTGGGGCTGGCGGTTGACGTGGAGAAGAAGGATGGCAGCCGCTTCCTCTTGGTGCCGGTGATCAAGAACGCCGAGCGCCTGGACTTCTCCGCCTTCCGGGACCGCTACGAAGCGATGGTCGGCAAGACCAGGACCGGGGGAGTTCAGGTCGACGACCTGGAAGGCGCCACCCTCACTCTGACCAATCCTGGAGGAGTCGGGACCATGGCCTCGGTGCCCCGGCTGATGGCCGGCCAGTCGGCGATCATCGCGGTGGGCGCGATTGACCGGCCGCCCGGGCTCAGCCAGTTGGATGAGCAGTCGGCCAAGGAGCTGGGGGTGGCTCCGGTGATGACCCTGACCAGCACCTATGACCACCGGTTGGTCCAAGGGGTGGAGTCGGGAATGCTGCTGCGCCGGCTGGAGCAGTTGCTCTCGGGAGCCGACCAGTTCTACGAGCTCGTCGCCCAGAGCTTGGGGGTGGAACTGCCGGCCCTGCCGCCGCCCGCCCAGCGGAGTACTTCGTTGAGCGCGCCGACCGCCCCCAGTCTGCCCGCCAGCCAAGAGCTGATGTACGCGGTGGCGGCAGGCATGTCGCTGGTCAAGGCGCACCGGACCCATGGCCACCTGGCGGCCCATCTCGACCCCTTGGGCAGCGAGCCTCCCGGAGATCCCGCGCTGGAACCGGAGACCGTGAAGCTGACCCCCGAACTGATGGCCGCGGTACCGGCCTGGATGATGCGGGTGATGGTGCCGGGCGACACCCTGGCCGAGGCCCTGCCCCACATGCGCCAGACCTACTGCGGGACCATTGCCTACGAGATCGAGCACATCTCCAGCCATGAGCAGCGGGTCTGGCTCCGCCAGCAGATCGAGTCGGGGGTCCACCGGAGCCCCCTCGCTCCCGAGCAGCAGCTTCAGCTGTTCCACCGGCTGGCCGAGGTGGACGCCTTCGAGCGCTTCCTGCGCAAGACCTACCTGGGTCAGCACACCTTCTCCTTGGAGGGTCTCGACGCTCTGGTCCCGATGTTGGAGCAGACGATCTCGCTGCTGGCCCAGACCGGGACCCGGGAGGTGGTCTTAGGGATGGCCCACCGGGGTCGCCTCAATGTGACCGCCCGGATCGTCGGCCGCTCTCTGGGCGAGATGATCGCCGAATTCGAGAGCGGCGCCTACCTGGGTGGCGCCAGCACCGGCGACGTCAAGTACCACTACGGGGCGGAGGGGAGCTACCGGACCCCCCAGGGGGTCGATGTGGGAGTAGTGCTCACTCACAACCCCAGCCATCTGGAGGTGGTGGACGCGGTGGTCGAAGGCCGGACCAGGGCGCTCCAGACAAGCGACCGCGGAATCGTGGCGAGCCAGGACACCAACGTCGCGGTGCCGGTCCTGATCCATGGCGACGCCGCCTTCACCGGCCAGGGAGTGGTCACCGAGACCCTCAACCTCCAGGGGCTGCCCGGGTACCGGGTGGGCGGCACCATCCACATCATCGCCAACAACCAGATCGGGTTCACCACCGACCCGCTGGAGGGGCGCTCGACCCGCTACGCCAGCGACGTGGCCAAGGGCTACGACATCCCGATCATCCACGTCAATGGGGACGACGTGGAGGCGAGCCTGGACGCGGCCCGGCTGGCGGCCAGCTTCCGGGAGACCTTTCACCGCGACGTGCTGATCGACCTGATCGGCTACCGCCGCTTCGGCCACAACGAAGGGGATGAGCCCGCCTACACCCAGCCGCTGCTGATGGAGCGAATTCGCCACCATCCGCCCTTAGTGCAGGTGTACGGCGACCTGCTGGCGGAGCGCGGCCTGCGCACCAAAGAGCAGGTTGAGCAAGAGCAGGTCGCGGCCTATCAGGAGATGGCCAGCGCCCACGCTGAGACAAGCCAGCAGGGCGCGGCCCTGCTGGAGGCAGCCCAGCCGGCGGCAACCATGGAGGAGCTGACCCCGCTGCCCTCGGTGCCGACGCGGGTTGCTCTCGCGTCGCTCCAGGAGCTGGACCGCCAGCTGGTCGAGCTCCCCTCGGGGTTCCAGCTCAACCCGAAGCTCACCCGCCAGCTGGGGCAGCGCGCAAGCGCCTTCCAGGAGGGCGGTCGGGTGAGCTGGGCCCAGGCGGAGGCGCTCGCGCTGGCGTCCCTGCTCACCGAGGGTGTCCCGATCCGCCTGACCGGCCAGGACACGGTCCGAGGGACCTTCAGCCAGCGCCACCTGATGCTGAGCGACACCAAGTCCGGCGAGCCGTACGCCCCGATTCAGCACCTGCCCCAGGCCAAGGCGTTGATCGAGCTCTACAACAGTCCGCTCTCGGAGATGGCGGCGCTGGGATTCGAGTATGGCTACGGGGTGACCGAACGCACGGCGCTGGTGCTGTGGGAGGCTCAGTACGGCGACTTTTTCAACAACGCCCAGGTGGTTGTCGACCAGTTTGTGGCGGCCGGCCAGGCCAAGTGGAACCAGGAGTCGCGGCTGACTTTGCTGCTGCCTCATGGCTATGAAGGCAGCGGGCCCGAGCACTCCAGCGCCCGGATCGAGCGGTTCCTGGAGCTCTCGGCGGAGGGCAACCTGAGGGTCGTCTCGCCGACCACCGCAGCCCAGTACTTCCACATCCTGCGGCTCCAGGCGCTGACTGAAGAGCGCCGCCCCTTGATCCTCTTCACCCCCAAGAGCGGCTTGCGGTTGGCGGCGGTGGGCTCGGCGCCCCGGGAGCTGGCCGAGGGCCACTTCATGGCAGTGCTAGACGATCCCACCGCCGACCACGCCCGGGTCCGGCGGCTTCTGCTCTCGACCGGAAAGGTCTCCTGGGAGCTGGCGGCCAGGCGCGAGCAGCTGGGCGCCGCAACCGTGGCCACGTCCAGGCTCGAGCTGCTCTATCCGTTCCCCACGCCCGAGCTGGAGCAGCTTCTCCGGAGCTACCCGAACCTGGAGGAGGTGATCTGGGTCCAGGAGGAGCCGCGCAACATGGGGGCCTTCTCCTTCGTCTTCCCTAGGCTGCGGGAGCTGCTGCCGCCTTCGGTCAAGACCCGATACGCTGGCCGGCGGCAGCACGCCGCTCCCTCGGAGGGATCGATGCGGGCCCACCTGATGGAGCAGGAGCGGCTCCTGGAGCAGGCCTTCGCCGGCCTGGCCGTGCCGGCCCCGGCCGAGGTCAGTAGTTGAGCCCAAAGGTGGCCGTCCTAGGCGGGGGGCCCGCCGGTGACGTGGCGGCTTTGCGTGCCGCCCAGTTGGGGGCCGAGGTGGTCCTGATCGAGCGCCGGGAGCTGGGGGGGACCTGCCTCAATCGGGGCTGTGTCCCGAGCAAGGCACTCCTCGCGATCTCGGCGCTGGCCCGCAAGATCCAGCACGCCGACGACTTCGGGCTCCAGGTGGGCGAGCTCAGCTTTGACTTCCCCAAGATGCAGGCCCGCAAGGATGAGATCGTGCTGCGGATGCGGCGCGGGGTCGAGGCCGCCTGCCAGCGCCACCAGGTCAAGGTGGTCCGGGAGGAGGGCCGGCTGGAGGGGGACCAGCTGGTGGCGGGAGAGGAGAGCTTTCCCTACGACCACCTGATCGTCTGCGTTGGGACCGAGCCCTCCGGACTGCCCGGGATCGACATGACCCAGGAGCGAGTGATCACC
Source organism: Candidatus Acidiferrales bacterium (assembly GCA_035533655.1). Lineage (GTDB taxonomy): Bacteria > Chloroflexota > Dormibacteria > Aeolococcales > Bog-877 > Bog-877. The sequence goes on along the minus strand of DATLTJ010000057.1, from coordinate 29,299 downwards.
TCGGACGGGGTCTGGACGCTGGCGCGAATCCCCTCCCGGCTGTTGATCATCGGCGGCGGGGTGATCGGCTGCGAGTTCGCCAGCCTCTTCGCCCCCTTGGGCACCGAGGTGAGTGTGGTCGAGCTGCTGCCTCAGCTCCTCACCGGGGTGGACCGACGCACCGCCCAGCAGTTCCAGAAGCTGCTCGAGGCGGATGGGGTGAAGGTCCATCTGGAGTCCATGGTGGAGTCGCTGGAGTACGGCCCGGAGCTCGTCCGGGCGGTCATCTCGGGGGGCGCCACAGTGGAGTGCGACCTGGTGCTGGTGGCGGTCGGCCGGGCGGCCCAGACCAAGGGCATTGGGCTGGAGGAGGCCGGCGTCGAGCTCAACGAGCGCGGTCAGCTCCAGGTCAACGACCTGCTCCAGACGGCCAATCCCAAGATCTGGGGGGCCGGCGACTGCATCGGCGGGTTGCAGCTGGCCCACCTGGCCTCCGCTGAGGCGGCCCGGGCGGTGGAGAACGCTCTCGGCCACGGTCCCCAGCGCCCGCTGGATCGCACCGTGGTGCCCAACTGCATCTTCACCTACCCCGAGATCGCCACGGTGGGGCTCCACGCAGACCTAGCCAAGGAGCACGGCCGAGAGGTCAAGCTGGGGCAGGCCCGCTTCGTGGGCGAGGCCAAGGCGCTGGCGGAGGGGGAGTCGGAGGGCTACGTCCAGCTGGTGGCCGATGCCAAGACCGACCTTTTGCTGGGGGCGACGATCATGGGACCCCACGCCGTCGAGCTGATTCATGAGGTGGGGGTCGCGATCACCGACGGCTTCACCATGGCCGAGCTTGGCGAGGTCATCCATGCCCACCCCACCGTCAGCGAGGTGGTGATGGACGCCGCCCAGCAGGGCTGCGGGGTTGCCCCCTACCTCAGCTGAAGCGGTCGGCGTGACCTAGCGGCGGGGATCTCCTGGCCTCGCTACTCCACCGCCAGGCAGGTGATGGTGCGCACCACCCCGCTCACGCCCTGCAGCTGGTCCACGATCAAAGTGCCGATCCCCCTGACGTCCGGGGCCTCGACCTGGGCGATAGCGTCGTACTCCCCGGTGATGGCATCGACCTGGCTGACCCCCTTCTCCTCGCGCAAGCGCTTGACGACGTCGATTGCCTTGCCCGGCTCGAGCGTCATCAAGATGTAGGCCCGGACCATCTCGAACCCTCCCTCATTTGCACAGCTGACCCTGGCGCTGGTGCGCCGCGCCTCTCGGTTCACGATATCCGATCCAGCGCCCCTTGGGAGCGTCCGATCCACGCATGATTAGGCGAAAGTCTTTGGCTGCCAGCGGGCCCCGGGAGGCGCACATCTTTTGCAAGCGGTGATTAAGCCTGCTCCCGGTCCGGGGGCCGCCTGGGCGACCGTCTCCGAGCGCGAGCCAGAGCCAGGGGAGGCCCAGTTGCAGCTGGTGGCGGCGGGCATCTGCGGCACCGACCTCCACATCATCAAGTGGAACGCTTGGGCGGCGGCTCGGGTGCATCCGCCTCGGGTTCTGGGGCATGAAATGGCCGGACTGGTGCTGGCGGTCGGGGAGGGGGTGGAGAGCCCCCGAGTTGGCGAACTGGTGGGGGTGGAGAGCCACCTGGTCGATCTCACCTGTCCCCAGTGCCAGCGGGGCGACTACCAGGTCTGCGAGAACACCCGCATCCTGGGGGTGGACGTGGACGGGGTCTTCGCCGAGCGGGTGACGGTGCCGGCCCGCAACTGCCGGGTGGCGCCGCCCGGGCTGGACCCCGCGGTGGTGGCCTTCCAGGAGCCGATGGGCAACGCTGTCCAGGCCACCGCGCAGGGGAGTCTTCGCGACCAGGTGGTGATGGTGACCGGCTGCGGTCCGATCGGCTGCGCCGCGGTGGGGATCGCCCGAGCCGAGGGCGCCCGCCGAGTGGTGGCGGTGGACCGGGTGCCCGCCCGGCTCAAGATCGCCGAAGCGATGGGGGCTGACGCGCTGGTCGACACCTCTTCCGCAGCTGACCTGGTCGCCAGTCTCAGAGCCGCCTGCCAAGGTGAAGCTGACGTGGTGCTCGAGATGTCCGGCCATCCCCAGCTGATTCACGGAGCCCTGGCCACGATTCGGCCCGGGGGCTGGATCAGCCTCCTCGGGCTGGGGGAGGGCGAGCTGAGCCTCGATCTCTCCAGCCAGGTGGTGATGCGCGGGATCACCCTCTTTGGGATCACCGGCCGCCGCCAGTTCGAGACCTGGGACCAGACGGGCGCCTATCTGAGCACAGGACGGGTCGACGTCAGCCCCATCCTGACCCACCGGGCGTCGCTCCTCGACTTCGAGCACGCCTTTGACCGGGCTGGCTCGGCGGAGGTGGGCAAGGTGGTGCTCTATCCTCCAGAAGGTGGCTGGTGATGACTGACTTCGAAGAGAGCTTAGGCGAGGAGCTGGCTCAGCTCCGCCAGGAGGGGCGCTGGCAGGCGCTCACGGTGCTCGAGAGCCCGCAGGACTCGGAGGTCGAGATTGGTGGTAAGCGCTTCATCAACCTCTGCTCCAACAACTACCTGGGACTCAACACCCATCCCCACCTGATCGAGGCGGCGATCGCCGCCGCGCAGAAGTGGGGCGCCGGATCAGGTGCGGTCCGCACCATCGCCGGCACCCAGTCGCTGCATGAGGAGCTGGAGACCAGGCTGGCCCGGTTCAAGGGAACCCCGGCGGCGCTCACCCTCCCGAGCGGCTTCACGGCCAATTTGGCGGTGTTGGGCTCGGTGCTGGGGGAGGCCGACGCGGTCGTCAGCGATGAGCTCAATCACGCCAGCATCATCGACGGGATTCGGCTCACCAAGGCCCGGCGCTACCGCTTTCCCCACAAGGACATGGCCGGCCTCGAGCAGCGGCTGACCGAGGCCGGCCAGAACGGCTGCCGTCGGATCCTGGTGGTAACCGACGGGGTCTTCAGCATGGATGGGGACATCGCCCCCTTGCCGGAGATCGTGGCGCTGGCCGAGACCCACGGTGCGGCGGTGATGGTGGACGACGCCCACGCGTCCGGGGTGCTCGGGCGCAACGGGCGAGGCTCGGTCGACCACTTCCAGCTGGAGGGCCGAGTTCAGGTCCAGGTGGGCACGCTCAGCAAAGCGATCGGAGTCCTGGGTGGCTACGTGGCGGGCTCGCAAGAGCTTCGCGACACCCTGATCCACAGTGGCCGTCCCTTCCTCTTCTCCACTTCCCACCCGCCGGCGGTGGTGGCCGCCTGCATCGCCGCGCTCGAGGTGATGGAGCAGGAGCCCGAGCTCCAGGTCCGGCTCTGGGAGAATGCCCGCTACTTCAAGGCCGGGCTGGAGAGTCTAGGCTTCGACTGCGGCACCAGCGAGACGCCCATCACCCCGGTCATCGTCGGCGCCGCTGAGCGGGCCGTCGTGCTCTCCGCTGAGCTGCGGCAGAGAGGAGTCTTCGCGACCGCGATCGGCTTCCCCACGGTGGCCAAGGACCGGGGCCGGGTCCGCACGATCGTCACCGCGTCGCACAGCCAGGCCCAGCTGGATCGGGCCCTGGAGGCCTTCGCCGAGGCGGGCCAGGTACTGGGCATCGAGCCGCGTCAAGGCGTCGGCGCCGCCGCGGGGGAAGCGTAACCGTGGCCAGGGCGCCCGAATTGTCATCAGTTGATGACGCTTCCCGGTCAGACCCCACCGAGGGCCGCTCTCGCCGTTTCCCTCGCCTGCGCCGCCCTAGTGCTCGGCCCAGCGACCAGTTGGAGGAGGAGCGCCGCCTGGTGGAGGCGGCCAAGCACGACCCGGCGGAGTTCGCCAAGCTCTACGACCGCTACGTGGATCAGATCCACGCCTTCGCCTACCACCAGACCGGGAGCTGGGAGCGGGCCCAGGACGTCACCGCCACCACCTTCATGCGGGCCTACGCCGAGATCGGCCGGTTTGAGTGGCGGGGAGTCCCCTACTCGGCCTGGCTCTACCGGGTCGCCGCCAACTTGGTCATGCGCGAGCACCGCCGCCAGGGCTGGATCACTCTCCCGGACAACATGGTCGATCCCGGCGAGGGACCGGAGGACGCTGCCATCCGCTCCGAGCAGGTCCAGCGCATCCAGGCGGCCGTCCGCCAGCTCTCCCCCGACCAGCGCCAGGCGATCACCCTGCGCTTCGGCACCGGGCTGCGCAATGCCGAGGTGGGCCGGGTGATGCGCAAGAGCGAGGGTGCCGTCAAGCTGCTGGTCTTCCGGGGCCTGCGGTCCTTGGAGCGGCGGCTCGGCCCCGAATTCCAGGCGCCCCCGTACCTCGCCATGGGCGGCGGTGACCAGAGCGAAGGAGAGGAGTGAGCCTGTGACCAGCAAAGAGGACAAGCGGCTGGCCGGTGAGATCGCCGGCTGGCTGGAGGGAAACGCTCCGGCCCCGACCAATGACCCCACGGCCCGGGCGATCGCGCGCACCGCGGTGCTCCTGGTCGATGCCCTGGCCCCCACCCCGCTCCACCCAGTGACCCGGGCCCGCCTCTACGAGCGCGCTCTGGCCGAGGCCCGCCCGGGGACGGTCACCATCAGCTTCGGGGACGCTCTGGAGGATCCTTGGGGAGAGTTGTGGCGGGTCGCTCGGCAGGTTCCCGCGCCCGCCTGGATGGGATTGGGTGGTCTGGTCGCCGGGGCGGTGGTGGTGGCGCTGCTGCTTCGCCAGCGCGCGCCGCTGATCGAGGAAGCGTGAACGTGACCGGTCCCCTCCTCCGGCCGTAATTGGCATCCGGCAAATAACTGAAAGACTCCAGTCTTGCTGGTAGACTGGCCCTGTGCCAGTCGAGCTGAAGGCCAACCCCCAAGAGCGAATCCGGGTCTCGGGCCAGCGGATCACCGCCCTCCGGGTGGCCATCCTGGAGCTTCTCCAAGAGCTGGGCCACGCCAGCGCCGAGCAGCTGGCGCAGGCCGCCCGGGAGCGGCTGGGCACGATCTCGGTGCAGGCGGTGTACGACTCCCTGGGGGTGCTCGGCAAGGCGGGGTTGATCGGCCGGATCGAGCCGGCCGGCAGCCCGGCCTTGTTCGAGCTCCGGGCGGCGGACAACCACCACCACCTGGTGTGTCGGAGCTGTGGCCGCGTGACCGACGTGGACTGCGCGGTGGGACACGCGCCCTGCCTCGCGCCGATCAGCGATTCCGGTTACCGGGTCGACCAGGCCGAGGTGACCTATTGGGGCATTTGCCCGGGATGTCAGGGGGTGCCCTCAGGCGCTCTCGGGCGAGCCGCAGGCCGGTGAAGTGAAGGAGGACAGCATGAGCGACAAGCCGAAAGTGACCACGACCGACGCCGGGATCCCTGCGGCCAGCGACGAGCACTCCCTGACGGTCGGGCCGGACGGGCCGATCCTGCTCCAGGACCACTATCTGCTCCAGAAGATGGCCCAGTTCAACCGGGAGCGCGTGCCCGAGCGGGTGGTGCACGCCAAGGGTGGCGGCGCCCACGGGTTCTTCGAGGTCACCGACGACGTGACCTCATTCTGCAAGGCCGATTTCCTCCGCCCGGGACAGCGCACCCCAATGTTGGCGCGCTTCTCGACGGTGGCCGGTGAGCTGGGCAGTCCTGACACCAACCGGGACCCGCGGGGATTCGCGTTGAAGTTCTACACCGAGCAGGGAAACTACGACCTGGTGGGCAACAACACGCCCGTGTTCTTCATCAGAGATCCCCAGAAATTCCAGGACTTTATTCACTCGCAGAAGCGGCGCGCTGACACCCACACCCGGGACAACAACATGCAGTGGGACTTCTGGACTTTGTCGCCGGAGTCGGCGCACCAGGTGACGATCCTCATGTCCGACCGGGGCATCCCCAAGACCTGGCGCAACATGAACGGCTACGGCAGCCACACCTTTCTCTGGGAGAACCAGGGCGGGGAGAAGTTCTGGGTCAAGTACCACTTTCGCACCGATCAAGGCATCGAGTTCTACACCGCCGCCGAGGGCCAGGCGATGGCCGCCGAGGATCCTGACTGCCACCTCCGCGACCTCCACCAGAGCATCAAGACTGGCGACCATCCCTCCTGGACGCTCTCCGTGCAGTTGATGCCCCTGGAGGAGGCCGCTGACTACCGCTTCAACCCCTTCGATCTGACCAAGGTCTGGCCCCACCGCGACTACCCCCTCCACCGAGTGGGCCGGATGGTGCTGGACCGCAACGTCGAAAACTATTTCGCCGAGATCGAGCAGGCCGCCTTCGAGCCCGCCAACCTGGTGCCGGGGATCGGTCCCAGCCCGGACAAGATGCTGCTGGGCCGGCTCTTCTCCTACCCGGACACCCACCGCCACCGGATCGGGTCCAACTACCTGCAGCTGCCGGTGAACCAGCCCAAGGCGGAGGTCAACTCCTACAACCGGGACGGCGCCATGCGCTACGCCAACCCGGGGGACCCGGTTTACGCTCCCAACTCCTACGGCGGACCGAAGGCGGACCCCGCCGCCGCGGAGACCAGCTGGTACGCAGCGGGGGGGGAGATGGTGCGGGCGGCCTACAGCAAGCGCCGTGACGACGACGACTTCGGCCAGCCGGGCACGCTCTACCGCAAGATCCTCGATGAGGCGGCCCGGGAGCGGCTGGTGAGCAACATCGCCGGACACGCCAACCAGGGGCTCGAGCCGCAAGTCCTGGCCAGAGTGGTCGAATACTGGAGCCAGGTGGACCCTGAGCTGGGGGCCCGGGTGGCCGGCGCCACCAACGCCAGCAATGGGCACCAGCCGGCCGGAACCGTCTCCGCCCGGACCGAGGCCGCCGCTCCGTCGCTGCCGCGCTAGGCCCACCGCCTGGCGCGCCCGCCCGACCCTAAAGCCTAGCCGGGTGGGCCCCTCCCGGCTCGGCCAGGGCGAGCCTCGCCCTAGAATCGCTGGTCGTGGGTGCAGTCCGAACGGTGGTGGTGCCGGCGGGGGGGCTCGGTACCCGTTTTCTGCCGGCCACCAAGGCCATGCCCAAAGAGATGGTCCCGGTCGGCGATCGCCCGTCCATCCAGTGGGGGATCGAGGAGGCGGTGGCCTCCGGCATCGAGCGGGCGGTGATCATCACCGCGCCCGGCAAGGAGCTCATCCAGGCGCACTTCGCCCCCGATCCCGAATTGGAGGCGACCCTGATCGGCCGCGGGGCAGACGAGCTGGCCCAGCGGGTCAGAGAGATCTCCCGACTCTGCCAGATGGAGTTCGTCGAGCAGCCTGAACCGCTGGGGCTGGGGCACGCCGTGAGGTGCGCCTCGCCGCTCGTCCAGGGCGAGGAGGCGATTGGGGTGATGCTGCCCGATGATCTCTTCGCCGGCACGCCGCCGCTGCTGGGCCAACTGATCGACGTCTATGCCAGGGAGAGGTGCACGGTCCTCGCCTTGCGGCGCTGCCCCAAAGACCAGATCTCGCGCTACGGGGTCGCCGCGGTGGAGGGGGATGGTCCAGTCTTCCGGGTGCTCGACGTGGTCGAGAAGCCGACGCCGGAGGACGCTCCCAGCGACCTCGCCCTGATGGGCCGCTACGTGCTCACCCAGGACGTCCTGACGGAGCTGGCGACCACCTCGGCGGGCGCCGGTGGCGAGATTCAATTGACCGACGCGATCCGGCGGGTCACCCAAACCGGCAAGGTGGTGGGGCTGGAGTTCAGCGGGCAACTGCTGGACGTGGGCACCCTGGAGAGCTGGCTCTCGACCAACGCCGAGATCGTCTGGCGGGATTCCGAGCTGGGGCCGATGCTGCACGCGCGGATTCAGGAACTGGAGCTGGACGAGAGCTAGGCGGATTGACCCAGGGTGGGTGGTGAGGCGGCTTCGCGGGAGCTCGCAAACTCTTCTTTTCCGGACCCCAAAAGTCTCCGCCAGACGGAGTTATACTGCCGTGCCAGATGGCAATCGGTGCGGAGCAACCAGTCCTCAATCCTATTCGACTTCAGGTAGTGCAATGGCAATGCAACGCCCGCGGCGCGGTGATGACCTTCTGCGCTACCGCAGCCAGGAGGGCGATTTCGAGGTAGAGGTCTCGCACACCCTCAACAAGTGGTGTGTTTCGGTGCTGCGGTTGGAGGATTCCAGCATCGTGGCCCAGGACTTCTACCCAGAGCGTTGGAAGGCGATGGCGCGCGCCCAGGACTTCCTGCGGATCCTCAACATGCGCAACCGGCCCGGGACCGAGGACGAGAACGACCACCGGGACGACGGTGATCGGCCGGCGCCCACCTCGGCGGTCGGACCGGGTCTCGGTCGCTGAGTCCGTCCTCCGGGCGGCTCACCGCCACTGTTCCCATCCCGGTCGGCCACGCGGTGGCTGACCCACACGCTCACACCACCGCCAGTGACGGCATGGTCAGCCCGCGCCGGCTGGTCGCGGCCGCTGCTGCAACCGGGCTCAGCGTGCTGGCGATCACCGACCACGACACCTTCTCCGGCTGTGCCGAGGGGGTGGAGGCCGGGCACGAGTTCGGGATTGAGGTGGTGGCGGGGGAGGAGGTGACCACCTCGGCGCCGGCCAACGTGCACGTCGTCGGTCTCTTCCTCGAGGGACCGGTGCGGATGGGAATGCCGGTCCGGGACACCATCGCCGCCATCCACGACCGGGGTGGACTGGCGGTCCTGGCTCACCCCTGGATGCCCACCTACTTCGCCTCGATCTCCCCGGGCGGCCTGCGCCGGTTGATCGCGGAACTGCCGGTGGACGGCATCGAGCTGCGGCATACCTGTCCCACCACCAAGGGGCGGATCCAGGGGCTGGACCAGTTCTACCAATTGCACCGAGACCGGCTGGGCGCGGCGCTCGGCTCCAGCGACAGCCACTTCGGCGGTCACGACCTGGCCCGGACCGTGACCGTCTTCCCGGGAGCGACCGCGGCGGACCTCCGCCAGGCCATCGAAAATCGCGCCACCCGCCCGCTGGAGCGGTACCGCCGGCCCCCAGGCCCGCCCCTCTCGCTCCGGCTCCAGCAGCAGGCGCGCAGCATGGGCTGGCTATCCTGGCAGCGGTGGCGGGGGCGAATTGGCCGTGAAGGAACCTGAGCAGAGTTGAACCGGGACTACATCAAGCGCGAGTGGGGGGCGGTTGCCTTCGTGGTCACCGCCATCCTCGGCGGCCTGGCCGTGCTGGTGGCCTTGATCGTCAAGGCGGCCTCGCCGACGGCGATCCCGCCTACCCCTCCCTGCCCCCGGACGACCCCGGTCGTAATCCAGGCTCCGGCTTCACCGGCCGCGTCGGCCACCCCGACCATCTCGATCAAGCCGGTCCCCTTCGGCTGTCCGACCGCCCAGGTGACGATTGGGGTCCGGAGTCCCAGCCCCACGGCCTCGGCCACGCCCCCGGCGACCGCCAAGGCCACCCCGACGGCGACCGCTACCGCGAAGCCGTCCGCCAGTCCCACTGGTTAGCTGCGGACCTCACTGCCGCTCCCAAGGCGCCGGCGGCTGGCGGCCGGCTCCGGCCCGGACAAGAGATGTCACTTTTCGGGTTCCGGTGGTGCTGAAGGTGGTGTGGACAGTACCACCCGCGGGCTCGCCGCACCCCAGCCGCTGAGTGTGGTCAAAGGGCCGGTGGCGTCCCCTCCCAGGGCCGCTGCGCCGGGAGCCTTCGAGGCGCTGTTCGAGGCCGAATACGCCTCGGTGGTGCGGGTCGCTGCCCGGGTGCTGCAGGAGCGGTCGGCCGCCGAGGACATCGCGCAAGAGGTCTTCCTCGACTTCCACCTCCGGTATCCCAATGGCCACCAGACCGCTGCCGGCTGGCTCCGACTAGCCGCGGCCCATCTGGCGCTCAACCGGATCCGTGGTGATCGCCGCCGCTCCCGCCGCGAGTTGGGGATAGGCGAGGAGCACCCAACCCAGGAGACCCCCGAGACGGAGGCCCTCGCCAGTGAAACCCGCCAAGAGGTCCAGCAGGCGTTGGGCCGAATCAAGCGCCGCCAGGCGGCGCTCTTGGTATTGCGGTACAGCGGCCTCTCGTACGCCGAGGTCGCCAACGCGCTCTCGATTCCGGTGAGCCAGGTGGGGGTGCGCCTGCGGCGCGCCGAGGCGGCACTGCGCAAGGAGGTTGATCGTGATCAAGCTGTTCCATCCAACTGAGGGAACGCTCCGACGGATCGTCGACGAGCCGTTGCTGGTCCCGGACCGCACCCGGGATCACGTCCGGAGCTGCCCCCGGTGCTCGGTGCGCCTGCTCAGTTCCGCCGCCGCCGCCGAGGCGATCCGGCGGCTGCTCCCCACCGGGCCGGAGCCCGTACTGGACTCGAGGTCGGCCTGGGCCGCGGTGCAGCGGCGCAGGCGCACCGCCGGGCCGGCTCCGCGGCCCACTCTCAGGGAACGTCTGCCCCGCTGGCTGACCAACCCTGGCCGGCCCACGGCCGCGGTCGCGGTGATCGCGGCTCTGGCGGTCGCCACGGGCACGGGAACCGCCGTGGCCGGAGTGCACTGGACCCAGATCTTCTCTCCCGCCGCCGTCGCCCCGGTGCCGGTGACCCGGGCTGAATTGCTGGCGCTGCCCCACATCTCCGAGTTTGGCCAGCTGACCCGTTCGGAGGGGCTGAAGCTCACGCCCGAACCTACCCTGGCCGCGGCCGTGGCCGCCTCCGGGGTTACCCTCGCGCTGCCGGGGTCCTTGCCCCAGGGGGTGACTGGGTCTCCCTCCTACTTTCTGGTGCCGCGCTGGAGCGCGACCTTCACCTTCAGCTCCGCTCGGGCCCAGGCGGCCGGGTTGGCCGCGGGAGTGGTTCTGCCCCCCCTGCCGGCGGGTTTCGACGGCACCCAGCTGCGCGAGTCGGTCGGCCCCGGGGTACTGGCGGTCTACGGGACCGGCAGCGGCGCCCAGCTGCTGGCCAACCTCCCCACCTTGGCCCTGATGGCGGTGCAGCCGCCGATTCTGGACTCGACCGGTGCCACCGTCGCGCAGCTGGAGAACTACCTGCTGAGCCTGCCCTTCCTGCCGCCCAGTCTGGCGGCGGCCATCCATCAGCTGGGCAATCCGATCACCACCCTGCCGATCCCCGTCCTGCCCGGCTTGGGTCAGCCGCAAGCAACCACGGTCCACCGGGAGAAGGCGGTGCTGTTCGGCGCTGGAAGCCAGCTCCTGGCGGCGGTGGTCTGGGAGCAGCAGGGTACCGTCCGGGCGGTGGGCGGACTGCTCGACCCGGCCACCGTGCTGGCGCTGGCCCGTGGCTGATCCCAGCCCCCCGCCCACTGCGGGAGAGCCGATCGAGTCCGGTTCGGGAGCCGGCCCGCTCCCCTCCAGCCCCGCGATCCACGTCAGCCAGCTGACCAAGCGGTACGGCCATACCGTGGCCCTGGCCGGGCTGAGCATGACCGTCCCCCGGGGTGAGGTGTTCGGCTTCCTGGGACCGAACGGGGCTGGCAAGACGACGGTGGTGAAACTGCTCCTCGGGCTGGCCCGACCCACCTCTGGCGAAGGGATGCTGCTCGGTTCGCCGCTGGGTTCCCGGGAGGCTCGCCGCCGGGTGGGCTATCTGCCAGAACTCTTCCGCTACCAGGGTTGGCTGAAGGCCAAAGAGGTGCTGGAGCTGCATTGCCGGCTGGCCCAGCTCGACCGCGCCGCCTGGCCGGCGGCGATCACCGGCGCGCTGACCACGGTCGGTCTCTCGGAGCGCGCCGACGACCGGGTCGCCGGCTTCTCCAAGGGGATGCAGCAACGACTGGGTCTAGGGGTGGCATTGCTCGGCGATCCCCAGCTGGTCCTGCTGGACGAGCCCACCTCGGCGCTGGACCCGGTCGGCCGCCACGACGTCCGGGAGATTGTCCGGGGGCTCCGGGATCGGGGGGTGGCGGTCTTCCTCAACTCCCACCTGCTGTCCGAGGTGGAGCAGGTCTGCGATCGGGTGGCGGTGGTCGACCACGGCCGGGTCATCGCCGCCGGCCGGTTGGACGAGCTGCTGGCCACGCCCCAGGTGAGAGTGCGCTGCACCGGGCTCAGCGCGGCGGGCCACCAAGGCCTCGGTGCTTTTGGGGTGGTCACCGAAGACGAAGGCTGGCTCACGATCTCCGGGATCGATCAAAGCCGGGTGCCGGACCTGGTCACCGCCATCATCGAGGCCGGTGGCCGCATCTACGCGGTCGATCCCGGCCAGCAGACTCTGGAAGAGCGCTTCCTGCAATTGATCGAGGCGGCCTGATCTGATGGCCACCTGGGTGATCGCCGGCCTCACCTGGCACGAGTTGGTTCGCCGCAAGCTGGTGCTGGCGCTGCTGGCCCTCACCGCCATCGTCATCGGCGTCTCCGGCTGGGGCTTTTCGCGAGTGCCCCACCTCCATCTCGCAGGCCAGCCGCTGACCCAGGGTGAGATCCACACCGCGGCGGCCCAGCTCCTGCTGCTGGTGATGTTCATGTTCAGCTTCGTCCTGGCCCTGACCTGTGCCTTCCTGGCCGCCCCGGCGATCGCGGGCGAGTTGGAGTCCGGGATCGCCCAGGGGCTCTTGGCGCGCCCGCTGCGGCGCCGGGAGCTGGTGCTGGGCCGGTGGCTGGGCCTCTCCTTGACGATCGCTGTCTACACCATCTTCTCCACCACGCTGGAGTTCGTCCTGGTGCGCTGGACCACCGGCTTCTGGCCCCCCCAGGTGGTCGCCGCCGAGGCGGCTCTGTTCGTGGAGGGGCTGGTCTTGCTGACCTTCACTCTGGCCCTCAGCACCCGCATCTCGGCGATCACCGCCGGGGTGATCGCGGTGATTGCCTTCGGCGCCATGTGGCTGGGCGGCGTGGCGGGAGCCTTCGGCCAGGTGTTCCACAACGCCGCCATCACCAACGTCGGCGTGATCACCCACTTTCTGCTCCCAACCGATGGACTCTGGCACGCCGCCGTCTACGCCATGGAGCCCTCGTCCTTCGCCGCCGCGGCAATCCGTGGCCTCAACAGCTCTTTCGAATCCGCGTCGGGACCGACCGTCTGGTACCTGGTCTGGGTGGCGGTGTGGCTGACGGCCGCCCTGGGGCTGGCGCTGTTCAGCTTCGAGAACCGCGAGGCCTAGCTGGAAGGTCGGCTGGGTCAGAGCTCCAGCAGGGACAGGGAGCCGTTGCCCTCGACGATCTTTGCCAGGGGCAGCGAGAGGTCGATCTCGGGAAACGAGTCCGAGCCGATCGTGACCGAGATCAGCGAGCTGAGCCGCAGCCCGGCCACCCGGACGCAGTCGCGCAGGAAGGGAAAGGCCAACAGCACCAGTTGATTGGAGAGCCGATTCAGCAGTGCTCGACGGGGATCCGGCGCCGCCTGCTCCAGGCTCCGGTCGCGAAAGGCCAGCACGATCACCTCGTCAGTGAGCTTGATGGGATCGGTCCAGCTGTAGGCTTCGCCTAAGCCGTCGCAGTCCACGTAGCGCGCCCGTTGCGGGAAGAGGCGCAGGGGATGGTCCAGCGATGCCATCGTCTGCGCATCGCCTTCTACAAAGAAGGGGATGTCAGGCAGTCCGGCTGACTCCGGCTGACTCGGACACCGCACGCTGAAGCCGACCGTTTCCACGCCCCAGAAGGGATTGGGCACCTTGATCCAGAAATCATGGGAGCTGGGCACGCTTGTTCGCCGAGCATAGCGCACCCCGGCTCAGGCGCGGCGCCGCGGCCGGCCAGGATCAACCGCTTGGGGCGAGCTCCGCCTGCCAGAGGTCGTCGACCAGGGCCCGGGTCGCGTCCGGGCTGCCGCTGTTGTCGATCGCCCAGGTGGCCAGCTCGCGCTTCCGTCCCAGCGGCATCTGGGCCGCGATTCGGGCGCGGGCCTGGTCCTCGTCGAGTCCGGTGCGCTGGCACAGTCGCAGGAGCTGGGTCAAAGGGTCGACCCAGACGACCAGGGTGCCGTCGAACTCTGCTGTTCGAGACGTCTCGAAGAGCAGCGGGACGTCGTACACGATCAGCTCGGCGCCGGCCTCAGCCGCCTTGCGGATCTCCCCCCGGCTGAGCTCCAGCACCCGGGGGTGGACGATGGCGTTGAGCTGGTCCCGGGCCGCCTCGTCGGAGAAGACCAGCCGGCCCAGCTGCGCCCGGTCCAGGGTGCCGTCACGGGCGACCACCGCCTCCCCGAAACTCTCGGCAATCTCCGCCAGCGCCGGGCTGTTCAGCGCCACCACCTCGCGGGCCAGGTGGTCTGCGTCCACGATCCAGGCCCCCTTGGCCCCGAGCAGCTGAGCGACCGTCGACTTGCCGCTGGCGATCCCGCCGGTGAGCCCGATGACCCGGCTCATGCGGAGGCGCGCTCGGGGTCGCTCCTCCCCGCCCCGGGGCGCACGAAGCAGTTCTCCGGGTCCAGGAGTCGCTCCAGCCGGGTGCCGGGGGTGTGCACCCTCACGCCCGGTCGAGCCGGGACCCCGATCTCCCAACCCTGGCGGTGGAGCTCTCTCGCCTCGGCCAGGGTGGTCACCGCGGCGATCGCGCTGCCATCGGTCATCTGCAGGCTGGGAGTCCGGCTGCCCGGGTAGCCGAGGGCGACCTCACCGCCACTCTCCAGCAGGAAGCTCAGCTCGGAGAAGGCCGGCTCGCCGAAGGCGGGGGGCGCTTCCGCCTCGATCAGCTGGGCCAGCGAGGGGGCATCACCATCTTTGACCTGTTCCCGCACCTGCTTGCGGGCCTGGATGTGCTGCTGCCGGTCGCGGCGGCGGACCTCGGTCCGGATCGCGGCAGCGTCCTTGGCCAGCCGGGTCAACCGGAGCTGGAAGGGCACCATCTGCTCCCGGATCCGGCGTTCCGCCGACTCCACCAGCTGGACCAGCTCCTGCAGCTGCTCGTCGGGCAGCCCGGCGAACTCCTCGGCCGGGGGGAGCGAGAGCTCGGGAGTCTCCAAGGTCGCCTCGGGGTCGGCCACCCAGCTAGCCTACACAAGGAAAGCGGTCCCGACGTCAAGCAGCGTGAGGAGAGAAGACGGCAGATCAAGTCCGGATGGAGCGTGAAGGTCAGGTGGCCTGGATCACCATCGACCACCCTCCCGCCAACGCCCTCAGCCGGGCGGTCCTGGACGGGCTGCGCTCTGCGTTCGCCCTGGTGGAGCAGGACTCCTCCTTGGGAGCCGCGGTGCTCACCGGCCAGGGGGAGAAGTTCTTCGTGGCTGGGGCGGATATCAGCGAGTTCCTGAGCCTGGGCCCAGAGGGGACCAGAGCCAACATCGCCGACGGCCAGCTTTTGACGCTGGAGATGGAGCGGCAACGGTTTCCCATCGTGGCCGCGATCAACGGCTTTGCGTTGGGCGGCGGCCTGGAGCTGGCCATGGCCTGTGACCTCCGGCTGGCCAGCTCCCGGGCGAAAGTGGGCCAGCCGGAGGTCCTGCTCGGGATCATTCCCGGCTGGGGGGGGACCCAGCGGCTGCCCCGGCTGGTGGGACGGGGGCGGGCGCTGGAGATCCTGCTGACCGGCGAACAGATCGACGCGGCCCGGGCGCTGGAGCTGGGTCTGGTCAACCGGGTCGTGGCGCCGGACCAGTTGAGGTCAGCGGCCCAGGAGCTGGCGGCCCAGCTGGCCCAGCAGGCGCCGCTGGCGGTCGCCGCGATCAAACGGGCGGTGAGCGGTGGGCTCGACCAGCCGCTCGCCGATGGGCTGGGACTGGAGCTGGGCGAGTTCGACGGGGCGTTCCGGACCGCCGATGCCCAAGAGGGGATCTCGGCCTTCGTGGAGAAACGCCAGGCCAAGTGGTCGGGGCGGTAGGCGAACTACTTGGCCAGCCCAGGCCGGTCTCTACCATCGCTGCCGTGACCGTTCCTGTGTCCCCGGCTAAGGGGGGGGGCCCGCCGGATCCCAACCGTTCGGTGGGCGGTGCCCGCCAGCGCAAGGGTCCCTTCTGGCTGGAGGAACCCCGCTGGTTCTGGGCCCTCGCCGGTTTTACCTTCCTGCTGGGCTTGGTTCTCTTCTTGGTCGCGATCGGCTTCGACCGGCCGTGATCTGGCTCAACCCGGTCGCCCTGCTGCTGCTGCTCGGGGTTACCGGCTACCTCTTCCTCCGCCGGCTGGGGCCGCTCTGGCGCTCGCTGCGCGCCGCCCAGCCGGACCCCCGGCGAGACCACCTGAAAGAGCGGCTCTGGGGGGTCGTGGTCTTGGTCTTAGGCCAGCGCCGGCTCTTGCGCTGGCCGCTCAGCGGACTGGCGCACTTCCTCATTTTCTGGGGCTTCGTCATCCTCAACCTGGAGATCCTGGAAGCCGGTCTCGAGGCCTTGGTCCCCCCTTTGCACCTGGAGCAGCAGCTCTGGTGGGGACCGGTGGCCTTCGCCCAGGACCTGCTGGCGGTGGCGGTTTTGACCGGACTGGCGGTGGCGGCGCTCAACCGCTACCTGCTGCGGCCCCGGCGGTTCCAGGGCAGTCACCAGCGGGACGCCACGGTCATCCTGGTCCTGATCGCCTTGGTGATCGTGACCCAGCTCGGCCTCTACGCCACCCAGATCGCCGCCGGGGCCGACCAGCTGGTCAACCTGCGGCCGGTCTCGGACGCAGTGGCCCAGCTTTTCCGGGGGGTTCACGGAGAGGGAATCTGGGCCTGGCATGAGTTCTTCCTCTGGGCGCACCTGCTGCTGATCGCCGGCTTTCTGGTCTACCTGGCCCACAGCAAGCACCTGCACATCCTCACCTCGGTCCCCAACGTCTTCTTCCGCAGCCTGGAGCCGGCCGGACGGCACCTGCCCACTCTCGACATCGAGCAGGCGGACCACTTCGGGCTGGCCAAGGTGGACCAGCTGACCTGGAAGCAGGAGCTGGACCTGGCCACCTGCACCGAGTGCGGCCGCTGCCAGAGCCACTGCCCGGCCTTCAACACCGGCAAGCCACTCTCACCCAAGCTCCTGATCACCGACCTCCGCGACGGCTGGTACGCCAAAGCCAGGGGCGAGGCGCCCCCGCCTAGCTACTGGGCGGCCGAGGAGGGGGGGACCGCGCTGACCGACGCCCCCAAGGACGGCCAGCTGCTGGACTGGAGCGTGCTGGAGGAGACGCTCTGGTCCTGCACCACCTGCGGGGCCTGCGTCGAGGAGTGCCCGGTTTTGATCGAGCACGTGCCGGCGATCGTCGAGATGCGGCGCAGCCTGGTGCTGGAGGAGTCGCGGCTGCCCAAGGAGGCCCGCACCGCGCTGGAATCGCTGGAGCAGCGCGGCAACCCCTTCGGGATGCCGGCCGACTCCCGGATGAAGTGGGCCGAGGGTCTGGACGTGCCCCTGCTCTCCCAGAACCCGGAGGCGGAGTACCTCTACTGGGTCGGCTGTGCGACCGCCTTCGACGAGTCCAACTGGCCCATCGCCCGGGCTACCGTCGCCATCCTCAAGGCGGCCCAGGTGAGCTTCGCCATCCTCGGCCAGGAGGAGATCTGCAACGGGGATCCCGCCCGGCGGCTGGGCAACGAGTACCTGTTCCAGACCCAGGCCCAGCTGGTGGTGGAGAAGCTCAAGGCAAGAGCGGTCCGCAAGGTGATCGCCAGCTGCCCCCACTGCTTCAACACCATGGCCCGGGAGTACCCCGACCTGGGCGGCAACTATGAGGTCGTCCACCACACCCAGCTGCTGGCCCAGCTGCTGGATCAGGGCCGGATCCAGCTCAAAGTGCCGCTCCAGCACGGCGAGCTCACCTACCACGACCCCTGCTACCTGGGGCGCTGGAACGGCGAGTACGACGCTCCCCGGCGGGTGCTGGAGGCCATCCCCGGGGCTCACCTGGTGGAGATGAAGCGGACCCGCAATCAGGCCATGTGCTGCGGCGCGGGCGGGGGACGGCTCTTCATGGAGGAGAGCCGGGGGCCCCGGATCAACCGGGTTCGGGTGAATCAGGCGGAGGAGACCGGGGCCCAGACCGCGGCGGTGGCCTGTCCCTTCTGCGCCACCATGTTCACCGAGGGGATCAGCTCGCAGGAGTCGGCGCTGGAGAGCCGGGACATCGCCGTCCTGGTGGCGGAGTCCATGGGCCTGGAGTACCTGCCGGCGGCGAACTGAGCCGGCAGCTGCGCCCGAACTGGAGCAGGGCGGGCCACCTTGTCATAATCGGCAGGTGGCGGCGGATTCAGGCCCGGCCGCGATCGACCACGTCGGCCTCGCCGTCGCTGACCTCGACGCGGCGGTGGCCTTCTATGAGCGACTTTTGGGCGTGCCCCCGAGCCACCGGGAGGAGGTGCCCCAGGATGGCGTCACCGCCGTCTTCTTCGACCTCGGCCCCGCCAGCTTGGAGCTCTTGGGGAGCACCAGCCTGGACTCCTCGGTGGCCCGCTACCTGGAGCGGCGGGGACCCGGCCTCCACCACCTCGCCTACCTGGTTTCGGACCTGGAGGCGGAGCTCGCCGGCTGGCGGAGCCGGGGCGCCGAGCTGATCGATGAGCACGGCCGCCCGGGCGCCCGAGGGCGGCTGGTGGCGTTCATCCACCCCCACTCGGCGGGTGGGGTGCTGACCGAGCTCTGCCAGCTCCGAGATGGTCCCCGTTGACCGCGGACTCGGCGTTCCCCAAGCCTGACGAAACCGAGTCCCAGCTGCCGCTGGAGCCCTGGTACGGGAAAGGAGCGCCCGAGCCGCCGCCGCCCGGGGAGCCGCCCTACACCAGGGGACTCCGGGCGGACGGGTATCGGAAGCGGCTCTGGACCATGCGCCAGTACGCCGGCTTCGGCTCCGCCGGCTCCACCAACGAGCGCTTCCACTACCTGCTGGACCGCGGCCAGACCGGACTCTCGGTCGCCTTCGACCTGCCCACCCAGATGGGGTACGACTCGGACGCCCCCGAGGCGGTGGGGGAGGTCGGCAAGGTGGGGGTGGCGATCGACACCCTGGAGGACATGAAGGTCCTCTGCCGGGGACTGCCCCTGGACCGGGTCACCACCTCGATGACCATCAATGCCCCGGCCAGCCTGCTGCTCTTGATGTACCAGCTGGCGGGGGAGGCGGAGGGGATCGCCCCCGAGCTCCTCGGCGGCACCATCCAGAACGACATCCTGAAGGAGTACGTGGCCCGGGGCACCTATATCTTTCCGCCCCGGCCGAGCATGCGGCTGGTCACCGACACCCTGACCTACTGCCACGACCACCTGCCCCGCTGGCACCCGATCTCGATCTCGGGGTACCACATGCGGGAGGCCGGGGCCACCGCCCCCCAGGAGCTGGCCTTTGCCCTCAGTGACGGGATCGCCTATGTGGAAGCGGCGCTCAGCGCCGGTCTGCAGCTGGAGGAGTTCGCGCCCCAGCTCAGCTTCTTCTTCAACGTGGGCAACGACTTCTTCGAGGAGGTGGCCAAGTTTCGGGCGGCCCGGGCGCTCTGGTCCGGGATCATGCGGGAGCGCTTCGGGGCCCAGGGTGAGCGCAGCACCCAGCTGCGCTTCCACGCCCAGACCGGGGGCGCGACCCTCACCGCCCAGCAGCCGCTCAACAACGTGGTGCGGGTCTCGCTCCAGGCGCTGGCGGCCGTGCTCGGCGGGGCCCAGTCGCTGCACACCAACTCCTTCGACGAGGCGCTGGCGCTGCCGTCCGAGCAGGCGGCGAGCCTGGCGCTGCGCACCCAGCAGCTGCTGGCTTTCGAGTCGGGGGTCGCCCGGGTCGCCGACCCCCTGGGCGGCTCCCACTTCCTGGAGCAGCTGACCGCGCAACTGGTGGAGGCGGCGACTGAGTTGATCCAAGAGGTCGACATCCGAGGTGGGGCGGTGGCGGCGATCGAGCAGGGTTACTACCAGGACCAGATCCAGGACTCCGCCTACCGCCACCAGCAGCTGGTCGAAAGCGGAGAGCGGGTGATCGTGGGGGTCAACCGCTTCCAGGACGAGTTGCCGGTCGAGGTCCCCATCCTCAAGGTCGACCCTGAGCTGGAGCGCGGTCAGCGGGAAAGGCTGGCGCGCCACCGCCAGCAGCGCGACCAGGCCGCCAGCGAGCTGGCTCTGGAACGGGTCCAGGAGAGCGCCCAGGGCACCTCCAACCTCCTCCCGGTGATGCGCGACGCGCTGGTGGCGGGGGCGACGCTGGGCGAGATCTGCAACCGGCTGCGGGCGGTGTTCGGCATCTTCCAACCGCGCTCCTCCGGCTGAGCGGAGGCGCCGGGTGGGGCTCAGCCTGCTGGCCGGTCCCCGGGGCGCACCCGCAACGAGCTCCCCAGCACGCTGGGGTAGGCGACGTCGTGGTAGAGCTTGGCGGTCAGCGGACGCAGGCCCAGCGGGGCCTTGACGAAGAGCCAGGCCGCCACCAGCGCGCCCATTGGCGGGCCCACCAGATAGATCCAGAGCGACGAGAAGTCGGTGGCGATCACGGCCGGCGCCAGGCTGCGGGCCGGATTCATGCTGCAGTCGGTGTAGGGGGCCCCCCGCCACACCAGCAGCGCGATCACGATCCAGAGCGCGAGCGGGGTCCAGCGGGCGGTCCTGGCCGATGAGGTGAAGGCAAAGATGGCCAGGATCAGGACGGCCGTCAGCAGGGCCTCGATGCCCACCGCGGCCGCCGGGGTCACTCCCGGATGGGGGCTGGTCCGCCCGTCCTGGAGCCCAACCGCCACCTGGCCCCAAGCCAATCGCAGGACCGCCACCCCCAGCAGGGCGCCCAGAAATTGCGACCCCAGGTAGCCCAGCAGATCGGATCGGGAGACATGCCCGCTGGTCCAGAACGCCAGGGTCACGGCCGGGTTCAGATGGGCTCCGCTGAGCCGGCCCAGAGGAGAGATCGCCACCAGGCTGCCCGTTCCGGCGAACAGCAGGCCGGTGATCAAAAGCCGGAGCGAGCTCGAGGGCACCAGCTGCAGCATGGGGGAGCCCGAACCGAAGTCCAGGCAGACCGCGCTCAGTCCTCCCAAAGCGAGGATTCCGGTGCCCAGGCCCTCGGCCGCCCACTCCGACCAGTGCCAGCCGTTGCGGGGTGGGTGCCCCAGCGAGGGTGGGGTCACCTGCCCGCCTCGGCCGACTCCGGTGATCGTGGTCACCGGCAGAGCTGCTCGAAGGCGAGGGCCCCGGGGAGTCGCCTCCCCGATGACAGATCGGCGAAGATGGCTGAGTGTCCAAGCCCAAGCCGGGGCCGGCGGGGGAGGGCGTCGAGAGCGAGGCCGTGCGGCCGGCCAAGCCTGGACGGCAGCCGACTAGCGCTCCCAGCGCCAACGAGCGGCTGGTAAACCAGCTCCGCAAGCGTCGTCACGACGCGGTCCATCGGGGCGGCGAGCCGGAGCGAATCCAGCGCAGCAAGGGCAAGCTGACCGCCCGGGAGCGCATCCGGCGCCTGCTCGACCCGGGTAGCTTCGTCGAGCTGGACGCCTTCGTGACCCACCGCTCGACCCAATTCGACATGGCGGAGCGCCGGGCCATGGGCGATGGCGTCGTCACCGGGTACGGCCTGATTGGAGGTCGACAGGTGTTCATCTTCTCCCACGACGCCTCCTTCATGGGGGGATCGCTGGGGGAGGCCTTCGCCGAGAAGGTGTGCAAGGTGATGGACCTGGCCGAGCGGACCGGGACGCCCTTGATCGGTATCAATGACAGCGCTGGCGCCCGCATCCAAGAGGGGGTGGTGTCGCTCGCCGGGTACGCCGACATCTTCTACCGCAATGTGCGAGCCAGTGGCGTGATCCCCCAGCTCTCGATCATCGCCGGGCCGTGTACCGGGGGGGCGGTCTATTCCCCGGCGATCACCGATTTCACGTTTATGGTGCGCCAGGTCGGCTACATGTTCATCACCGGTCCGGAGGTGGTGCGCGTCACCACCGGGGAAGAGGTTGATCAGGAACAGCTGGGCGGAGCGGACATTCACTCCCAGCGCAGCGGCGTGGCCCATTTCCAAGCGGAGACCGAGGATCAGGCGTTTGGGCAAGTGCGCGAACTGCTGGCGTTCTTACCTCAGAACAGCTGGGAGGCGCCCCCGGTGGTGGAGACGGCGGATCCCGTCGGTCGCGCTGATGTCGAACTCCAGGAGATCATCCCCGAGAGTCAAAACATTCCCTACGACATGCGTGAGGTGATCAAGCGCGTGGTTGATGACGGTAATTTCCTGGAGGTTCAGCCGCTGTTCGCTCCCAACTTGGTGGTCGGGTTCGCTCGGTTGGACGGGGACAGTGTCGGCGTGGTCGCCAATCAGCCCCGCCATCTGGCCGGCGCGCTCGACATCAATGCCTCAGTCAAAGGCGCACGATTTGTGCGCTTTTGTGACGCTTTCAACATCCCCTTGATCACCTTGGTCGACGTGCCCGGTTTCTTGCCCGGCACCGAGCAGGAGTACGGGGGGATTATTCGCCACGGCGCCAAACTGCTCTACGCCTTCGCGGAAGCCACCGTCCCCAAGCTCACCGTGATCACCCGCAAGGCGTACGGCGGAGCCTATGACGTGATGTGCAGCAAGCACATCGGTGCCGACTACAACGTGGCCTGGCCGTCCGCTGAGATTGCGGTGATGGGTGCCGAGGGGGCGGTCCAGTTTCTGGGCCGACCGCGCCCGGGCCAGGTCCAGCTCGACCGGCAGGCGCTGATCGCTTCCTACCGGGAGCAGTTCGCCAATCCCTACCAGGCGGCGGAGCGCGGCTACATCGACGACGTGATCGAGCCGCGGCACACCCGCGCCGCCCTGATCTCGGCCCTGCGGATGGCCCGGAGCAAGCAGGTGGTGGCTCCCCGGCGCAAGCACGGCAACATCCCACTCTGAGCCGGGCCGACTGCCGGGTCCCCTCTCGTCCCGTCCTTTTCGGACGGACACCTAAACTGAGCGCGACGACGCGGCGGCCGGTAGCACCGGCCCCAGGGAGGTGCCGGTGAAGCTACTGGAGCATCAAGCTAAAGAGCGGCTGCGCAGCGTGGGGATTGAGTGCCCGACCGGAAGGGTCGCCCGCTCCCCCCAGGAGGCGGAGCAGGCGGCCCAGGAGCTGGGTCCGGTGGTGATTAAGGCCCAGGTACCGATCGGGGGGAGGGGCAAGGCCGGCGGGGTCAAGCTGGCCCAGACGCCGGCCGAGGCCCATCAGGCCGCCGCGGCGATCCTGGGGATGGAGATCCACGGCTACCGCGTCCCCTCGGTGCTCTGCGAGGAGGCTCTGGAGATCGCCAAAGAGATCTACCTCGGGGTCACCGTCGATCGCGACCGCCGCTCCCTGGTGGTGATCCTCTCCTTCGCCGGGGGGATGGAGATCGAAGAGGTGGCCGAGCACTCGCCGGAGAAGATCGCCAAGCTCTGGCCGGACCCGTTCGCCGGACCGCAGCCCTTCGAGATCCGCGAACTGACCCTGCGGGCGCTGGCGGCAGTCGGGGGGGACGAGCACCTGGCCAAGGGTCGCTACCTGGCTGAGCTGGTGCCGGTGGTCCAGCGGCTCTTCCAGCTGTCCCAGGAGCTCGATGCCAGCCTCTGTGAGATCAACCCGCTGGTGGTGACCCAGGCGGGCCAGGTGATCGCCGGGGACGCCAAGATTGAGATCGATCAGAATGCCGAGTTCCGCCACCACGACCTGGTGCGCCAGCTGGGCTCCGACGCCGCCGCCGCCACCAGCGGCGACGACCCGCTCGAGGTCGAGGCCCAGCGGCGCGGACTCACCTATGTCCACCTGGGCGGGAGCGTCGGGATCATCGGGAACGGCGCCGGGCTGGTCATGAACACCCTGGATTTGGTCAAGCAGCACGGCGGCGCGCCGGCCAACTTCCTGGACATCGGCGGCGGGGCCAAGGCGGAGGTGGTCAAACAGGCGCTGGAGATGCTGCTGCTGGACCCCGAGGTGAAGGGGGTCTTGGTCAACATCTTCGGGGGGATCACCAGGGGCGACGAGGTGGCCCGGGGGCTGATCAGTGCCCGCGACGAGTTGAATCTGAAGCTACCGCTGGTCGTCCGGATGACCGGCACCAGAGAAGAGGAGGGGCGCCAGTTGCTGGAGGCGGCCGGGATCACCCCGGCGGTGTCGGCTCCCGAGGCGGCTCGCAAGATCGTGGCGCTCGTCGGCGCCGCGGGAGCCAGCTGAGTTGAGCATCCTGCTCAACCGCCACTCCAGAGTCCTAGTCCAGGGCATGACCGGGAGCGAGGGAACCTTCCACACCCAGCAGATGCTCGACTTCGGCACCCAGGTCGTGGCCGGAGTCTCCCCGGGCAAGGGAGGCGGCCGGCACCTGGGCCTGCCCGTCTTCGACACCGTGGCCAAGGCGGTCGACGCCACTGGAGCCAACACCGCGGGGGTGTTCGTCCCGCCGGCCTTCGCCGCCGACGCGATCATGGAGGCGGCCGCCGCCGGTGTCCCCTTGGTGGTCTGCATCACCGAGCTGATCCCGGTGAACGACATGGTGCGGGCTCGGGCCTTCATCGACCGGCGCCCTACCCGGCTGATCGGCCCCAACTGTCCCGGGCTGATGTCTCCCGGCGAGCGGGCCAAGGTCGGGATCATCCCCAACCACATCGCCAACCCGGGCCGGGTGGGCGTCGTCTCCCGCTCCGGGACTCTGACCTACGAGATCATCCAGGCGTTGGCCAGCGAGGGATACGGGCAATCGACCTCGGTCGGGATCGGCGGGGATCCAGTCCTGGGGCTGAGCTTCTGCGACGTGGTTCAGCTGTTTGCCGAGGATCCGGAGACGGACCTGGTGGTGCTGGCCGGGGAGATCGGCGGCTCTGACGAGGAGCGGGCCGCCGAGCTGATCGGTCAGGGCTACCCGAAGCCGGTGGTCGGTTTCATCAGCGGCCGCAGTGCCCCTCCCGGCAAGCGGATGGGCCACGCCGGGGCGATCATCAGCGGGACCACCGGAAGTCCGGCCTCCAAGGTGGCCGCGCTCCAGCAGGCGGGCGTCGAGGTCGCCGACACCATCGAGCAGATCGTCGAGCTGGCGCGGGAGCGGCTGGGCGCCGCTCGCCGCTCCTAGCCGCCATGGGGCTGAGCTTCGAGCTGAGTCCCGAGCAGGCGGCTATCCGCGACACCTGCCGCGAGTTCGCGGGCCAGGTGGTGGCCCCTCAGGCGGCGGAGTGGGACCGGCGCGAGGAGTTCCCCTACCCCTTGGTCGCGCAGATGGCTGAGCTGGGGCTCTTCGGGCTACCCTTCCCGGAGTCGGTGGGAGGTGCCGGGGCTGACTTCATCAGCTACCTCCTGGCCTTGGAGGAGATCGCCAGGGCGGATGCCTCCCTGGCGATTACCCTGGAGGCGGCGGTCTCCCTCGGGATCTCGCCGATCTTCTACTTCGGGACCGACGAGCAGAAGGAGCGCTACCTCCCAGAGCTCTGTGCCGGGAGCAAGCTCTGGGCCTTCGGGCTGACCGAGCCCGAGGCCGGCTCGGATGCCGGGGGGACCAAGACCAAAGCTCGGCGTGAGGCACAGGAGTGGGTGATCGACGGCTCCAAGTGCTTCATCACCAACTCCGGCACCGAGATCAGCGCCGGGGTGACCCTCACCGCCATCACCGCCGAGGAGGGGGGCCGCAAGCGGATCAGCGCGATTCTGGTTGAGCGGGGCACGCCCGGCTACCAGGTGGCCGCTCCCTACCGCAAGCTAGGCTGGCACGCCAGCGACACCAGGGAGCTGACCTTCGCTGACTGCCGGGTCCCGGCGGCCAATCTGCTCGGCCGGGAGGGGGGCGGCCTGGGGCAATTCTTCAAGGCGTTGGAGGCAGGCCGGGTGGCGATCGCCGCTTTGGCGGTGGGTCTGGGACAGGCCTGCCTGGACGCCTCGCTCAGCTACTCCCAGCAGCGCCGCCAGTTCGGCCGGCCGATCAGCCACTTTCAGGCGACTCAGCTCAAGCTCGCCGACATGGCGACCCAGCTCGAACTGAGCCGGCTGATGGTCTGGCGGGCTGGGGTCCTGATCGACCAGGGCCAGCCGGCGGGCAAGTTCGCCGCCATGGCCAAGCTCCACGCCTCGGAGACCGCCACCTGGTGCGCCAACCAGGCAGTCCAGATCCACGGCGGGGCGGGCTTCATGGAGGACCTGCCAGTGGCGCGCTACTACCGGGACGTAAAAATAAATGAGATCGGGGAGGGCACCTCGGAGGTGCAGCGGCTGATCGTCGCCTCCCACCTCTTGGGGCTCGGGGGATCAGTCTCGAAGCTGCTGGATCAGGACCGCAGCTGATCGATCCGGAGGGGTCTTCCCCCGGGTATACGATTGGTTGGTGAGCGATCGGGACCCGATGATCGTGGCGGTGGCCCGCACCCCCTTCGGCAAGCTGGGCGGATCACTCAGCTCGGTGTCGGCGGTGGAGCTGGGGGCTCATGCCATCCGGGTCGCGCTGGAGCGCGCCGGGGTGGCGCCGGACGAGGTAGACCAATGCATCATGGGCACCGTCATCACGGCCGGCCAGGGCCAGATCCCAGCCCGCCAGGCTGCCCTCAAGGCGGGTATCCCCGCCCGCGTGTCATCGCTCA
The DNA here is from genome assembly GCA_035533655.1 of Candidatus Acidiferrales bacterium. Classification (GTDB taxonomy): domain Bacteria; phylum Chloroflexota; class Dormibacteria; order Aeolococcales; family Bog-877; genus Bog-877. The sequence goes on along the minus strand of DATLTJ010000057.1, from coordinate 3,127 downwards.
CCGTGAACAAGGTCTGTGCCTCCTCGCTGAAGGCGATCAACCTGGCCGGGCTTCTGATCAGGGCCGGCGAGGCGGAGGTGGTGGTGGCCGGCGGGATGGAGTCGATGTCCCAGGCACCGATGCTCCTGCCGGGGGTCCGGCGGGGAGTGCCGATGGGGAATATGACGCTCTACGACTCGCTTTTGTGGGACGGCCTCACCTGTCCGATCGACGATGTGCCGATGGGCGATCACGGTACCGAGGTGGCCGCCGAAATGGGGGTCAGCCGCGAGGAGCAGGATCGCTACGCCCTGCTCTCCCAGCAGCGCTACGAGGCGGCTCGGGCGAAGGGCCTGATCGCCGAGGAGCTGGCGCCGCTGGAGGTCCCCGCCAAGTCCGGGCCCATCCTGGTGGATCGCGACGAGCAGCCCCGGCCTGACACCAGCATTGAGAAGCTCTCCGCTCTGCGGCCGGTCTTCGGGGGCCCTGGCGGCAGCGTGACTGCCGGCAACGCCCCCGGGATCAATGACGGTGCGGCGGCGATCGTCATCATGAGCCGGGCGCGGGCTCGGGCCCTCGGGGTCGCGCCGCTGGCCCAGTGGCTTGGCTACGGGGAGTCGGCAGCGGACCACCCCTACCTCGCCACCGTACCGGCCACTGCGTTGGCCCAGGCGCTGGGCAAGACCGGCGGTGGGCTGAGCGCGCCTGACCTCAAGGTGGTGGAGATCAATGAGGCGTTCGCCTCGGTGGTGATCACCAGTTCTCGAATGCTGGAGCTGGACCTGGACCAGGTGAACCCCAACGGCGGCGCGATCGCGGTGGGTCACCCGGTCGGGGCCTCCGGGGCCCGCATTCTGGGCGCCTGCGTCATGGAGCTGCGGCGCCGGGGCGGCGGTCCGGGAGCGGCGACGATCTGCTCCGGAACGGCCCAGGGTGAGGCCACCCTGGTCGAGGTGGCCTGACCACCAAGGGGAGACCCAGCGGCCGCGCCTACAATCAACCGGTCCGGGTCGCCGGTGGCTTTGACCCCAAGCGGAGGATGGTCGATGGCAACCGAAGTTAGAGAAGACCTAGCCGCCATCCAGGCTTCGGTGCGCGAGCTGGCCCAGGTCCGGATCGCTCCGCGGGCCGCCGAGATCGATCGGACCGCCGAATTTCCCTGGGACGTGGTGGAAATGTTCCGCCAGCAGGATGTCTTCGCCATCGCCTTCGCTCCCCAGTACGGGGGACTCTCCGGATCCGCGCTCACCCTGGCGATGGCGGTGGAGGAGATCGCCAAGGCCTGCGCGACTTCGGCCCTGCTGCTCGCCGTTCAGGGCCTGGGCGGTTATCCGATCCTGCTGGGTGGCAGCGAAGAGCAGAAGCGCGAGTTTCTGCCAGAACTGGCCAGCGGTCGCCGACTGGCCGCCTACGCTCTCAGCGAGCCCGATGCCGGCAGCGACCCGGCTTCGATGAGCACCAGAGCGCGGCTGGAGGGTGATGACTATGTCCTGGACGGGGTCAAGACCTGGATCACCAACGGCACTGTCGCCGGGCTGATCGTGGTCTTCGCGGTGACCAACCCGGACCAGGGAACCAGGGGCATCTCCGCCTTCCTGGTCGACGGCGAGAGCGAAGGTCTGCAGCGCAATCGGATCCATGGCAAGCTGGGGATCCGGGGCAGTGATACCGCCGAGCTGGTGTTCACCGGCTGTCGCGTTCCCGCCAGCCGGCGGCTCGGGGCCGAGGGCGACGGCTTCAAGATCGCGATGGGGGTTCTCGACCGGTCCCGGCCGCAGATCGCGGCCCAGGCCCTGGGGATCGCCGCCGGGGCCCTGGACCAGGCCGTCGCGTACGCCCAGCAGCGCCACCAGTTCGGCCGGCCGATCGCCGAGTTCCAGGGCATCCAGTTCATGCTCGCCGACATGGCGACCCAGGTCGAGGCGGCCCGCTGCCTGACCCACGAGGCCTGCCGGGCGGTGGATGCTGGAGACCCCCAGATGACCCGGCTCGCCGCCATGGCCAAGCTGGCCGCCTCCGACGGTGCCATGCGAGTCACCACCGACGCGGTCCAGGTGCTGGGCGGCTATGGTTATATCAACGAGTTCCCGGTGGAGCGGATGATGCGGGACGCGAAGATCACCCAGATCTACGAGGGAACCAACCAGATCCAGCGGCTGGTGATCGCCAAGCGATTGATGGCTTGATCTAGCTGCATCAGCGGCGGCTGCATCAGCGGGGGATGCACTCTGGTATGATCCAGCGGGCCGTGTAGTTGATGGAGTAGGGCCCGCCTCCAGTTCCGAGAGGTGCATTGTGAAGCAACCTGGTCGCCCCAGTTGGCGAGACCCCGGCCTGCTCGTCCTCTCCAGTCTCGTCGAGGGACCGCGCCACGGCTATTCGATCGTTCAGGAGGTACGCAAGCAGGCCGGGATCACGCTCGGTCCGGGAACCCTCTACGGCGCGCTCTCTCGACTCGAGGCCTACGGACTGGTGACTGCCTTGCCGGCCGAGGGCCGACGCCGTCCCTACCGGCTCACCGACAAGGGCCAGCAGACGCTGGAGGCTCAGCTGGACGCGATGGCTAGGTACCTGAGGATCAACGGGCACTTGGAAGAGCGAGGCCTCTTCCACAACGTGCCGCGGGCTGCCGGAGGCGCGTAGGCGCGAGACTCCCTACCGTCGTCACCGGATGCTGCCGGGCCTCCGCCCGCCCGGCTTCCGGGAGAGCTACGGGGAGGATCTGGAGGCGCTCGCGGAGGACGCCCCGGCGTCTCCAGGATGACTCTTGATTTGGCGCTCGGCGCCGCGAGAGCTTGGATTGGGCCCAACTTCGGAGGAACTGCGGATTAGCGGCAGCCCATCCTCCCGCCAGAGCCGCTGCCCCAGCTTGTGGTTCCACCCGCCAGCTTTCCGTCCGCAACACCGCCTCAGCACGCCTGAAACTCCACCTCGGCCACTTCTTGGAGGGACCTACCAGAGTCGCTGTCGCGGCTGTTCCTCCGGTGCCACCACCTGACGTGGCGGCCGCCTTAAGGTCGGCTCACTGTGGGGCACGCCCGGCGCTCACTGGCACTGAAGATTTCGATCAGTTGCAGTACTGTGCCCGGTGGCGAGCCGGGCACAGACGTTTCCGTGCGACCTCATGTCGCACGGAAACCTCATGTCC
>DATLTJ010000056.1:0-6297 GCA_035533655.1 Candidatus Acidiferrales bacterium | reverse complement strand
CCCGTGGCCTCCTCGATGAGCTCGCCAGACGATGGCTTGCTCGTCGAGAAATTGCGCGGACCCCTTGAGTCCGCCGACCGAAGACCGTCCCATCGGCCTGAAAGAAGCAGACCTCGTCGTCAGGTTGCTGACCGCCAGTCCAGCCGAGAGCTTCGCAGAAGGCGCGTGCTCGGCCAAGAGCCCCTCGGTCGGCGCCGTCACCAAGAGCGTGCCGTGATCGACATGACGCCGACGCCCCTCCCGCCGCAGCGACCAGCACTCAGCCTCTCGTTCGGAAGTACCCGCGTCGCCATCCTCGACTCGGACTACCTCTTGAACCAAGTCGCCCGGATGGTCGACGATCCGGTCCAAGCGTTCTCTCTCATCGGCCCGCCGTTTGGCCGAGGGAGCACGTTCGCCTCGGCGCACGTGCTCAAGGAGCTGTATCAGGCCGACAAGCTGGGCTTTCGCAACAAGTGGGAGAAGCTCGCGCATCAGGCAGCAGAACGGGGCCGATCGACAAAGCCAGCCGATTACCGTCACATGTTCGAGCAGAGCTTCTTGCCGGAGATCACCTTCGTTGATGTCGGTGGCATGTTCGAGGATGCCGAGGCGGCTCGGGCAGTGCACGCCATCGACCCCCACGATGCGCCGACGGGCCAGCTCGCCGTCCTGCTCTCTCGGACGCGCCCGATCGTCTACGCACACGATAAGTCGCTCTGGAGGCCGGGACTTGCCCCGGCGCCGGCGAACTTCCAAGCGGTGTTGACGGCGGGCTTTCAAGCCGACAACTCGGAGAACCTGACGCAGGGCTTCACCTACGTCGCCGGTGGTGTGGTCTGGGCTGTCGATGGAGCCGCTCGTGGCGTAGCCGGCGTGCTCAAGGTTCCGAGGTGGGCGCCGTAGGTCGCCCTGCTAGGAGGGTTTGCTTGGTATCTGCTTGGCAAGGAGCGGCGTGATCGGATCGTCGATGCTCTTCGGCCGGTAGGTCAGGTGCTGCAGCGCCAAGCGGAGATCTCGACCAACGCGCTCGCGACCCTGGCTGACGCCGTTGCTCAGGTGGAGCCCGCCGATCCAGACCGATGAGGAGTCCCCCGATCATCGGCCACCACATCCAGTGCAGGTGCCCGGTGAGCTTCTTGAAGAGGTCCTCGAAACGGTAGACCGCTTGGGTTCATGAGCCACGCAGCAAAACCACACGCGATGCCGATGGCTGCTGCGCCAAGGAGGTCCACGCCGCCGATGGGGACGTGGGTAGGGACCGGAAAGAGCGGCTGAGGAGCCACGAGATGAGCGTTCGCCATCACCATCCGCAGTGCATCAGCGGTAGCGGCAGCGATGCCGATGAGCACCATCGAGCGGGGACGGAACTCGAATGCCAGCAGCTCCACCCCGAACAAGGTGGCGGCGACGGGTGTGCCGAAGACGGCACTCATCCCGGCTGCGGCTCCTGCGACAAGTAAGCTTCGTCGTTGCGCAGCGGTGAGATGGAACAACTGCCCGACGATGGACCCCACCGCACCGCCCGTGAGGATGATCGGCCCCTCCGCACCGAACGGTCCACCCGTTCCGATGCTGATGGCGCTGAAAATGGGTTTGAGTATCGCAAGGCGGGGCTGGACTCTGCTGCCATGGATGAGGATGCGTTCCATCGCCTCGGGAATGCCGTGTCCTCTGATCTGTTCCGAGCCAAACCGGGCCATCAGTCCGACGATGAGGCCCCCGCCGATGGGGATGATGACAGCGATGGCACCAAGAGTGTTCCCGTACGGCGAGACCAAGTGGACACTCAGCCGCTGGAAGTACAGCAGGTTGGTGAAGAACCCGATCATGTCCAAAAGGGCGAGTGAGATGCTCGCCCCGAGCGCTCCGATAACGATCGCCAACGGGACAAGGCGCAGGATGGCTGGTGTCGTGGTGAAGTCCCCGAGTGCCGCTTGGGTCGTCGCCCGAGCATTCCCGTTGGCATCCCCGGATGCGGTTGGCGGGGGTACCTGCTCCTTCTCTGGTTCCATCGGGGTACCGCTCGAATCACCAGCGGGATCGCCGCTGGACTCCACGGTCGGCTCTGGCGCAGATTCGGATGATTCGCTCACGCCCTTCCACCGGAGCCGATGGCGCTGGAGCGGATGCGCCCCCCTCCCCAGGTCGGGACTGGGCGTGGAGTTTTACAGGGAGAGAGTTTCATCGTACCAAGATGATATCGTGAAGAGAGTGACACTGACCGATTCGATCTACACCCGTCTGCTTGCTCTGCACACCGGCCTTCGTCACACTTCGAGCGGTGGAGCGAACAGCAAGCTCGTGCCGCTGGCGTGATCGAGTCACGCACCATGCTGAAGGCGGCACAACGCCTCAGGAGGAACCGATGACCTCGAACGCACTCAGCGCTCTCCTCCGTCGTCCAATCGTGGTGGCTCCGATGGGTGGAGGTCCCACCACCCCGGCATTGGTCACTGCCGCAGCGGACGCTGGCGCCTTGGGGTTCCTAGCAGCTGGCTACAAAAGCGCTGATGCCATGAAGGCGGAAGTCGCAGCGGTACGAACTGCGACCACTGAAGCCTTCGGGGTCAACCTCTTCGTCCCTGGCTCGCCAACCGCGCATCCTGCCAAGACGAACGCCTATCTCGAATCGCTCGCCTCTGATGCCGAGACACTCGATATTGCTCTCGGCGACCCTGCCTGGGACGACGACAGCTGGACGGCGAAGATTGCTGTCCTGCTCGCCGACCCACCTCCGATCGTCAGCTTTACCTTTGGGTGCCCACCGCCAGAGATCGTGGCATCGCTCCGAGCCGCAGGCGCAATCGTCGCTATCACGGTCACGCAAGCCCAAGAAGCGCTTCTTGCCACGGCGGCTGGTGCACACTGTCTCTGCGTTCAGGGCATCGAGGCAGGGGCGCACCAGGGGAGGTTCACCAACGAGGAGGGTGACGAGCAGGGCCACGAGCTGCTTGCGCTCATCCGTGAAGTCGCCCAACTCACCGATCTTCCGCAGATCGCTGCCGGAGGGATCATGAACGCTGCCGCCGTGAAAGCCGTCCTCCGTAATGGCGCTGTGGCTGCGCAGTGCGGCACAGCGTTCCTCCGATGCCCAGAAAGCGGAGCACACCCAGCGCACAAGGCCGCCCTTTCTGACAGTCGGTTCGCCTCGACCGCCATAACACGGTCATTCAGCGGGCGACCTGCTCGTGGTTTGGTCAACCAGTTCATGATCACCCACACCGATGCACCAGCTGCGTACCCGGAGATCAACAATGCCACACGACCGTTGCGTGCCGCTGCGGCCCAAGTCGGGGACCTGGATCGGATGAGTTTGTGGGCAGGAATCGGCTTCAAGGAAGCCACTAGTCGGCCAGCAGCAGAGATCATCGAGTTGCTGTGCCAAATGCAGAATCACTGTTGAGGACGAAGATGATGCTCACCGACGATACGTATGCTCGTCTGCTCGCCCTCCGCACCGGCCTTCGCCACTTCGAGCGGTGGAGCGAACAGCAAGCTCGTGCCGCTGGCCTGACCCCTGCGCAGCATCAGTTGTTGCTCGCCATCCGGGGGCACGCTGACCCGAGGGGGCCAACCGTTGGTGAAGTTGCCGATTACTTGCTTCTCCAGCACCACAGCACGGTTGGACTCATCGACCGTGGCGAGGCAGCAGGACTCGTCACACGCACACGGACCGAGGACGACCATCGGGTCGTCCGGCTCCATCTCACCGAGGACGGCGCCAAGCGCCTTGAAGCGTTGTCAGCCCTGCACCTCGAAGAACTCGAACGACTGGCTCCACAGCTCCCCGCTGCATGGGAGGGTCTCGCGCCGGTGCAACGGACACATGGCTTCCCTGGTGCACCTGCTCCCCAAGAAGCGGCAAGATCGTCACCCGTGAAGGTTGCCATCGCCCGTGTCTACGACGAGATCGGTATGGACTCCGCTCATCGGGTCCTCGTGGATCGGCTCTGGCCACGAGGACTCTCCCGATCCGAGGCACCATTTGCGACGTGGGTGAAGGACATCGCCCCAAGCTCGAAGCTCCGCACGTGGTACGGCCACGTTCCCGACCGCTTCGAGGAGTTCGCCCGTCGCTATCGGGACGAACTCACCGTGTCACCAGCACTTGGAGCGCTGGAAGAGTTGCGCAAGCACGCCGGGACGGACGACGTGGTGCTCCTCACCGTCACCAAGGACCTCGAACATTCCGGCGCAGCCGTGTTGCAAGCAGTGCTTGGCGGCAGCTGAGCGCCTGCGACGGCCCGACTCAGCTGCCTGATGATGACCGATGGTCGACGACGTGGAGGGCATGGGCGTGCTGGAGGGCGGCGAGCGGGTGGATCACTCGCCCGTGACGACAGTAGGTACATGATCGCAGCGGTTCGTCTGGCGATGTGACGCCCAGGTGTCCGCAGCGATCACAGCGGGCGAGGCAGATGACGCCGAGAATACCCAGCATCCCGATGTACGCCATCACGGTTGTGACGATGAGAAGCGCTGTCACTAACACGACGACGAGGACTTCGACGACCACCATGCTCCGCACCTCCTACCACATCTCGTAACTCGATTATCTCGTGATACGATACTCAATGCAAGCCCGAGGTTGATGCACCGCTGACGACGCAGGTCTGCTCCACGAATCACCCGAGGAGCAGAGGCCACAGAGCCATAGGAGCCGATGGCATTCACGATGACGTGATCCACCAGGCGAAGCCCGTACCCCCTGTTCCGTGGCATTGGTGCCACGAGAACCGGCATAGCGAGCGAGCACGCAGCCGGACGCTCTGCACGCCGTCGCTCCAGCGACGAGAGGACGTGCAGACAAGCGAGCCTGTTGGACCCAGCCAGCGGCGACGATGGCGGTGCCGACCAAGCGGTGCTGGTCGTCCAAATAGAGCGCAAGCGTGATGGCCTCACGGTGATGTCGAAGCAGGTCACGAGTGATCTGTGCAGCGGTGGCAGCAGGATCATCGATCCGCCGAGGGAGGATGAGCTGTGCATCCGGAACCTGATCCGGATGCACGACGGGTACAGATCGTTGTGAGCGAGTGCGAACCAGCCTCCGAAGAAGCGGGACGGTAAAGAAGACGGGCCCATTGGGGTGCCCTCCAAGTGAAGTGGATTCATGGAGGTGGCCCATCACCCACGGACGGAGCGGAACGCCCGGCGGGAACACCGTTCCCGGAGCACGTCTTGAGGTCGGAGCGTCTACGGCCAGGGTGGTACAGGACCAGGAGTGGAGCCGCAGGAACGTTCGAGGGCGCCCCCGATCCCGACGCCGAGCCGCTTACGAGGATGGCCGCACGAGCGACGAGCTGCCCCCGAAGATATTCTGAAGGTCGCCCCACCTCCCCTCGCCGGCCGTGGTGCGGCTGCTCCGTTACGTCACCGTGCCCCACTCGAAACCGCTGCCGACGCGGCGGGGCGTGCTCGCCCGGGACCGCTACCGCTGCGGCTACTGCCTTGGCCGGGGCGACACGATCGACCACGTCATCCCCCGGAGCCGCCCCGGCGGCGTGCACGACTGGGAGAACGTCGTGGCGGCGTGCCGCCGTTGCAACGGCAAGAAGGACGACCGCCTGCTCTCCGAGCTTGGCTGGACGCTCAAGATCACCCCGTACCGCCCGACCGGGCTGTCCGGGATCCTCCTCAGTGCCGTCGACGTAGTGGACCCCCTCTGGGAGCCCTACCTCGGCGCTGCTGCCTGATCAGGAAGAGGCACGATGCCGACGAAGATCACCGACAACCTCATCTCCTGGGCCGAGGGGCTCGAGGACCCGGCCATGCAGCAGGCGCTCCGCACGAGCCGCCTGCCAATCCTGGCCGGTCCGGTCGCTCGGGGCGCCATGCCATGACGATCGCTGCGATCTCCTGCTCGTGGGCTTTGGCCTCTGCCTCGAGCTCTCGGGCCCGTCGGGCGAGGGAGCGGATCACGATCGTCGTCGTGCGGGTCTCGATGTCGTGATTTGGGCGCAGCCGCAGCCGCATGCCGATTGCGACGGCTTGGCGTCCGCTCTTGCCTCGGAACTGGTCACGGAGCGATTCCGGTGCAGCTGACGCCGATGACGAGGTCCACCTGATCTGCCAGCATGGTCATGCGTTCATTCCTTCGCCGGAGGGACGTGGTCGGTTCCGGTCCGGAACGAGTCGGCAGGACTGTGATGGGACACGTCCAGCGCGAACTGGACAGTCAAGCTCCTGATCAGGCCAGCACTCCGACCGGGCCGGTGCCGGCGACTACGAGTGGACAAGTCCCCGGCAAGGCACGAAGCCAGTCAGAAGTTGAGTCACGCCCGTCGTCACCAGCAGCAGCCCAGCAGATTCGCTGCG
>DATLTJ010000055.1:0-47035 GCA_035533655.1 Candidatus Acidiferrales bacterium | reverse complement strand
TTGGACTGATCCGCCCAGAACGGCCTCCAAGGCCTTGCTTCCGCCATTCAACGCCACTTTGGCACGCATCCCGGGGTCCTCCCACCACCTCTCCCGGGTCTACAATCCCCATGCCGTCCGCGGCGCAACCTGGTCAGTTTCGACGACCAACCCTGGTCACTTTCGGCGATCCCCATCAGCATTACACCTTGGGCATCACCATCTCCCCTTCTGAACGGCTCGATTCTCACAAACCGAGTCCAGAAAAGGGGGGCCAGATCACTTGGACCACCCTCAGGTGGTCACGCCACAATATTGACTACTAATTCCCTACAGTATATGCTGCACCAAATGAAAATCCGCACATTTGGTGCACTTGGCGTTAGCCTGCTTTTGGTGGCAAGCTTAGCTTCTGGTCCAGTCTTAGCCAAGACCAAGAGCAAGCCGACCGCAAGCAGCTTCCCTGCAGCGCTGAGCCAAAAGCAGGCCGTGCAAGTAGTGTTGCAGTATTACAAGGAGAACAACCAAGCCAACAGCACCCTGAGCGTAGCGTTGCAAGACAAAGATGAAGAAGGCATTTCCGCTAAGATGGACGATGCCAATTATCACCTCCTTGGCCTTGAGGGCACCACGTCTATACCCGCATTCACTGCCTTGCGCCAGAACATCTCAGTTTATCTCACCAACGCCACTAAAGCGCCAGCTGAGTTCTTGGCCCTTGTCAAGTTCCCAGCTGTGACTGGCGCCAATCCCGTAGCCGCCTACGCGGATTATCTAGTTTTCCGCAAAGACACAGGCAAAGCCCCGTGGCGAGTTCTCTATGACATAGGCGTTACCTCCACTACCAGTGTTCCCGCCACAACTTCTGTCAAGGGCCGCACATCCAACTACGCTTTCGCCGCAATTGTCAACTACTGGAAAAATGGTCGGGGAAAGGTTGCCCCAGGACCATACACCTCGGGTTTGTACACAAGTACGCAGCAGGGCATCGCGACGGACGCTAGCCATGGGATCACTGATACGCTTGCCTTCACAGTGGATAGTAGCCCGGTAACGAGCGCTGCCGTCCGAGGCGGTACCCTGGAATTCGGTGGCATTGACTCAGTGACTACTGAGACGGCAACGACGGGTTCCTGCGTAAGCTCCTCTCCTACGGATTTCGCTGAGTACCTGGCAATTTTTCCGTCAGGCGTGAAATATGGCCAGACTGTTGATCACCGCCTTGTCCAAGTGGTGATCTTTGTCCCCAGCAACCGGGATCAGGATATCCATCTCCTAGGCTATTATTCGCAATTGCTGGGCGGTTCAGGGACCGCTTGCCCCTGACGACAGACATGCTTTTCGCAGACGCGCATCAAGTGGCCGATATCGCCAAGGGTGTGATGAGCCAACGGGTACCAGACGACATGGCATCACTGATACCGCAGGCGCACTGATCCTACTGGGCGCAGTAAGCGCAGTAGTGAGCCCGGTGTTGGCTAGAACCAACAAGTCCACACCGGTAGCTGGCTTTACAATGGCACTCAATCAGAAGAAGGCTGTGAGAGTAGTGATCCAATACCTCAAGATCGAGAACAACGCCAATATCACCCTCAACTCCACTCTCCGGAACACCGCGGAAGAGGCTGTCTCGATCAATATGCATGACGACACCTACCATCTGATCAAGCTCTCGGGGGGGCTTCTGTGGGCGTCCTGACCATCCCGCCGGCTAAGGACATCTCCAGCTGAACAACCACTGCTACTGAGGGGACCCCATTTGGTGATCCAGGCCGTATGATCTGGAACAAATACTAATCCGAGCGTTGGTAAGCCGACGCACTTGAAGGCGCTGCCAAGGGCGGATGGCTGAAGGGATCTCCGGGACAGGTCGGTCTACTAACGCTCGTTTTAGTAACGGGGTCGCGACGCTACTTCTGAGGGGCCAGTCACGAGGGTGCGTGACTGGACTCAGATACTCAGGATCTGCCTTCAGGCCGCCTAGTGCGAACCGCCACGAATAATCCATTTAGAAGCAATGGTGATGCCCTCCGAGTGCGGAATCTACGCCGTGTATGCGGGAGGATCGCCAGGAAGCGGCTTTTGCAGTGGGAAATGGCAGGCAGCGAAATGCCTGGGACCGAATGCACGAAGTGGTGGTTCCACTTCGGCACAGACGTCCCGTGCAAACGGACATCGAGTGCGAAATCGACAGCCGGATGGCGGATCTACGCCCGACGGAAGTTCGCCCTGAATCGCCGCGCGCCGACCGCGGCGCACGGTCGGATCTGGATCCGGAATGGTGTCGATAAGACCCCGAGTATATGGATGAACGGTATGACCGTATACTCCATCTGCAGGTCCAACTTCGACGAGCTTCCCAAGGTACATGACCCCGATATCATCTGAAAGGTAGCGCACTACCGCAAGTGCGTGAGATATCACGATATAGGTCATTTTGTGACGGTCCTGGAGCGACCGCATAAGATTCAGTATTTGCGCTTGAATCGAGACGTCGAGTGCAGAGACGGGTTCATCGGCAACGATTAGCTCAGGATTAAGGGCAAGCGCTCGAGCCAGTCCGATACGCTGTCGCTGGCCGCCAGAAAATTCGTGCGGATAGCGCTCCACAGCATTGTAAGGTAGCCCAACTTCGGCCACCAGCTCCTGAACAAGCTCGCGTTGTTGCGATGAAGTGCCAATTTTTTGAATTGCGAGTGGTTCCCCAATGATTGATCCTACACGCATACGCGGATCGAGCGAAGCGTACGGATCCTGAAACATCATCTGAAAAGACCGGCGACGTTGTCGCAGCTCACTACCGCGCAGCTTGGCCAAGTCGACTCCATCGAACGTCACTGAGCCCGAGGTTGGTCTTTCAAGAGCCACGACCAGTTTGGCAATTGTAGTCTTGCCACAGCCCGACTCACCTACCAACCCAAACGTTTGCCCGCGGACTATCGAAAATGTAACATCAGAGACCGCCTTAACGGTCAGTCCCCGACCTCCAAAAAAACCACTGGAGGCTGGATACTCCTTTATAAGATGATCTAAAACGAGGACTGGAGCAGTGGGGGTGTCAGCCGATGAAACGAGCACTTCCCCCATTCCGTTCCCCGGCAATGCAGCGGCAAACGCCGGTTCTGTGGTAGGAACTGGAATATCGGCGGGCTCACCTTGAGGTGCCATCTGCGATGTGCCTTCGCCACGAGGTCGGGCGCTAGGGGCACTGCCCCTCACCCCGACAGGATGGAAGCAGGCAACAACGTGTGCATCTCCACTCATTGCGGTCCGCACAGCGGTATTGTCGTTTCTCCCTTCGGTCACCGAAGGCGATGGTGAATCTACATCGGAGGCAAGAAGGGGCTCATCAGACCTACAAATATCTGTGGCATAGCGGCACCGCGGGGAAAATCGACATGCGGTCAGTTCCCTTCCAAGATCTGGCGGCGCTCCCGGAATATGAATGAGCTTCTCATCCCGACGCTGATCAATCCGCGGAATTGACTGAAGCAATGCCTCGGTGTAGGGGTGCCGAAGCCTTGCAAACAGATCCAGCGTGGTGGCAGCTTCAACGATTTGTCCTGCATACATTACCAATACCCGATCAGTTCTGGCTGCGATGACACCCAAATCATGTGTGATAAGAATGACTGCCATATGTAGCTTCTGTCTAAGTTCTTCGAGAAGGTCAAGTATCTGCGCCTGAATCGCTACATCGAGTGCGGTAGTAGGCTCATCAGCAATTAGTAGGTCAGGGTCACAGGCCAAGGCGATGGCGATGACAACGCGTTGACGCAGACCTCCAGAGAGCTGGTGGGGGTAGTAATGAAGGCGTTCGGCGGGACGTGGCATACCCACGAGCTTGAGAACTTCGAGGGCCCTATCCATGGCACCGGTCCGTGACACACGGCGATGAATGCGAACGGATTCCGCGATCTGCTTGCCGATATTCATCGTGGGATCGAGTGCAGTCATCGGATCCTGAAAGATCATCCCGATGTTATTACCGCGGACGCGCTGCATCTCGTGCTCATTTAGCGCGGAGAGATCGCGCCCGTTGAGCCTAATCGAGCCACTCGTTATGTGTCCAATCTTGGGGAGGAGCCGTATTATGGAAAGGCCCAGCGTTGATTTGCCACATCCGGATTCTCCGACCACCCCGACACATTCGCCTGCCTTGACAGAGAAGGAAACGCCGTCAATGGCACGAACAGTGCTACTGCGTAAATGGAATTCAGTCCGTAGGTTTTCTACTTCGATGACATTGGAGGCGCCTGCAGTAGGTTGGGCTTCAGCCATACATGGCTATTATACTGAGATCAGTCTATGAGTGGCATGATTGGTTACGCGGACGGGTGCCCGTGGTCACGTCAGGCGGACTGGTGTAGGTAGGAGGGCCCAGAAGGGGCCCGCGTCGGTGGCAGTAAATAGGCCATCGTAGCCACAGGTTTACGGTCCAAAGGGGCACGATGAAGCCCTCCCGCATGGCAGTAGACGCGCTGCTTGACAACGGCTTGAACTCGACCAGGACCGCCTGTGTGGGACGCCAGAGCGCCCGCTGCAGGCCCTGATCGAGGGTGAGGCGGTCACAGTGGTTGTGGCCCAGCCACACGAGCGCACGGAGAGCCGGGTCGGCCACTGCAACGGGCACCGGCCGAGGAGATTGGACACCAGGGTGCGTCGGCCGGAGCTGGAGCAGTCCGAGCTTCGCCTGGAGAGCTTCCCCCCAAGTTTGCTCGAGCCGCGGCGACGGCTTGAGTCGGCCCGGTTCACGTCCCATACGTAAGGCTGTGCCCGAACGGGGCTGGTGACGGGAGAATGCGGGAGAGGACGGGCAGGGTGCGGGGCTGGAATCGAGGGCCCGCCTGTGATGGGACAGCAGATCGTCGAGCCGGAGCTGTACCTCTACTTCTCGTGGGATGCGGCTATGCCTCCCGATCACTCGGTTCGGCAGCCGGCCGGTTCTGTCGACTTCATCAGCTTCGTTCGGCTGGTGGTCCGGCCGCTTACAGTCACACTGGGCCACCATGCGGTGGACCCCTTGGTGCTGTTCAAGCGGGCGCTTCTGGGCTACCGCTACCACATTCGGAGCGAGCGTCAACTCGGGGAGGAGGCGGCACTCAATCTGGTCTGGCGCTGATTCCCCGGCTAGGAGCTGACCGAGCCGATCCCCGACCACAGCGTGCTCACCAAGGCCAGGCAGCGATGCGGGCCGATCGGTGTACGCGCAATTCTTCCAGCGGGTGGTGGGGCTTCGTTGCGAGCGGGGACTGATCCCGGGGCATCGTCTCTACGTGGACTCGACCCTGGTGGTGGCCGACGCATCGGCCAAGTCACTGCAGTCCCGGACCCTCCTCAGGCAGCTGCCGGGCAGCCGGCCGACTATCTGGCCCGCTTGGCGGTGGCAGTCGCAGGCTGGACGCTCCCGGCCAAAACGGAAGCGGCCGGTCACGCGGGCGGGTGCTCTGGTTGTCAGCCGCACCGACCGGTATGCCGCCTTGATCAGCCACGGGCCCGGTCAGCAGGCCCGCCTGAAGCACAAGGTGCTCATGGCCGTGGACGGTGGCCGATCCCGGCTCGGCACGTCGGTGACCGCCGTCCCGGCCGGACACAGCGATGGGCAGGGGCCGCCGGCAATTCTGGATGAGCACCAGGTCACGGATGGGTCCCCACCACAGGAGGTAGTGGCGGCCACCGCCTATGCCACCGTGACCACCTTCCAGGCCGGCACCGACCGCAGCGTGACCGCCAGCATCCCCAGTTGCCCGGATAGCGCCAGGCCCGCGCCAGTCTCGTCGAACTTGGCTAGGAGAGCTGGTAGTCCTCGGGATAGAGTTCGTCGAAGATTCCCTGCGGCACCAGGCCCGACAGTTTGCTGCTGTAGATGGTCAGCGCCTGGGGAGCGTTTGGCATCCAGATCACGGGGAGCTGCTCCGCCAAATAGTTCTCGTACTTATCGATCGCGGTGATCTCCGCCGCCGCCGTTGGGGCCGTGGTAGTGGCCTGGATCAGAGCGTTGGCTTCTGCGCTGTCGTAGTTGCCAGGGTTGGAGGCGCCGCCAGCCTGCCACAGCTCTTCGCCAGTCGGCAGGTATTCAGGCCAATAGAACCAGCCCGCGCCCCAATTATCGACTTCCCATTTGTAGCCAGGCGTGTGAGCGTCCGCGGCTACCTCGCCGAACAGCAAGGGAGTCCTCACGACGGCGGTGATGCCAGCCTGCTGCTTCCATGCCGCGACAATTGTCGTCATTTCGTCGGTGAAGACGGTGCCGGCCGAGGAGAAGAGGAAGGTGAACTGGAGCTTCTCTCCATTTTTGATCCCGGCGCCGCACTCGCCCGTGCCGATGCCGGGCTTGGAGCAGAAGCTAGTGCCAGCCTTCTGGACTGTCCATCCGTGGCCCTTGAGCAAGGAGACCGCCTTAGCCGGGTCGTACGGATACACCGCCGGCCCTGCCTCGAGCGTGCTCAGGAATGGGTTGGCTACGGTGTTGGACGGATATGTCGGCACCGGGCCGTTGTTGACGGAGCCGATCCCACCAGGGTAGTAGTCCTTGATAATCAGCTTCTGGTTGACCAAGGACTGGATCGCCCGCCGGATGTAGAGCTGCTGGAATAGCGGTCCCGCCTGCGGATTGCTGAAGTCGTAGGTCATGAAGTTGGTCGAGTAGATGTTCCAGTAGTTGGCCTTGTAGCCCTTCTGCTCCAGGAGCTTCAGCTGCGCGTAGTTCCCTGGGGGCAGGTAGCCGATCGTCAGGTCTCGCCCCTGGAGTTTCTTGAGCTCAGCCCCGCTACTCGTGAAGGGGATCTCCTCGAAGGCCTTAATGTGAGGCTGGTCGGGACCTGAGTAGCGCGTGTTTGGGACCAGTTTGGCGTATCCGTGGACGGTGAATTGTGCGATCTTGAAGGGACCGCTGACCACCCGCCACATTGGGTTGGTGGCGTAGGTGCTGGTGTGCTGCGATTCCGAGTTGATGTACTGGGCCACCGCCAGCGCGCCCGTTGCCGCAGTCCCAGGCAGGGTCTGGTCATAGTTCCCGATCGGGCTGCCGGCCGAGGTCCGGTCCCAAGCGTGCTGTGGGATCGGGGTGATCTGGCTCAACTCGTTGTAGGTGAACCAGGTCGGGTTGTAGGCCTGGCTGAGCTGCATGACCACGGTGTAGGTGCCGGTCGCGCTGTAGCTGGCGACGTTTTCCGGAAATAGCCCGCTCACGTAGGCGCCCCAACCGGGTCCAGGCGTAGTCGGGTTGCCGATATTGGTGGCCCCGGGACTGACCGAGGCCTTGACGACGTTCAGAAAGAAGATGACGTCCCTAGCGGTGATCGGCTGACCGTCCGACCAGAGCCAGTGCTTCATGTCGATGGTGACCGTGTTGTTGTCATTACTGTACTTCGGAGCAGCGGCCAGGCTCAGGCTGGGGTTGAGGACCGGCTTGCCGTTATCCCCGAACCAGTAGAGCGGCCGGTACATCAGCTCGGAGAACTGGGAGCGGTAGCTGGGGCTGAAGTAATCGTCGGACGCGATCGGGGAGATATAACTAGGAGGGGCGTTGGGCTGCTCACCCCAGGTCACGATCTGGCTCGACGACGTGGATGCGGCGCTAGTGGTCAGGGCGACCGGTCCCAGGCTGGTCACGGACAGGGCCACCAAGGTGGCCGGACCGGCCGTTCGCCAGAACCAGAGTCGGGAAGTCTTTCGCAGCATTGTCTCGACGCTCCCTTGCCAGGTAGGAAGCTCTGACCTAAATCAGATGCTCCTATGGTTTGTCAAGCCCTTTGGTGAGATCGGGCGCAGCCCAGGGCGTCAGCCAAGGTGCCCGGAGTATGGGCCCCCGCCCGGGGCGGCGCCGGGCGGGGCCAGCCCAAGAGGGCAACTGGGCGTCGGTGAACCGGTATCGTCCCCCTGAGAAGATGAAAGCCACAGCTAACGCCCGGCATTTTCCCAGCTTGCGGAGCGTGCTCCCGGCGCTGATCAGCCTCGCCATCCTGGCTCTGATCGTCGAGTACGTCCGACCCGACGAGCTGGGCGGGGCTCTGAGCCGCTTTCATCTCGCCTACCTGCCGCTCGTGCTGTTCCTCTCCCTGGCCTACTACCTGGTCAAGGGGTACCAATGGCACCTCTTCCTCAAGCCGCTTAGGCTGGACCACGGGGCGGTGGAGACCATCCTCATCTACTTCGCCGGCCAGCCCACCGCCATCCTGCCGCTGGGGGAGCTCAGCCGGGCCTTCATCCTGCGCCAGCATGCCAAGGTCAACTTGGGGGAGGTATCGGCCACCGTGGTGGTCCAGGAACTGCTCTACCCCATCGGTCTGATCGCAGCCGCCGTCCCCGGGGCCGCGCAGTTCCCCGGAGCCCAGGCCGCGGTGGTAGTGGCTCTGCTGGGGATCCTCGCCGTCTCGACGATCCTGCTCTGGCCCCGGGCCTTCACCTTCGTGATGCGGTTCGCGGTTAAGATCCCCCTCGTCAGGCGCTACTCGGGTGACCTGATGTCCCTCCATCGGGACGTGATCTTCATTGCCCGCCGTCCGGCCACCCTGCTACCTGCCGTGCTGGGGCCGGTGGCGGCCGTGATCGCGATCGCCATGTTCTATTTCACCGTCCGCAGCGTGGGCGTGAATCTGGGGATTTATCAGGTGGCCTTTGTGTACGCCGTCGCCCACCTGGCGGGCGGGGTGAGCCTCCTCCCGGGTGGCATCGGTGCCTACGAAGGTTCCATGACCTTCCTCTTGGTGGCGTTCGGAGTGTTGGTCCCGGTGGCGGCGGCGATCGCCATCCTGAACCGGGCCTTCGACCGGCTCCTGGTCACCGCGGTGGGGACGGTGGTGTACTTCGCCATCCGGCGGCCGCTCAACCTCAGGGGCATCACCCTGCTCCCAGACCAATAGCGCTAGGCTTGCCGTGATCTGCAGCCGCGGCTAGGAGGCCGCCCATGAAAGCCATCGTCACGACCCCGGGGAAGAAGGGCAGCGTCCGATTGGGAGAGATCGCTGTCCCTTCGGGGACCGGCATGGTGCAGGGATCCGACGGCCAGCCGGCCCCGGCGGTGGAGATCGCGGTGGTCGAGGTCGGGGTCTGCGGCACCGACCTGGAGATCGCCAACGATGGCTACGGCGCCCCCCCGGCGGGCCGGGACAGCCTGGTGTTGGGACACGAGAACCTGGGTCGGGTGGTGTCCGCTCCCGACGGGGTCGAGCTGCAGAAAGGCCAGCTGGTAGTGGCCACGGTACGGCGGCCCTGTCCCGAGCGCTGCCCGCCATGCGCCGCTGGCCAGAGCGACGATTGCCTGACCGGCAACTACACCGAGCGGGGGATCAAGGGCCGGGACGGCTACATGGCCGAGCGCTACGTGGAGTCCGGCGACTACCTGATCGCCCTCCCGGCGACGCTGACCAAGGTGGGCGTACTGATGGAGCCCAGCAGCATCGTCGAGAAGGGTCTGATCCAGTCCTTCAGCATTCAGCGGGGCCGGATGCCCTGGGATCCCAAGCAGGCCCTGGTCTGCGGCGCCGGGGCGGTCGGGCTGCTGGCGGCCATCTTCCTCCGGCTGCGTGACCTGGAGGTCAGCCTGGTCGCCAAGGCCGAGCCCAACTCGCCCGCTTTCAAGGTGGCCCAGGCGATCGGAGCCACCCTGTTGGATGCCGACCAGCACCCGGTCTCCGGGCTGGCCAAGGAGCTGGGTCACATCGACCTCGTCTTCGAGGCGACCGGCGCCTCCTCGGTGGCGATGGACGCCATTGCCGCCACCGGCCACAACGGGGTCTGCTGCCTCAGCTCGGTAACCGCCGGGATGCGCACGGTCACCATCGACTCCGACTCCCTCAACCTGGACATGGTGCTGGGCAACAAGCTGGTCTTCGGCACCGTCAACGCCAACCGCCGGCACTTCGAGGCGGCGGCCCGAATGCTGGGAGCAGCGGTGCGGAAGTGGCCCGGAGTGCTGGAGCAGATCGTCACCCGGAGGGTGCCGGCGGAGCAGTTCGCGGACGCCTTCAGCCGCCAGCCCGACGACATCAAGACCGTGATCAGCTTTTCGGGAGCTTGATTTCGATGTTCCCTCAATCCAGGGGGCGGTTCAGCCGCCAGGCGCACTGTGATCTACCCGAAGGTACCTACGAAGAGGAGTTCGGCCGGCAGGGGTTCTTCGGGCCGGCCTCGCACCTCTACCACTCGCATGCCCCGACCGAGTGGCTGCGGATCGAGGGCCCGCTTCGGCCGAGGGCCTATGACCTGCGCCGGGTCGAGGCCGCCGATGCCCAGGACACTCGGGCGGCTCTGACCCCGGTGCTGGGCAACGAGGACCTGCGGATCAAGCTCTCACGCCGGACCGGGCCCATGCCCTATGCGTACCGGAACGCTGACGCCGACCTCATCTACTTCGTGCATCGAGGCGGCGGGCAGATGGCGACCGACTTCGGGCAGCTGACCTACGAGCAGGGCGACTACCTCGTCCTGCCCCGGGGGACCACCCACCGGATCTTCCCCGAGGGCGAGGAGAGCTTCCTGCTGGTGATCGCGGCCAGCGAAATGCCGGAACTCCCACCAGCGGATCGGATGGGGCAGCACTCCCCCTACGACCGGGCGGTGCTGCGCTTGCCCGAGCTGCCGTTGCACCCCGGCCCTCCCAACGCGGCCGGCGAGTGGGAGCTGGTGATCGAGCGCGAGAGCCAGTGGACCAGGGTCTTCTATCCGTTCGATCCGATCGACACGGTGGGGTGGAAGGGCGACCTGAGCGCCTTCGCCCTCAATGTGCGAGACATCCGGCCCGTGACTTCGGGCCGGTTCCATCTCCCCCCCTCGGTGCACACCACGCTCAAGACCTCGGGTTTCGTCCTCTGCACCTTCACCCCCCGCCGGATCGAGGGGATCGACGACGAGGGGGCGGTGCGGCTGCCCTTCTACCACCGCAACATCGACTACGACGAAGTGCTCTTCTACCACGCCGGTCAGTTCATGAGCCGGGCCGGCATCGACGCGGGAATGATGACCTGGCACCCCCAGGGCATTCACCACGGGCCCCAGCCCAAGGCGGTGGAGCGGGACCGGCAGCAGACCAAGACCCACCACGACGAGGTGGCGGTCATGATCGACGCGGTTCATCCCCTGCATCCCCTGGCCGGCGCCGAGCAGGCGGAGATCATGGAGTACGCCGAGTCCTGGATGCCCCAGATCGACGACGACTGAGGAGCTGAGATGCGGCTCGCCACGGTCGGGATCGGGAGTCCGCTGGGACTGACCCCGCGGGTGGTGGCCGAGGTCAAGGACGCTCAATCGGGCGCGCCTAGGCTGGTGGACGTCACCGCCGCCGGCGAACTCTGGTGGGCGAGCCAGGGCTCGGGAGACCCGGTCCGATGGGCGCTGGCCACCTTCCCTCCCGATCTGACCGCCCTGCTCCGAGGCGGCCGCCGGGCGCTGGAGATGACGGCGGAGGCGATCGAACGGGTCTCCCAGCAGCCAGTGAGCCGGCTGGCACCCTCCGGCAGCCGACTTCGCTACCGGCCGGACGAGGTGGAGCGGCTGCCCCTGCTGCGGCCGCCTTTGCTCCGCGACTTCTACGCCTTCGAGGAGCACGTGGCGGCCGGGGCGCGTCGCCGGGAGGAGACCATCCCCGAGCCCTGGTACCGGCGGCCGGTCTACTACAAGGGCAACCCGGCGACGCTGCTGGCCCCGGGGGCGGAGGTGCCCTGGCCCGCCTACACCGACGCCCTCGATTACGAGCTGGAGGTTGCCTGCGTGCTCCTCTCCGGTGGCCGAGACCTCAACGTGAACGCGGCCGCCCAGGCGATCGCCGGTTACGCTGTCTTCTGCGACTTCTCGGCCCGCGACATCCAGGCCGACGAGATGAAGGTGCGGCTGGGGCCGGCCAAGTCCAAGGATTTCGCCTCGGGGCTAGGCCCCTGGCTGGTCACCACGGACGAGCTGGGCGATCCCGCCCAGCTCGAGGTCAGCGCCTACCTCAACGGCGAGCGGGTCGCCCAGGCCCGACTCAGCGAGGCCCGCTGGTCATTCGCCGAGATGGTCTCCTACGCCTCTGGCGCGGAGCCCCTGGAAGCCGGTGAGGTACTGGCCAGCGGGACCGTGGGGGGCGGCAGCGGCCAGGAGCGAGGTCGCTTCCTGGAACCGGGGGATCGGATCGAATGTGAGCTGGAGGGGGCCGGCCGGCTGGTCCACGTGATCGGTCCCCGCCATGGGGGCGGGGGTGAGCTGGTACCCAAGCCGCCCCAAAGCTGAGCGGCGGCACAGGCTACAATCGAGATCCCAGGGAGCGGCTGATCCGGCCGTCTCCCTAGTTCAGCAGGGAGGTCGGCAATTTGGCAAGACGCTCGATGGGTGGCCGCACCCGCCGCGGACCCTCGCGCCCTCGGGTCTCCCGGGTAACTCCGGTCGAGGAGCGGAAGGAGGAGACCATCGAGATCGAGGGCACGGTAGTCGAGCCGCTGCCTAACGCCCAGTTCCGGGTGGAGCTCCAGACCGGCCAGACGGTGCTGGCCTATATCTCCGGCAAGATGCGCAAGCATTACATCCGGACCCTGATCGGGGACAAGGTCAAAGTCGAGCTTAGCCCCTACGACCTGACCCGGGGCCGGATCACCTTCCGCTACAAGTAGTCGGGGCCGCGCTCCGCAAAGTGGGCCACCGTGCTCCGGAGTCCCTCCGGCAGCGCGACCTTGGCGGTCCAGCCGAGCTGAGATGCCGCCAGCGAGCAGTCCAAGCAGCTCCGGCGCTGCTCGCCGTCCCGGGCGGGGCCCGAGAGCGGGGCCGGCGGAGGTTCACTTTCCGGGCGCAGCGCTGAGACTGCCCGGCCCAACTCCTCCGCTATCTTGCTCACGCTGGTCTCGCGGCCGGTGCCGATGTTGTACGCCCCCAGCGGTCCCTCGATGAGCCGGAGGGCCGCCTCCACCAGATCCTCGACAAAGACGTAGTCGCGGGTCTGCTGGCCGTCCCCGTTGATCACCGGCGCCTGACCGGCCAACAGCCGGCCGGTGAAGATGGCGATCACCCCCGCCTCGCCGTGCGGGTCCTGGCGGGGGCCGTAAACGTTGCCCGGCCGCAGCACCGCCGTCTGCAACCCAAAGGCGGTGGCGAAGGCCGAGAGGTACGCCTCACCGGCCGCCTTGGCGGCGCCGTACGGCGACGCCGGCCGCCACGGGTGGGTTTCTGGGGTGGGGACGACCTCGGTGTCCCCGTAGACGGCTCCACCCGAGGAGACGAAGACGAACCGGCCGCCCCCGGCCCGGGCGGCGGCCTGCAGCAGCTGCACTGTTCCCAGGACATTGACCTCGGCATCGTGGACAGGATCGCGCACCGACGTGCGGACGTCGATCTGGGCCGCTAGGTGGAAAATGACCTCCGGGCGTTCTTTGGCGATTACCCGGCCGATCCACTCGCTGGCGACGCTCAATTCGTAGAAGCGGGCCTGGTCGCTGACCTGCTCCCGGCGGCCGCTGCTGAGGTCATCGATCACCGCCACCTGGTGGCCCTCCCGCAGGAGCCGATCGGTGAGATGGCTGCCGATGAAGCCGGCCCCGCCAGTGACCACAACTCTCATGAGGCGCCAGCGTCCGGGGGAGCCGGGGCTGGGCCCGGCGGAGTCCGCCTTCGTTTGGTCGGGGGGCCCGCTTCGGGTTCGACTCGATCCATCAGCCCGCCCGCGGGACGGGGCAGCCGGCGGCTGACTCCCTCGCGGTTGCGCCGCGCCTGGATCTCGGCCAGGCGGCGCCGCTGGCCGGACTGGCCCTGGGTGACCGAGCTGGACCGCTCCAGGGGCGGCCGGGTGTCCCAGCGGCGGACGTAGAAGGCGCCCTTGAGGGCGGTGTAGGGGATGGCGCAGATCTTGTGCTCTCGGCTCATGGCGTCGATGATGTCCCAGACGGAGCCGAACCTTTGCAGGGAGGCGGGAGTCACCACATGGGCCCGCAGCACCTGACCGTCGATGAAGTGCAGCGCCACTCGCGCCAGCTTTTTCAAGTCGACCTTGTCACCCAGCTGGGCGACCTTGGTGAGGTCGATCTGGCGCACGCCACTGACCGGCACCAGGGCCTGGCGGGCGTTGCCGTCCAGGGTGTGCAGTGCCAAGTCGACGAAGGGGTCGTCCATGTGCAGCTGCGGCAATTCTCCGTAGAGGACCTCGCCGTCCAAGAAGGACACGACCACTTCCGGCACAGGACGTCAACCTCAACACAAACGGGGGCCGCCAGTTGCCGTTGCCGGTCCGGCCCACCCGTCATCGGAACGTAAGGCCGGTGTCACTCCTTCGCTACCGGCTTGGACCCAAGGCCTGGATCTGGACGGCTACGGTGGGAGACATCATAGGGCTGGTGCCTGACGACGGTCTCGGAGTTCTCAACTCACCTTCCCACCTGGCGAGGAACGACCGGGGCAATCGGGACGGCCACCTCATCTGACCAGGCAGGGCATGCAGATTGGCCAACCAACCCAGTACGCGCCGACGCGTTCGCCACAAGTCCTTCACCGCCCAGTTCGCGCTGGTGCTGGTGGCGGTGGGGCTGGCGACCGCGGTGGTGGCCGGCGTGGTTGCCTGGGTGGAGACCCAGCAGGCGCGCACCCAGCAGGAAGCCGAGGCCAGTCTGGGGGCTGCCCGGCTGGCTGGCAGCCTGCTCCGGATGCAGACCGCCACCGCCTCGGAGCGGTTCGCCTGTGAGGTAGCCAGTCTGCCGACGACCGCCAGGGCCTACGCCCAGGGTGGGTCGAGCCTGGCGACCATTGCCAAGGCGGCGATCGCCAACGCGAGTCCCGGCCAGGTCCTGGTCTTCGTGGGTACCAGGGGCCAGGTCCTCGCTCGGGCCCCCGCCAGCTCCGCCACGCCGCCCCGCGGAGAATTCCTGGTTGGCGGAACGACAGTTGGTGCGGCCGGCTGCGCCCAACCGGGCAAGAGCGGCTTCTTCATCATTGGCGCAGCTCGCCAGCTGCTGGGGGCGGGGGTCGCCCCCGTCACCGCGGGTGGCACCACGGTGGGTCGGGTCTTCGCGGTGACCCCGGTCGGCGCGGGAGTCGTGAATTACACCCAGCAGCTGGTGGACGCGGCCGGGCTCCACTCCACCACCGCCTTGCTGCTGGGGGGAAAGTTGGCCCTGCCCGCTCGGGTCGGTGGGATCAGCTACCGGGCCGGGACGGCGCTGCCCAGCTCGGTCACCTCCGCCCTCAGGGGCGCGGGCCGCGCTGGCCAGGCCTCGGTCAAGGGGACCTCATTCGCGGTCGCCGAGCAGCCGCTGCCCTCCGTCAGCGGCCATGCGATCGCCACCTTGCTGGTGCTGGAATCCGGGGGCGGAATCAGTGTCACCATCGCGGATTTGGCGCTGCCGCTGACCCTGGCGGTTGCGGGAGTCCTGCTGCTCGGAATGGTGGTGGTCTTTCTCTTGGTGGAGCACTTTCTCAATCGTCCCTTGCGCCGACTCGACATCGCCGTGCAGCGCCTGGGCCTGGACGTCTACGCGGCGCCGGTCGCAGTCGCGGGAGGGGCTGAGGAAGTCACCCGCCTCGCCGCCAACTTTGAGCTGGTGCGCAAGCAACTGCGCCGCCAGCTCCTGATCGCGACCGGGCGCACCGTGATCGCGTCCACCCTGACCGGTAACGTGCCCCTGGAGCAGGCGCTGGACCAGGTGATGCGGAGCCTGGTCGACCTCCTGGGCGCCGACATCGCCATGATCCTGCTCCGGCCCCAGGCGCAGACGCCCCGGGGCCAGTTGCTCTCGACGGGCATCTCGGCGCCCGTTCCCACTTGGGCCGAACTGGAGAGCACTCCTGGCATCATCGGGAGCCTCATCCGCGAGCCGCGCTTCCTGGTGCGCACCCACCTCAGTCCCGAGGACCGCAGCGCGCCCGAGGAGTTGATGGGCCTCAAGGATTGTTTGGCGGAACCGATGCGCTCCGAGGACCACGACGTGGGCCTGCTCTTGGTGGGCAACAAACGCAAGCCCTATATCGATGAGGACTACACGCTCTGTCGCGGGGTCGCCGACCAAATCGTGGTCGCGGTGGAGAACAGCACGCGCTTGGCGGTGACCCAGCGTGAGGCCACCACCGACGAGATGACCGGGTTGTACAACTACCGGTTCTTGGTGGGATATCTCGACCAGCAGGTGAATGTCGCCGAGCGGGCCAGCTCCCCGCTGTCGGTATTGATGCTCGACTTGGACCACTTCAAGGCCGTCAACGACTCCCACGGACATCCGGCCGGCGACCGGTTGTTGCGTCAATTCGCCGGTCTGATGGTCGAGACCATTCGTAAATCAGACTTGGCCGCCCGCTACGGTGGCGAGGAGTTTGTGGTGGTGATGGCCAATACCTCTCGCGCTGATGCCGAGTTGGTGGCCGATAAGATTCGGTCGGTCGTCGAGGCGATGTCGGTACGGCTCGACGATGGCATCGAGGTGCGCATCACCGTCAGCGTTGGGGGAGTCACCTTCCCCCAGGGATCCAAGGGAGCGCGCAACCTGCTCGACCTCGCCGACCGCGCGCTCTATGCTGCCAAGCGCAACGGCCGCAATCGCGTCGAGTTCCTCGACCTGGCTGCGCCGGCGGGAGAGCCGGTCGGCACCTGAACGGGGCCCTGATGCCAGGCCCTACGATGGGCCCCGACCCATGAGCACCGCCATCGACCTGCGCAGTGACACCGTGACCCGTCCCTCGGCGGGGATGCGCCGGGCGATGGCCAGCGCCGAGGTGGGGGACGACGTCTTCGGCGAAGACCCGACCGTGCGGCGGCTGGAGGAGCGGGTCGCGAACCTGCTGGGCAAGGAGACTGCGCTGTTGTGCCCCAGCGGGACCATGGCCAACCTGATCGGGGTGGCCAGCGCCACCGTCCCCGGGGAGGAAGTGCTGGTCGATTCCGAGTCGCACATCCTCCACTATGAGCTGGCAGGAACAGCCATGATCGCCGGCGTCCAGTTGCGCAACTTCGACGCCCCCCCGGCGGGCTGTCCGTCGCCGGCGCAGCTGGCGTCGCTGGAGCGGCTCGCGGATCCGGACCATGAACCGCGCACCGCGCAGCTCTGTCTGGAACAGAGCCACAACCGCCGAGGGGGCACGGTGGCTTCCATCACCGAGTTGCGGCGCACCACTGACGCGGCCCATCAAAGGGGCCTCCTAGTGCATTTGGATGGTGCCCGCCTCGCCAACGCGGCGGCGAGCCTGGGGGTACCCCTGACCGAGTTCTCTGATGGCGTCGATTCCTTGACCTTCTCCCTCTCCAAGGGAATGGGATGTCCGGCGGGAACTCTGTGGGTGGGGGCGGCCGCGGCGCGCGTGCGCGCGCACTTGTGGCGCAAGCGTCTCGGCGGGGGCATGCGCCAGGTGGGCATCCTGGCAGCGGCCGGACTCTACGCCCTCGACCACAATCTTGATCGCCTCCAGGACGACCACGCCAAGGCGCGGCAGCTGGCGGAGGCGCTCCAGTCGACCTCCGGAGTGAAGGTTGATCCACAGCTGGTGCAGACCAACATCGTCCTGCTGGAGACCGATGAGGACGCCAACGTGATTGTGGAGCGCGCCCGGCAGGCAGGGGTGCTCACGGTGCCGTTCTCCTCGCATACCGTCCGCCTGGTGACCCATCTCGACGTCAGCATGGAAGACGTCGTAACGGCGGGGGAGCGGCTGCGCCGGGTTTTCTCCGCTTGACCAAATCACCGGGACAAAAGGAAAGGAGCGGGCCTTGCGACCCGCTCCGTTACAGATAGGACTCAGAGAGCACTTGCTCTCAGGCGGTGCTGGAACCCCCGGCTCCGGCTAGGGTCACCCGGCCGCGTCGCCTGGCGGGGCGACGGGCAGCCTTGGGAGCCGCCGCGGCGCGAGTCGTCTTGCGTGCCGTCGTCTTGCGTGCCGTCGTCTTCCGCGCGGTGGTCCTCCGGGCCGTGGTCTTCCGCGGCGTCCGGGTGGTCTTGGTGGCGGCGGCGCGCCGGGGCGCCGCTGCTGCTGTCCTGGTTGCCGTCCGGCGCCGGGTGGTCGCCCGTGCGGGCGTGCTCCGGGTAGTGGTCCGGCGACGCGCTGGCGTGGTCGTCCGGCGGGTGCGGGTCGCGGCCTTGGCGGTCGTGGAGCGACGAGCAGCGGTGCGCCGGGCTGGCTTGCGCGCGCTTCTAGGAGCGGCGGCGGTGCTCTTCACAGCCGCGTCGAGCTTCTTCTCGATGTCGGCCAGACGCTTCTCCAGCGCCTTGAGTTGAGATGTGAGGTTCTTGCTCAGCGACGCCGCGGTGGGGGCGGTGCGAGTCGTGCGCCGCGCCGTGGTTCGCCGCGCCGTCGTGCTGCGGGCGGTAGTCCGTGCGGCGGTTCGCCTGGTCGCCGACCTTCGCGTGGCAGGGCGCGCGGTAGCGCGCCTAGTGCCAGTTCTCTTGGGCGTTCGGGGCATAGGTCCGGTTCCTCCTAGTTTGCTTCGGCGCAGATTGTTTGAGCGCCTGGAAGTTCAGGTTGGTCCCTGATTATTGACGCCGGTTGTGATTGTGACGTGCGGGAAAGCGTGCCCAACCGAGTGTTCGCACGATCGAGCTAATCTGATTGTGCCACACAATCGTGCATCAGGGTGACGATGTCAATCGTTTTGGGCCCGCTAGGGAAAGCGTTACCGGGTCGTCGCAGCCACCTAATTGCCCCCAAACGCCGGGTCGGGGCGCTCCTATACTGACGTGGTGATCGTGATCGCCCCGACGCCGGGTAGCGAAGACCTTTACCGCACCGCGCAGCATCGCGTAGATCAGGCGGCCGAGATGTTGCATCTCGACGAGGACGCCCGCTGTGTGCTGCGGGAAGTCAAACGGATCTTCCAGGTGCACTTCCCAGTCGTGTTGGACGACGGCTCGGTGGAAGTGTTCGTCGGCAATCGGGTCCATCACAACATCGCCCGCGGGCCGGCCAAGGGCGGGATCCGCTACGAGCCAGGGGCCACCTTGGACCAGACCAAGGCGCTGGCGATGACCATGAGTTGGAAGACCGCATTGATGTCGCTTCCCTTCGGCGGTGCTGCCGGATCAGTGCGCGTTGACCCCCATCGGATGAGCTCTCGCGAGCTGGAGCGACTGACCCGCCGCTTCACCACGGAAATCAGCCTGCTGCTGGGACCCGAGCGCGATATCCCCGCTCCGGACATCGGCACCGGCCCACAGATCATGGCCTGGATCATGGACACCATCTCCATGCATCAGGGTTTCTCGGTGACCGCGTCGGTTACCGGCAAGCCGATCGAGGCGGGTGGTTCCGTTGGCCGGGTGGAAGCCGCTGGGCGGGGATTGGCCATCGTCCTGATGCACGCGCTGCGAAACACCGGCCTCAGCCTGGAGGGCGCCACCGTGGCGGTCGAAGGCTTTGGCAACGTCGGGCGCACCTGCGCGCGCCTCCTGGGTGAGGCTGGTTGCCGGGTGGTGGCGGTGTCCGACAGTCATGATGGATGGCACTGCGACCGCGGCTTGGACCTCGCCCGTCTGGAAGCGGGCAAGCTGGCGGGCGGGCGGATGGCTGACGCTAACGTTCCGGGAGAGTCGATAACACGCGAGGAACTACTCGGATTGCCAGTTACCGTGCTGGTGCCAGCGTCGGTGGAATCAACGATCAACAGCTCAAACGCCAGCCGCGTGCGCGCTCGCATCGTCGCGGAGGGGGCCAACGGACCGATCACTCCGGCCGCCGAGGCGGTACTGGCGGAGGACGGCATCGTTGTGGTCCCCGACATTCTCGCCAACGCCGGCGGGGTCACGGTATCGTACTTCGAGTGGGTTCAGGACCTGCAATCGTTCTTCTGGGACGAGAAGGAGATCAACGCTCAGCTAGAGCGCGCGATGCTGCGCGCCAGCGAGCAGGTGTGGGCGTATCACGCGCGCCAGAGGGTTCCTCTGAGGGAGGCGGCCTACCTAATCGCCGTCGGCCGGGTCGCGCGGGCCGCCAAGGCTCGCGGGATCTATCCCTAACGCGCTAAGCGCAGGTAAGGGACGCGCTGCCGCTGGGACTCGTCGCGAGCCGGCTGGTACTCAAAGCGGTAGCCGGCGCCGATCACGGCGTGCAGGTAGTGGGCGCCGTCGCTCCGGGGCTGGACCTTGCGCCGCAGCCGGTAGAGGTGCGCATCCAGGGAGTGCACCCGGTAGGGGTCGCGGTTGCGCCAAACCTCAGCGATCAGCTGGGGCCGGGGCACCACCGTGCCTGACTGCCGAGCCAGGGCGACCAGAATCTTGAACTCCGTTGGCGTCAGCGCCACCGGGCGGCCATCGCGGCGGACCTCATGCCGGCCCATGTCAATGGTGAGTCCGGGGAAGTGGAGGCGCTCGACGCCGCCCGCCTCCCGGGTCAGCTGGGCCCGGCGCAACCGGGCGTTGATCCGAGCCACCAGCTCCCGGACCTCAAAGGGCTTGCGCAGGTAGTCGTCGGCGCCGACCTCCAGGCCGACGACCACGTCCTCGGGATCGTGGAGGCAGCTGATCATCAGTACGCTGACCTTGACCCCCGCCGACCGCAACCGGCGGCAGACCTCAACCCCGCTCATGTCGGGCAGGACCAGGTCGAGCAGCACCAGGTCAGGTTCAGTCTCCAAGATCAGGCGCAACCCGGCCGCACCGGTCGTGGCGCTGACCACGTAGTAGCCGTTCTCGGCCGCGATCAATTCCACCAGCTGCAGCATGGCGGGGTCGTCATCGATGACCAAGATCTTGGAGGCGGTCAGCCCCAGGGGAGCGCCCATGGCGGCTCAGCCGCCGCCGTTATTGCTGATCGGCGCCAATTGGCTCACGCGGCGATTGTGTCCCGGTCCCCGCTGATCGGCTCATCGTGGTCTGGGCACGGGTGAGTAACAAGCTGCACGGTGGCTGTGACAGCGATCGGCCCCTTTGCGACTTCCGCTAGGATGAGCCCGGGGGGTAATCAGGGAGCGGTAGTTGAAGAGTCCTTTAAGGAGACGTCCCCGCCGGGCGGGGAGGCGCCGGTTAGGCGTCGTCATGGCGGGTGGCGGCATCCTCTTAATCGGGGCCGGCTTGGCGATCTTCATCCCGCCGCTGGTGGGCGTCCTACACCGCTCCCACGCCGACACCTTGGCTCTCCAGAAGTGGAAAGCCCCGGGGTCCGCTCTCAGCAAGCAGTTGCCCAAGGTCAAGACCATCCAGGAGCCCGGGGCGAGCCCGGTGGCGACAGCTCCCAGCTGCGGCAGCGGCTCGCCCGCCTCCGAGTACGCCCTGATCGACTTCCCCAGCCTCACCGGGATCGAGGGCGTCGCCGGCAATGGCACGTGGTCGATGCTGCTGGAGCGGTCGGTGGTCCATTACGCCAGCACCCCCGCTCCGGGGCAGCCCGGCAACGGGATCTACGCCCTGCACCGAGAGCCGAACTTCGAGCCGCTGGGGACCCTCGGGGCCGGCGACACCATCATCCTCACCAATCGGAACTGCCAGCAGTTCACCTACGCCATCACCAACATCTGGACCGAGTACCCCTCCCAGGTGACTCAGCTGCAGCCGATCAGCAGCGGAGCCTTCATCACGTTGGTCACCTGCACCCCGCTCTGGGTCGACAGCCAGCGGCTGGTGATCCGCGCGCAGCTTCAGACCAGCTAGCCACCCTCGCGGTTCGGTACCCGCCCGGGTGGCCGCCACTATATGGGGTGGGAGCGGCGCCTCGCGCCCACTAGATGCGGGGTTGGCAGGAGGGACATCCCGCGGGCTTCTGGTATGCTTGATCTCGGGTTGGCGCACGGTTAGGTGGTCTCCGCGCACCCAGACAAACGGAGGGAGCCTTGCTTGGACATCGAACTAGGAAGAGGTAAACGAGCAAGGCGGGCCTACGGCTTCGACGAGGTGGCCTTGGTGCCGGGCAAGGTCACCATTAATCCCGATGAGATCGATATCAGGCTGACCATCGGCGAGGTTGCGCTTTCGGTGCCTATCCTCGCCGCCGCCATGGACGGCGTGGTCGACACCCACTTCGCGGTCGAGATGGGCAAGCTGGGGGGGTTGGCCGTTCTCAACCTGGACGGGATCAACTGCCGTTACGACGACGTGGCCGCGATCTATGAGCAGATCGCGGAGGCGCCCCGGGAGCGGGTTAACGTCCTGCTACAGGACCTCTACCGAGAGCCGGTCAGGGACGAGCTGATCGCCCAGCGCATCGGGGAGATCAAGCGAGAGGGGGTAGTCTGCGGGGTCTCCACCACCCCGGCAGACGCCGAGCGCAAGCTTCCCATCGTCACGGAGGCGGGGGCCGACCTCTACTTCGTCCAGGGAACGGTGCTGACCGCCCGTCACATCTCCCGCTCCTACCGGCAGCTGGACTTCGCCCAGCTGGTCAAGAATTCCAAGCTGCCAATCGTGGTCGGCAATTGCGTCGAGTACTACACCGCCCTGGAGCTGATGGGAACCGGGGTGGCTGGGATTCTCGTCGGCGTGGGTCCGGGAGCCGCCTGTACCACCCGCGGTGTGCTAGGGATCGGAGTCCCCCAGGTCACCGCCACGGCCGACGTCGCGGCGGCTCGTCACGACCACCGGCGGGCTGGCGGCCAGCCGGTGACCGTCATCACCGATGGCGGGATGCGCGTGGGCGGGGACGTCACCAAGGCGTTGGCGTCGGGCGCAGACGGGGTGATGATCGGGTCGGTCTTCGCCTCCGCCGAAGAGGCCCCGGGGCACGGCAACCATTGGGGGATGGCGACTCCCGACGCCAACCTACCGCGAGGAACCAGGATCAAGGTGGGCACCAAGGCCACCCTGCGCGAGCTGCTGCTGGGCCCGGCCCGGGTCGATGACGGCACCCAGAACTTCTTGGGGGCCATCAAGTCGGCGATGGGAGTCTGCGGCGCTCGGACCATCGAGGAGTTCCAGCAGAC
The DNA here is from genome assembly GCA_035533655.1 of Candidatus Acidiferrales bacterium. GTDB lineage: Bacteria > Chloroflexota > Dormibacteria > Aeolococcales > Bog-877 > Bog-877. Next base: position 24,276 of record DATLTJ010000055.1, on the reverse strand, counting down.
CGAGCTGGTGATCGCGCCCTCGATCCTCACCGAAGGCAAGCTGTTCCAGCAGGCCCAGCAGGTCGGGATGGCCCGCTGAGGTGCTAGCAGGGAGGCGAGGATGACCACCACCGCCCTCCCCCCCTCGAGTCCGGCCGGTCCCGACCTGGGCCTGACAGCCGGCACCGACACCGTCTTGGTCCTCGATTTCGGCTCTCAGTACACCCAGCTGATCGCTCGCCGGATCCGCGAGCTTAACGTCTACTGCGAGCTGATCGAGGGCACCGCCCCGGCTGGCGAGATTGCCCGCCGCCAGCCCCGGGGCCTGATCCTGAGCGGCGGACCCGCCAGCGTCTACGACGAGGGTGCCCTCCACCCGGATCCGGCCATCTATCAGATGGAGATCCCCATCCTCGGCATCTGCTACGGGATGCAGCTGCTGGCCAGCGACCTGGGCGGTCTGGTCAAGCCCTCCCAGCGGCGGGAGTACGGCCTGGCCTCGGTGGTCGTCGACAGCGAGGATGGGGTGTTCTCGGGGCTGCCTACTGAGATGTCGGTCTGGATGAGTCACGGTGACGTCATCGAGCAGCTGCCCCCGGGCTTCCGCTCAGTGGCCCACACCGTCAACAGCCCGGTCGCGGCGATGTCAGGGCCGGGCGGCCGGATCGGCATCCAATTCCATCCGGAGGTGGCCCACACCCCCCAGGGCATGGAGATGCTGCGCAACTTCCTCTACGGCACCTGCGGCTGCAGCGGCAGCTGGGCGACCGAGAGCTTCGTGGAGCAGACGGTGCAGGAAATCCGCCAGAAGGTCGGCCAAGAGCAGGTCATCTGCGCGCTCTCCGGGGGGGTCGACTCGGCGGTGGCGGCGACCCTGGTCCATCGGGCGGTGGGCGAACAGCTGACCTGTGTCTTCGTCGACAACGGATTGCTCCGCCGTGGCGAGGGAGACCGGGTGATCGAGGCGCTAGGCCGGAGCATGCGGATGAAGATCTTGCGCGTGGAGGCCGCAGACCGCTTCCTCCACGCGCTCAAGGGGGTGATCGACCCCGAGGAGAAGCGCCGGATCGTCGGGCGGGAGTTCATCGCAGCCTTCGAGGAGGAGACCAGGCGGCTGGGCGGGGTGCCCTTCCTCGCTCAGGGAACCCTCTATCCGGACGTGATCGAAAGCACCGCGCCCGACACCTTCGGGGCGCACAAGATCAAGACCCATCACAACGTCGGCGGCCTGCCCGAGGGCATGCGCTTCTCCTTGGTGGAGCCGCTGCGCTACCTCTTCAAGGACGAGGTGCGTCGGGTGGGCCGGGCCCTGGGGATGCCGGACGACGTGATCCAGCGCCAGCCTTTCCCCGGCCCGGGCCTGGCGATCCGGATCATCGGGGAGGTGACCAGAGAGCGGCTGGAGACAGTTCGGAGCGCCGACTGGGTGGTGATCGACGAGATCAAGCGCAGTGGCCTCTACCACCGGGTCTGGCAGAGCTTCGCAATCCTGACCCCGATCAGCAGCGTCGGGGTGATGGGTGACTTCCGCACTTACGCCAACGTGGTGGCGGTGCGGATCGTCCAGTCCGATGACGGAATGACCGCGGATTGGGCCCGGGTGCCCTACGACGTCCTCTCGGACATCAGCCGGCGCATCGTCAATGAGGTTCCCGGGGTGAACCGGGTGGTCTACGACATCAGTAGCAAGCCGCCCTCGACCATCGAGTGGGAGTGACCTCCACTCCCGAGAGCCAAAGGCTTCATGTGCTGGTGGTGGGCGGCGGGGGCCGGGAACACGCCCTGGCCTGGGCCTGCCGGCGCAGCCCGCTGGTCGAGCGGGTCACCTGCGCCCCCGGCAATCCCGGCACCTTGTTGGTCGGGGAGAACCAAGCGGTCGCGGCGACCGATGCCGAGGGGCTGCTAGCCCTGGCCCAAGCGGAAGAGGTCGATCTGGTGGTGCTGGGGCCGGACGCCGCAGTGGCGGCCGGAGTTGGGGATGCGCTGGCGGCGGCCGGGATTCGCTGCTTCGGTCCCGGCCGGGACGCGGGCCGGCTCGAGAGCAGCAAGGTCTTCGCCAAACAGGTGATGGAGCGCTCGGGGGTTGCCACCCCGCCGTTTGCCGTTTTCGACGATCACGCCCGGGCGCTGGAGCATCTGCGCCGGCGGGGCGCCCCGGTGGTGGTCAAGGCGGATGGACTGGCGCTGGGCAAGGGCGCCTTCGTGTGCCGCACCCAGGTCGAGGCCGAGGCGGCGCTGGACCTGCTCTTGGTACGGCGGGAGCTGGGCGCGGCCGGCGCCCGGGTGCTGATCGAGGACTGCCTGGAGGGCGAGGAGGCGTCCTTCTTCGCCATCTGCGACGGCGAGTCCGCCGTGATGCTGCCGCCGGCCCGCGACTACAAGCGAGCGTTCGACCAGGACCGAGGCGGCAACACCGGCGGCATGGGGAGTTACGCGCCGGTACCCGCCGGGGAATGGCGAGAGCTCAACCTGAGAGTTCGCCAGGAGGTGGTCGAGCCGACGCTCCGGGAGATGGCCCGTCTGGGCACGCCCTATCGGGGCTGCCTCTACGTGGGCGCCATGCTGATCGGGCGGGAGATCCAGGTGTTGGAGTTCAATGCCCGCTTCGGTGATCCTGAGACCGAGGTTCAGCTACCGTTGCTGCCCGACCCGGTGCCGTTGCTCTGGCAGAGTGCCGGGGGCGAGCTGAGCGACCCCGACCCCGAGCCGGTGACGACGGCGGGTGTCGGAGTGGTGGCGGCTCGAGAGCCCTATCCCGGGGCGGTGGAGCCGGGTGGCCAGGTCCTCGGCATCGAGGCGGCCGAGGACCTGGGATGTCTGGTCTTCCAGATGGGGACCCGGCTCGCCCCGGACGGGTCGCTTGAGGTTGGGGGAGGGCGGGTGCTGATCTGCACCGCCGTCGGCCCCGACCAGGAGTCCGCCCGCCGCCAGGCATACTCGGGGCTGGCCGCGATTAGCTTTCCCGGGATGCGGTACCGTCAGGACATCGGCGCCTGAACCGGGCGCCGATCCTCCAGCGGCTCGCGGCGCCGCCCTGGGACCCAACTCACTTTCGAGGTATTCCCCTTGCCGGACGCCACTCCGTCCGTCGGTCCGACCAGCCGCGACGCGGCCCGGGCTCGTCAGCTGCTCCAGGGCAAACTGAGCCAGTTGGCGGCGGAGGAGTCATCCCTGGCTGTGGCGGCTCCGGAGCCGGGCACGCAGGTGCAGTACGGAAAGCGCGCCGGTGACCATGTCGCCGAGGCGGCGGATCGGATGGCTCGCGCTCGGACCGCCGGGGAGCTGGAGAAGCTGGAGGAGGAGGTGCGGGCCGCAATTTCCAAGCTGAACGCGGGCACTTACGGCCGCTGCGACGGTTGCGCCGAACCAATTCCCGCCGCTCGCCTCGAGGTGCTGCCATGGGCTACCCGGTGTGTCGACTGCCAGTCGCAGCTGCGCCACTAGCCCAGAGAGGAGCGGAAGTCGAGCGGTGACCGCGCCCGCTCCTACCGTTGGCCTGCTGCCTCCGGGCGAGACGGGTGCCGCGGTCGGGGTGGCACTCCGGGCCGGTGGCGTCCCGGTGCGGTGGGTGGGCCACAGCCGCAGCCAGGCCACCCGCCTGCCGGCCGTCGAGGCCGGGCTGACCAAGGCGGAGTCGCTGCCTCGGCTGCTTCGCGCCAGCTCTGACCGACTGGTCTATCTGCCTGCCGGAAGCGGCCCGCCCGGTGGCGGAGCGGGCCGCTTCCGGCGGTTTTCAGGGTGTTCACTTCGACGCCAACGCCATCTCGCCCGAGAGTGCCAGGACGACCCAGACCATCATCCAGGCGAGCGGGGCGAGCTTCGTGGACGGCGGAATCATCGGCGGCCCACCGGAGCCTGGTGGGGTCACCCAGCTCTACTTTTCCGGCGCCGGCGCCCCCCTGGGGCCGCCTGGTTCGAAGGCAGCGACCGGCTCACCGCCACCGTGCTGGAGGGGCCGGTCGGGGCCGCGTCCGCGCTCAAGCGGTGCTACCCGGCCTGGACCAAAGGCACAACTGCGCTCCTGCTCGCGGTCCGCGCCGCGGCCACCGCCCTGGGCGGTGAGGAAGCGCTGCTCGAGGCATGGAAGCAGTCGCAGCCCGTGCTGGCGCCGCGTTTCGCTCGGATCGTCAAATCGACCCCGCGCCAGGCGGGGGGTATCGTGGCCGCGATGGAGCAGATTGCCGAAACCTGGGAGGCTATGGAGGGTCCCGGTGGGTTCCATCGGGCCGCTGCCGAGGTCTACGCCCGACTTGCTCAATTCCAGAACCAGCTGCCCTCAGCCTCCCTGGACGAGCTGCTCGGCGCGCTGCAAAAACCCGGCGCGACGGACATGGCGGCGGAGTCCAGGCCGGTTCCTCCGGATCCGTGCGGACCTTGCTGACCAAGCTCCCCCGAGCTCGAGAGCTCGCGTCCCGGGTACCTCGCCCGTTACTCTTGGCAGTTCATGGCCCCGATCGGATTGATCGAGAGCTCCCTGCGGCACGGTCAGCAGACGTTGCTCCTGAGCCGAGTGCGGACCCGGCATCTGCTCTCGCTGATCGAAAAGTTGGATGGGTGCGGGTACGCCGGCTTGGACGTGTTCGGCGGCGCTACCTTCGAAGTTTCGCTAGCGAACCTCGGGGAGGACCCTTTCGAGCGGCTGCGGGCCATCCGGGCCAGCACTAAAACCCCGCTCGTGGGCTTGATCAGGGGCCAGTCGCTGGTGGGCTACCGACCACTTCCCGACGACGCGGTCGACCGCTTCGTAGCCCTGACGGCGGAGTGTGGTCTCGACGTCTTTCGGTGCTTCGACCCGCTCAACGACTCGCGCAACCTGGCCCACGTCGCGGAGGCGGTGCTGGCAGCTGGCAAGCACCCGGAGGGGACTCTGGTTTACACTGAGAGTCCGGCTCACTCGGTGGAGAGTTTTCTGGCGCTGGGGGTTGAGCTGACCGCGCTCGGCTACCGGAGTCTGTGTGTCTTCGATCCGGCGGGTTTGCTCGGTGCCGGCTCGGCTCGGGCGCTGGTCGAGGGTCTGGGCAAGCGCACGAAGCTCCCGGTCAGCTTCCACTGCGCCACCATCACCGGCCAGGCTTCCTTTGCGTACCTGGCGGCGGCTGAGGCCGGTGCCCAGAACCTGGACGTGTGTCTTTCACCGCTCGCGGGGGGCGCCTCGCTGCCCAGCACCGAGGGGGTTTACGCCGCCTTGAGTGGGACTGATCTGCAGCCCCGGCTCGACGAGCGCCGGGTCCTGGCGGCCGCCGATGCCCTCGACGAGCTGATGCCGCTGTACCAGGCCATCGCCGATCCGAGTGGCTGGCAGTACGACTCCTCGACCCTCAGGACGCAGCTGGCCCCTTCGGTCCTGGAGCACCTGCGTCGGGAGTGTGAGACCCAGGGGGCCCAGGGCAAGCTGCCGGCGGTGCTGGAGGAGATCCCTCGGGTCAGGGCGGAGATGGGGTATCCACCCCTGATCACCCCGATCGCCCAGGTGGTGGTCACCCAGGCGGTCGCCAATGTCGCCTCGGGCCAGCGCTACCTGACCGTGGCCCAGGAGGTCAAGGACTACTTCCTGGGGCTCTTCGGCCAGCCGCCCGGGGCGGTCGACCCCGAAATCCAAAAGTTGGTCATCGGTGAAGAGGAGCCGATCACCGTCCGACCCGCCGAGGTCTTGGAACCGGCCCTGGAGGGAGCCCGCCGGACCCTGGGACGGCAGGGCTGGCCGGAGGCTTCCGACGCCCAGCTGCTCAGCTTCCTGCTCTTCCCCGAGGCGACCGCAGCGCTGCTCCGTGGGGAGGCCCGTGTGGAGCGGCTCGAGGATGAGCCGGAGCCGGCCCCCCCGCCACCCGCCCCGGCCGCGCTGGTGGATGGGGGAGATCTCAGCGAGCCCGTCGGGGACGCGGCCGCCATTCCGCTCTTGGCGCTACCTTCTCCGCCCCCCCCGCCAGCGGCTCCGGAGCCGACCCGAGCTCCGGCCGCCTCGGCGCGCGAGTTCTCGGTCGAGGTTGATGGTGAGGTCTTCGAGGTGAGGGTGACCGCCACCGACGGGGGTGGTCTGGGAGGCGGAGCCACCGCCGCCCCAGGAGGATCGGCTCCGGTGCCAGCCGGTGACGGGGTCAAGGCCCCGATGCAGGGCCTGATCGCCCGGATCCCCGTGAAGGTGGGAGACCTGGTGACGGTGGGCCAGACCGTGGTCGTGCTGGAGGCGATGAAGATGCAGAATGACATCCCCTCCGAACGGGCCGGTGCCGTGGCCGCGGTCCTGGTGACCGTCGGGCAGGTCGTGAGTCGGGGCGACGTCCTGGTCCAGGTCACCTAGACCAAAGGTGAAACCTTTCGGGACCGTCCTGGTCGCCAACCGCGGCGAGATCGCTGTCCGGGTGATCAGGGGCTGTCGGGACCTGGGGCTGCGCTCCGTCGCCGTCTACTCGGAGGCCGATCGGGGAGCCCTCCATACCCGGCTGGCCGACGCGGCAGTAGAGATCGGCCCTGCCGCACCTGGTGAGTCGTATCTCAACCTGGAGCGGATCATCGGGGCGGCCCGGGAGACGGCGGCGGAGGCCATCCACCCCGGCTACGGCTTCCTCTCCGAGAACCCGCTGCTGGCCCAAGCGTGCGCTGACGCGGGCATCACCTTCATCGGCCCTCCCGCCGAGGCCATGACGGCCATGGGGGACAAAGTGCGGGCCCGCCAACGAATGCAGCAGGCGGGGGTCCCGGTCGTCCCGGGCACCGATGCCATCGCCGGCGAGGCAGAGGCCCTGGCGGCGGCCCGGGAGATCGGCTTTCCCGTCCTGGTCAAGGCTTCCGCCGGAGGCGGGGGCATCGGCATGCGCGCCGCCCGGGACGAGGACGAGCTCAAGGTCGCCATCGCCAGCTGCCAGGAGTCCGCCCAGCGGTTCTTCGGGGATCCGCGCGTCTTCCTCGAGCGGCTGGTCAGCGACCCCCGCCACATCGAGATCCAGGTGCTCGCCGATTCCCGCGGCAACACGATTCACCTGGGCGAGCGCGAATGCTCGATCCAGCGCCGCCATCAAAAGCTGGTGGAAGAATGCCCCTCGACCGCCATCAGCCCGACGACCCGGGAGGAGATGGGCCAAGCGGCGATCAAGGCGGCCCAAGCGGTGGGGTACGTGAATGCCGGCACGGTGGAATTCATCGAATCGCACGGCTCCTTCTATTTCCTAGAGATGAACACCCGCCTACAGGTGGAGCACCCGGTGACCGAGCTGGTGACCGGCATCGACCTGGTGGTGGCTCAGCTGAAGGTGGCGATGGGCGAGCCGCTCCCCTGGCGGCAGGAGCAGATCGAGTGGCGGGGCTGGGCGATTGAATGCCGGATCAACGCCGAGGACCCCTGGCACGACTTCCAGCCGACCCCCGGACGGGTGACCTCGTACCACGAGCCTTCCGGTCCGGGAGTCAGGGTCGACAGCTCGCTCGCCGGGGCGGGAAATGTGAGTCCCTTCTACGACCCCATGATGGCCAAGCTGATTGTGCACGGTGCGAGCCGAGACCAGGCGGTAGCTCGCGGGAGGCGCGCCCTGCTGGAGTACTTGATTGGTGGCATCGTCACCAACATTCCCTTTCATGCAGCGCTGCTGGCCGATCCGGATTTTCTGCAGGGCAAGCTCACCACGGAGTACATCGCCAACCACCCAGAATTACTGCCCCGCGCGGCAATCTGGCGCGATCAGCAGCCGCAGGCGTTGAAGCAGCTTTCTTCGCCGGCTCGTCAAGTGGCGGCGCTGGCGGCCGCCATCGCCGCCACGCAATAACTGGACCGCGCCCGCCGCGCAATGCCGCGACCCGAATTAGCTGGCAGGAGCGGGCTCGGGCTGCAAGACCACTTGGTACGCGCTCTGCATTGGGGTGTTGTCGATATCAGCGAGCGGTGATGCCACGGTCAGCGTCACCGCACCCGCGGGCAAGGCGTTGACGGTGATGGTTTCAGTGCGGGTCAATGCTGCGTAGTCGAACTGGGCCCCAGCAATCACGTGGCCGTTGACGCTCAGTGTGATCGACTGCGAACCTACGGTAAGCGGATTCAGGTCGGAGTCAAAGTGCAGCGCAAAGACGGTGGTGCCCTGGCTGTTGGTGGTCGCGGCAGCGCTCACCACCAAGGGACCGGTGGGCACCGGGGTTAGCGCCCCCGGCGAGACGCTGCTGATCAGCGGAGAGGTCCCCGCTGTCTGCACGATCACGGTCTCCGGCAGGAAGGCCGGTCCAGTTGTGCTGGTGGCATCGCGCACCAAGCGTAGGTCGACGGTGTAGGAGCTGCTGCCGGCTGCGCTTGGGGTGGTCGAGACAGCGTAAAAGCGGTCGAACCTGCCCGGCAGTAGAACGGCCGGCGAGAGGTTGGTTCCCGGCGCCAGGAGCGGGGAGATGGCGGTCAACGCCGAGGCTGCGTCGGTCACCTGGATCTGGGCCAGGCTGGCGGCGGTCGCGAGGGCGAGGTCGGCAGCGGTGTCGGTGCTGGCGGGGAGTTGGGACCCGCCCGACAGGAGCAGGCTCTCGACGCTCTGAGAGTCGGTGCCGGAGACGTCGGCGAGCGCCGAAAGCTGATCACCGGTCGGAGCCCAGACGGGATCGCTAAGCGCGGTGAGGTTGCCCAGGGTGCCGCTGACCTTGGACTGCACATCCAGGGCGGTCACCTGGGTGGCCAAGCCGGTGGTGGCGGAGACGCAGGTCAGGTAGGTGCCGGTGGGGTCAAAGCTGAGGTGGCTCAGCTGGGCCCCAGCGGGCGCGGTCAGCAGCACCGTGCTTTGGGCGCCGAGATCAGAGGTCAACTCGATGGAGTCGGTGCCGTTGATATCCGCGATGTAGGCCAGCTCGCTGCCTGTCGACGACCAGGCGGGAACCCCCACCAGGTTGTTCAGCGCGGTCGCCGTTCCGCTAGGAAGTGAGTAGACGGTGGGAACCCCGCCGGGGCTGGCGAAGATCGCCTGGGCTGAGGGGGAGAGCGAGAAGAAGCCGCTGGGGTCGACCTGCACCTGGGGATCCACCGTGGTGATCTGGCCGTCCAAGCTGACCGCGCGAAGCTGACCGGCCGCCGCGTAGAGCAAGTCACCGTTGTCGAGCCAAGCTAGGCCGGGATCTGGCTCGGCCGAGCTCGCGAGGGTTTCGGGGGTGCCGCTGCCGCTGGCGGCGACCACGTCAAGGGACAGGGTGTCGTTGCTCCCCGGCGTCCAGTAGGCGATCTCCTGGCTGTCCGGGGAGGCGACCGCTCCCGCCGCGTTGGTAGCGACCGCCTGGAGCGAGGGATTTAGCTCATAGAGGGTTCCGAAGGCGAGGTCGGAAGACGAGGAAGAGCTTGGTGGGGCAGTTGGGGAGGGGCCGGGCGACTGGGCGCTCGAGGGCTGCGCCTGCGGCGTCCCTGAGCTCAGCACCAGCAGGGCACCGTCCGGCAGGTAGCCGAGTGAGGTGACCCCTTGGGTGACCGCGTCGTGGGTAACCGAGACCACCGTCGGGATCTGACCCTGGGGGGTGGACGGCGCCGAGCCGGTGCCGAAGGGAATGACGATGGCCGACGGGGCCACGGCCCCGTTTTGGGCCTTAGCGTCCGGCTGGGCGATGGTCACGACGTAACCCACGTTGGGGACCAGCCCGTGCTCGGGTGAGATCACGAGGGTCTTGGGGTTGAGCCAGCTTGCCTGGTACAACACGGCGGGTTTGATGGTTAGCCCCTGAACCACTGCCGTCTCGTTCATCGGTCGGTTGAAGCTGATCCGGATCGCCTGGGTAACCGGCAGCCGGTGGTGGCCGGCGACTGCCGTCTGCACCAGCACCTGGCCTCGCTGCAGCGGAATCGCCACCACCGAGGCCACCGCCACCGCCATCGCCGCCAGACCGGCGATCCCCAGCGTTGTGGTGACCGGCCGGCCCAGGAGATGGGGTCGCCTGCGGGTTTTGCCGGTGGCCCGGGCCTCCTGCATCAAGTTGGCTCGCAGCCGGGCCTGGAACTCGGGAACTGCGACCGGGGGCGGCTGGGCCTGCAGCCTCAGCCGAAGTTCCTCGGCGGCCTGGAGGAGCTCCCGGTCCGGGTGTCCCTCCCGATCTTGAAAGATCGCCCAAAGTTCGGGATCGGCACCCTCCGGAGCCGGAGCCGGGGCCGGGGCCAGCTCCGGGGCCGGGGCCGTTTTGCGGCCGAACCAGCGGCTCAGCTTAACCACGCGGCTCCTTCGCCCCGACGCGCAGCGGACGCAGCGTCTCCCGCACGGTCGCGGTACCCCGGAAGACCAGCAATTTAATGGCGCCCTCGCTCTTGCCCATGATCCTGCCGATCTCAGCTAGCGGAAGATCCTCAGAGTATTTCAGGGTCATCGCGGTGCGCTGTTGCTCCGGCAGGGAGTCGATCGCCCGCCAGATCTCATCCAGCCCCATGCGCTGGGCAACCTGATCATCGACCGCGACTCCTCCCGAGGCCAGCTCTGGACCGCTCTCCAGGCTGTCCTCGCCGCGCTTGCGGGAGCGGTAGTGGTCGGTGATCGTGTTGATGGCGATCTGATAGAGCCAAGCCGAGAAGGGATGGCCGCTCGGCCGATAGCGCCCGATCGCGCGGAGCGCCTTGAAGAACACCTCACTGGTGATGTCCTCGGCCAGCTCCGCGCTGCCCACGCGGGCAGCAATGAACCGGTAGATCTGGGGGAAGTAGTGGTCATAGAGTTCGCCGAAGCCTTCGGGATCAGCCTGGGCCCGGGCAATCACTCTCTCCTCGTGATCCGGGGAGATTCTCAACGTCGTAATCCTCGGCTCCGAACCACAAACGCTGGTTCGGAGCGAGCGGTTACGAATACCGGCGCGGTTGCTGACCCCACACCGCCACGGTACCCGCCTCGCCGACTGCAGGGCGCGATCACGGCACGAGGGGAGGCGAGACGGTCGCCCGCCGGCCGCGAGCTCGGCGCTTGGCCTGGCTTCCCTGGGCGCCCGGCCCCGGCAGGGGAGTCGGCGGCCGCCACCTATACTCAATCAAGGTGACAACGGCACTGCCGCTGCAGCGACCCTTGCCAGGCGGTCGATCGTGATCGACCGCTATGCCCCCAAGGAATTGCGGGAGCTGTGGTCGGACGGGACCCGGCTGCGGCTCTGGCTTCGAGTGGAGCTGGCCGTGTGCCAGGCCCGGGCCGGTCTGGGCGAGATTTCGCCGCCGCAAATGGAAGCTCTCCGCCTCGCCCAGCCGCCCACCGCGGAGCGGGTGGCCCAGATCGAGTCCGAACAGGGGCACGACCTGGCCGCCTTCGTCAGCGCGGTCCAGGAGCAACTCGGCCCCGAGGGCTCCCAGATCCACCTCGGCATGACCAGCCAGGACGTGGTCGACACCGCGCTGGCCCTCCAGCTCCGCGGCGCCAGCCAGATCGTCTTGGCCGACTTGGACCGCTTGGTCGAGCGGGCGGCTCGGCTGGCCCGTGAGCACCGCCAGACGCCGATGGCGGGCCGGACCCACGGGATGCACGCCGAGCCGGTGACTTTCGGCTTCGTCATGGCCAACCACTTCGACGAGCTGCGGCGGTCACGGCAGCGCTTCCAGGCGGCGGCGAGCGAGGTCGAGGTGGGCAAGCTCTCGGGCACCGTCGGCACCCACGCCACCCTCAGCCCCCAGGTTGAGATCTTGGCCCTGCGGGAGCTGGGGCTGGAGCCGGCCCCGATCACCACCCAGGTCGTCGCTCGGGACCGCCACGCCGCCTACCTCTGCGCCTTGGCCGTTCTGGGCGCGGTCTGCGAGCGCCTCGCCACCACCCTCCGGCATCTGCAGCGCACCGAAGTGGGCGAGGTGCGGGAGCCCTTCGGCGAGCGGCAGAAGGGCTCGTCCGCGATGCCCCACAAGCGCAACCCCGTGCGCCTGGAGCAGGTCTCCGGGCTCAGCCGCCTGCTGCGGGGCTGGGCGGTGGCCGGCCTGGAGGATGTCGCGCTCTGGCACGAGCGGGACATCTCGCATTCCTCAGTCGAGCGGGTGGCGCTTCCCGACGCCACCATGGCGGCTGCTCACATCCTCCGCACGCTGGCCCAGGTGCTGGAGGGACTGCAGGTGGACGAGGCGATGATGCGGGCCAACCTGGAGCGGCGGGGCCAGATCTCCCAGAGCCAGCAGCTTCTGCTGGCTCTGATCCGGGCCGGCCAGCCGAGAGAGGCGGCCTATCGCTTGGTTCAGGGGCTGGCGCTGCAATCCGACCGCCTGGGCGGCGACTTCCGCGCCAGCGCTCAGGCGAGCCCGGAGGTAGCGGCCCTGCTCAGCCCGGAGCAGCTGGCCGCCTGCTTTGAACTGGAACCGTACCTGGCCCAGATTGACGAGAGCTTTCGCCGGCTGGGGTTGCTGGAGGTGGCCACCGAGCTGGAAGGGGGGCGTACCGATGGGTGAAGACTCGCCCCAGGGGGCCAGCGTCGGCGTGGTGGAGCTCCCTGGAGTGCCACTCTTTCGGCGGGGCAAGGTCCGGGACACCTTTGACCTAGGCGAGCGGCTGCTGATGGTTTCCACCGACCGGATCTCGGCCTTCGACAGCGTCCTTCCCACCCTCATCCCCGACCGGGGCCGGGTGTTGACGGCGATGTCCCGTTACTGGTTCCGGACGACCGCCGACCTGGTGGCCAACCATCTCCGCCCCGATGACGAGGCGGCGCTCCCCCAGGGGGCGCTGCAAAAGCTCGGCGGTCGGGCGATGTTCGTCGCCAAGGCAGAGAGGATCGAGGTGGAGTGCGTGGTCCGGGGCCGGCTCGCGGGGAGCGGCTGGCAGGAGTACCAGGCGACCGGGAAGCTGGCTTCCGAGCCGGTTCCGAGGGGGCTCGCCTTCGGCTCCGAGCTGCCCGAGCTCCGCTTCACCCCGGCCACCAAGAACGACCACGGTCACGACGAGAACATCAGCCGCAGCCAGCTGGCCCAGCTGGTGGGGAGTGAGCTGGCGCGGCGGCTGGAGGAGTTCAGCCTCCGGATCTTCCGGCTGGCCCAAGTCCACTGCCGAGAGTCGGGATTCATCCTGGTCGACAGCAAGTTCGAGTTCGGATTCATCGATGGCGCCCTGACCTTGATCGACGAGGTGCTCACCCCCGACTCGTCGCGGCTCTGGGAGCTCCAGCAAGAGCCCGGCGTCGCCCCGCAGGGATTCGACAAGCAGCTGGTTCGCGACTACCTGCTCGCCACCGGCTGGGACCGCAATCCCCCAGCTCCCCCGCTCCCGGAGGAGCTGGTCAGGGAAACCCGCCACCGCTATCTGGAGGCCTCAAGACGGATCACCGGCAGCGATTTGTAGCCGAGGTGGTAGTCAGCCTCAAGGAGGTGGTCAACGATCCCCAGGGACTGGTGGTCAAGGACGCCCTGCACGCGCTCGGGTTTCCCCAGGTGGTCGGCGCTCGGGTCGGCAAGTTCATCAACCTGGAGCTGGCGGAAGAGGACCTGGAGTCGGCGCGGGTGCGGGTCGACGAGATGTGCCGGCGGCTGCTCTGCAATGGGGTGATCGAGGAGTACCGGTTCGAGTTGCGGCCGGTCCCTGACGCTTGAGCGTGCGGTTCGGGATCGCCGTCTTCCCGGGCACCTGGAGTGACCGGGATTGCGCTCACGCGGTGAGCTTGACCGGCGCTGAGGCGGTGCCGCTCTGGCACGCCGACCGCGACCTCAAGGGCTGCGAGGTGGTGATTCTGCCCGGCGGCTTCGCCTACGGCGATTACCTGCGGGCGGGGGCTATCGCCCGGTTCGCGCCCCTGATGGAGGCGGTGCGGGAGCACGCGCAGGCGGGCGGACTGGTGCTCGGCATCTGCAATGGCTTCCAGATCCTCTGTGAGGCGGGGATGCTCCCGGGCGCCTTGCTCCGGAACTCGAGCCTGCAGTTCTGCTGCCAGCCCACCTGGCTCAGGGTTGAGACGGCCAGTAATCCGTTTCTCTCCGCGTGCCAGTCGGGGCAGCTGCTGCAAGTGCCGATCTCGCACGGTGAGGGCCGCTACTACGCGGATCCGGAGACCCTCGCTCGGCTCAACGCCGAGGGCCGGGTGGCGCTTCGCTACAGCGACGAGCGGGGCGAGCTCACCGCCGCGGCCAATCCCAACGGCTCCCTCCAGAACATCGCCGGGATCCTCAACGAGCAGGGCAACGTCCTGGGGATGATGCCCCACCCTGAGCGCGCCTGCGAGGAGCTGCTGGGATCCGACCACGGGATCCAGCTCTTCACCGGGGCGATCCGCCACCTGGCCCTCCCGCTGGGATGAAGCCGGCCTCTACTACTGCGGCTCCGACGCCGGCCGAGCTGCGGGAGCTGGCGCTCACAGAGCTGGAATATCAGTCGGCGACAGCTCAGCTCGGCCGGACCCCGAACCGGCTCGAACTGGGGATGATCGGCGCCCTCTGGTCCGAGCACTGCAGCTACAAGACCTCCAAGGCGTTGCTGCGCCAGCTGCCGACCGAAGGCCGGCGAGTGGTTCAGGGTCCCGGGGAAAACGCCGGAGTGGTGGACCTGGGCGGCGATCTGCTCTGCTGCTTCAAAATCGAGTCGCACAACCATCCCAGCGCGGTGGAACCGGTCCAGGGTGCGGCCACCGGAGTGGGGGGGATCCTGCGCGACGTCTTCGCCATGGGTGCCCGACCGGTTGCGCTGCTCGACGGAATCCGGTTTGGCGATCTCGATGAGCCCCGCCAGCGGCAGCGGTTCGCCCGGGTGGTGGAGGGAATCGGCTGGTACGGCAACTGCGTCGGAGTGCCGACCGTCGGCGGCGAAACGTACTTCGACGAGCCTTACCAGCACAACTGCCTGGTCAACGCCATGTGTGTCGGGCTGGCCCACCGCGACCAGCTGGTGCGGGCTCGCGCCAGCGGTCCCGGGAATCCGCTGCTGCTGGTGGGAGCCGACACCGGCCGAGACGGGATCCACGGGGCTACCTTCGCCTCGGTGCAGCTGGATGAGGGCGCCGAGGAGCGCCGGCCGGCGGTGCAGGTGGGCAACCCCTTCTTGGAGAAATGCCTGCTCGAGGCCTGTCTCGAACTGACCGGTGACCCGGACCTGGTCGGGTTGCAGGACTGCGGCGCGGCCGGACTGACCAGCAGCTGCGCCGAGATGGCGCACCGGGGCGGGGTGGGGCTCGAGATCGCCGTCGACCAGGTCAGTCGCCGGGAGCGTGGCATGACCCCCTACGAGGTCATGCTCAGCGAGTCCCAGGAGCGGATGGTGCTGGTGGTCCGCAGCGGGAGCGAGGACCGTTTCCGGGCGGCCTTCCAGCGCTGGGGCCTGCACAGCGACGTCGTCGGTCGGGTGATCGAGGAACCACTCTTCCGGATCACCCAGGCGGGCCAAGAGGTGGCCGCACTGCCCCTCCAGGTCCTGATCTCCGGCTTCCCGGAGCGCCACCCCGAGGCCCACGCCCCGGAGTACTCCTTGGTGCTCTCGGCGGACCCGCTGGCGCGCACCCCACCCTGGACCGCCGAGGAAGCTTGGTTGAGGCTCCTGGGCTCGCCGAACTGCGGGGACAGTCACTGGGTCTGGCGCCAGTACGACCACCAGGTAGGCGACGACACCGTCGTTGGCCCCGGTGGCGATGCCGCAGTCCTGCGGCTGCGGGGGCGATCCGACGCCCTGGCTCTGACCGTCGACAGCGCCCATCGCTCCGCCCTCCTCGACCCCCGTCGGGCGACCGCCATCGCGGTCGCCGAGGCAGTGCGCAACCTGGCCTGCGTCGGCGCGGAACCGCTGGGGATCACCAACTGCCTCAACTTCGGCGACCCGGACCGCCCCGAGATCATGTGGCAACTGGCGGAGGCCGTGGGGGGATTGGCCGAGGCGGCCCGGACCCTGGGGATCCCGGTGGTCAGTGGCAACGTCAGCCTCTACAACCAGTTCAACGGCCAGGGCATCCCTCCGACGCCCACCGTGGGGATGGTCGGGCTCCTGCCGGAGCTGAAGCTTCGCCTGAGCGCCGGTTTCGTTCAGGCGGGAGACCTGGTGGCCCTGGTGGGCCCGGCCGGGGCCGGACCCACCCAGGTGGAGCTGGGCGGGTCCGAGTACCAGCGGCTGGCTCATCGAGCCCTGGAGGGAGCCGCCCCGGAGCTGGATCTGCCGCAGGAGGCCCGATCAGCCGCGGCGATGCGCGCCGCGATCGGTCTGGGACTGCTCAGCTCAGCCCACGACTGTTCGCTGGGCGGGCTGGCGGTGACGCTCGCCGAGTCGGCGCTCTTGGGCGGCGTGGGAGCCCGCATCAACCCGCCCCTCAGCCGTCCCGAGAGCCCCTCGCCCAGTTGGGACTGTGGAGTGCTCTTTGGCGAGTCGCAGGGACGCTATCTGGTCAGCCTGCCTCCGGGCCGGCTGACGGCGGCGGCTGCGCTGTTCGCCGAGCAGGGCACCGCCTTCGCCCCGCTGGGAGCGGTCGGTGGATCGCTGATCGTGGTGGAGGGGATGGCCGAGATCGGTCTGGCGGAGGCCCAGCGCGCCTGGTCCGGAGCCATTCCCGAGCGATTGGAGCCAGCGCGGGGCACCGGGTTATGAGTCCGCTCCGGTCACCGACGTCGCCGAGGTCCAGACTCCCATTCCAGGTATTCTTGTGGCGGTGACAGCCCAGGCAGGATCCTCTGCCCAGCTACCCGTCGCAACCGCTGTGGACGACAGCGACCCTGACAAGCTGCACGAGGCTTGCGGCATCTTCGGCGTATTCGCTCCGGGCCAGGATGTGGCCAACCTCTGCTATCTGGGGCTCTACGCCCTCCAGCATCGAGGTCAGGAGTCGGCCGGGATCTGCGTCACTGACGGGGAGCAGTTCCACCTCCACCGGGAGATGGGCCTGGTCGGCCAGGTCTTCTCCGCCGATGTCCTGGCCCAGCTGCAGGGGCCGGTCGGGATCGGGCACACTCGCTACTCGACCACCGGCTCCTCCCGGCTCAGCAATGCCCAGCCCTTCACCTTCGAGCACGGCCAGCTGGGTCCGGTGGCGCTGGCGCATAACGGCAACCTGACCAACACCCAGGCACTCCACGCCCGGCTGGTCGAGGAAGGACAGCAGTTCGAGACCTCCAGCGACAGCGAGGTGCTGGCCACCCTGCTGGCCCGCACTCCCGGTGAGCGGTTGGAGGTGGTCCTCCAGCGGGCCCTGCCCCGCGCTCAGGGCGCTTACTCGTTGGGCTTCATCACCCGGGATAGCCTGGTCGCCGCCCGCGATGAATTGGGTATCCGGCCGCTTTGCATCGGTCGGCTGGGGGACCTGGACGCCCCCGGCGGAGCTGGCTACATCATCGCCAGCGAGACCTGCGCCCTCGACGTGGTGGGGGCCAAGCTGGTCCGGGAGGTGCGTCCCGGTGAAATCGTCACCATCGACGAGGCCGGGCTGCGCAGCGCCAGCTTCGGGGTGCGCCGCCAGCCAGCCATGTGCTCCTTCGAGTTCATCTATTTCGCTAGGCCTGACTCGGTGCTCCAGGATCGCAGCCTGTACGAAGCGCGGCGGGCGATGGGCGTGCGGCTGGCCCAGGAGGCGCCGGTGGTGGCCGACATCGTGATCCCCCTGCCCGACTCGGGGACCCCGGCGGCGATCGGGTACGCCGAGGAGAGTCGGGTGCCGTTCGCTGAGGGGATGATGAAGTCCCGCTACATCAACCGCACCTTCCTCCAGCCAGAGCAGGGCCTGCGCGACGCCGGGGTCCGGCTCAAGTTCAACCCCATGCGCCACGTGCTGGAGGGGAAGCGAGTGATCCTGGTCGACGACTCCATCGTCCGGGGCTCGACCTCGCGCCAGATCGTGGAGGCGCTGCGACGCGCCGGGGCGCTGGAGGTGCACATGCGGGTCGCCTCCCCGCCGATCCGCTTCCCCTGCTTCATGGGCATCGACATCGCCAGCCGCAGCGAGCTGATCGCCGCCGGCCGGACCCTGGAGGAGGTGCGCGAGCTGATCGGCGCCGACTCCCTGGCCTACCTCAGCCTGGGCGGCCTGCGTCAGGCGCTGCGCGCCGGCGCCAGCGGCTCGGGCTTCTGCTTCGCCTGCCTCGATGGCGCCTACCCGGTGCAGGTCCCCCAGCAGCTGGAGATGGACAAGCTGGCCCTTGAAGGCTGAGCGGAAGTGCGGGGGCGGCTGAGGTGAGCCGGTACGCCGACGCGGGGGTGGACCGAGGCCGGGCCCGGGCGGCGGTGGCACGCGTCGCCCAGCTAGCGGCGACCACCCACAACTCCTCGGTGCTGGAGGGGATAGGTCCCTTCGCCGCCGTCTGGAGGCTGGGGAACCACCTGCCCCCGGACGCGGTCCTGGTGAGCTCCACCGACTCGGTCGGGACCAAGTCCAAAGTCGCGGTGGCGGTGGGCCGGCACCAAGGGATCGGCCAGGACATCGTCAATCACTGCGTCAATGACGTCCTCACCACCGGCGCCGATCCCCTCTTCTTCCTCGACTACTTCGCCAGCGGCCGGATCGAGGCCAGCGTCTTAGAACAGCTGGCGGAGGGGATGGTGGAAGCCTGCCTGGCCAACGGCTGCGCCCTCGTGGGTGGGGAGACGGCCGAGATGCCGGGCGTGTACGGCATCGGCGACTACGACCTGGCCGGGTTCTTGGTGGGGCTGACCTCCGGGACGGCGCTCCTCGGTCCCGCCCGGGTCCGGACCGGCGACCGCCTCGTGGCGTTGCCCTCCACCGGACTCCACACCAACGGCTACTCCCTGGTGCGCCACCTGCTGGCGGAGCGCGAGCTGGAGTACGACACCCAGCTGCCGGGCACCTCCGCGCCGATTGGCGAGCTGCTGCTGGCCGTGCACGCCTCCTACCTGGAGCCGGTGCGCGCGCTCCGCGCCGGCGGCGAGGTGCACGCGCTGGCCCACATCACCGGCGGCGGGATCATCGAGAACCTGCCCCGGGTCTTGCCCGACGAGCTGGCTGGGGTCGTGGACCGTCAGAGCTGGCAGGTGCCCGCCCTCTTCACTGCTCTCCAGGAGCTGGGAGACATCCCGGAGGACGAGCTCTGGCGCTCCTTCAACATGGGCGTGGGGATGATCGCCGTCGTCCCCCCGGCCACCGTGGGTCTGGCGACCCAGCTCTCGAAGTTCGGGTTCTTCGAGATCGGCGAGGTGCGAGAGCGCCAGGGCCCGGATCGGGTGCTGTTGCACTGAGCCCGCCAGCTTCGGACGGGTCCAGGGTGGGGGTTGGTGTGCTGGTCTCGGGCACCGGCACCAACCTCCGGGCGATCCTGGAGGCCTGCACCGGGGACGGTTTCCCGGCCCGGGTGGTGGGGGTCGGTGCCAACCGGCCCAGCTGTCCAGCCCTGGAGATAGCCCGCGTAGCCCAGGTGCCCAGTCGCTCCTTTCCAGCGGCTACCTTCTCCGGCGACCTGGAGGCCCGGGACCAGGCGATCGCCTCCTGGCTCCTCGGTGAGGGCGCGTCGATCCTGGCCCTGGCCGGCTACGACCGGGTCCTCACCAAGTCCCTGTTGCGCGCCTTTCCCGGCCGCGTGCTGAACCTCCACAACAGCCTGCTGCCCGCCTTCGCCGGGACCATGAATGCAGTTCAGGAAGCACTTGACCACGGCGTCAAGCTGACCGGTTGCACCGTGCATCTGGTCGACGAGGACTACCTGGACGGGGGACCGATCGTGCTGCAGGCGGCGGTGCCGGTCGAGGAGGGCGACACCACCGAGACCCTGCGACAGCGGATCCACGAGCAGGAGTGGCGGATATTTCCCCAGGCAATCGCTCTCCTGGCCCGAGGCCAACTCCGGGTGGAGGGGCGCCGGGTGCTCCAGACGGGGCCGGGCTCGTGAGCTCGCCGCGCGCGCTCCTGGGGGTGGACGACAAGGCCCACCTCCCGGAGTTCGCCAGAGGCCTGGACCGGCTCGGGTTCGAGCTGGTGGCGACCGGCGGCACCGAACAGATACTGCGGGAGGCCGGACTGCCGGTCATCTCGGTGGCCTCGGTCACCGGCGTCGAGGAGATGCTGGAGGGCAGGGTCAAGACCCTCCACCCGGCGATTCACGCGGGGATCCTGGCCCGCCGGGACCGACCCGAGGACCTGGCGACACTGGTGCGGCTCGGCTATCAGCCGATCGACTTGGTGGTGGTGAACCTTTACCCCTTCGCGAAGGTGGTCGCCGGCGGCGCGGACCAAGCTGCCGTCCTGGAAGCGATCGACATCGGCGGACCGACCCTCCTCCGCGCGGCGGCCAAGAACTTCGCCAGCGTCGGGGTGGTGTCTTCTCCCGAGCAGTACGAGTGGGTGCTGGCCGAGCTCGCAGCGGGCGGACTGAGCTCCGAGTCACGCCGCCGCCTGGCGACGGAAGTCTTCCAGCTGGTCTCCACCTACGACGCCCTAGTCGCCGACTATCTGGCTGCCGAGGCTGCCGAGGCTGCCCGCGGCGACGCGGACTGGCCCGCTCGGCTGGCCCTCGATGGGGCGCTGCGCCAGCCACTCCGGTACGGAGAGAACCCGCACCAGCCGGGCGCTCTCTATCTGACCGGGACCAGCCGGGCGGGCCTGGCGGCGGCCCAACAGCTGCAGGGGGGCGAGCTCTCCTATACCAACTGGTTGGACGCCGACGCCGCCTGGCGACTGGTCCGCGGTCTGGAAGGGGTGGCTGCGGTGGTGGTCAAGCACACCAATCCCTGTGGAGTGGCCCTGGCCCCGACCGCCGCCGAGGCCTTCCAGCGAGCCTACGACTGCGACCCTCGCTCCGCCTACGGGGGCATTGTCGCCCTCAACTGTCCCCTCGACGAGGAGGTGGCGGCCGCTCTCGCCCAGCATTTTCTGGAGTTGGTGGTCGCGCCGGAGGCGACCGGGGCGGGACTGGCGCTCCTGGCTGGTCGGGCGCGGCTGCGGGTGTTGACCGTGGCGCCGAGAGATCCCAGGAGCGCAGAGAGGCTGGAGCTCCGCAGCGTGGATGGCGGTCTGCTGGTCCAGGTCAAAGATCCTGCGATCGACGACGAAGCGGAGTTCCAGGTGGTGTCTCAGCGCCAACCTTCCGCTGACGAGTGGCGCCAACTCAAGTTGGCCTGGCGGATCGTGCGGGCGGTGAAGTCCAATGCCATCGTGCTCTGCCGCGAGGATCAGGCCGTCGGGATCGGAGCGGGGCAGATGTCACGGGTCGAGGCGGTGGAGCTGGCGGTGGGCCGGGCTGGCGATCGCGTCCAGGGCACGGCTCTGGCCTCGGACGCCTTCTTCCCGATGCCGGACGGGCTTGAGATCGCCGCTCACGCCGGGGTCACCGCGGCCATCCACCCCGGCGGCTCGGTCCGTGATCCCCAGGTGCTGGCGGCCGCCGATGGCGCTGGAATGGCGTTGGTGACCACTGGACGGCGCCACTTCCGACACTGACCGGCGGCGCCATGGCGCCACTTTTTGTGTATGGTGCCTCGGGGAGCGGTTGGAGGTAGATTCAATGAGCATCAGCGGCCGGGGCACGAGGTGGGCTGCCGAGGGGGCGGTCCTGGCGGCGTTGGCGTTCCTTTACTTCGTCGACCTCTTCTTGCCTTGGTCGCAGTCGTGCCTAGCGCCCGTCGTCCTTCCCTTCCAGCCAGCTCCGGGCACGTTCTCTCCGAGCGCCCTGCACGTGACTTCGACTTTGTGTGCCGCGCAGACTTATGGCTGGGGCGGGGCGGGAACCGTGGCCGGGGTGCTGGTTGCCTTGCTCGTTCTATGGGAGGCAACCCGGGTGGCCCGGCTCGGAGTGGGAATCGGAGTCGGCTACCGCAGCCTGGTCAGCTCGGCGCTCGCCTTTGGAGTCCTGATCTTCACCATCGTCAACGTGGCGGCCCGGCTCACCTGGATGAGTTCGACCACCGGGCCGCTCGTCTATGGCGGGACGTTCCTCTGGATTGCCCTCGCCCTGGCCATCCTGATCGGACTCGGCGGGGTCGCGCATTGGCGGCTGTGGCAGGAGTACGCCCCTCACCACGGCGCGGCCGGCGGACCGTCGTCGGCGGGCGATTCGGTCACCATCCCGCCCGAGGCTCCGCCCCCGCCACCTCCCGGAGTTTGCCCCAGCTGTGGCCGGGTCAACCCGGAGGACTCCCGGTTCTGCTCCGCCTGTGGCAAGAGCCTGACCGAATCCACGACGCGCCGGCGGGGGTTGCGCCGCTCCCCGCCACCCGCCTGACCGAGGCCTAACCAACCGCCGGCGCAGCTAAGCGGTCGCACTTTACTGTAGCCGTCCTGTCATCAGGGAGTGATTTGGCGCCTGGATACTCGGCGGTGAGCCAGCTGGGCTGGTGGGCCCGAGTTCAGACAGTTGGAGAAGGCCTTGCAGGCGCAGCCACCGTCGCCGTCGGAGTGGAGGAGCCGTCCCCTCCTCAGTTTTGGCCTGCGCGCGTTCGTCTTCATCACGCCGATGGCGGTCGGATTCATGGTGGTGGCGGTAGTCGCTTCGGTCTGGAAGCGTCCCGTGCAGGTTCCCAGTCTGGTGGGTTGGTGGGTGCTGATCACCGTCGTGGGTCTCGCCGCCCTCTTCGTCACCGAACGGGCGACCCGCCGGCTGCTGCCGCTAGCGGCGTTGCTCCGGCTCTCGCTCCTCTTCCCTGACCATGCACCGGGCCGTTTCGCGGTAGCTCGGCGAGCAGCCAGACCGAAGCAGATCCTCCGCCAGTTGGAGGCGATGGGCCAGGCTGACAGCACCCGTGAGTTCCAGACAGCTCAGAAGGTGCTCGAGCTATCCGTCGCCCTCAGCGTCCACGACCGCGCCACCAGAGGTCATTCCGAGCGGGTCCAGGTGCTCACCGACATGATCACCAGGGAGCTGCGGTTGCCCGAGGCGGATCGGAGCCGGCTGCGGTGGGCGGCGCTACTGCACGACATCGGCAAGCTCAAGGTGCCTACCAAGATCCTCAACAAGCCGGCCAAGCCGGATGCTCGGGAGTGGGTGATCCTGCGCCGCCATCCCGCTGAGGGAGCTCGCATTGCGGCTCCCCTCCTGCCCTGGCTCGGAGGCTGGGGTGAGGCCGTCGCCCAGCACCATGAGTGGTACGACGGCACTGGGTACCCCTTGGGGCTACGGGGGCCAAAGATCTCCAAGGGAGCCCGCATCGTGTCGGTGGCAGACATCTTCGAGGTGATTACCGCCCCTCGTTCCTACCGGCGCCCGGTCAGCGTCTTCAAAGCCCGCGAGGAGCTGGTGCGGGTCTCCGGGACCCAGCTCGACCCCCAGGTGGTTCGAGCGTTCCTCAACGTGTCGGTGGGGGAGTTGTGGCCGGTGGTCGGGCTCGGTGCGATTCTGTGCCAGTTACCTCTGGTCTCCCAGGCGTTTGGGATTCTCAGTCGCGCCCTGCCCGGACTCAGCGGCTCGACCGCGGCGACGGGAGCTGTCGGAGCCATGCTGTTCGCTGGAATCGGCCATCCTGCCGAGGTCAAAGTTCTGGCCCCCTCCCCGGGGAGCGCCTCGCAGCCGTCGCAGACCTCGCAGCCCGCTCAGCTAACCGAGGCTCCGAAACTCTCCGTGGAGGCCCATACGACTCCAGCACCGGCTCGGCCTGACCCAAACACCTGGTCGCACCGCCGTCCGTCGGTGGTCGCCCTGGTTGGACCTTCTCACCACCTGCCAACCTTGACCGTGCCCGAACCCCCTCCTCAACCGCTCCAATTGCCGGCGCCGCTCCCCAGCACGCCTCCCCAAGGCAGCACGCTTCATCGCTAGCTCGGCCTGGGAGACCTCCCCGGGGCAGTTGACGAGGCAGCCGCGCTCGTTGCGCCATAGGTGCTCGGTCGGCCGCGCGCCGGAGTGAGGCTGGGCCCGCTCGGGCGGGGATCTCTTACCAGTCGTACCACCTTCGGGGGGACCATCTTCGTTGCCCGCCTTCTGATGGCAGCTAGCCTGGGCGGTCCTCCGCGCGCACGAAGCCGGCCCCGGCGCTGATCATCAGCTGGTCGACACCCCTGTGCTCGGCCGGCTTCGGCCGCCCCTCACCATCGGAGATCTGTCATGGACCTGACTCACCTCGCCATCGCCCCCTGGGACATCGTGGTCCGCTGCGTGACCATCTATCTCGTAATGGTCGTCGGACTCCGGATATTCGGCAAGCGCGAACTGGGGCAGATGACCATCTTCGACCTGGTCCTGGTGCTGCTGGTTGCCAACGCGGTGCAGCCCGCGATGACTGGTCCGGACAGCTCACTGGTGGGTGGGCTGCTCATCATCGGCACGCTGCTGGCGGTCAATTGGACGGTTGGGCAAGGACGACTGCGCAGTCCTTTGCTGCGCCGGCTGTTGCAGCCCCCGTCTACGGTGCTGGCGTCCGGCGGGCGCTGGAATCCCGGTGCTTTGAGCAGTCAGGGACTGGATCAGCAGGATGCGGAGGAATCCCTCCGTGAGCACGGGGTGGAGGACGTCTCGGAGACGACTCGAGTGGAGTTGGAGCCCGACGGCTCAATCAGCGTAGTTGCCAAGTTGGGCGGCGG
>DATLTJ010000054.1:0-2569 GCA_035533655.1 Candidatus Acidiferrales bacterium | reverse complement strand
TGAGGCTATGCAAGCCCTCCAGGAGGGTGTCGGCACGGCCAGTGACATCGATCAGGTGGCAAAGTTGGGCTTCCGCCACCCCATGGGCCCGCTGGAGCTGGCTGACTTCATCGGGCTCGATGTCGTCCTTGGAATCTGCAGGGTGATGCACCAGGGGCTTCACGATCCGCGCTACGCCCCCAACCCGCTGCTGGAGCGCATGGTGGAGGCTGGGCAACTGGGGCGGAAGTCGGGTCGCGGCTTCCACAACTACTCCCGCTAGCGGAGTCTCTCCATTTTGGTCGACTGGCTGAGGGCGAATCTTCCTCGGCGGCCATCCTCGAGGATGGACAAAGGCCAACGCGCTCCAGAGCCGTGGCTTGGCGTTGGTGCCGCGCCGGGGTCCTCGCTGCTGGCGATCAGGTCGGGAACGCTGGGGAAGCTGCCCAGTCGGATGTTCGTGGGGTTGAGTTCGCGGAACCGGTCATCTCGCCTCACCCAGTCAACGAAAACCGAGACATTCCGCGAGCTCGGTCCGAGCCGCAGTCGCCGCCCCGTACTCAGCCGCCGGCCAGGGCGCCGACGAGGTGTCGAATGCCGAGTGGGTAGCGCCGTTCTATCCCCCCGTGGCCGCCTTCGAAGAGCTCCAGGTGGACGGTCGCCACACCGAGCCGTTCCAGCGCCGCCTTGAAGGCGACAGCCCCCACGTCCAGGAAGAACTCGTCGTGCGTGCCTCCATCGAGGTAGACCGCTCGAAGACCGCGGGCCGCCTCCGGGCGCGCAGCCACCAGACGGACCGGGTCCCAGGCCAGCCATCGGTCCCAGACTTCCGAAATCACCTCCCCGGTTCGCGGATCGAATGGCAGGTCCGGCCGGCCGTCGGCGCCGGGTGAGTAGCAAGCCGCCATGCAGTAGATGTTGATCAGGGCACTGTCAGTGGCCTGCGACACCCCCGGGCGCGCCCGGAAGTCCTCCCAGAACCGATCGAATGAGCCCTGGTAGTGGTCCCGGAGCGAGCGCACCGCGTGGGGAATGTCGGGAAGATAGCAGTACTCGAACAGGGCGTCCCCAGCGTGGCTCGCCAGGGCTGAGAAAAGGTCCGGGCGAAGCAGAGGGGTGATCATCGCCCCATAGCCGCCGCTGGACTTGCCCGCCACTCCTCGGTGCTCTGGTGCGCTCAAGGTCCGGAAGGCCGAGTCGATGGTGGGGACCACCTCCTCGCAGAGGTAGCTGTGATAGGGGCCGGTGCCGCGTGAGTCCAGGAACTGACTCCCACCCAGGCTGGTCCAGCAGTCGACGAAGACCAGAATCGCCGGCGGTGTGGAGGGGTCGGCGAAGAGCTGGTCATACAACTCGATCGGGTTCCTGCGAAAAGGGGCCCGATTGCGCCACATGTCGAGTTGGCCCGTCATGCCCTGGAGGACATAAATCGTGGGAAAGCGCGCTTCCGGCATCTCGCGGTAGGCGGGCGGGAGATACACCCACAGCGGCCGAACCGACGGGTCGTGCAGGGGGTTGCCGTCCAAGAGTCGACTCGCGACTGCAAGCTCGCGCAGCTCCCCTCGAAGTGGAAACGACCAGGGTGGGCCGATTTCATCCACCGGGCGAAAGTCCATCGCGCCTCCTTGGGCATGGGCCGTTGTGTGTTGTGAGGCGGCCGGGGCCGGAAGGTATCTCCGGCGGGCAGATTACCGACCCGTGGTCACCCTGCGCTGAGGACCTGGATGCACTGATTGACGTCGCCCGTGTACAGGTGCGACGGGGGGGCGGCGGGAAGGGCTCCTTTGGACAGCGGCAAATAGAATCCGAACGAAGGCGAGGGGTTGACAACGGCAATGGGGATCGAAGAGGCGACGGGCGGGAAGACGGCGAACAGCCAGACCGAAGACCCAGGGTTCACGTCCGCAGAGCAAACCGAGAGCCGGTTGCTAGCCAGGACGACGATGGGGCGAATCGGGTCGTAATAGGACTGCTGGACGGTCGTCACCAGGCCGCTCGGGTCGAGCTTGGTGGTGCCCCCAAACTGCTTGGCCGTCTCCAGTACCGTCTGGGTCAAGCCCACCCCGCAGGTGGACGCCCCCGGATTCGACGCCAGAGCGACGACTTCCAGCAGTCTCCCGAAACGAGCGAGGGAGGTCGCGTTGCGGGCATCGGCGGCGGGCAGTAGGGGCAGGATATCTGACAACGGCACCAGGCGCATGTAGTAAAACAGCACTTTGGTCTGATCCACGTAGAAGCCGCCATCGGGGCTGCAGCTGTAGGCCCCGACCTGCAACGGTTTCGCGTTGTGGTGAACTGGCAGACCCGAGACCAGGTTCCGCACGGCTTCGGAAGCTGAGGTTGAGCTGCTGCCACAGGAAGTCAGCGCCAGAGTCGCCAGGACCACGAGACAGCCCGCCAGGCTACGGCGCCAACTGCGAATGGGCAAGGGGCTTCGCGAGCTCGCTTAGGTTGGCTCGAGGCTGGGCACTACGGAGGCGCTGACCAGGTCGGACCGCGTGAAGATCGAGCGTACCCGATACCCGGCGGCCTCCAGACGATCACGGCCCCCCTCTTCCCGGTCCAAGAGCGTGTAGATGGCAACTATCAA
>DATLTJ010000053.1:0-77402 GCA_035533655.1 Candidatus Acidiferrales bacterium | reverse complement strand
GAACCATGGCACTCCCACCAGGCCGAGCACCAAGTAGAGGAGCATGCCGGCGGCGCCCCGGCGAGTTCCGACCGCCAGACCGCCCAGCAGCACGGCGAAGGTCTGGCCCGTGATCGGCACCGGGGTGAACGGAAGCCGGATAGACAGCTGGGCCGAGAGGCCGACCAGGCCGGCGTACCCGAGCACGACCAGCACGTCGCGCACTTGGTCCCCGGGGATGAGATCGGCCAGAACTGGCCGGCGGCGCGCGGCGGTCGCAACATTCAGCACTGTGGGGACGCTACCGGGGTGCGTCGCTGGCTGTCAACATGGGGCACTGGAATTCGGGGTGACTCCAGGGCCGGCCAGGTCATAAAACCCTAAACCAGGTCCAAACCAGGATCATGAGGAGATGGGTATCGGGGACTCCTCCGCTCCCGGTCTCGATTCGACCAAGAGTGAGGGGCAGCCTCCAGAGACCGAAGCCACAATGGCGACCACGATGGGTCCTCGCCTGGCCCGGAGTGATGCCCCGACGGTGCTCGCCGCCCACGACCTGGGTAAGCGCTTCGGTTCCAAAGTCGCCGTGGAGCGCCTCAACCTCGAGGTGCACGCGGGCGAGATCTTCGGCTTCCTAGGCCCGAACGGGGCTGGGAAAACCACCACCATGCGGATGGCCCTCGGGCTGATCCGACCCAGCTCGGGCTGGGTCGAGGTCTTCGGCCAGGATGTGGCCCGTCACGGGGCGGCAGTCCTCCCCAAGGTCGGGCCGCTCGTCGAGACCCCCGCGCTTTACCCACAGCTCCGCGGCCGGGACAACCTGATGGTCTTCGCCGCTCCTCTGGGTGGGGTTCCCGCTGGTCGCATCGACGCGCTCTTGGAGCTGGTGGATCTCCGTGAACGGCAGCGGGACAAGGTCAGGACCTACTCCCTGGGGATGAGGCAGCGGCTGGGCTTGGCCATATCACTGCTGCACGATCCGGAGCTGCTGATCCTTGACGAGCCCGCCAATGGTCTCGACCCGGCCGGAATCAAGTCCATCCGCTCGCTACTGCGCGAGCTTCGTGATTCGGGCAAGACCGTGTTCATCTCCAGCCATGTCCTAGGTGAGGTGGAGCGGCTCTGTGACCGGGTGGCCATCCTGCGCCAAGGCAAGCTCATCCAGGTGGGCCGAATCGAGGACTTCCGGGAGTCCACCGGGCCGTTCCTGGTGGAGGTGGAGGATGCCCAGGGCGCCCTGGACCTGCTCCACTGCCAGCCTTGGGGGCAGAGCGCCCGTCTGGACGCCCAGGGGCGGATCGTGACGGAAGCGCCAGAAGGGAAGGGCCGGGAGCTCAACACTGTCTTGAGCCGGGCCGGCTTCGTCCCTGACGGAATCGGCCGCCAGCAGCGTGACCTGGAGGAGATCTTCCTTGAACTCACCAGGGACGCTCCATGACTGCCCCCTCCCTGGTCTCGTTCAACCGGGCCGGCTCCAGTCTGGCGCGGCCCACCTTCAAGGGCGCTCTGCGCGGCGAGCTCTACAAGCTCCGTCGCAACCGACCCACCGTGGTGATGGCCGGCCTGGGCCTGGTGTTTTTGACCCTAATCATGTTGCTCTTCGCGTCCGAGCCCCAGTACCAAGTGTCCTTAACCCACCACCCTCTGGTCGGCTTCTACATGCTCCTGCATCCCTTGGAACTAATCTTCACGGCGGGCGCCGGGATTGCGCTTCTGTTGACGGGATCGCGGCTGCTGGGGATGGAATTCGACCTGGGCACGGTTCGGGTGCTGTTCTCGCGCGGCACCGGGCGGCAACAGCTGCTGGCGGCCAAGATCGCGGCGCTGGGCCTCTATGCCCTGCTTCTCTTGGTGGGTTTCACCGCCCTGTCGGCCCTGGGCACAGTGGTGGTAGTGCAACATCAGACCGGCTCGTTGTCTGCGTTGCAGGATTTACCGGTTGCTGCCTGGGAGAGCGTGGGGTTGGCGATCCTCTCCTGTGCGATCAGCGAGTTCTCCTGCGTGCTGCTGGCGGTAGCGATGGCGGCACTGCTGCGCTCAGTGGCTGGTGGAATGCTGCTGGCTGTGCTGTTCTTTCCGATTGACAACGCCTTGTCGATTGCACTTTCTCAGCTCACTGTGACCACCAAGTCGAATCTCTGGAAGGACGCAACTGCCTTTCTCTACGGACCGAATCTCAACCACCTTCCGACGTTGCTGCAAGTGCACCAGTCTGCCGCGCTGAGCACGCTCAGCGTGCCCTCGGTGCCGACCTCACTGACCGAAGCTACCGTCGTGATCGGGGCGTGGTGGCTGGTATTGGTGGTCGTGGCCATGGCATCGCTGGGTCGCCGCGACGTGCTCAGCTGACACGCGCGCCGGTGGTCCGGTTGACCGTGGCTGGTACGGCGGAACCGGCCCTTTCGTGAGCAGCCAGCCCTACCCCTATTCCGAGCGGGAGCGTCTGTTCCTGGAGCGCTACCTCGATCTGCTCTACGCGGAATCGAGCCGGCGCAACGTGACGCGGGTACCGCGGGCCGAGGCGTGGGCCCGACACGTGGAGGAATCGCTGGACCTTGTCCCGCTGCGCGACTGGTCCCCCGGCGAGCGAGTCCTAGACCTCGGCAGCGGTGGCGGAATTCCGGGGATTCCTCTGGCGATTGTGCAGCCCGCGCTTTCAATTGGTCTGATCGAGCGGAACCAGGCCAAGGCGGCATTTCTGCTCACCTGCCTCGGGCAGCTGGATCTGCCGGCGGTCCAGGTGCTGGCGCGGGACGCGCTGGAGCTGGCCCGAAGCGCGGACTTTGCCGCGGCCGATGTGCTGGTGTCCCGGGCTGCGCTGCCTGTCCTCCAGTTGCTCCGCCTCGCCGGCCGGCTGCTTGGGGAGGGCGGCGAAGGGCTGGTCCATGTTGGTGTTTCGGTAACCGTTGACGCTAGCGTGGAGGCGGCTGCGAGTCGTGCGGGGGTGGGCAGACTGAAGTTGGAGACTGCGGGCCGCAGCCATCTGCTCCGATTCGTGCGCCTGCCCCGCGGTTAGCTGGAGGGGACTCCTTGGCAGGCCTGCCCCGCCCGCCAGACCTGCAGCGGGCGGAGGTCCGGGCTCCATCCGAATCCGCCCTCGTGGTCAGTGTCCCAGAGCACCAGATTCGCCACCATGCCGGGTGCAATCTGGCCACGATCTGACAGTCCCAGGGAGAGAGACCCCCCGAGGGTGGCGGCAGTCAGTGCCTGCTCTACGCTGAGTCCCAACTCCGTGGTGGCCAGCCACACAATCAGGCTCATCGAAGTGGCGCCGGAAGTCCCGGGATTGTGGTCGCTGCCCAGGGCGACCGGAACCCCGGCCGCCAGCAGTTCGCGGGCAGGTGGCGTCCGGCCCAGGGCCAGTGCAGTCACCGGGCAGAGCGTGGCCACCGTGGAGGAGCCGGCTAAAGCCGCAATCTCGGCCGGCCCGATGCGGAGCAGATGGTCTGCCGACAGCGCTCCCAGCTCGACCGCCAGCGCTGTTCCCCCGCTGAGGGCCAGCTCATCGGCGTGGATCCGCAGCTGCAATCCGGCGTCTCGGGCGGCCCGCAGGAGCTGTCCAGACTCCCCCACCGTGAAGGCCCCTTCATCGCAGAAAACATCAGCAAAACGTGCCCCTTCACGCTGCGCACCCCTACTCCAGCTTCCCACCTCGTCGACGAATTCCTGGCGTCGGCCGGGGAATTCATCCGGCAGCGCGTGGGCGCCCAGGAAGGTCACCACCAACTCTGGCACGTGAACGTCGTTGGCCAGCTCCCGCAGCAGCCGCACGGCGCGCAGCTCGCCGTTTCGCTCCAGCCAGTACCCGGTTTTGGCCTCGACGGTGGTGGTTCCCGCCAGTAACCACCGCTGTAGCCGATCCCGCAGCCCCAGCTCCAGATCGCTCCACGATGCCGCCCGGGTGTCCTGGACGGTAGCGGTGATCCCACCGCCCCGGGCGGCGATCTCGGCGTAACTCACCCCGGCTGCGCGATCGGCGACCTCGGCCAGCCGGGGATGGGCGTAGATGGGATGGGTGTGGGCATCGATCAGCCCGGCCGTTAGGAGCGCACCCTGGCAGTCGAAGGTCTCGGAGTCGGCGGTCGGAGTCAGGGAACCGCTCCGGCCGACCGCCAGGATCGAGCCCTCGCCCAGCAGGACATCCACGTCCTCGACTACCCGCTGACCGGCGGTGAAGAGCCGCCCCACGTGGGCGAGCAGGGTGCTCACGAGGGCAATCCCGCCGACGCCTCTCGCCAGGCTGGCTCTAAGGCCGCCAATACGTTCTCCAGCTTCTCGGCCACGCTGCCGAGCCGCAGGTGCTGGCCGTCCCGAACCACCTCCTCGCCCCCCACGACGACGGAGCGCACGTCGGCGGCGCCGGCCCCGAAGACGACCCGGGACACGAGGTCGGCCAGGCCGGCCCCGGCCAGCCGCGGGCTGGACAGCTCCAATGTCGTGAAGTCGGCGAGGCAACCTGGCCGGAGCTCGCCGGCCTCCCACCCCAGCGCGGCCATTCCCTGGGAGGTGGTCGCTTGCAGCAGATCCTCGGAGCTGAGCCAACCCCGGTGCCCGGTGACCAGCCGACGGTCGAGCTCGATCGCCCGCGCCTCCTCGAACAGATCCACCAGAGCGTTGCTGTCGCTGCCCAGGCAGAGCGGACTGCCGGCTGCCTGGAGCTGGTCGGCAGGACAGACGCCGTCGCCGAGGTCCCGCTCGGTGGTGGGGCAGACGCAGATCCTGGTTCCGGTCTCGCCCAACCGACTGATGTCGCCCGGGGTGAGGTGGATCGCGTGGACCGCGGTGGTCTGCGGACCTAGGACAGCGCACGAGTCCAACAGCTCGGTGGGGGTCAGGCCGGTCGCCGCCATACAGGCAGCGTTCTCCGCCGGCTGCTCTGAGAGATGCAGGTGGAGCGGCGCTTTCCGCTCTCTGGCCCACTCGGCCACCGCCCGCATGGCCGCCTGGTCCACCGCCCGGACGCTGTGGATCGCCGCTCCCCGGCGCAGCTTGTCGCTCTCGGCCAGTCGGTCGGCCCGACGGGCCCAGGCGCCGGCCTCCCGATCGGTGAAGCGGAGCGCGGCCCCAGCGAGTGGGGCTCCCTCGAAGCCCGCGCGCAGGTAGCAGGTGTCGAGGAGGGTTAGCCGCAGCCCGGCCTCGGCGGCGGCCGCGACCAGCGCCTCCTCCATCTCCGGCTTCTGATAAGGCTGGCCGCCGGGCTGGTGGTGGAGGTAATGGAACTCCCCGACCGCAGTGATTCCTGCCAGAGCCATCTCTCCCATCGTCGCTCGGCAGAGTTCGAAGTACTGCGCAGGCTGGAGGAACGAGGCCAAGGCGTACATGCGGCGGCGCCACTCCCAGAAGTCCCTCCCCCCGCGCTCAGGTGCCTGGCAGCGTCCCCGCAAGGCCCGGTGGAAGGCGTGGGAATGGACGTTGGCCAGTCCCGGCAGGGTCAGCCCGGAGAGCACCTTGGCTCCCGGGGGGATGGGGGCGTCGCCCAGTCCTTCCACCTGGCGCAGCCGGCCGGCCTTCTCCTCCAAGAGGACCCTGGGCCGAAGCCGATCTCCGGTCCAGGCCAGCTCCGCCAGCCACAGCGCCATCAACCCTCCCGCATCGGGATCCGGACGCCGCGCTCGGCGGCGGTGGCGAGGGCGATCGGGTAGCCGGCGTCGGCGTGGCGGATCACCCCGGTACCGGGATCGTTCAGGAGACAGCGGGCCAGCTTCTGCGCTGCCAGCTCAGTGCCGTCAGCCAGCGCCACCAGCCCGGAGTGGATGGAGCGGCCGATTCCCACCCCGCCGCCGTGATGCACCGACACCCAGGTCGCGCCACTGGCGGTGTTGAGGAGGGCGTTGAGGATGGGCCAGTCGGCGATGGCGTCGCTGCCGTCCTGCATCGACTCCGTCTCCCGGTAGGGCGAGGCGACCGAGCCCGAGTCGAGGTGATCACGCCCGATCACAATCGGGGCCTTCAACTGTCCATTGGCGACCATCTCGTTGAAGCGCAGCCCGAGCCGATCCCGCTCTCCGTACCCTAGCCAGCAGATTCGGGCCGGCAGCCCTTGGAAGGCGACCCGCTCCGCGGCCATCCGGATCCACCGCGCCAATGCCTCGTTCTCGGGGAACTCCTCTAGAGCGGCCCGATCGGTGGCCGCGATGTCCTCAGGGTCCCCGCTCAAAGCGGCCCACCGGAAGGGGCCCTTGCCCTCGCTGAACAAAGGCCGGATGTAGGCGGGCACAAAGCCCGGGTAGTCGAAGGCCCGGGGGTAGCCGCCCAGCTCCGCCTCCGCGCGGAGGCTGTTGCCGTAGTCGAAGACCTCAGTACCCCGGTCCTGCAGCTCGACCAGAGCTGAGACGTGCCGAACTATCGACTCCCGGCTGCGCTGGATGTAATCGTCGGCGTCCTCCAGCCGGAGGTCGGCCGCCTCCAGCAGGGTGAGCCCCGCCGGGAGGTACATCAGGGGGTCGTGGGCCGGGGTCTGGTCGGTCGCGATGTCGACCTGGAAATTGCGCTTCAGGATTTCGGGAACCAGCTCCGCGGCATTGCCAAGCACCGCGATCGAGACCGCCTCCCGGGAGGCTCTCGCCGCCTCGGCCTGCTCCAGCGCCGAGTCCAGGTCGGGGGCCCAGCGGTCCAGATAATGGTGGTCGAGACGGCGCTGGATGCGGTTGGGATCGATCTCGATGCAGATCGCCACCCCACCGTTCATGGTCACGGCCAGTGGTTGGGCGCCTCCCATCCCGCCCAGGCCGGCGGTCAGGGAGACGGTGCCGGCCAGCGACCCGCCGAAGCGCTTGGTGGCGATGGCGGCGAAGGTCTCGTAGGTGCCCTGGAGGATCCCCTGGGTGCCGATGTAGATCCAGGAGCCGGCCGTCATCTGCCCGTACATCGTCAGCCCCTCCAGCTCCAGGCGGCGGAACTCCTCCTGGGTGGCCCATTGGGGCACTAGCAGGGCGTTGGCGATCAGGACCCGGGGGGCCCACTCGTGGGTGCGGAAGACCCCAACCGGCTTGCCAGACTGGACCAGGAGGGTCTCGTCACCCTCCAGGTCGCGCAGGCATCGGATGATCGCGTCGTAGGCATCCCAGGACCGGGCGGCCCGGCCCGACCCGCCGTAGACCACCAGCTGGTCGGGGTTCTCCGCGACCTCGGGATCGAGGTTGTTCATCAGCATTCGCATTGCCGCTTCCTGGGGCCAGCCCTTGCAGCTGAGCTCCGTTCCGCGAGGGGACCGCACCGGCCTTGGTCCGCTCAAGGGAGCTTCCCCACGATCGACTCGGCCTGGCGCAGGAGCTCACCAGACCGCACGGCCGCGGCCACCGCCTCCAGCTCCGGCGAGAGAAAGCGGTCCGGGCCCACTCCACCACCCAGTCGGCGCACCAACGCCGCGACCTCGCCATCCGGCAGAGACGGTTCCAGAGGGGCCCGCAACTCCAGCGCTCGCGAGGCGGCCAGCAGCTCCACCGCGAGCACCCGGGAGAGATTGGTCACCACCTGGCGCAGCTTCCGGGCCGCGCCCCAGCCCATCGAGACGTGGTCCTCCTGCATCCCCGAGGTGGGGATCGAGTCCACGCTGGCGGGCCCCGCCAGCCGCCGGTTCTCCGCGACGATGGCGGCAGCTGTGTACTGGCCGATCATCAGCCCTGAGTTGACCCCGGCCTCCGGGGCGAGGAACGGCGGCAACCCCGACGAACGAGCCGGGTCCAGCAGCCGGTCGACCCGCCGTTCGGCGATCGCGCCCACCTCGGCGGCAGCGATGCTGAGAAAGTCGCAGGCGAAGGCCAGCGGCTCGCCGTGGAAGTTGCCGGTCGACTCCAGCCGGCCGTCCGGCAGCACCACCGGGTTGTCCACTGCGGACCTCAGTTCCCGGTCCGCGACCTGGCGGGCGAATTCCGCGGTGTCCCGCGCCGCGCCCACCACCTGGGGCGCGCAGCGGATCGAGTAGGGGTCCTGGACCAAGTGGGGCGAGCTGCGGTGCGAGGCCAGGACCCCGGAGCCCTGAAGGAGCAGCCGGAGGTTGGCCGCGCTCTGGATCTGCCCGGGATGGGGCCTGATCTGGTGGAGATCAGCAGCGAAGGGCCGATCGGTGCCCAAGAGCCCCTCGGTGGAGAGGGCGGCTGCGATATCCGCGGTGGGGAGCAGTACCGCCAGGTCCGCGAGAGCCAGAACCAGCATTCCCAGCATCCCGTCAGTGCCGTTGATCAGGCTCAGCCCTTCCTTGACCTCCAGCCGAAGCGAAGTCAATCCGCACTCGGTCAGTGCCAGGCCACCGTCCACGGTTCTGCCGTCCGGGAGCTGGGCTCGACCCTCCCCGAGCAGCACCAGCGACATGTGGGCGAGAGGCGCCAGATCACCGCTGGCGCCGAGCGAGCCGTGCTCGGGGACGACCGGAGTGATCCCGGCATTGAGCAGGTCGACCAGCCCGGCGGCCAGCTGGGGCCGGTTGCCGGAGAAGCCCATGCACAGACTGCGGGCTCGCAGCAGCATCATCGCTCGCACCACCTCCTTCTCGACGGGATCTCCCATCCCGGCGGCGTGAGAGCGGATCAGGGCGTGCTGGAGAGCGGAGCGGCGGTCCACATCGATCCTGGTGGTGGCCAGCAGGCCGAACCCGGTCGAGACCCCGTACACCGGGTCCGGGCTGCTCGCAGCCTGATCCACCAGCGCCCGGGCCCGCTCCATGGCCTCCGTGGCCTCCTTGGAGATCTCGACTTTGGCTCCCTCGCGAGCGACCGCCGCGACCTCGGCCGGGGTGACCCCCTGCGTGCCCAGAACGACCAGCGCTGACGACTCTCCAGGGCTTACCGAAGCTCCGCCATTTGGGCCGCCTCGACTCCCCGACACCTGTCCCACCTCTCACATCCCTCTGAGATCCCGAAGTGCTGTCTCCGCGGCCAACCGCTCGTCCCACGGTATTGCCCCAGAGCTGCCCAGAATGCTGTGCTCGTGGCCCTTGCCTGCCAGCAGGACGGTGTCTCCGGGAAGGGCTGCGCCGATGGCGAGGCGAACCGCGCGGTCGCGCTCCGCGTCCCGGTGCAGGTTGGCGTCGGGATCAGCTCCGCCGCCTACCGCGCCAGTCCAGATCTCGTCGATGATCGCCTCCGGGTCCTCGCCCCTCGGGTCCTCCGAGGTGAGGACGACCTGGTCGGCGAGCTGGGCGGCGATCCGGCCCATCTCCGCTCGCTTGGCAATGTCCCGCTCCCCGGCGCTCCCGAAGACGACCCAGAGCCGGCCTGCAGTAGTCCCTCGCAACTCGTGCAGAGCGAGGGTCAAGGCCGCCGGGGTATGGGCGTAGTCGACGACCACGGCGAAGGGTTGGCCTAGGTCGACCACCTCCATCCGGCCGGGCACGGCCCGGAGCTCCGCTAAGCCAGCAGCCAGAGTGGACAGTGGTTGGTCCAGAAGCAGCCCGGCGGCTAGGGCCGCCAGGGCATTGCCGATGTTCCAGCGCCCCGCGGTTGCCAGCCGGACGTCGGCCGTCCCGGCCGGGGTCACCGCCGTGAAGGTGATCCCGGTGGCCTCGGGCACGATGCGGTCGGCGCGGACGTCCGCCTCGCGGTCACCCTTCGCGCTGTAGGTGAGAGCCCGGCCCGAGGTCCTCGCCAGCAGCGGGGGAAACGCCCGCGAGTCGTCGCGGTTCAGTACCGCGAATCCTCCAGCTGAAGTTGTCCGGTCCAAGAGCGAGGCCTTGGCTTCGAAGTACGCCTCCCAGCTGCCGTGGAAGTCCAGGTGCTCGTGAGTGATGCTGGTGTACACGGCCCCGGCGAATCGAATCTCGTCGAGCCGCCCGAGGGCCAGTCCGTGCGAGGTCGACTCCAGGACGATCGCCCGGCAGCCCTGATCCACCATGCGCCGTATCCAGGCCTGGAGCTCCAGCGACTCCAAGGTGGTCTGTCGGCTGAGGTTTGCTTCGATCTCGGAGCCGAGCCGGAAGTCCACGGTGCTGAGACTTCCCACCGTCCCCATCGCGGCGGAGAGAGCGGCGTGGAGCATGGTGGTGGTGGTGGTCTTGCCGTCGGTCCCGGTGATGCCCACGACCGGAACCAAGCGCGACGGGTGGCCATAGAAGGTCGCCGCGAGAAGGGCGAGGATCGACCTGGTGCTTTCCACCGCCACCAGGCGGCCGGAGTCAGCCGCCGGCAGCCCCTGTTCAACCACCGCCACGACCGCGCCCTGGGCGAGGGCCGACTGGACGAATTCGTGTCCGTCGTGATGTTGGCCGGGGATAGCGACGAAGACGGCTCCCGGTTGAACTCGCCTGGAGTCGTAGGTGATTCCGGTCACTTCGGCGTCCCCGACCGTCCCCGGAACAGAGGGCAGCCCGATCGCGGCGGCGAGCTGGGACCAGCGCATCACCCAAGCCTAGCTGCCATCCTCGTCCCGCACTTCGCGACCACAATGAGCGCCGTGGAGGTGATGGAGCTCCGGGCGCCCGCCAAGGCGGAGCAGGCACCCCTGCGCCTGAGCCAGCGACCGGATCTGCGCCCGGGGCCGGGCGAGGTCCGGCTGCGGGTGGAGGCCTGCGCCGTCTGCCGGACCGACCTGCAGATCACCTCGGGTGACCTGCCCGCCAAAACGCTGCCGATCGTGCCCGGTCACCAAATCGTCGGGCGGGTGGAGGAATTGGGCGTGGGCGTCTCCCAGGTGCTCCGCGGCCGGCGGCTCGGGGTGGGGTGGCTGGCCTCCACCTGTGGCCGCTGCGAACTGTGCCGGACGGGCCAGGAGAACCTCTGCCGCCAGGCGAAGTTCACCGGTTGGGACCGAGACGGTGGGTTCGCCAGCCAAGTGGTGGTGCGGGCGAACTTCGCCCAGCAGTTGCCGGAGGACGGCGATCCCGCGGAGCTGGCTCCCCTCCTTTGCGGCGGAGTGATCGGCTATCGCGCTTTCCGACTCACCGGAGTCGGCCGGGGGGATCGGCTGGGGTTGTTCGGGTTCGGAGCCTCGGCTCTCTTGGTGGCTCAGCTGGCGATCGCCGAGGGCTGCGAGCTGTTCGTCGTCACCCGGAATAACTCGGCCCGCCAAAGAGCCAAGGAACTCGGCGCGGAGTGGGTGGGCGCTCCGGACGAGGATCCGCCGCTCCCCCTGCGGGCGGCAATCACCTTCGCCCCGGTGGGGGCCGTCGTGGTGGACGCGCTCCGGGCCCTGGACCGGGGCGGCACCTGCGTCGTGAACGCCATCCATCTGGACCGCATCCCGGAGTTCCCATACGAGTTGCTCTACTGGGAACGGCGGCTCCTCAGCGTCGCCAACTTCACCCGCCAGGATGCCGCCGAGTTCCTGCAGCTGGCCCAGCAGATCCCCGTTCGAGCGCTGGTCGAGAGAATCCCCCTCACCGACGCCAATTCGGCGCTGGTGCAGGTGCAGGCCGGGGGCGTATCGAGAGTTGCAGTACTGGTTCCTTAGATCACGAAGGCTGTGAGGAGAACTCCGTCCGAAGTCGGGTGACCGCCTCCCGGGCGGCCATGGTGAGCTCCAGCGCCAGCCGCCGGTCCAGGTCCAGAGAGGGAGTGGTCCGCAGGGACACCAGCCGCACCTCGAGCAGGCGGAGCTGGTCAGCGATCTCGCCCGGGGTCACCAGCGCCCGAAGGCGGGCGGCCGCGACCCCGGCTGCTTCTCCCCGCCGCTGGGCTCGCTGGTACTCCCCGAACGCCAGCCGGTCCCGGTCGGCGGCCAGCAAGAGACGCACCGCCGCCTGGCCGGACTCGGAGATCTCCTCCGCTGGCGCGTGCAGTCGGCAGAGACCGTCCAGGGCCGCCGCCAGCGCTCCAGTGATCGCGGCTGCCGCGGCGCCGCCGGCGGCGTCTCGCGGGGAGAGCATCCGGGCGACCGCCTCCAGCAGCGACCAGGAGGCCACCGGACCCGGCTGGAGCCCGCCGAGCTCGCTCAGGGAGAGCAGCGCACATACCGCGGTGATGCGGCCGATTCCACCGGGCACCGGTGTCACTCGGGCGGCGGCGGCCCCGGCGGCCGGTGACACGTCGCCCCGGAGCTGACCGTCGACCATCGAAGTCCCCACGTCGAGGACAGTTGTCCCTGCTTGGATCGCCGCCCGGGGCATGACCCCGGCGATCCCGATGGCCGAGATCAGCACGTCGTAGGGAGGCAGGGGATCGACCTGGGCGATGTCGCTCTGGATCACCGCGACCTGGGCCCCGGTGGCGAGGAGCCGCTGGGCGATCGGGCGACCGCCGGTCGGACCATGGCCGACGACCAGAATCCGAGCTTTGGAACAGTCGATACCGAGATGGACTAGGGTTGCGAGGCAGGCTTCGGCGACGGGGGTCCCGCGGCGTCGGCCGTCAGCTGCCGCCGAGAGGGCCGCCGGGGTGACGGCCTCGACGTCTTTGCTGGCCGGTAGGTGGGCCGCCACCACGCCTCCGGGCAGCGACTTCACCGGTTGCACGACCACCACTCCGTCCACGGTGGGGTCCACCACCACGGCGTCGAGAACAGTCAGGGTCGTCTCGGCGTGGTCCCGCGGTACTGTCCGGTGCACCACCTGCACTCCCCCGGCGAGCGCCTCACGCTCCAGCGAGCGGGCGAACGAGCCGCCGGCGACGTTGCCCTCCTCGACCACGACTCCCAATCGGTAGGGGCGCTTCTTGGCCTGCACGCGGCTCCTCAGCTCCGCGCGCAGCTCCTCCAAGAGGGGCGCCAGATCGACCATATTGGCGGCGGCCCAGTCCGTCATCGGGACGCGCCCCGGGCCGAGATCCCGGCGGGCACCACTTGGTTCGTGATCAGCACCTCCCGAAGCCGGATCTCAGGCGGTCTGCCCGCCCGGACCCGCACCGGGGCGCCGCCCGATCGGTTAGTCACCAGCACACCCGCAACGGCCCGACCGTAGCAGGCCGGATCGGCGGTCCGCTGACATTCGGTGGACCAGGGAGGGGTCCGGATGGTGGTAGCCATGGTTTCAGGAGTCACGCCGACTGAAGCTGCGGTGATCCGACCCGCAGGGTCTGACGTCCGGAGCCGGATACCAGTCGACGTCGCAGCACCGGCTGAGCTTGAGCTCGCTATCTCTCCGAGAACCGTCTGTCACACTACCCGTGACCGCCAGCGTCGAGATGGGGCTGACCGGACCATAGCGGCCATCCCACTGGACCAGCGCCGGAGTAGGTGGAATTCAGGAGGCCAGAGCTTGGTCGAGGTCGTAACCCTGGAAACCCCGGAGCTCGGGGATCGCAGCTATCTCATCCACGACGGGCAGCAGGGAATCGTCGTCGATCCCCAGCGCGACACCGACCGGGTCCAGGCTCTGGCCGATTCGGCCCAGATCAAGATCAGCTGCGTGGCGGAAACCCACATCCACAACGACTATGTCTCTGGGGGTTGGGCACTGTCCCAGTCCCTGGGCGCCCGCTACCTGGTGGCTGCCGCTGACGACGTCTCATTCCAGCGCCAACCGGTGGGCGAGGGCGATCGGGTCGACGTAGGGTCGATGACCCTGCAGACACTGGCCACCCCCGGGCACACGCGAAGCCATCTCTCGTTCCTACTCTCGGCCGGCGGCCGACCGCAAGCCCTCTTCAGTGGGGGCTCGCTGCTGTACGGAGCGGTCGGACGGACCGACCTGGTGTCTCCCGAGCTCACCGAGGAGCTGGCCCGGGCCCAGCACCGCTCGGCGCTGCGAATGGCCGCACTGCCCGCCGAGCTTGACCTGTACCCTACTCACGGGTTCGGGAGCTTCTGCGCCAGCGGGTCCATCTCGGCGACCGACCCCGGCCACACCATCGGAATCCAGCGCGCCAGCAACCCCGCCATGACCGACGACGAGGAGGGCTTCGTCAAGGCGCTCTTGGCGGGCTACTCGGTCTACCCTCGCTACTACGCTCACATGGGTGCCCTCAATCTGGAGGGGGCCGCCGCGCCGGACCTCGCGCTGCCCCCGGAAGTCGAGGTTGCCGAAGTTGGCCGGCGGATCCGAAGCGAAGAGTGGGTCATCGACCTTCGGCCCCGGACCGAGTTCGGGCCATCCCACGTGGTCGGCACCGTCAACTTCCCCACCGGTGAGCAGCTGGCGACCTACGTGGGCTGGGTTGTCCCCTGGGGCGCTCCCCTCACCCTGGTGGCCAGCTCTCAGGCGTTCGTGGGCCGGGCCCGGCGGGACCTGGCCCGGATCGGGATCGACTGGCTGGCCGGCTGGTCGAGCGTGCCGCTGGCCGAGCTGCAGACCGCCCTCGGGAGCTCCTCGTATCGAGTGACCGACTTCCAGGGCCTAGCCGAGGCGGTCCGCTCTCAGGATGTCCAGATCCTCGATGCCCGTCGTCCCGACGAATGGCGCGAGCGCCACATCAAGAACTCAATCAACATCCATCTCCCTGATCTGCCGACCAGGTTCTCCGAGCTGCCCGACCGGCCCACCTGGGTGCATTGTGGGACTGGCTACCGGGCCGCCGTCGCGGCCAGCCTGCTGGATCGGGCGGGCCGCGAGGTGGTGCTGGTAGACGACGTAATCGGACGGCTGGACGAGGTCGGCCTGGAGTTGGTAAGCGGCTCGGAATAGCTTCCGACCAGGTCCGGAAGGGGCCTTGATCCGACCTATGATGGCGTCATGCCTGCCGACTGCCTCTTCTGCCGGATCGTGGCCGGTGAGCTACCCGCTGACGAGGTCCACCGCGAACGGGGCATCCTGGCTTTCAAGGACATCCACCCGGTGGCCGAGACCCACGTCCTGGTCATCCCTGAGCAACACATCGAGGACCTGCGCCAGCTCCGCGAGGAGGATGCCGCGCTCTGGCTCCGCTTGACCCAGGTGGCCAACGAGGTGGCCGCCGATCTCGGCCACGAAGAGGGCTACCGCTTCTACGTCAGCGTGGGCTCGGCCGGTGGGCAGAGCGTCCCCCATCTCCACATCCATGTCATGGCTGGGAGCATGCGCCGCCTTCCAGCCTGATTCGACCCGGCTCTCCTCGGGTATTCTTTGATGGCAGGTCGGATTTTGGGCCCAGCCGTGGGCGGTGGAGTGCATTTCAGATGGTTTTGAGTTCGCGGGAATTGGTTGAACAGGCGCGCCAGGAGATTCCCGAGGTCGCGCCTCAGGAGCTAAGGCTGCGCCTGGCCAGTGACGCAGCCCGCCAGCTGCTCGACGTCAGAGAGCCAGAGGAGGTCGCCCAGGGGGTGCTGCCGGAGGCCGTGCTGATCCCCCGGGGATTCCTCGAGCTGCGGGTGGAGTCGTCGATCCCCGATCGCTCGACTCCGATCGCTGTGTACTGCGCCTCCGGCGTGCGTTCGCTCCTGGCGGCCAAGACGCTGCGCTCGATGGGCTACTCCGACGTGGTCTCCCTGCAGGGCGGCTTCAACGCCTGGAAGGACCAGGGCCTGCCCTTCACGGTGCCTCACGCCTTCACTCCGGAGCAGCGCGAACGCTACAGCCGGCACTTCCTGCTCGCCGAGGTGGGCGAGGCCGGCCAGGCCAAGCTGCTCGGCGCGAAGGTTCTCTTACTGGGGGCCGGCGGCCTCGGCGCTCCCGTCGCCTACTACCTGGCGGCGGCTGGGGTGGGCACCATCGGGCTGGTGGACTTCGACCGGGTGGAGCTGAGCAACCTGCAGCGCCAGATCGTCCACACCGTGGACCGGCTCGGGATGCTCAAGACCGAGTCGGCGGCGATGGCCCTCAAGGCGCTCAACCCCGACGTCGAGGTGGTCGAGCACAACATCCACCTGGACAGCTCCAACGCGGCCGAGATCTTCGCCCAGTACGACGTGATCGTGAACGGGAGCGACAACTTCCCCACCCGCTACCTCGCCAACGACGTGGCGGTGTTCCTGCGCAGGCCACTGGTCGACGGCGGGATCTTCCGCTTCGAGGGCCAGGTCACCACCATGATTCCCTTCGAGTCGGCCTGCTACCGCTGCCGGTACCCGGCGCCCCCGCCCCCCGAGGAGGCGCCCAGTTGCTCCGAGGCGGGCGTACTGGGGGTTCTGCCCGGACTGGTCGGCATGATCCAGGCGACCGAGGTGGTGAAGCTGATCCTGGGCATTGGCGAGACGCTGAGCGGCCGACTGCTGCACGTCGACGCCCTGGCCATGGAGTTCAACACGTTCCGCCTCCGGCGCGACCCCGAGTGCCCGGTGTGCGGCGAGAACCCTTCGATCACCGAGCCGATCGACTACGAAGGCTTCTGCCTCAACCCCAACCGGGTGGTCCCCGCGGCGGCCGTGGCCTGACTCGCGAGCTGGCGCGGTGCCCAGATCGGCGCCGGATGGCTTCGGCCCGCGGTTGGGCTCGGGCGCAGGCGGGTACCATGGGATCGTGAAGCAGGCCACGATCTCGCTTGACGATCTGATCACCGCGGTGGAGACGGCGCGGGACAAGGTGATGGCCGATGAGGTCCGCTCCCTCGTCAAGTTCGGGATCCCCAAGGTGATGGCTCAGCAGATGGTGGCGGCTCGGTTCCAACAGAAGGTTGGAGGCGAAGAGGGCGAAGGCGGGGAGACCGAGACCCCGGCTTGGCCCGACATGAGCTGATCTGGCGCTTCGCGCGCCCCCAGTAGCTCTCCCGAGCGGACAGGGGCAGCGTGGAGGAATTGGTTCAGCTCAGCCCCTACCGATCCGACCGGCAATACGCCCGGTTGGAGACCTATCGCCGGCTGGGGTTGCCCGACGCGACCTGGGCCGCCGAGCAGTTCAGCCTGCGGATCCACGTCTCCCAGGACAGCCCGAACGGCGCTGAGAAGCGAGCCAGCGAGGTCTGGGAGACGATGGACCGACTTCCCCTTCAAGTCAAGGACATCCTGCGCGGGGTGATTGATGAGGTTCGGCTGGATTCCGAGGACAATTTCCCGACGGACACCTTGGGGACGTGGCGGGACGGAACCATGCGGATCAACCGGGACTGGTCACTGATTCCGGCTCTGCGCAGTGGGGGTTGGCACCGGGATCTCGGCTACGACTTGCTGCGGGCCACCTTGGTCCACGAGTCCGGCCACGCCCTGGTCGAGGATCCCAGAGGCGGGATCCGGCTGCGTGACACCGTGGCCCTGATCGCCGCCTCGGGGTGGCTGCCGCATCCGCTCGACGACCCGGTCCCCTACGGACCGGTCGGCCGCCAGGTCTCCACCCTAAGTGCCTACTACCTGAAGCGGT
Source organism: Candidatus Acidiferrales bacterium (assembly GCA_035533655.1). GTDB lineage: Bacteria > Chloroflexota > Dormibacteria > Aeolococcales > Bog-877 > Bog-877. Next base: position 60,352 of record DATLTJ010000053.1, on the reverse strand, counting down.
TGCAGCAGCTGGACCCGACCTGGGATGGAGATCTCTCGCTTGGCAGCCCGTCGCAGCCGCCGGCCTCACAGCTGGACCGCGACGTGATGCGCGAGGTCAGCAACTTCAATCGGCTGCGCACCAAGGACCGCGGATCCCTACGGCTGCAGGGCTCGGACCAGTTGATCCTCCGTCTGCGCCGGGACGACCCGGGCCGGATGACTCGCGAGCTGGCCGCTCGGGGACTGGTGCTGGAGGATGTCGACGCCGCGCTGCGGCGTCGCCGGGGCATCTCGCTCTACGCGGAGGTCGCCATCTCCGAGACGCCGGCGGAGATCTTCCGCTGCATCCACGCTCCGTTCACCAGGGCTGAGCACAGCCGCCCGGCGCTGATCGAGGGTGAGCGCGTACTGCTGGAACCTTGGCGCACCGCCGACCGGGCGGTCGGGGCGCGCCGGTTGGCGCTGGCCCCCGAGCGCCCTTGGGAGGCGCTCCAGCTGGTCCGTCGGGGCGTGGGCCGGGAACTCGGGAGGTGAACGAGATGGAGCAGCGCTTTCGACTCCAAGAAAAAGGGGGAGGCAGAGCCGCCGACGTGGGGGGATTCCCGCTCCACCTGGATGGAGACCCCGAGCTTTGCCGGCGCATCAGGGAGTTCCTGGGTGGCCCGGTCGCGGCGCTGGGCCCGTCGCTCGACCCGGACACTGGGGAGCGCGGGACCAGAGTCCTCACCTTGGCCCCGGGCGACCCGGGGTGGCTGGTCGGATGCCTGCGTCGAGCTGCCCAGGAGCTCGACCTCCGCCTCACGGAGCTGCCCCTCAGTGGGCGCTGAGGCCCTTCCCGAGGGGGGTTGTTCATCTGTCGACCAGAGACTATGTTTCTTGTCTCGCTAGATATCACGGGGGCGCCAGGTGGCCGGTTGGGGACGGTCGCGGCGGATTGCGCTGGTGGTCGGGTCGGGGCTGGTGGTGGTCTGGACCGCCGCCTGCGCTAGTGCCCCGGCCAAGATTCCCTCTGCTTCGGCAACGCCGACCGCGGCGCCCACCACCATTGCGCCCGGAGTGGCGGTGAGTCCCTCGGAACTTACGCTCCCTCCGTATACCCTCTCGACCTCCAACCCGCTCCCGGCCGGAGTTTCCGCCCAACGCGTGGTCAAGGACGTCGTGATCGACGACCTCATAGAGAATGCAGCGCTTGAGCGGCGAGACCCTGGACTACTGGCGTACTCCGACACGGGTGACCTACTGCAGGCAGAGCAGCAGGAAATCTCGACGAACACGTCCGGAAATATCAAGGTGCTCAGCATCCGAGACAACATCACCAGCATTCAACTTGGTAGCAAAGCAGACCCAAATAATTCCTCTGCTCAGACGGCGATAATCGTGCAGGGCACGGAAATCCGGGAGCAACGCACTGGCTCCGGTCCGCGCGACCACACCTCGCGCCAATTTCAAGTTCTCTTGTGGGTGGTGTGGTCGCCAGCAGATTCGCGGTACTTGTTATGCGATACGGCAAACGCTTAGCGTTAAGTCTGCTTCTCGCGGCGATCGCACTCCCTCTCGTGGAGCGCAGTGCAGATGCCGACTTTCCCGGCACGAACCCAACGGTGGGCTGTCAGGCGACGTCGGGAGTACTGACATTCGGTGGCCAGTGCGTCGGTATCCAAGGACCGTCGGCGCCTACTCAGCCGGCGCTCTACCATCGCTGGGCCACGACACCACCGACCATCCAAGCGGCTTGCACGCCTTACAGCACCACTGAGTGGGCTGCTGCGGCAGGACAAGGCGCGGACAGTCTCGGAGGCGCCGTGTGGACAGCAGACGGGCAACGGATCCCCGTCGTCTATTCGACTCCGGTTACCGACTGGGGTTGGCAATATTCCGTCACGTGCGGAATTCCGGGTGCGGTGCGCTTTGTGCAACTTGTCTCCGCGCCGCGAAGTCCAAGTCCATGTGTTCCCCAGACGGCGCCCGCATCCTGCCTTCCCGGCCTCGACCCGAGCTCGTTCCTGGCGGCCGTCGCAGGCCAAGTGCCGAACGAGACCATCGAGGTCACGCCCGCGAGCCTCGGAGTCGTCGGGGTCCCGGTGAACGCGCAGTTGACTCCCGCGCCGGAGTCCAAATTTGCGGAGATAGACCTCATGGTGCCTGACGCCGGTGACGGAGATCCCGGCGAGACGCTGCACGTGGTCTGGGTCGTTGAGGCGACACCCGAGGTGGTGTCGTGGACGTGGCCGGACGGGTCACTCTCGTCGGTTGGCAGGTGGGTTCCTCAGAGCTATGTAGAGGGTGGTGTGATGGGCGCCGGTCTGGTCTACAGTGTGACTGCCGCTGGATTCTGGTCCGACGGCGTTACCGTCCACGACCTCCCTTCGATTTCGGTTGGGACCATCCCCGTCACGGCGGAGCTCGGCTATTCCGTGGAGCAGGTGCAACCGGGGCTGGGCTAACGGGGGCGATCGCTCTGGCGTTCGGTAGACTGGGCGCCCGAGACGGCGCGGCCGCCTAGCTCAGCTGGTTAGAGCGCACGGTTCACATCCGTGAGGTCGAGGGTTCGAGTCCCCCGGCGGCCACCACGCCCGCAGCGCTTTCGAGAGCTGCCGGAGGCCACGCCGGTTCCCGCTGGGGACCCCCGACGCGCCAACCGTCGTCCAAATGCGATCCTTAGCCTCCCATGCGTAACCCGGGAAGCAGAGAACTCCGACGCCGCCAGGCTCGACTGGAGAACCAGCAGCGAACCGCCGTCCGCGATCAGACGCCGGCTCCTCGGCGGGCCGACATGATGCGCCGGGGCGGACTACTGGAGGGGCTGGCCCCCCGAGTCGTCACCCGGCTCACCTTGGCGTACACCGTGGTCAGCCTGGTCATGATAGCGGCCGCCATCTTGGGACTTCTAGTTGAGATCGGACAGAGCGATCTGCTCCTGGGGGTAGTGGTCATGCTGGTGGCGCTGGTCATCACCGGGATCGTTGGTTCGGTGCTGGGGCCCGCCATGAGGTTGGCCCGTCGTGACCGCCGCCTCCCGGCGCGCAACGTCCAAGGGCCGCTGATGGGAGCCAGCCTGGTCTCGCCGACCCCGGGGCTGGCCACGGTGGCGATCAGCGTCGGCAAAAACGTGGAGCAGTTCCGGGTGCGCTCCGAACTCTTCGAGAAGGTACGAGTTGGGGGCGCGACGGTGGTGGGCCTGACCGTGACCCCCAACCTGAACTACGTCCAGGTCCTGACCATCATTCGCCGGGACCGGCTGGCCACCATGACCACTCCTCCGGTCACGAGGGCCATCAGGATCTCCGTTTGGTTGCCCTTGCTTTCGGTTGGGGCGATATCGGTGGCGCTGGCCCTGGGCTGCCTGGTGGGCGCTCTGCTGCCGCTGTCGAACAGCGCGCTCCATCCGCTGGTCACCGTCCTGCTGGCCGTCGCCCTGGCGGGCGGGGTGGCACTCTTCACCCGATGGTATGGCGGGCGCCTGATCAAGGAGCTGGGACTCGGGCAATAGGCGCCCCGCCCGGACCTCGCGGCGATCATCTGCCAGGCTCGAATGCTAGACTGCGACTCCCCTGCACCCGGTACCCAGCCGGCTGCATACCCAAAGGACCTGGGAGGCGCTTCACTTGGACCGCGAGTACGAACTTTTCTACATCGTCCGCCCTGATATCGATGAGGATCAGGTGCGCACCGTCATGGACGAGGTGGCCTCGTTGATCGCCGGCCATGGTGGCGAGATGACCAAATCTTCCCTCTGGGGACGCCGCCGGCTCGCCTACCCTATCGGCGGCTTCAACGACGGGTACTACGCCCTCAAGGAGCTCACCTTGCCGGCGGACAAGGTTCGAGAATTGGAGCGGCAACTCCGGCTGGACGAACGGGTGATTCGCCAGCTGATCAGCCTGAAGCAGGTGTACTACCTGCCGGGGGATGAGGACCGCCGCGGTCGCGTCCGGACCCGTGGCAAGGACCGGGGAGAGGTCGCTGAAGGCGCCCTCCCCGAAAGCGCGAAGCCGACGGACGATGAAACCGCAGAGCTGGCCGACGATGCTCTGGAGGCCGAGGTCGCGAAAGATGACGGTTTTCGAGACGCGGCCGACGAGGCCGTTGAGGTGGCCGAGACCGCTGACGACGAAGACGGGGAGGAGTAGCGATGGCGGGTTCCCTCAACCGGGTGATGCTGATCGGCCGGTGCACGGCCGATCCGGAGATGCGGTATCTCCCCAGCGGTCTCCCGGTGACACAGCTGCGGATTGCGACCAATCGCTATGGCAGTTCCCAGGACGGCGAGCGTCGCGAGTTCACCGACTACCACGATGTGGTGGTCTGGAACATTGGGCAGCGCAAGCTGGCCGAGCTGGCCGGGCAGTTTCTGCGCAAGGGCAGCCTGGTCTACATCGAAGGCCGGCTGCAGACCCGCTCCTGGGACGGCCAGGACGGTCAGAAGCGGTACCGCACCGAGGTCAACTGCAATGACATTCAATTTCTCGACTCGAAAGGGGCAGCCTCCGACGGAGGCGATACCGGCCCGCGGGTGCAGGCATTCCCGACGCCCGCGGGTGGCGAGGAAACGTCCCCCAATCCCGCCGAACTGCCAGATGGGGACATCGACCCCGACGACATTCCCTTCTAGGCGCGCCGTGAAAAGTCCAAACGGAGGCTGAGAGAACAGAGCATGTCGGAGTACGCGCGGCGCCGTCCGCGCAAGGTTTGCAACTTCTGCCTGGAGCGGATCGTGGAGGTGGACCACAAGGAGGTTTCCCGCCTGCGCCGCTACATCAGTGAGCGGGGCAAGATTCTGCCTCGGCGCGTGACGGGCACCTGCTCCCTGCACCAACGCCGCCTCACCGTCGCGCTCAAGCGCGCCCGGCACATGGCGCTGTTGCCCTTCGCCACTGACCAGCACTGAGCTCACCTTTCTCCGGTCGGAGATAGGCGACCGAGCACCACAATCAGGCTGGGCGCGGTAAAGTGCCGAGGGGTCCGCGGACGAACAGGAGGCCAAACGCTGTGGCGCTTCCCGGCAAGCCGGCTACCACGAGGCGGCGAAGCTCGCCGCCTCAGCCGCGCCCAAGTCGTGAGGTCACGCTGTCGATCGACGTCGGTGGCACCGGTATCAAGGCCGAGCTGCTCGATCCCGTCGGCAAGCCGCTCAAGGAGACGGTGCGGGTCAAGACCGAATATCCGTTGCCCCCGTCAGACATGCTGCAGGTGTTCAAGAAGCTGGCAGGGACCAGCCCCGGCTATGACCGGGTCTCGGTGGGATTCCCCGGCGTGGTTCGGGGCGGGGTCATTCTCAGTGCCCCGCACTTCATTCGCGAGGGAGGTGAGGGAACCCCGATCTCGCCTCCTCTGGAGCGGGCCTGGGACCACTTCAACTTGGCTCGCGTCACGACCCGGACTTTGGGCAAGCCGACTCGGGTTGGGAACGACGCCGAGGTGCAGGGGATGGCGGTGATCACAGGCAGGGGGCTGGAGGTCGTGGTGACCCTGGGCACTGCCTTCGGCAGCGCCATCTTTCAGGACGGGAAGCTGGCCGTTCACCTAGAGCTGGCCCACCATCCGTGCCACAAAAACAAGACCTACAGCGAGTACGTCGGCGAGGCCGCGCGCCAAAAGGTTGGGGACAAGCGGTGGAATCGCCGAGTGCTACGAGCGGTAGAGACGGTGCGCGACCTGCTCCTCTTCGACCACCTCTACGTGGGTGGCGGGAACTCGACCCACGTGAAGATCCCGCTTGCTGACGACGTGACTCTGGTGGACAATTCCGCCGGCCTCTTGGGCGGAATCCGGCTGTGGGAGGCGAACGGAAGCGAGCGGACCTAGGTCCGATAGACTGGCCGGTGGCCAGGGAGGAATTGCTGCCAGTAGCCGCCCCCGCAGCCCGTTCGCTCACGACTGAGAGGAAGTTCGCATGTCTTCGCCGTTAGTTCCGGGCCCAGCCCGGATTCTGGTGGCTGATCCCATCGCCCCGGATGGGATCAGTCGATTGCAGGCGGCGGGCGAGGTCGAGGTCGCCCTCAAACTCACCGAGGACCAGCTGGTGGAGCGGCTGGGCCCATTCCAGGCGCTGGTCGTGCGCAGCGAGACCAAGGTGACCGCCAAGGTGATCGCGGCGGGGGTCAACCTGCGCGTAATCGGCCGGGCCGGGGTCGGGGTCGACAACATCGACGTCGAGGCGGCCAGCGCCCAGGGCGTCTTGGTCGTCAACGCGCCGACCGGCAACACGGTGGCGGCGGCCGAGCACACGATGGCCCTGATGCTGGCCCTGGCCCGCAATGTGGCTCGGGGGGACGCCTCGCTGCGGGGCGGTGGCTGGGAGCGCTCCAAACTGGTCGGGAGTGAGCTTCGGGGCAAGACCCTGGGGGTCGTGGGGCTGGGTAAGATCGGCGCCGAGGTTACCCGGATGGCTCAGGGATTACAGATGCGGGTGGTCGCCTTCGACCCCCTGGTCTCGCAGGAGCACGCCGAACAGCTCGGGGTGGAGCTCCTCCCCCTGGACCAGGTGCTGGCCGAGGCCGACGTGCTCACCGTCCATACCCCGCTCAGCGATGCCACCCGGGGCCTGATCGGGCCGGCCCAGCTCGCCCGGCTGCCCAAAGGGGCCCGGGTTCTCAACGTCGGAAGGGGCGGGATCATCGACGAAGCCGCCCTGGCGGACGCGGTTCATCAGGGCCATCTCGCCGGCGCCGCGGTAGACGTCTTCACCGAGGAGCCCCCGGCGCCGGCGAACCCCCTCCTCCATGAGCCGGGCATCCTGGTAACCCCCCACCTGGGGGCGTCGACCGTGGAAGCCCAGCTCTCCGTCGCCAACGACGTGGCCGACCAGATCGCCGAGGTGCTGGCGGGACGACCCGCGCGGTGGGCGGTCAACGCCCCCGCAATCGCACCGGAGGAGGCCGGATTGATCGTTCCCTACCAGATCCTGGCCGCCCAGCTGGGCAGCCTGTACGCCCAACTGGGCGGAGGCCGGATCCGGGCGGTGGAGCTGGTATTCCGGGGCGAGCTGGCCACCGTTCAGCCGAGCTCGATCACCGCCGAGGCCCTCGGTGGCATTCTGCGGACCTTCACCCAGGACCGAGTCACGGCCGTGAACGCGAGGGCGGTCGCCCGCCAGCACGGCATCGAGGTCACCGAGCAGCGCGGTTCCGGGGCCGCGACCTGGGCCAGCTCGCTGGTCCTGCGGGTCGACGGGGATGGCCCCACCGAGCTGGAGGGAACTACCGCCAGCGGAGAGTCGAGGATCGTCCGGCTGAACGGGCTGCCCATCGACCTCGACCCGCAGGGGCTGTTTCTCTTCTTTGGCCACCGGGACCGGCCCGGTCTGATCGGGGCGATCGGACAGCTGCTGGGACAGGCCAATGTGAACATCGCGGAGATGCGGGTGGGCCGCGATACGCCCCGAGGTCGAGCCGTGACCGCGGTAAAGATCGACGAGCGGGTGACCCCGGAGCTGGCCGACCAGCTGCGGGCCATCGACGGAGTGACCGACCTGCACCTGGTCGAGCTCTAGCGCAAGGTGGCCGAGGTCTCCCCCTTTCGGGGCATCCACTACGACCCGGCTTTGGTCTCGCTCGAGACGGTGTTGGCTCCCCCCTACGACGTAATCAGCCCCCAACTGCAGCTCGAGCTGTACGGACGGTCGATGCAGAACGTGGTTCGAGTCGAACTGGGCCGAGACTTCGAGGACGATCTCCCGGGCAAGCGTGACCGGTACACTCGGGCTCGCGACCACCTCCAGGCGTGGCTGCAGGAGCGAGTCCTAGTCCAGGACGAGCAGCCCTCCCTCTACATTCAGCGGCACTCCTTCCGGCCCCCCGGCGGCGGCGGACCCCGCGAACGGTTGGGGGTCTTCGTCGGGCTCCAGCCGGTGCCCCACGAACGGGGCGAGGTGCTCCGCCACGAGTTGACGATGACGGCGCCCCGGACGGACCGGCTCCGGCTGCTTCAGGCGACCAAGGCCCAGACCTCCCCGGTCTTCCTGCTCTATGAGGACAGCGCGGAGGTGACTCGCGAGCTAGAGCGGGTGACCTCTTCTGAGCGCCCCTTCGCTGAGGCAGTGATCGAGGGCGAGTACGGGTCGGAGCGCCACCAGCTGTGGCAGGTCGCGGATCCCGAGACGGTCCGGAGGATCTCGGCTGGCTTAAGCCGGACCCGGCTCTTCATCGCCGACGGCCATCACCGCTACGAGACCGCCCTCAGCCTGGGACTGCCCCAGGTTCTGGCCTTGGTTGCTCCGCTGGAGGATTCCGGCAATGTGATCCTGCCGACTCACCGAGTGGTCCCCGAGGCGCCCCAGGGAGTTGACGAGCTCGCCAACTCCCTGGCATCCCGAGGCTGGCAGACCGAGCCGGTCGTGGAGCTGAGCGAGGCGCTGGCAAAACTGGCCGCGCTGGGGGATACGACCCACGCCCTGGCGATCGTCGGAGCCAGTGGCAAAGTGGTGGTGAGCCGGTCCCGTCAGGAAGGCGACGGCACCAGCCCCCGGCTGGCACTCGATGTCAGCGTGCTGGAAGCCGAGATCCTAGACCCCCTGCTGGGGATCGCGCCCGGAGATGCGGCCGCCGGTAGGCTCCTCTACACCCGCGACCCCCAGGAGGCGCTGGAACTGGCTCTGGCCCAGCGCGGGGTGGCGTTCTTGGTCAACCCGACCACGGTGGCGGAGGTGGCTGCCGTCGCCGCGGCCGGTGAGGCGATGCCCCAGAAGTCGACCTACTTCTTCCCCAAGGTCCCAGCTGGCCTCGTGATCATGAGCACTGCGTGAGGATTCGGGTCCGAGAAGTGGCTCCCGGGCAACTTTGCCCAGCGGTAGCCCAGTTTGGAGTTGGCGTCAATTCGGGTAGGGTTGGGGTCGGAGTGCCCACTTACGCGTATCGCTGCGAGGCCGGTCATCAGTTCGAGACCGTCCAGGGAATCACCGAGCCGGCCCTGACCAAGTGCACCACCTGTGGGGCTCCGGTCCGGAGGATGGTCTTCCCAGTCGGCATCGTCTTCAAGGGCCAGGGGTTCTACAAGAACGACTCCAGATCCTCGTCCTCGAGTTCGATTGCGCCAGCTTCGAGTGACAGTAAGCCAGCGGATACCCCGTCCCCAACCCCGGCCCCGGCCGATGCCGGAGCCAGTGAGACGAAGTCAGATAAACCGAAAAAGGATTCAGCGTCAGGAAGCGCCGCCCCAGCGGGCCAAAGCGCCTGACGCCGGGAGAAGACCATGGCTGAGCCAGTTCAGGTGAGCGATGCGACCTTCGAAAGTGAAGTGATCAAGTCAGAGACCCCGGTCCTGGTGGACTTTTGGGCTGACTGGTGCAATCCGTGCAAGATGCTGGCCCCGATCGTCGAGGATCTCGCCACGGAGTACGGCGCCCGGGTCAAGGTGGCCAAGCTCGACGTGGACGCCAACCCCAACATCGCCGGTCAGTTCGGGGTCATGAGCATCCCCACCCTCATCCTGTTCAAAGGTGGGGAGGCGGTGCAGCGAGTCGTCGGCTACCAGCCGAAGTCCGCCCTCAAAGCGAAGCTCGACGCCCTAGTCTGAGATTAGGAGCGGGCGCCTGAAGCGATACGATCACGCGCCTATGCCAGACCTCCAGGAGTCGTTCGCGCGCGCCCTGGGGATGGCGGCGTCGGCTTTGGGGGCCGGCACGCTGCCTGATCCGGCGGTCGAGCCGTCGGCGGTTCCTGAGATTGGGGACTACTCGTCGGCATTGGCCTTCCGTCTGGCCGGGGCCCTGAAGCGCTCCCCGCGGGAGATCGCCGCCGAGCTGGCAAGCCAGCTGGCTGACCAGTCCCTCGCCCACTGTCGGGAGATCACCGTCAGCGGTTCCGGCTACCTCAACCTCAAAGTCGACTTCGCCTCGCTGACCCCCGCCGTGATCGAAAGCGCGCTCAGTCTGGGTGAGGTGGTTAGCCCGGACCCCACGGCCGGCCCCAAGGTGGTCGTCGAGCACACCGCCACCAACCCCAACAAGGCGGCGCATGTGGGCCACCTGCGGAACGCCTGCATCGGCGACACCGTGGCGCGTCTGCTCCGGGCCCGGGGCCACCTGGTCGAGGTGCAGAACTACATCGACGACACCGGCGTCCAGGTGGCCGACGTCCTGGTGGGGATCCGCCACCTCGGACTGGCGCCCGAACAGGGCGAGCCGTTCGATCGCTTCTGCTCGCGAGCCTACGTCGAAGTCTGCCGCCGATATGAGTCGGAGCCGGATCTCGTCGAGCTGCGGGTCCGGACCTTGCGCCAGATCGAGGCCCGCGACGGCGAGGTGGCCGAGGCGGCCAAGGAGTTGGCCGGCCAGATCGTCGACGCCCACCTGCAGACGATGGCCCGGGCCGGAGTCGGCTACGACCTGCTGACCTGGGAGTCCGACATCATCGAGCTCGGTTTCCTCGGCCACGCTCTTGAATGGATGCAGGAGTCGGGGGTGATTCGTCAGCCATCAGATGGGCCCCTCAAGGGCTGTTGGGTGCTACCGCTGGAGGAGGGCTCCGAACAGCCGGAGTTGGCCGTCGGCGAGGCCAAGGTCCTGATCAAGAGCGACGGCATCGCAACTTACACCGGCAAGGACATCGCCTATCACCTGTGGAAGTTCGGGGTGCTCGGCCTGGACTTCGACTATCGACTCTGGTCCCCCCAGGGACCGGCCAGCACTACTGCCGATCCAGAGCTCGCCCAATTGCCGAAGGATTGGTTCGGGCGAGCCGCCCGGGTCGTCAACGTGATTGATCAGCGCCAGAGCGCGCCTCAGCTGGCGGTCCGGGAGGCCCTGCGCCGCCTCGGTTTCGCGTCCCAGGCAGACGCCCTCCACCACCTCGCCTACGAGGTGGTGGCGCTCTCTCCCATGGCAGCTGCCGCGCTGGGCGTGGACACCAGCGAGGGCAAGGCGATGTACGCCCTCAGCGGGCGCCAGGGAATCGATGTGGGGGCCGACGACCTGCTGGATGAGGCCGAGCGCCAGGTCCGCTCCAAGGCTCGCGACCAGACCGTCGCGGCCCGGCTCGCCGCCAGCGCGGTCCGGTATTACCTGCTCCGCTTCGGCCTCAACTCGATCATCAATTTTGACTTCGGGGAGGCGCTGCGGACCAGCGGGGACACCGGGGTGTACCTGCAGTATGCCCACGCCCGCGCCTGTGGAATCCTGGCCAAGGTCGCGCCGCTTCCATTCCCGCAGAGTGTGCCCGAGCTTAGCCCCTCCGAGCAGACGCTGGTGAAGTTGCTGGAGCGGTTCCCACGGGTTGTGGCTGAGGCGGCCGACGGCCTCAGTCCCTCGACGCTAGCTGGCTACACCTTCTCGCTGGCCACGGCCTTCAATGACTTCTACGAGCACTCGGACCGGCTCTACCAGCTGCAGGACCAGGAACTCAGGGGATTGCGGCGGGGGCTGGTGGACGCCACTCGGGCAACCTTGGCCAGATCCCTGCAACTGCTCGGACTGACCCCCCTGGCTCGGATCTGAAGGTTCCACCGAAGTACGGGCGGCCCCGATGTGCATACTGGGCGACCTTGTCTGAGCTAGCCCTCTTTCCCCTGCGCGTGGTGCTGTATCCCCATATGCCGCTAGCCCTGCACGTCTTCGAACCGCGCTACCAGGCGCTGGTGCGGGACTGCCAGAAGTCCGGGGGCAGGTTCGGGATGGTCGCCATCCGAAGTGGAGACGAGGTTGGGGGACCGGCTGATCCCGAGGAGGTAGGGACCGTGGCCGTCATCACCAAACTGCGCTCACTCCCCGAGGGGCGCATCCACTTGGTGGTGACCGGCGCCCGGCGATTTCGGATCAAGGAGCTGGTGCCCGGGATGCCCTACCTGAAAGGCGAGGTGGAGCTGCTCGAAGACCAAGCGCCGGACCCGGCCGCTTTCATCCTGGCCAGTGAGGCGCGGGCGGTGCTGACCCGCTACACCGCGGGCCTGGCCCGCATCACCGGACGCCCACCGAGCTCCAACCCTCTGCCCACCGATCCCCTCCTCCTCTCCTGGGTGATCGCCTCCACCTTGATGATCGATCTGCCGCCCAAGCAGCGGCTCCTGGAGCAGCCGAGTGTCAGCACGAGGCTCCGCCAGGAGATGGAGTTGCTGAAGCGGGAATCGACCCTGCTCGACCTGCAGCTGGCGAACCGGCTCCAGACCGTCCCGACCTACAGTCGAAACTAACTGGCGCGCTGGCCCTCAGCACCAGAGCCAGCACGTCGAGCGGCTCACCTAACTTCGGGGCCGCTCGGGCGCCACCGGCTGAGAACGAGCCAGTCCCCTAGGCTGAGAGTCGGGCCGCTCCGCCAGTCCCCGACGGACATCGGGCGGTGCCTCGGCGGTTCAGGTTTCGCCCGGGAAGGCCCCTGGGTTCTCGCTTCGGCCTACTGAACGATCGCCAGGTAACCTGGTGCGCCCGACTCACTTCCGGTCAGCTCCGAGGGCGAGATCTGGGCCGCGCGGCTTAACTGCAGTATGTAGACGGCACCAGTGAAACCGGCGACATGGCCCACCGAGACGCTAGTGACCAGGCTTCCCGCGGCTGGCTGAGCCACGGCGGTACCGGGGGCTACCCCCTGCATCTCTAGGTAGATGGTCTGGGAGCCGTCGAACCCGGAGGTTATCTGGGGCACGCCCGAACCGCCGCTGAAGTGAAAGACGACCCAAAACTGGGAACCGTGCACGCCGTACTGGACGCTCTGGACCTGGTAGCCGCTGCCCGAGCTGCCCACGGTCTGGGTGCCAGTCAGGACCACCGGGGCGGCGGTCGGGGAGGGGGTGGCGGTAGCCGATGGGCTGGGCTTAGCTGAAATGGCGGGAGTGGCCTGCGATTGGGCGTGGGGTGCCCCGGCCGGTTTGCTCCCGTGGGTGATGTTCCAAACGATTAGGACCGCTGCCAGAGCCGCTACCGCGATCAACCCGGTACGGGTCCAGCTGCGCGCCGCCGGTCCGTCCTTTCCGGACTTGGGCGGCACAGGCCGCCGGAAGCCACCTCCGGCGCCCCGCCGCGGAGGCTTGCGGCCGACGGTGGTCGCCTTCCGGTCGGACGGCAGCCCCGGCACGGCAGCCGGGGCGGGGCGGGCGGCCGGGAAGGGGGCGGCCGGCGGCAGCGGAGTTTGGCGCGGCACCGGGAGTCCGACGAGCCCGGCTAGCTCGGGAGCCCAGGTGTCCTTGGTGGGGGTGGCCGCCGGGATGTCGCCCCAGGGCATCTTGAGTTCGGTGGCGGGCTCCCAGCCGGGTACCACCATCGAACTGGGCCGGATCACCTCCGCCGGTTCCTCGTCGTTCGAGGTGGGGGGAGGCTCCGCGAAATCAGGCAGTGCTTCGGAGACCACGGCGTCTTCCTGGGCAGCGGACGGAGTCACCGGCGCGTCTTCGGCGGCCACGTTGCCGGGAGGCTCGATGGGGGGCCGCGGTGCGGACGCAACGATTTCGCCTGCCGCGGGGAACAATGGCGCCACCACCTCATCGTTCAAGGCGGGAGTATCCGCCATGCTCTCGGTAGCCGGTTCGTCAGGGGTATCGGCCAGCCACAGCTCTTCCGGAACCGCTGCCAGAGCATCGGAGGTGGTCCGGTCGGCCTCTTCGGCCTCGAACGCGCTGCCGTGCTCGAGCTCGGGACCAAGATCCTTGGGCTCCTCGGCAGCGGGCTCGGTCGGTGGCTCCTCTTCGACCTCATGTGGCGGGGTCACCTCCGCTGGCTCGGAGACCTCCAGGATGGCGGCGCCGATCCCCAGCGCTCCAAACGGATCGGGGGCGGCGAGCACCGGCTCGTGGTCGTCTTCCGGGGAGGACTCGACGGATGTCAGCATCGAGTGGCCGGGGGCCGATACCAACACCCGCGAGCGCTCCAGAAGGGCAGTGGCTTTGTCAGCGGTGAGTCGCACCGGTGCGAGCAGGGAAATGCGCTCTGTCTCTTCGCGCAGGTAGCGCATCCCGGTCTTGCACCGTTCGCAGGTTATGAGGTGAGCGTCCAGCTCCATTTGGCGCTCTCGCGACAGCTCCCCGTCTAGTGCGCAGCTAAGCGTGAGGAGGCTGCATTTCATATAGAAATATCACGATAAATGCTGCCGAACTCACGCCGGGCCGAAGCCACCAGGCGGGACGCCGCTTCAGGAGAACACTCCATGGCCACGCCGATTTCGCGGTACGAGAGTTTGGCCAGATCACGCAGCAGCAACGATGCCCGGCGGCCGAACTCGGTCGCCAAAAGTGCTCGTTTGGCGGTGTTGATGCGAGCCGCGTCGGCGGCGGCCGGACCCAGGGTGATGAGCGTCGGACGCTTGGCAAAGAGCCGAGCCACCCCGCGGCGCTGCGGTGGATAGTGCTGGTTCTGGCGGGCGGCGCGGGTCACCGACCGGTAGAGGATTGCCCGTCCGTCACGGTGCAGTGCCGCCGCTGGGAAATGTCGAGCCTGAAATAGGCCGGCCGTCACGTACTCCACCGCGTCCTCGGGCGTACCGGTGAGATGCAGGGCGTACGTGACTAGGGCATCGAGATGCTGGCGACCAAGGTCTTCCAGCGTGCTCGCGGCGATCTGGGGTCTTTCTAGGACGGTATTCATGACGTTGCGTGTATTGACACGCGAGCTGGCGCAAGCATAACCGGCGGACCGTCTCTGCGCAAGCACCTTGAGCCGGAGTTTGGTTCGGTCGTGCCTAGAGCGCCGGTGATGACCCGCCGGCCTGGATTCCCAGTGCCGCCGTGGGCACTAGGAGGAGTCACGCCCGCTGGCTGGCTCGAATGGCCTCAGGCTGCCATCACTCAAGTTCGGCGGTACCAGCCCCACCGCCCGGTAGGCCTCGGCGGGGACGCCGATGTCGGCCAACCAGAGCTGCCCGACCGGAGCGCGCTGCGCCAAGCAGCCGGATTTCGCTATTGCCAGCATCACCGTCACGTCGGCGCGCACGCAGTCCCCACCGGTTTGACCCGTAGTCGCGTCCAGACCGCTGGGCACATCGAGCGCCAAAACCGCGGAGGTGGACGCGTTGATGCGCCGCACCGCGTCGGCGACCGAGCCGCGAACCGCGCCCGAGCTACCCGTTCCCAGCAGCCCATCGACGACCAACCCCGCGCGCGCAATCGCCCAATCCATGGCGGATTCAGCGTCTCGGTCAGCTCGACGCAGCTCCACTCCGGCCGCCTGCGCCGCCCGGGCCTGCCGGGAGTAGCTGGCTTCCGGGTCCCCTAGGTCGCCCCAGGTGACCGCCCGCACTGTCTGTCCCCAGGCGGCCAGGTGGCGCGCACATCCGAGCGCATCGCCGCCGTTGTTGCCGGGGCCCGCCAGAACCGCGACCGGCACCGAGGCTGGCAGGTCGTCGAGAAGGTCGTGCGCCAACCGAGCGCATTGAAAACTAGCGACTGCCATCAGCGCGTCCAGGGATACCCCGAGACGCCCGGCGGCGGCGTCCAGGGCCCGGGCCTGGTCCGCGGAGGCGGTTGGGGCGCCGGTCAAGGCGCGAAGGACCGCCTGCCGGCCTTGACCTCCGGCGCGGACTCGGTGGCGGCTGCCCAGGCGACCCTCACCCGATCACCGGGTTTCAGGTTCAACAGCGCCGCCGCACTCATTCCCTTGCCGGCTATCTCGAGATGGTCGGCGCTGTTCCAAAGCATCGCAAAGTCGCCTTCGATCTCCCCATAGCTGCGCACCCAGGCGGAGATCACCCGGCCATTGCTGAGGGACACGCTGGCCGGCAGCGGCGAGTACCAGGGGGTCCGGGACACGGTGAGGATGACGTCGCCGAAGCGGTCTACGACCAGGACTCGGGCGGTGGTGCCGGCGCTGTCGCCGTGGGGCAGGAACTCGCTCACCAGCTGGGGACTGGGGATCTTCGGGCCCAGATCCTCAAAGCGAGCGGTGCCCGCGGCGAGTCGCGCCGCCAGTGGTCCGATCACGTCGCGGCCGTGGAAGGTAGAGCTGATCCGCCGGCGATCCAGGCCGCTGGTATCGACCCGGACCGCCATCCGGTCCAGCCCCCGGCTCCACAGGAAATGCAGCAGTCCGTTGTCGGGGGCCACCACCAGCTGGTGATCGACCCGGGCGGCAACCAACGGACGGTCGGTGCCCACCCCGGGATCGACCACCACGCAGTGGACCGTGCCCTGCGGAAAGGCGGGTGCCGAGGCACCCAACCAGTACGCTCCGGCGCCGATGTCATGGGGTGGGACCCCGTGGGTGATGGTCACCACCCGCAATCGGGGGTCCACTCGCGCGATCGCACCCTTGAGTGCCCCGGCGTACCCGTCCGCCGTGCCAAAGTCGGTAAGCAAAGTGAGGATCGCGGCCATGGTTCGAGGCCATTGTCACCCATGGCCGAGGCTGGACCAGCTGCACGCTTTGCCTCTCGCCATGCCGTGGGTGAGAGCGCCCCGCGACCGCTCCACCGGGAGCGGCAGATCAGCTGCTGATAGTGATCGAGATGGAAGCCCGGGCACGTGACGATGGCACGCTCAGGGTCACCGTATAGGTTCCCGGAGAAAGCTCCGCCGCCCCCTTCGCACCGGCCCCGCTGGCAGTGCCGCTCCCAGATCCCGAAGTGGTGGTCCGGCCGGTCCAGAGCAGCTGGTACATGGCATTGGCTGGCCCCAGCGGCTCGGGCGAGCGCTGAGGGATTGCCATGATGGAGAGGCCTGCGGCGGACGGTCCCCTCACCGTGGCCGTCAGGGGGCAGGATGACCCGGTCTCCGATACCACGAAAGTAGCCCGTTGGCCGGGAGCCAGGGCCGCCTGAGCCGGCGAGACGGACAGTTGGACATTGCCGCTGGGGCAGATCGCGGGAGCGGCGTCGGCCGCGTGGCCGCCGCTCACCGCAGGCGGAACAATGACCAGGTATGAGCGACCGGTGGACAGTTGGCTGTGCGGGGAGGTTGCCAAGGGGATCACCACGGCGGCCGCGATCGCCGCCACCACGACTGTCGCCAAAGCGCCCCGGTGGCGGGCCACCGCCGGCCAGGAACTAAGCCAGCGGCGCCACCGGATCTCGGGAGCGGCCAGCAGCCGTCCCTTCAGATCCTCGCGGAATTCGGGGTGAAGCCGCATCTCCGCCATCGAGCGGCGCAGCTCCTCACCGAGCTCCTCGGTCAGTCGGTCGTCGGGATCCATATCAGGCGCAGTGCCTCCAAGGCGCGGCTAAGGCGGGACTTGACGGTACCCTCGGCCACCTTCAGGGCGCGGGCGGTCTCCTCCACCGACAGATCAAGGTAGACCCGCATCACGATCACGTCCCGCTGATCGGCAGGAAGCTGGTCCAGGGCCTGCCTCAGGTCCGCTGACAGGGCCAATTCGGAGAAGGGGTCGTGGGCGGTGGGGTCGGCTGGGATGGTGTCGGTGGGGATCGGAATCCGCCGTCGCAGGTGGGAGCGGGCGGTGTTCGCCACAATCGTCATCAACCAGGCGCGCTCGGCCCCCGGGTCGCGGAGGCTGGAGCGGGCCCGCCAGGCGCTCACGAACGCGTCTTGCACGCAGTCCTCGGCCAGGCCGCGGTCACGGAGGAAAAGGTAGGCGGTTCGCAACGCGAGGTCCCCATAGAGGCCGACCCAGCGCTCGGCCAGAGCTTCTGCTTCAGGATCAGGACGCCTCGACGACACCCTCAGGTTCCTCCACGGGTCCGACAGCCGCGATCCGGAGCTGCCGGGAAAGGGAGTTTAGGCGGGCCGAGCCCGAACTGGTCTGCTGCTGGTTAATTCGGGGTCCACCAATTTAGGCAGGACCACCGCACTCAGCTGGGTACGGAGCTTATCCCGGTCCCAGTGGTGCCGGCCGCGGAGGTGCACGTACGGCCAGCAGGCGGTGTTGAAGAGGAGGTCGGCGGCCTGGTCGGGGTCGCCTCCCGGGGGGGCTAGGCTGCCGTCGTCTAGCCCGTCGCGAAAGATTCGTGAGAACGGCTCATTGAAGTTGAGCCCTCCGACGCTGGCCCGGTGAAAGACCTGATCAGCGGCCATCAGCAAGGGCAGGTAGGCCTCGGCCACTTCGAAGAGGGCCAGCAGGGCGGCCGCCAGCCGGTCTCGGGCGGTGCCGGCGGCAGTGAGCGCCGGCCACATGGCCCGGCGGTAGTCCTCCTCCAGATTAAGCAGAAGTGATCCGATCAGGCCCTCCCGGGTCGCTCCAAGACGCCAGGTGGTGACTCGCGAGAGCCCTGCCTCTTCCGCGACCGCCTCCATGGTCAGCCCGTCCCAGCCCGTCTTGGCTAGCACCGCTACCGCGGCCCGCAGCAGGCGCGGGTCACGGACTAGGTTCGGTTGGCTTCGATCCGGCTCCTCTTCAGTCCTCGCGCCGGCTGAGCGTGGCATCGGCCCATGATAGCCCGCCGAAACGAAGCGACCCATTTTAGGTAATGTGTATGCTACACGAAAAGGTCAGTCCAGTTACAAGGCGAGATGAGAGGAAGGTTGTGAATCGGTACCACCAGCGGCTCTGTCGCTCCCCGGAATGGGCTTAGTTGGTCGCCGGCAGGATGCTCTCCGGGGTCCTGAAGGGTACCCACCTGGGCCCTCGGGTCCCGGAGTTGGGACCGGGGTACGGCGCCAGCACCCGAGGTTTGCTCGAGCGAGCCCCGGGGGTTGGGCGCCCTCGATAGCGATCCCGATCTGGGCGATCATCTCCACCGCGAATTCGGGCCCTCCCTGAATCTGGTGCACGGCGACGCCACCCCGGTGCCCTCTGCAGACCGCACGTTCTCCTCCCTGGTGGGCTTCACCATGCTGCACCGCCTGCGCTCCCCGGCGGCTCAGGACCGGCTCTTCGCCGAGGTGGAGCTGGTGCTCCAGACCTGCGAGCTGTTCGTGGCCCGCGACAGCAGCGGCAGCTGGCGCTTCCGATTGATCCGTTTCGGCGAAGTCTGCACTCCGGTCGCTACCCAGGGACTAGAGCATCGGCTGTGCCTGGCTGGTCTGAAGCCGGAGGAGATCACCGCCGCCCCCGGTTCAGTTCAGTTCCGGGCTTGGCGTCCGCTGGAGCCCAAATCACCCGAGCCCGCGGCGGGAGAATCCTTCGCGGGCAATTCGACCGCGGGAGGCGAGTCAGGAGCGAGTCCGGCTGGAGAGAGTCGATCACGGCGATGGTGCGGCTGGTGGCCGGTGCCGAGGAAGGGGCGCTGCTGGGCCAGTTTGATCTAGGTCCGGAGCTCCGGGGCAGCTCTGAGGCCTAGTCGGTCTCGGCCCAGGTAGCCCATAACACCGAGTTCAAGGCCCAGCAGGTCATCCGGCTCAGGGCCGCCCGCCGATCACGATATGCCGCCCCCATTATCCGAGATTGATCACACGTCCGCCCAGGTCTACCAACGGTTCGCGGAGCAGAGTGCCGCGCAGGTGCTCGCCGAGAGCTGCCGAACCACGACCGAACTGGTGGGCCTCCTGGGGCAGCTTCCCGAGGCGGATCTCACCGATCCGGACAGAAACCCCTGGCTGGCGCGGTCGCCCACCCTGACTGCAGGTGGTGGTACGGGGCTTCTGGCACCCTAGTGGCCACCTAGGCGAGCACTGGCTCAGCCGGAGGCAGGGGGAACACACCATTCGCCTGCACGCGGCCGGCGTGGCGTTGGCCGAGGCGTTGGCGTTGCCCGGTCCCGCGCTGGGCATGGCCCGCTACGCCCTCGCCTGCGCGAAGGCGCGAACCGGGCGCTGCGATGACGCTCTCGAGGAAGTGGTCCGAGCGATTGCCGTCAACCCTGACCTCGCCCAGAACGCTGCTAGGGACGCTGATCTGGAGCCGGTCTGGGCCTCGCCGGGTTGGGCACTCCCGGTGGGTTAGATTCACCGCGATGGACGCCGATCTGATCCTGGCCGCCCTGGCGCTGGGGTTCGCGGCCAGCATCGGTGCCCACTACACCGGCGCCTGCATGGGCATGCCCTATGCACTGGGACTGGTGAGCTCCCGGCGAGCCCTGCTGCTGATGGCTCCACTCGCCCTCCTGGGCGCGGCCTTGGCCAGCCACGCGGTAGAGGCCCGGGTGGGCACCGGTCTGGTCCAGCATCGACTCACCGTAAATGACGAGATCCTGGTGGTGGCCCTGGCCTTCGGTCTCACCGCCATCTACAACCGGTTCCGCGTCCCCACGTCGACGATCCAGCTCCTGGTTTTCTCCTTGGTGGGCGTCGCATGGGGCTCGAAGGCAGGAGTGCATTGGTCCGCCGTTGGTAGCCTGGTGCTGCTCTGGGTGCTGGCACCTTTGGTGGCGGTCGGGCTGGGATTTGCGGTGACCCGGCTCCTGGACTGGCTGCGGGCCCTCCGGTCGGATTCCTCCGCGAATCAGGCAACGCATCTTTGGCGCATCGGCGGTTCGGCGCTGATCCTGATCGGCCTGGCCGCCTCCTTCGCGATGGGGGCCAACGACGTCGCCAACGCGACTGGGGCTCTGGTGGGTGCCCGGGTACTGGCGGCCACCCCGGCCGGGGTGTTCGGAGGGCTGGGGCTGGCCGCTGGGGTGCTGATCTGGGGCAAGCCCTTGCTGGGGCGAGTGGCTTTCGACATCGTCCGGGTCGACCAGGCGATGGCCGCAGCCGCCCAACTGGTCCAGGCGGCCGTGGTGCTGGTCGCGGTCGGGCTGGGGTACTTCACCTCCCTCAACCAGGCTCTAGTGGGGGCGATGGCGGGCGCCGGCCTGGCCCGGGGTCGGGAGACGGTCCAGACGAAGGTGCTGCTCGAGATCCTGCGGGGCTGGGTATTCGGTCCCGCTTCGGGGCTGGCCCTGGGTTTCGGGATCAGCTGGCTGCTGGCCGCCGGGTTCGGAGCGCACCTCCTCAGTCCCTAGGACAAAAAGATAAGGGCGGGGTGGCCCGGTGGCCAACCCGCCCTTCTTGCGCTCCAGCCCTAGGGCCGGTCAGATTCTCAGTAGTCGGGCATCGAGGGAGCAGCGGCTCCCTTCTTCTCGGGGATGTCGGTGATCAGAGACTCGGTGGTCAGCAACAGCCCTGCGATCGAGGCCGCGTTCTGCACTGCCGAGCGGGTCACCTTGGTGGGGTCGATGATCCCCGCCTTGACCATGTCCACGAATTTACCGGTCGCCGCGTCGTAGCCCTGGCCGACGGGGAGACTGCGGACGCGCTCCACAATCACCGATCCCTCGGCTCCGGCGTTGTTGGCGATCTGGCGAGCGGGCTCCTCGAGAGCCCGACGAACGATGGTCACACCGATCTGCTCGTCGCCTTCCAGCTTGACCTTGTCGAGCGCGGTCTGGGCCAGCAGCAGCACGGTGCCGCCCCCGGGGACGATCCCTTCCTCGACCGCGGCGCGGGTGGCGGACACGGCGTCCTCCATCCGGTGCTTGCGCTCCTTGAGTTCGGTCTCGGTGGCGGCCCCGACCTTGATCACGGCCACTCCACCGGCCAGCTTGGCGAGCCGCTCCTGGAGCTTCTCTTTGTCCCAGTCGCTGGTGGACTTCTCGATCTCAGCCTTGATCTGCTCGATCCGCCCCTTGATCGCCTCGCTCTTGCCAGCGCCCTCCACCAAGGTGGTGTCGTCCTTGGTCACCTTGACCCGGCGGGCATGGCCCAGCTGGTCCAGCTGCACCGAGTCCAGCTTGAGACCCAGCTCTTCGCTGATGACGGTGCCCCCGGTGAGCACCGAGATGTCCTGGAGCATCGCCTTGCGGCGGTCACCGAAGCCTGGGGCCTTGACGGCCACCGCAGTGAAGATGCCCCGGATCTTGTTGACGATCAGGGTGGCCAGCGCTTCGCCGTCCACGTCCTCGGCGATGATCAGGAGCGGCTTGCCGCTCTGGTGGATCTTCTCTACCAGCGGCAGGAGGTCGGCGATCGCCGAGATCTTGCGGTCGGTGATCAGGATGTAGGGGTCCTCCAGGACCGCCTCCATGGCCTGGGCGTTGGTGACCAGGTAGGCGCTGATGTAGCCCTTGTCGAACTGCATCCCTTCGACCAAGTCCAGCTCGGTCTCGATCCCTTTCGACTCCTCGACCGTGATCACGCCGTCCTTGCCGACCTTCTCCATCGCATCGGCCACCGTCTCGCCGATGGCCGGGTCGGCCGCCGAGATGGAAGCCACCTGGGCAATCCTCTCGCGCTCGCTGATCGGCACCGAGTGCTTCTTGATCTCCGCCACCACCGCGTCCACCGCCTTCTGGATGCCGGCCTTGACCTGCACCGGGTTGGCGCCATGAGCCACGTGGCGGAGTCCTTCGTTGATCATCGCGGAGGCCAGCACCGTGGCGGTCGTGGTGCCGTCACCGGCGATGTCGTTGGTCTTGCTGGCCACTTCCTTGACCAGCTGGGCGCCCATGTTCTCGAAGGGGTCTTCGAGCTCGATCTCCTTGGCGATCGTGACGCCGTCATTGGTGATCGTGGGGCTGCCGAACTTCTTGTCTAGAACCACGTTGCGGCCCTTGGGCCCAATCGTGATTCTGACCGCGTCCGCGACCTTGTCCACGCCCCGCTTTAGGGCTGACTGGGCCTCTGTGTCGAAGAGTAGTTGTTTGGGCATTCGTCTCTCCTGTTGTCCCCATCCAGACAGCTGAGGTTGCGTGGTTCATGTTAGCACTCAGGCACCTCGAGTGCTAGCGGCCCCCGCCGGCAAGTGCCAGGGTCCCGGACGCCCCAGGGCAGCCTCCGCGATCATTTGGCGGATGGAGGACGAAAGCGGTTCAGCGGGGAGCGCCTTCCAGCCAGCCTCGGACCGGGCTGCCGTCGAGCAGGTTCGACAGTTCCTGCTCGCCCAGGGCTGGGCCGGCCTCTCCGCCGGCGAGCACCTGCAGCGGCTGGCGGCGACCGGGGTGGCGCCCGAAGCGGTGCTCTGGTGGGTGCCTGGCCGGGCCGCCGAGGTTCGGGCGGCGGCACTGCTCAACAACGGGGAGCTGGGGATGCTGCTTTCGTCCGGCGACGAGGGACCCGCGGCCCTCGAGTTGCTCCGGGCCAATCGGGCGAGCCTCGACCGACTGTCGGTGCTGGAGGGACCGGTCGACTACTCCGGCCTGGACGAGTTCGCGCAGTACCGGCGCGAACTGGCGGTCGCAACGGAGCTGCGGACCTCGGAGGACTCCCTCCCGCCGACTCGGCCGGCCGGGCCGCCCGACGCGGAGCAGCTCTACCGGGTCTACCAGCACGTCAGCTGGATGCGGAAGGAAAGCCCGCAAGCCTGGCGGGAGAGGATTCAGGAGCAGCGTTGCTGGGTGGCGGAGCTGGACGGCCAGGTGGTCGCGGCCGCCCGCTGGACGATGTCGTTCGGCCGGTGGGTGGAGGTTGGCGGCGTGGCTACCCACCCCGACTTCCGGCGGCGAGCGGCCGGCTCCGCGGTGACTCGGGCGGCGACGGCGGCGGCGTTCGCCGAGGGGCGCCAGGTGGCCCTGCGCTACGGCGAGCCAGCGCTGGCGGCCCTCTACCACCCCCTGGGATTCGAGCACGTCGGGCGGGAGCTCGTGTTCTACCGAAAGGGCTGAGCCGAGCCGGACGTTATCATCGCCAGATGCCCGACCTAAAGTCGGTGCTGGCCTGGTCGGCGGTCGCGGCCGGGGTGGCCATCGCGGCGGAACGGCGACTCTCCAAGTCTCTGGCAGACCCGGAGGCGCCTGTCCTCGACTGGGAACTGGTGCGCCGGACCGCCTACGCCCGCTGCGGCGGCGACGGCATGGCCGACGTGGAGGCCGCGGGTCGGGACTACGACCCGCTGGTGGCCGAACTGGTGCCGATGCTGGCGGAGGCCTGCAACACCAGCCCCCAGGAGGCGACCTTCGGCCGGGTTCGGGTGATCGGGCGGCACGGTTTCATCGACCAGAACCTGGCGATGATGCGGCGGATGCTACGCCCCATCGAAGAGCGCCAGGCCGGCTGGGGATCGATGCGGCCGAGTCCGCTGATGCGCGTTCCCAGCAGTCTCTACGTGGGGACGCTGCTCGGCTTTATGGCGCGGCGCGTGCTCGGCCAGTACGACCCCGTGCTGACCGTGCCCTCCGCCTCGGGCAGCTCCGACCACGCCGTGGAGACGCTGCCCGCTCCGGCGCTCCTGATCGTGGAGCCCAACGTCCGCCGCTTCTCGGAGGCCTCGGAGCTACCGCTCAACTCGCTGCGGCGCTGGCTGATGCTCCATGAGCTGACCCATGCCTGGCAGTTCGAACTCCATCCCTGGCTCCGGGAGTACCTGGGATCGATGGTCGGGGAACTGAGCCGGGCCCCGGGCGGTGGCAAGGGATTGGGCCTGGAGGATCTGATCCAGACGGCGCGCAGCATCCGGCCGCAGCTGAAGCTGGTCGGGAAGGTGCAGGCGGTCATGACCGTGCTCGAGGGCCACGGCAACTATGTGATGCGCGAAGCTGGGCGCCGCCATTTCCCCGACTTCGACACCCTGGACGACGCGTTCCGCCGGCGCCATGATCCGCCTCAGGCGGCCGAGCGGCTCCTCCTGTGGATTTCGGGAGTCGCCTTCAAGCTCCAGCAGTACCAGCAGGGTGAGCGCTTCCTTCGGGAGGTCCGCAAGGTGGCCGGTCAGGCTGGCCTTGACCGCATCTGGTCCGGCCCGGAAAGTCTGCCGGGGTGGTCTGAGGTTCGCCATCCGGAGCAGTGGCTGCGCCGCACCGGTTTCACCCAGGCCAGTCCTGAGCCCGGCCCTGAGACAGGCCCCGCGCAGCCCCAACCGGCCCCCGCCTAACTCAGCTCCGCCGTCTGGTGGTCCGTCGCAGCAACGACCTGGGCCGTCGGAAACGGCACTGTGCGGCCCGGGGTCAAGTGGTGGCTTTCTGCCGCGCCTCCTCAGCCCGTTCCGATTCCCGGCGTTCACCCGGCGTTGGCGTTGCCACTAATGAAGCAGGGAGTCGCTGCGCGATCCGCTGTCTCCCCCAGGTTAAACCTACATTGATCTCGACCGAGGTGGACCCTAGGAAAGGTGCCGAATTCGGTCCCGAGGTCGCTGGACTGGCTGATCGCGGGCTCAGGTGACGACATGTCCTGGTTGACCGAGCACCTCGGGCCCAACCCGACGGTGGACGAGTTGATCGGCAAGATCGGCGCGCTTCTCGTCGGCAGCCGCACCTTCCGCGGCGACGATCCGTACGCGGGCGTCGCGGCCAAGGAGGGCAGGCCGTTCGGCGGCGGGTGGAGCGGACTGGAGTTCGTGCTTACCCACCACGCTCCTGACACCGAGGTGCCGGGTGTCCCATTCGTCAGTGATCTCAGCAGCGGCGCCGCCGCGGCCAAGGCCGCCGCGGGTGGACAAGTACGTCAGCGTCCTCGGCGCCAACGCTAGCCGGCAGTGCCTCGACGCGGCTGGTCTCGACGAGATCCCCGTGTGCATCGCGCCCGTCCTGGTCGGCGACGGCGTCCGGCTATTCGATCGCCCGGGCGGGACCCATGTCAAGTTCGAGCGCCTGAGCCTGACTAACGCGCCGCTCGCGACGAATCTCTGGCTACGCGTCGTCGGATGAGCCCTTCATGCTCATCCGATCCGGCGCACAACTCGGCCCTGACGCGCAACAAGCGGGCGCAGCCGGGCGCCAACATTCGCGACGCCGGATGAGGCTAGCGCACTTGGCGAAACACAAACCTCGGCGGGGCGGGCCGGTTCGGTGAGCTCACCGAGCGGCGACTCCGCCGAAAAGTCTTCACCTCGGTCCCGCAATTGATCGAGGCCATCGATACCAGGGCCGAGGACTGGAACGACGATCTCCGGCGGTTCATCGGGCACCAGAGTGGTCAGGAGATCGTGGAGAAGGTGCGGCGCGGGCGCGACTCACTTACCCGAGTCAAATCCGCGACGCGCCGACTAGGGGCCGGCTAGCCGCTGATAGGGAGCAATTGCCGACCGGCGCGGCTACACTTCGCAAGTGAAACGTCTGGTAGGAACTCTCGGTGGCGCGAACTGTTCGCCTGTCCAGCCGGACGCACCAGTGGAGCAAGTCCCATGAAGCGTCCTCAGCGTCGATCCAGCTCACCATCGCCGGTCGCCATCCTGCGCTCTGAGCTGGAGCGACTGCGCGGGGCCCTTCGAGTTCTAGATGGCGCTGGCCGGCAGCACCTCGAGCCGGCCCTGGTGCCGATACCGGTCGGGGGACTGCCGCGGCCCGTCCGGGAGATCCCACTGGCGGTCCCCACGATGCACCTGGCGTTCGGGCGCAAGAAGGACAGCAAGGACGACGATGACGCAGTGGCCGAGGAGGGGTCCGGGACGGACGCCGACCCAGACTTGGACCAGCTCCCACCGATCCCTTCCGCGCTGGGAGCTGCCGGGTTGAACACTGATCCGGCCGAAGACGCTGCCACCGAGGACGCCGTGGGCTCTTGGCGGCCGCTCGACTCGAGCGTCGAGGAGGCAACCCCCGAGGAGCCCGCCGCCGACTCGGTGGCTGACACTCCCGCTGAGGTCGATCTCCCCGCCTGGCGTGACCGTAGTTTCGAAGTGCCGGAAGCTCCCAGTCCCGGTGGATCCGCCCTGGAGCCGGCGGAGCGCGCGCCTTGGGGATCAGCCAGCACCGACGACGAGCCAGCGACCTTCACCCCGGCCGTGGTCGACCCCAAAGAGGACCATCCCGACAACCTAGCCTGGCTCCAATCCGGCGCCGCGGAGGAGACCGCTCCCTGGACGCTGCCCGCTGATCCCCCGGCCGGCGACGCCCCAGTGGTGGCGGATAGCCTAACCGACCCGGTCGCCGATTTAGAGGAGATCGACGAGCTCGAGGAGATCCAACCCGAAACCCCTCAGGCGGACGACGAGTTGGGCACTGGGCCCGAGGAGCCGTGGACGAGCGCGACTACAGTCGTGGAGCAGGCAGTCATCTATCAGCCGGCCCCACCCATCTCGACGGAGCCGAGCCCCGCCCCGGTGGCAGTCCTCCAGACCCGTTCCTTCCCCCTGCCTGAGGGTGAGGTGGTCTTCCGCAACCTGAGGGCCGGATTCACCGATCCGGCCCGACTTTTGCGCCATCTGGCCGGCGAGGGACACACCGGGGTACTCCACGTGCAGGGGGTCGACGGGAGCAACAGCTACGTCGTCCTGGTCGATGGCTACGTGGTGGCGGTCGCCAGCGACCACCAGGGGAGCATCACCACCACCAACCGGATTTCTTTTCCCAACTTCCCCAACAGCCAGGACACCATCAACGTGATTACCTACCCGCGCCAGATCGCAAGGGGACTGGGTTTGGTGCTGCATGCCCCGCTTCGCTTCGCGGGGCTGGGGGCGATGTTCGTCAACTTGGAGGGGCTCCGCAGCTACCTCAGCAAGTACTCCAGCAGCGGCGGCCTCATCGTGCACGCCCAGGACGGCATCGGCGTCGCCCTCTTCGAGGACGGCAAGCTGGTTGGCGCCTACGCCAACGGCAATGCCCCGACCTCCGACCTGGGGCAGCTGCGCGACCTGGTGAAGGATTTAGAGGCCGAGATAGACGTGCGGTTCGGCGGCCCGCAGGATCTGGAGCCGACCCCGCTGGACACCTTGCTGTCCGGCCATCCCTTGTGACTGGTGACCCAGGCCAACCGGAGGGGGATGACCTCACCGATAGTCAGCGCCAGTTCTCCCAGGTAGCCGAGGCCTACCGCCAGAGTCCGACCCACGCCGACCCGGTCTCGCTGGCCCGGTTCCTGGCCTTGGCTGAGCTGCGGCCCAACCACCGAGTCCTCGACGTGGCGACCGGCACGGGGAACGTCGCCCTAGCGGCGGCCCCCCAGGTGGCGGAGGTGGTCGGACTGGACATCACCGCGCCGATGCTCGAGCAGGCCAAGCAGCTCGCTGCTGAGCGGGAGATCCGCAACGTCACCTTCGTGCGCGGTGATGCCGAGCAGCTCCCCTTCCCGGCCAGCAGCTTCGACCGGGTGCTGGTCCGCTCCGCGCCCCACCACTTCAATCAACTGATCACCGCCCTCAGCGAGGCCTTCCGGGTCCTGCGCCCGGGGGGTGTCTTCGCGGTCAGCGACTGCTCCCCGCCGCCGGTGGTCCGCGACTGGCTGGAGGTGGTTGAGATCGGCCGTGACCCGTCCCACTTCCGCAGCCGGGCTCTCGAGGAGTGGCGCGCTCTGCTGAGCTCACTGGGTTTCACCGTCGAGCATGCCGAGCGCATCGAGCAGGAGAAGGACATCCTGGCCTGGTTCGATCTCGCCAAAGTCCCGGACAAGCGCAAGCGCCAGCTCCTTGACTACTACGAGTCCGCCCCCCAGGCGGTGCGCGGTCAGCTGCTGGCGCAGTGGCGCGAGGGCCGTCTCTACCATCGCTACTGGCACGCCCTGATCCGGGCCCGCCGGCCCATCCAGCCACCCCCCTGAACCAAGGGGTGCGCAACCGTTGCGAGATAAGTGTGTGATAGCTCGCATGCAGATGTTCTATTGAGCAAAATTACGGGGTGAACCTGACCCAATGGGCGAAGGTCCAGGGAATTTGTCCGCCGACCGGGTACCGGTGGCTCCGGGAAGGGACCCTGGCGGTCCCTGTCGTGAGGGTGACCTCCCGCTCGATCCTGGTGGCTCCGGAGGCGGTACGCAGCGGTAACTCCCCAGGCGGTGTTGGGTTGTATGCGCTGGTGTCCTCGCACGATCAGCGAGCCGACCGGATCCCTCCCGGCATCCAGGCGGCCCAGGACCGTTCGGGGTCGCCCACTGAGCAGGACTCACTCCTGCTCAGTGGTTAGGAGCGGTGGGATAGGCTTGATCAGTGGCTGAGCCAGTCGACCTGAGCGGAATTCACCGCGAGCTCGACACGATCAAGCGAGCGGTCTGCCACTGTCAGCTGCGCGGCGAGTGCCTCGGCTGTAAGGGCATCGAGATGGTCCGCCAGCAGATGGAGGCGGTGGTTGCTGCGGCCTCCCAGCCGGTTTTGCTCCAGGTGGCCAACGAGACCGCGGCCAAGGAGATGCTTAGCCAGTTTTCCCAGATGCAGGAGCGGCTGATGGACGACCCCCAGATGCGTCAGGCCGCCGAGGCTGTTCGGCAGCGGCTGATGGACGACCCCGAGGCCCGGCGGATGATCGAGGACCTGATGCAGCGACTGGGCCAAGGCGAGGAACCAGGGAAGGACCAGCCTGAGTGAACCGCTCCCGGCGCTCGGTTCTGGTGCTGCCCGGGAGCAGCCGGCGGATGGCCGAGAAAGCGACCACCCTGGATGCCGCCGAGGTGGTCCTGGACCTGGAGGACGCGGTTCCCAGCGACCCGGTTGAGAAAGAGCGGGCCCGGGGCCTGCTGGTTGAGACCCTACAAGAGCTCGATTTCGGCGGCCGGACAGTCGCGGTTCGGATCAACAGGGTGCGGGGCCCCCATGCGGTCCCCGACCTGGTGGCGTTGGTCCCCCGCGTGGCCGATCGGATCTCCTGTTTGGTGGTGCCGAAGGTCAGCTCGGTGGGCGAGGTCGCCTTCATCGACCACCTGCTAACCGGGCTGGAGGCGGCGGGCGAGGTCTCCCGCCCGCTCGGGCTAGAACTCCAGATCGAGGATCCGGCTGGTCTCGAGTCAGTCGGGCAGATCGCCGCCGCGTCCTCGCGGACCGAGGCGCTGATCTTCGGACCCGGCGACTTCGCGGCCGCCATGGGGATGCCTCAGCTGACCATCGGGCAGGACACCGCCGGCTACCCCGGGGACATCTGGCACTACGCCCTATTCCGGATTGCGGTCGCCGCCAAGGCTCATGGCCTGCAGGCGATCGACGGGCCCTGCTCTGACATTGCCGACCTGGCCTTACTCGAGCGCTCGTCTCTCAAGGCGTCCCAGCTGGGGTACGACGGCAAGTGGGTGATCCACCCCTCCCAGCTGGCGACGGTGAACCGCGCCTTCACTCCGGACGCCGAGCAGATCCTTCGGGCCGAGCAGATTCTCGCCGCGCTGGATGATCGCGGCGGGGCCTCGCGGATGGGCGAAGAGATGGTGGACGAGGCGCACGGTCGGATGGCCCGAGAGGTGCTGCTCCGAGCCCGCCGGCCGGCCTCTAATTGAGCCGTCCGTGAGCACCATCCGCTCCGACGCGGACCGGGCGCGGATCGCCACCCGGGTGGTTCACGCCGGCAACGGTCCAGTCGGCCAGAGCCAGGCCCTGGTCCCGCCGCTGCCGATGTCGGTCGTGTTCGGCCACGGCAACCCCCTCGGCTACTCCTACGGGCGCGACCACAACGAGAACTGGGAGCGCCTCGAGGAGGCGCTCACCGAGCTGGAAGAGGGCCAGGGCGCGGTCGCCTTCGGCTCGGGGATGGCCGCCATCGCCGCGGTGGTGGAGAGTTGTGGCGTCGGGCACAAGATCGTGGTGGCCCAGGATGCCTACACCGGCAGCCGGGAGCTCCTCCGGCACCTGTCCCAAGCGGGGCGCTGCACCACTGAGTTGGTCGATGCGACCGACCTCGACTCGGTGCGCCGCGCCTGCCAGGGGGCGGCCTTGCTGCTGATCGAGTCGTTGGGCAATCCACTGCTCACTGTGGCCGACCTCCGGCGCTGCGCCGAGATCGCCCGCGAGGCTGGCGCGATCGCCGTGGTCGACAACACTTTCGCCACCCCGCTGCTGGTGCAGCCGTTGCGTTTGGGAGCGGACGCAGTGGTGCACTCGGTATCCAAGTACATCGGCGGACACAGTGACCTGATGTTGGGACTTGTCGTCACGAACAACAGTGATTTACTGCCAAAACTGCGATACCAACGGACTAACACCGGGGCCATCCCGGGCCAGCTCGAAACCTGGTTGGCGCTCCGCGGACTGCGCACCCTGGATGTGCGTTTGCGGCGACAGGTCGCGACCGCCGCGCTGTTGGCGGAGCGCTTGCAGAAAATCCCCGGAGTGGTGCGGGTGCACTATCCAGGACTTGTCGACCACCCTCAACATGAGCTGGCCGAGCGCCAGATGAATGGTGGATTTGGGGGGATGCTCGCGGTCGAGTTGGACTGCGACGCGGCGACGGCGGAGAGGGTCTGCACCGCTACCCAGATCTGGACCAACTCCACCAGCCTGGGCTCGGTCGAATCGCTGCTGGAACGACGGGCCCGTTGGGCCGGCGAAGAGTACCTGGCTGCGGGCCTGCTGCGCCTCTCAGTCGGGGTCGAGGACCCGGACGACCTGCTCCAGGACCTGACTCAGGCGCTGGTCCAGACCGGCCTCACGGAGTCGGCGAACCGGGAGTCTGCAGGGCGGCCGCCAGCAGGCTGACGATGGCGTCGCGCACCGCCAGCAGGTCGAGGTCGGGCCCGGACAGCGCCCACACCGTCACCACCCCGTCCAGCAGCATGGCGATCGCCTCGGTGAAATCTCCAATTGGAGCGGTGGCGGGCACCTCGCCTGCCTTGACCCCGTCTTCGAGATAGCCTCGGACGAAGTCGCGGATGGTGGTGGCGCGGAGCCGCATCACCGCGCGCACCTCGTCGTTAGCGGGGGCCTCCGCCAGCGCCCCCAGGATGACCCCGGCGCCCTGCTTCTGCTGCATCTGGCGGAGGTAGAACTCGACCCCCTGGCGCAGCCGCTCGGTGGGGTTGGCGATCTCGGAGAGCTGCCGAGTGAGGGCGACCATCTCAGACTCCAACTCGGACAAGCAGATGGCGGTGAAGAGATCGGCCTTGCTCGGGAAGTAGCGGTAGAGCAGGCCGACCGAGACCCCCACCTCGGCGGCGATGTCAGGGACGCTGGTGCCCTGGAAGCCAGAAACCGAGAAGGCGCGCGCGGCCCCATCCAAGATCCGCTGGCGGACCTGGTCAGCGTGAGTCGGGGCCACAATCGCCTCAGCCGTTCCCAAAGGTCACGCTCCTTCCCGGGTGGCGGCTTTGACAAGTCCGCCCAAGTACTCCCCATAATCTAGCTGAATGAACATTCATTCAGCGGCCAAGACCTAGCCCGGAGGGCGACGAAAGATGTTCCGGCGTCTGGGCGACTTCGCATTTCGCTTTCGCAAGTTCATCGTGGTGGGGGCGGTCGCCTTGACGGTGATCTTGGTCGGGCTCTCGGGGCCGTTCGGTGGGCAGTTCACGTCGGGTGGCTACTCAGTCCCCGGCTCGCAGAGCCAGAACGCCGCCAACCTCCTATCTCGCTACTTCGGCAACTCCGCCACGCAGTTCCTGCTGGTGTTCCACAGCGCGACGGCCGACGCCGCGTCGCCGGCAGTGCAGGCCAAGGTGAACGACTCCTTCCAGCGGCTGGCTCGGCAACCGTTCACCGGCAGCGTGCTGGACTACACCAACACTCGCGAGAGCATCTTCATCGGGGATCACGGGCACGACACCTTCGCGGTAGTCAACCTCAAGCTGAGCGAGACCGCGGCCACCTCCCATCTCAACCACCTCAAGGCCTTCATCAAGCGGCCTTCGGGGCTGCAGATGTACATCAGCGGCTCGGCCCCCATCGACGCGCTCTACAACTCCGCCCTGGAGAGGCAGCTGCAGCACGCCGAGTTGATTGCACTGCCGATCTCCCTCGTCCTGCTGTTTTTGGTGTTCGGGTCAGTCATGGCGGCGCTGCTCCCTCTAGTGATCGCCGGCCTGGCCGTGCCCACCTCCTTGGCGGTGATCAAGATTCTGGCGGCGCACTTCGGCATGTCGATCTTCGTGACCAACGTGGCGACCATCATCGGTCTCGGGCTAGCCATCGACTATTCGCTGTTCTTTGTCAAGCGGTTCCGCGAGGAGATCCCCAGTCACGATTCTGCGGAGGCCGTCCGCATCGCCACCGCAACTGCCGGAAAGGCGGTGGCGGTCTCCGGGACCGCGGTCGGAATCGGCCTACTTTCACTGACCCTCTTTCCCGCCTCCGCGTTGGTCAGCATGGGCGTGGGCGGGGTCTTGGTGGTGGCCTTCACCCTGCTCTTCGCCCTAACCGCACTACCGGCGCTCCTGGGGCTCCTGGGACCGCGGGTCAACTGGCTGACGCTGCGCCGCAGCCTGCGGGGAGCCCACCTCCGTCCCGCCCGAACCTCCACCTTCTGGGGCTGGGTGGCGCGTGCGGTGATGCGCCGGCCGATCGCGATCGCCGTACCCACCGTTGCCCTCCTGCTGCTGATGGGAACTCCCTTTCTCCACCTCCGGCTGTCGACCGGCAGCGACGTCGCCAACATCCCTTCGGGGGAGGCGCGGACCGGTTACGCGCTGCTCAACTACGACTTCCCTCAAGCGGGAGGGGTGGACGACCTCAACTTGGTGCTGAGATACAACTCCCCCCTCGATCACCGCCTGACCCTGCCGCAGCAGCAACAGCTGGCGACCTACCTCACCAAGCTCAGGGCGATCCCGGGGGTGCAGGGAGTCACCGGAGCCCTTACCCCGCCGCCCGGGGTCGCCCAGGCGACGTACCTGCAGCAGCTCGCCCTGCCAGTGGCGCAGCGGAGCTCGAAGCTCAACACCTACATCGCCGGCAACATCGCGGGACCCATCGCCCAGTTCGAGGTGGCGAATGACTCTTCCCCCGACTCCAACCAGGGCGCCACCTTGGTCCACCGGCTGCGGGTCCTCCCCGGTCCAGCACGGGCCCAGGCCCTGGTCTCCGGAGGCGCAGCCTTGTCGGTGGACTTCCTGCACGCATTCGGGGCCACCATCCCCTGGGCCGTGCTGCTGGTGGTGGTAGTCACCATGGTGGTGCTCTTCCTCACCTTCGGTTCCGTCCTGCTTCCACTCAAGGCGGTGCTGATGAGCCTGATCTCGATTTCAGCTGCCTTCGGGGTGATGGTCTGGATCTTCCAGGAGGGCCATCTCGCCAATGTGCTCCAGTTCACCCCGGCTGGCAACATCGCCGCCACCACTCCAGTGCTGATGTTCGCCATCCTCTTCGGCCTGTCCATGGACTACGAGGTCTTTCTCCTGTCCCGGATCCGGGAGCGTTACTGCGAGGTCGGGGACAACCGAGACGCCGTCGCCCACGGCCTGACGGTCACGGGCGGGGTGATCACCTCGGCGGCCTTGATCATGATCACCGTCTTCAGCTCCTTTGCCGCCGGCGATGTGCTGGAGATCCAGACCCTGGGGGTGGGGATGGCGGTGGCGGTGGCGGTCGACGCCACCTTGGTGCGAGGCATCATGGTCCCGGCCTTGATGCGGCTTTTGGGCAGAGCCAATTGGTGGGCACCCCCGGCGCTCCAGGGCTGGATCGCCAAGCTGGGCCTTTATGAGCGGGAGACCGTTCCCGAGGTGCCGATCCCAGCCTGATCACGGGCTGCAGTGACCACGGATCTCCCCTCGAGAGCGGTGGGCGCGGATAATCGCCCCATGATCACGGCATCGACGGAGACGATCGAGCGTCGGTCCATCCTGCGCCGGCTCGATGACCTCCTGGAGGCTTTGGAGCAGTTGAACCTGCACGAGAGCTCCCACCTCTCCGAACGGCTCCAGCAGTCGCTGGCGGCCCACGGGATCCCGTTTGAGGACGACGCGGAGATCAGGGTGATCATCGAGCGGGTCTGGCGCAAGCAGGAGGGTCATATGACGACTTCTCGTCAGGACCGGCGCAAGACTCCCGCCCGCCGGAGCTCGGCGCACCGGCCACCCGGTCACGACGTCATCGAAAGCATCATCCGGCAGTCGCAGCAGGGTCCCGACTGAAGGACCGCAGCGGCCCCAGGGATGCTCCGATGCTGGGTGGTGATGACGCCAACTTGGCGATCATTGCGGCGCGGCTTGAGCAGTTGCTTCCGGAAATATCCCGCCGCTACTGGCATTGCGTTTCGTGGGGTGTGGCGGCGTTCGCGCTCGTGGTGCTGTCTCTGCTGGCGGCGTTTCCAGTTGCCGGAAACCAAGAGCCAGCGACCGGGATCATCGTCGTGATTGGCTGCGGGGCCGCGGTGTTGGTATTGAGTCGTGCCTGGCTGCTCTCGTCTGAGCTGCTGCCTCCGAACCGAGAGCGAACGCGGCGGCGGCTAGAACGACCAAGACTCAGTTAGTCCGCGTTAGCCGGACACCGTCGCAGATAACTCAATATAACGCGGGATTTTCTGCGACAAATAATCTTGCATTCCCGAGCCCTCCGAGCGTGGTCCCGTTGCCCCAGGTTGGTCAGATCGGCCTGCTTGACCGCCATTGCCGCGGTCCCGAAGGCGGTCGGGGCGGCCGAGCCCGAGGAGCCACGCCAGCTGCAGGGCCGGACGGGGCCGGGTCAGGCTAAACTCAAGCCATGATGAACCCTGAACTCTCCCCGCTGTTCCCGCGCCGGCTGGCCGCGGTCATCCGCTGGCACGATCACGAGCAGGCCGCCCAAGCGGCCTTGGTGGCCGCCCGGGCCGGGGTTGGCTCGGTGGAAGTCACCGCCGGAACGCCGGGGGCCTTCGAGCTGATCAGAGAGCTTCGCGCGCGGCAGGACCTGGGAAACAGCTGCGCCTTCGGCGCGGGTACTATCACCGACCCAGAGATCGCCAATCGGGCGATCGAGGCCGGAGCGCAATATCTGGTGACCCCTTACCTGGTGCCGGCCGTCGCGGAGGTCGCCGGCCGCGCCGGCGTGCCGCTGGTGATGGGAGCCCTGACTCCGACCGAGATCGCTCGGGCGGAAGAGTTGGGGGCGCAGCTGGTCAAGGTGTTCCCGGCCGCCCCGGCGGGCGGGCCCGCCTACATCCGAGCGCTCCGGGGTCCCATGCCCCACACCCCCATCTGGGTAAGCGGCGGAGTGCTGGTCGAAGAATGCGGAGAGTACTTGCGGGAGGGCGCTGACGTGGTCGGACTAACCAACGACCTCTTCCGGCCTGAGCTGCTGCTTTCGGAGGACTGGGACGGACTGACCGAGCTTTGCCAGCGTGCTCTGGCAGGTGCCGGTGTCGCGACCTCGACCCGTCCGACCGCGACTGTGTGACCACACGCTCCGAGTAGTCGTCGTCGGCCTGGGAGCCATGGGCTCGGCCGCGGCTTTCCATCTGGCGCGCCGCGGAGCGCACGTCACTGGTCTGGAAGCCTTCGGTCCCAGCCACGACCGCGGGTCCTCCCACGGAGAGTCGAGGATCATCCGCCAGGCCTACTTCGAAGGCCCGGGTTACGTCCCCCTCGTGCTGCGTTCCTACCAGCTCTGGCGGGAGCTGGAGGCTCTGTCTAAAGAACGTTTGCTGGAGACGACCGGGGGGGTCATGATCGGAGCACCCGACGGGCCGGTCGTGGCCGGCTCTCTGGCGAGCGCCCGGAAATGGGATATCCCCCATCGCCTCCTGACGACAGCCGAAGTAGCCAGGGAGTTCCCAGCCCTTCGTCCGCGGCCCGACCAAGCAGGTCTGGTGGAACCGGAGGCTGGGGTTCTCGCACCCGAGTCGGCGGTGCTGGCCCACCTTCGCCAAGCGGCCAGTCGGGGCGCTGAGCTCCACTTTGGAGAGAGGGTCCTGAGCTGGGAAGCCTCGGAGTCGGGGGTGGTGGTCCGCACCGATTCCCGCCCGTACCAAGCGGACCGGCTCGTGCTGACCGCGGGCGCCGGGAGCGCTGGTTTGTGGAATCTGCCGGTGCTGGAACTGCAGGTCGAGCGCCAGGTGATGGTCTGGTTCGAGCCTACTGACATAGGTCCCTTCACTCCTCCCTCCTGCCCCATCTATCTCTTCGAACGACCCGATGGCGCTCAGTACTACGGCGTTCCGACCAGGGACGGCCGAACCGCAAAGGCGGCCCGGCACCATGGAGGCGAGTTCACCACCGCCGACACTGTCCGGCGGGAGGTGACGGAGGCAGATGTCTACGCCGTCCGAGAGGGGTTGGCAGACACTGTGCCGATGCTCGCTCAGGCGCCACTCGCGAAGAGCAGCAGCTGCCTGTACACGAACAGTGCGGACAAGCACTTTGTCATCGGGCTTCATCCGAACTCCTCGTTGGTTTCTCTGGCCGGCGGGTTCTCGGGACACGGCTTCAAATTCTGCCCGGTGGTGGGTGAGGTTCTGGCCGACCTGGTCGAGAGCGGAGAAACCGCTCAGCCGATCGGTGAGTTCAATCCCAACCGGTTCTCGGCTCACCAGAGCGGTGGGAAGGGAATCTCCGGATCCGGGGGAACCCCGATGCCGAGCGCCGACATCACCTCGCCAATCACGTAGATCGAGCCGAGCGCCACCACCAGGCCTCGTGGACCGGCCAGCGTCTGGGCGCGGTCCAGCGCCAGGGCAACCGGCTCAACCACCTCGGATGCCTCTCGCCACGAGGCCGCCATGGCGGACGCTGGGGCGGCCCGGGCTGAAAGCGACCGCGTGAACACCGCCGACTTGAAACGCACCCGACCGAGCAGTCGGAGCATGCCCTGATATTGGTGGTCCGCCATGGCTCCGAAGAGCAGGACGCCTGGCCGCTCTGCCAGGCGCCGGCGGATCTCCGGAAGCGCGGCTGCCACAGCCGCCGGATTATGGGCGGCGTCGATCAGCACCTCCGGCGCCGAGCCGATGGTCTCCAACCGGCCCGGCCACCTGACCTGGGCGAGGCCATCTCGAATGGCTTGTTCGGGGAAGCGGAATCCCGTCTCGGTCAGGCAGTCCACGATCGCGACCGCGAGAGCCGCGTTCTCCACCTGGAACGAACCGTCGAGGCCCAGCTTTAGCTGCGTGCGCACCGCTGCCGGGGTGGTGACGGCGAACGACCCGCCCTGGTCCGGCGCGAAATCCAGGGTGATCTCCCGCCCCAACTGCCAGAGCCTCCCGGAGGCGGCCGAAGTCGCCGCCTCCACCGCCGGCCGTGCGGCGTCGGGCGCCCCGGAGACCACCCGGTTGCCGAGCTTGATGATCGCCGCCTTCTCGCCGGCAATCTCGGGGACCGTCTTGCCCAGCTGGGCCTGATGGTCCAGGGCGACGGATGTCACCGCCGCGACCCCGCCATCCCAGACGTTGGTCGCGTCGAGCCGACCGCCCAGTCCGACCTCGCAGACCACCAGCGCGGCGGACCAGCGGCGGGCGGCCAGGAACCCCATGGCTGTGAGCAGTTCGTGGTGGGTGGGCCGGCTTCCCCCGGAAGCCATCTTGTCCGCGGCGGCGCTGACCGCATCCGCGATCTCTCCGAAGAATGGCTCATCGATCGGGGCTCCGTTCAAACGAATCCGCTCTCGGTAGCTGGTGAGGTGGGGCTTGGTGAGCAGGGCCACCCGGATCCCGGCCCGCTCGGCGATCTCGGCGGCGATCGCGCAGACAGAACCCTTGCCGTTGGTGCCGGCCACCAAGACTCCCCTGAGGCCGAGCTGCGGATCTCCCAGCAACTCCAGCAGCCGGCGGGTGGAGTCCAGCCCCAGCCGCATCCCCGGCGAGCTGGCTCCGACCAGACGCAGCAGGGCCTCCCGATACGGGTCAGAGCCCAAGGGATCCGGACCCGGCGACCGCTCCACAGCGACCGCCTTACCGGCCCTGGGGCGAGAAATCACTCGGTTCCGGCGCTGGTGGCTCCCACTCTGCGCCTGTTCTGGGATAGAGAACGCGTCGCAACTTTGGCCGCACTCCGCAACCCGCTGTCGTCATGTCCGCGAACAGTCCGGGTACCGCACTCATGGCATTCTGCACGGGTGAAAGCTCCTCAGCGCCATCTCCTGCCAATGG
This sequence comes from Candidatus Acidiferrales bacterium, assembly GCA_035533655.1. Taxonomy (GTDB): domain Bacteria; phylum Chloroflexota; class Dormibacteria; order Aeolococcales; family Bog-877; genus Bog-877. The sequence continues at coordinate 22,095 of DATLTJ010000053.1, read as the reverse complement.
CCGCTCTCACCATCCTGACCCTCCTGGGAGCGGGATGCGACACCCCTACCCCCCATCCGGTTGCCTCGCCCTCGGCCAGCCCGACGGCCGCCCTGCCCGGACTTTTGGGGCTGGGCGGAGAGACCGCCGGCCCTCTTTTGGTCTCCGGCCCCTACGCCGTCTCGGGCAACCTGGGAAGTGGCTCGGGGAGCTTGCCTTCCGCGACCGTGCCGAACACCGCCACCGCGGCGCTGACCGCCCTTACGCTGGCGCTCGGCGTGCCCGGGCCCCCGATCAGCACGGCCACCGGCCTGGGCTACAACCTGGGCTCAACCAACGGTTACCAGCTGACTACCGACCCCACGCTCAGCACCTTCAACTTCCATCCCAATGCCCCGACCGACGAGGTGGGGACCACTCCCACCCTCGCCGGGGCCGACCAGTTCGCCGAGAGCTTTCTCAGCGCCGCCCATGTGCCAGCCGGTGGCGGCCTTATCCCCCTTCCCCAGCTGAGCTTCACCGCCGCCTCCGACCGCACCGTCTACTTTCAGTGGTCCCTGGAGGGGCTGCCAGTGGTCAACATCCTGGGTCAGCCGCAGGAGATCTTCGTGAACGTGGCCACCGACCAGAACCAGGTCACCCAGCTGGTGGGCATCACCGGCGCCGTCCCTTACGGGGAGATCGGGAACCCGGTCATCTATCCCGCCATGGAGCCGGCTCAGGCGGTCCAGTACCTCAACTCGGGAACGATCAAGCCGGACGCCTACTTGCTCTCGCTCGCTGGTCAGCCCTTCCCCTCTCCGTCGCCAGCCCCGTCGGGGCTGACCACCATCAGCTCCGAGTCCCGGGCGGTAGTGGTCAGCTACGGGACCGCGGTTCCCGTATTTGTCTTCCAGGTGTCGGGGAACGCCAATGTCAGCCAGTTCGTGACCTGTGCTGTTCCCCCCGACGGCTGTGTGCCCCTGCGATTCAGCACCGCCTCGCCCTCACCGAGTCCCTCAACTAGCAGCTGACCGGGTTCGACGGCGGGGGTCTGGATCAGGTCGCCGGGACCAGCTCTTTGAGGGCGGCCACCAGGTGAATCACCGAATCCCGGGCGTCCCCGAACAGCATCAGGGTCTTGGGGTTGTAGTAGAGGTCGTTCTCGATCCCGGCGAACCCGGGATTCATGCTCCGCTTCAGCACCACCACGTTGGTGGCCTGGTCGACGTTGAGAATCGGCATCCCGTAGATCGGGCTGGCGGGATTGCTGCGGGCGGCCGGGTTAGTCACGTCGTTGGCCCCGATCACCACCGCCACATCGGATCTCGCGAAGTCCGGATTGATGTCGTCCATCTCGTAGAGCTGGGTGTAGGGGACGTCCGCCTCCGCCAGCAGCACGTTCATGTGCCCCGGCATCCGGCCGGCCACCGGGTGGATCGCGTACTTGACGGTGACGCCCCGCTTCTCCAGCTGCGTCGCCAGCTCTCGGACATCGTGCTGAGCCTTGGCCACCGCCATGCCGTAACCGGGCACGAAGATCACCTGGCGGGCGTAGCCCAGCAGAAGGGCCACATCCTCGGCGGTGACGCTGTGGATCTGCTGGTCGGCGGTGGGACCGACGTCGCCCGCCCGGCTCACCTGACTGCCGAAGGCGCTGAACAGGACGTTGGCCAGCGACCGGTTCATGGCCCGGCTCATGAGCCGGGTGAGGATGGTGCCCGAGGCCCCCACCAGGGCGCCCGCGACGATCAGGACCTCGTTGGCGAGGACGAACCCGGTGATCGCGGCGGCTAGGCCGGTGAAGGAGTTAAGCAAAGAGATGATCACCGGCATGTCGGCGCCCCCGATCGGCAGGACGAAGGCGACCCCGAAGGTCAAGGCAAGCGCCTCAAACAGCAAGAAGAGCCACGGGGAGGCGTCGAAGGCGATCAGCACCACCCCCAGCGCCACGATCACCGCCAGCAGCGCCCCGTTGGCGACGCGTTGGTTGGGGAAGGTGATCGGGCTACCCCGCAAGATCCCCTGCAACTTGCAAAACGCGATCAGGCTGCCGGAGAAGCTGATCGAGCCGATCAGGCAGCCCAGCATGATCGGGACCGAGTTACTGGGCGAGATCGTCGAGGTGCCGGCGGCCAGATGAGCGGTGCGGCGCACGAACTCATCCGCCCCGATCAGGGCGGCGGCGCCACCCCCCATACCGTTGAAGAGCGCGACCATCTGGGGCATGGCGGTCATCCGGACTGCCCGGGCGGCCACCGCGCCGATCACCGCACCCAACACCAACGCCGGTAGCACAGCGAACCAGGGCAGCGTCCCCAGCCCGACGAAGGTGACGACCAGCGCGACGAGCATGCCGACGGCGGCCAGCCGGTTACCATTTCGGGCCGTTGCGGGAGACCCCAGAAGCCTGATTCCGAATACAAAAAGCACCACTGTGACCAGGTAGCCGAGGGCGACCAGCTGCGGGTAGTGGATCACTTGGGGGCCGGCCGCTCAGGCGCTGGGCGCCGCTTGAACAGCTGAAGCATCCGGTCGGTGACCACGAAACCGCCGACCACGTTGATGGTGCCGAGCAGCACTGCCAGGAAGGCGATCACCGTGCCCAAGGTGCCATGTGCTCCGGCAGCGATCGCCAGGGCGCCCACCAGCACGATGCCATGGATGGCGTTGGTGCCGGACATGAGCGGGGTGTGCAGGGTGGCCGGGACCTTCGAGATCAGCTCGAAGCCGATGAAGACCGCCAGCACGAAGATGAACACCCCGATCAGCAAAGTGCCGCCGAAGGCGTTCACGAGCGAGCCCCCGCCATGACCTGGCCGTCGTGGGCGACGCAGGTGGCCGAGACCACCTCGTCGTCGAAGTTCAGCTGGAGCTGGCCGTCCTTGATCAGGGAGAGCGCGAAACGGGTGAGGTTGCGGGAGTAGAGCTGGCTGGCGTGGTACGCCATTCGGGAGGGCAGGTCAAGCGGCCCCAGAATCCACACGCCGCCCTTCTGGATCTCCTTCCCGGGCTCGGTCAGCTCACAGTTGCCGCCAGCCTCCGCCGCCAGGTCGATCACGACTGAGCCGGGGCGCATCTTGGCGACCGCCGCCTTGGAGACCAGCACCGGGGCCCGTCTCCCGGGCACCAGCGCCGTGGAGATAACGACGTCAGCCTCCGCGACTTCGCGGGCGAGAGCCTCTTGCTGGAGCTTCTGGGTGGCGGCCGACACCTCAGCGGCGTACCCCCCCTGGCCTTCAGCAGCCGCCTCTGGCTCGCCGACGTCGACGAACTGGGCCCCTAGGCTCTCCACCTGCTCTTTGACCTGGGGGCGGACGTCGAAGGCGCGCACCACCCCACCAAGCCGCCTCGCGGTGGCGATCGCCTGCAGCCCGGTGACCCCGGCCCCCAGCACCAGCACCCGCGCCGGCGTGACGGTGCCAGCGGCGGTCATCAGGAGGGGAAAGAAGCGGGGCAGGCGCTCGGCCGCCATCAGCACTGCGTGATAGCCCGAGACGGTGCTCATTGACGAGAGCACGTCCATGTCCTGCGCGCGGCTGATCCGCGGCAGCCGATCCAGGCTGAAGGCGGTCACCCCACGCTTGGCCAGCTGCTCGATCAGCTCCGGCTGGGTGAGCGGCTGGAGCATCCCCACCAGCACCGAGCCCTTGGGCAACATGGCGATCTCATCGGTGCCCTGCCCCCGGCCCAGCGGGGGGCGAACTTTGAGCAGTAGGTCCGAGCTGGTCAGAACTTGGCGGTGGGTGGTCAGGATGGAGGCCCCCGCCTCTTGGTAGGTCGCGTCCGGGAAGAAGGCGGCCTCCCCGGCGCCCTTCTCGACCACCACCTCAGCTCCCACGGCGATCAGCCGAGCGGCGGACTCTGGCACCAGCGCGACGCGGTGCTCTTCCGAGACCAGTTCCTTGGCGACCCCAATGCGCACCGAGTGACCTTATCGGTTCGCGCCCCCTCAATAGCGAGAATCCCGATTCGCCCCACGGTCCGTCATCCTAGCCAGGTGCCGGGGATCGAACCGTATCTGCGACGGATGCTGCACGGCTGGCAGCCAATCGTGGTGGCCAACCGTCCCCCTGTCGAAAGTCAGCTCGGCCCCGGGGGCGCGGAGCGGATCACCCGAGGGGGCGGCGGACTGGTCACCGCCATGTCCGCGCTGGCCCAGGCCAGCAACGCCCCCTGGGTGGCGGTTGCCCGGGGAGAGTCCGACGACCGGCTGGCCAGTCGGGCTGACGAGGAGGGGGTGGTCCACGTCACCTCTGATGACGGCAGCAAATTCCAGATCGCCTACATCCACCCCGAGCAGGAGGCTTACGACCTCTACTACAACGAGATCAGCAACCCCTTGCTCTGGTTCATCCAGCACTACCTGTGGGATCTCGGTCGGGAGCCGATCCTCGACTCGCGCACCGAGCGGGCCTGGCGCGACGGGTACGTCAAGGTCAATGCCGAGTTCGCCGACCGGGTGGTCTCGCTGGCGGAAAAGGCGACCGATCGGCCGCTCATCTTGAGCCAGGACTACCACCTCTACCTGCTGCCCGGAATGGTCCGCAAGCGCCTCCCCCAGGCCCATCTGCAGCACTTCATCCACATCCCGTGGCCGACCCCTCAGTACTGGAAGGTGTTGCCTCGGCACATGCGGGACGGCATCCTGACCGGCCTGTTGGGCAGCGACGTGGTCGGGCTCCAGACCTCCCTGGACGTGCGCAACTTCCTGCTCACTTGCGAGGAGAACCTGGGGCTGGCCGTGGACCATCGCCAGTCGACGGTGTTCTTCGAGGGGCGCAGCGTCTGGATCCGGGCCTATCCGATCTCGATCGACGTGCGGGCGATGGCCGACCTCACCAACCACGAGGAGGTCCTGCGCCAGGAGGAGCTGATCGCCTCTTGGCGCCCCGAGTTTCTGATCCTCCGGGTGGACCGCACCGACTTGAGCAAGAACATCGTCCGCGGCTTCCTCGCCTACGAGAGACTTCTGGAGAGCCACCCGGAGCTGCGGAGCCGGGTCGTCTTCTGGGCCTTGCTCCAGCGCAGCCGCCAGAGCGTGGACGCCTATCGCTCATATCTAGGGGCTCTGGTGAGCGCGGCAGCTCACGTCAACCGTCGCTTCCAGACCGGAACCTGGATGCCGATCCGGCTCGAGGTGGAGGAGAACCTCTTCAAGGCGGTCGCCGCCTACAAGTCCTACGACGCCCTCCTGGTGAACCCCATCTACGACGGGATGAACCTGGTGGCTAAGGAGGGGGTGCTCTGCAACACCATGGACGGGGTGCTGGTCCTAAGCGAGAATGCCGGCAGCTACGAGGAGCTGGGCACCGAGGCGCTCACGATCAATCCCTTTGACATCGACCAGACTGCTGAGGCGCTCCACTCGGCTTTGACTATGCCCAAGCGGGACCGCTCGACCAGAGCCCGGCACCTGCGCCAGACTGTCCGCAAGCATGACATCGTGCGCTGGATCACCGCCCAGCTCCAGGACCTCAACGAGCTGGTTGCTCGCTAACCGGTCCGAGGACCTAAGTCAGGCGGCCTTCGCCAACTCCTCCACAACCCCGGCCAGCAGCCTCGCCCACTCCTCGGGACCATTGAGGCAGACATCCGCCTCCTCGCGAACCTGATCAGGAGTCTCTGGGCTCAGCACCCCCAAGGCCAGTGCCAACTCCAGGGCGGGGGCCCGGCGGTGCAGCTGGACCATCGCCGGCAGGTCCCCCAGGTCGTCACCGGCGAACACGCAGCCTCGGGGTGAGATCCGGTCGAGCAGCTGGACTAGGGCGGTTCCCTTGTCGCCGGCGTGGCGGTCGCGCAGCTCCAGGACCCGCCGGCCTCGGAGGAGCTCCAGCTCTTCCCGCTGGGAGACGAGAGAGAGGATACGGCGGAGCTCCAGGCCCGCCGCGTGGCGTGCCGGGGCGTTGCGATAGTGCACCGCGACCCCCAGGGTCTTGATCTCGACCTCGACTCCGGCCCGGTCCCGCAGCGACTCTTTCAGCTCGGCCGCGATGCGCCTCAGGCGGGGCGAGGGGTTGGAGGGGGGTAGCGGGCGGGGTAGGCTCCCCGCTTCCTGCCAGGGCTCCAGGCCGTAGCTGCCGAGGAGCAGGACGCCCGGTAGGAGGCACTGGACGAAGAGGTTGGCCAGGTCGCGGCCGCTGATCACGGCGACCGGAGTCCGGAGGGCGAGCGCGGTGAGCGCTGCGGCGGCTTCCGGTAGGGGTCGGGCCCGGCGAGGGTTCCTGACGACCGGGGCCAGGGTGCCATCGAAGTCGGTCGCCACCAAGAGGCTGCCGGAGCGGGCCAGGCGCACGAGAGGGCCGGCCAGGTCTTCGAGGGACTGCGGAAGAGGGCCGGGCACGCCCTGATGATAGGCGGCGCGGAAGCGCGAGCCCCGATCCGCTACGCTGCAGGGATGGTCAGCCCTGAAGCGCCGGAGCAGACCGTCGTGGAATTGGTCCACGGCCTCACCGACGATGTCCGGCAACTGGTCACGGACGAGGTTGCGCTGGCCAAGGCCGAGCTCAAGGCCGCCGTCCGGCGGGGCATCCGAGTCGCCCTGGGGGCCGTCGTGGCGATGCTGGGGGCCAGCCTGTTCCTGATATTCGCGCTGGCGACCCTGGTTGAATGGCAACCCAACCACACTTTGGTTGCCGGGGTGATTGGCCTGGTGGGACTGGCGCTCCTGCTGGTGGGGGCAGTGGTGATCTGGGCCAATCGCCGGCTATGGCCGTTTAAAGCGACCAAGGCCAGCCTTGAAGAGGACCTCGAGTGGGCACGTCGACTGAGCAAGCGCGTCAGGCCGTAGTCGCCACCCGCGGGCGGGTGGAAGCGAGCGCCGACCGCCTCGAAGCTCGTCTGCGCTACGACCTCGACCCCCGGCAACGGCTGCGGCGAGACGGACCCAAGCTGGCCGCCGGACTGGCGGTGGTGGTCCTGGTGGGAGCGGTTTATGTCACCCGCTCGCGGCGCCGCCACCGAGCCGAGGGTCTGGCCGGCGTTGATTGGATCGCCCAGATGCCCCAGGAGTGGCGCGAGCGGCTGCAGGATCTATTGGCCGAGGCGGCCGCCGAGGGCCCGCTGCCCCTGCAACTGGGGCGGTCCGGCAAGCCGTACCGCCGGTCTCTGGGGACCAACCTGGCTCTCCGAGTCGCCCGGATGGCGGCTCCCGTCGTGATCTCGGCGGCGGCGGAGCGGATCGGCCGCCGGCAGGCGGGGGCAGCTCCCCGGGGTTGACCCGCCGGCTAGGGTCGGATGGTCCCCATCCGGCCGACCGAGGTGCTGGTCGAGGATGCCGCGGGTCCCGGAGGGTCGATTTGGTTCGCGGCCGTCGATCAGCGTCGGCGCTGGACGATGGCGCTGACGATTAGCAGGATGTAGGCGCCGACCAGCAGCCCGATCCAAATGGCCGATGTGGTTTGAGTGAACTGCCCCCGGTTGACGAAGGCCAACACGCTCTCGCCGGCGATTCCGGCAGCCAGAGCCGCTACCACCAGTCGCCGGCCGGTGCGACGTTTTAGGAGCATCAGCCCACCGCCGATGACGGCGACTCCAGCCGCTCCCACATCCAGCGCCAGTCCGATCAGTCCCAGCACAACCGGCCAGAAATAGAGGTCGCCGTGGGCCAGCAGGGCGCCGGCTGCCTGCAGCGCCAGATATAACTCCGACCCCGTCAAGACCCCGGCGCCAGCCGCCAAGCCAATCGCGGCCAGACCGAGGGTCCTCGTGCTCAAGAGGAGGCGGGTTAGCGAAACTTCAACGAACGGGATGTTCAAGGCGCCTCCACTCCGCGGGTCAGTCCGTCGGCGGACTCGGGGCTATTGACCTTCGCACGGGTCATACACGACTCGCCAGCGATCGTCAAGGGTCCGGGTGCGAGTCCTCGGACGGCGGCGACTCGGTAAGGTGTCTGTCGGTAAGGTGTCTGATGGTACCGTCAGAAAGGCTGGCGAGGGAGCGGCTCGCGCTCGAGAGCGCGTAGGAATTTCCCCATGCGGTAAAGCGATTTCATGAGCTGGTCAACGCGGACAATCCCCGCCAGGAGACGTTGTCGCCGAGCCCAGCTGGCGGGCGACGTCTGTCTCCCGACGAGGGGCCGAGCTACCTGTGGCAGGAGGAGATGCGTGCTGGTTCCGCCTGCTAAGCGCTGACCCGCGAAGGCGGTCCCCAGCGGTTGGGTCCGCTGGCCCACTCTGTTTCCTCGGAGACAAACCCGGGTGGGAGGACCGATCTTCTGTTCGTTGCTCGCCAGCATCGTCGCGAAGGCGACGGGACCGAATTAATGCGGGCCGTGCACCCCCATCGGGTAAGGCGCGGATGCACTACGGTGGACTGCTGAGTCGAGCCGCGACCGGGGTCGGCCGCACCGCTTGGGTTGTCGTTTGATTACTTGGCGTTGCGCCGGACGCACGACGAGGCGGGAGGCGATTAATCTGATTATGGAAAGATCACTGATTTAGCGACCGCCCGTTTGCGCGACGGTTGTCTCCGGGGACTGCTCGACCGCCGCGCTGTACTCAGCTAAACGTCCCGTCGAGGCTCGGCAGCGCGACAACTCACCGCGTGCTCGTCGGCTCGGCCTACTCGTAACGCAGAACCTCCAGGGGACGCACCCTAACCGGCCGCCATGCGACCAGGGCGGCGGTACCGACCGCGACCAGGATTGCGCCCAGGACGATGGCCAGGGCCAGCGGAGTGGGGATGCCCAGCGTGACCTTGAGCACCAGCTTTCCAAGCGGTACCAAGACCAGGGCGATCGCGGCCATGCCGAAGGTGGCTCCCAGCCAGGCGACGGTCGCGGTCTCCACCAACACCTGAACGTAGACGGCCCGGCTGCTGAGCCCCACCGCCTTTTGGATGCCGATCTCGCGCCGGCGCTCGAGCAGAGAGAGCGCGACCGAGTTAGCGACGATCACAATCCCGGCCAAGAGAGCCAGGGAGGCGATGGCGGTCAAGAAGAGGATGGCGTTGTTGAGGAACTGGTCGATGATGAGGGTGAAGTCCGCCAGGTTTACCACCTGGGCGGAGGGATCAGCCTTGCGCAGCTGGGTGGCGGCCGCCGCAGCGCGACTGGGCGGGAACTTGAGCTCCACGACCTGGTCGATCGCGCTGCCCCCGACCGCGACCGCCGTCGCGGTCACGCCCAGGATGGGGGCCTCGGTAGTGCTGAAGGCGATCCCCTTGCCTTTGGTCACGATGGGGATGTAGAAGCCGACCACCTTCAAGGTCACCTGCGTCGGGTGGTCCGCGAAAGGATTGGTTACGGTGACCGTGTCCCCAGGTCTGAGGCGGTACGGAGCCTGGCGTAAAGCCGAGCTCAGCAGCACCCCGTTGCTGGCGATATCACTGGCGCGCAGCGGGCGACCGCTGGTGACGTCCACCTGGGGAAAGACTCCGTTCTCCACCGGGAATCCCTGGATCCCGCTCAGGAGGAAGAGGGCATCTTGGGCCCGGCCTCGGTGACTGGAGCTGGTCCCGACCTGATCGAAGGGGTGGCCGTTGATGGAGATGGGGGCGGTCAACGCAGCCACGGTCGAGAGCTCCTCTGTGCTATGCAGAGTGGACGCCGCTTTGAGCAGGGGGGCCGCGTTCGTAGTGGGGGCCACCGCGATCACGTTGTAGGTGGTGGCCTTGGTGATGAAGCTGTCCAGGTCGCTCCGGATGTCGGTGCCCAGGACCAAGATCAGACCGACCGCGAAAACCCCCACGAAGAGGGCGACAGCGGTGGCGGCGGTGCGAGTGCGCTCGCGGGCCGAGTTGCGCAGGGCCAGCCGGATCACCGAACGCGCCGGCCGGGGCAGGTAGACCACGATGAAGCCCAGCAGGGCGGCGGCGATCAGGAGGGCCCCGACGGCGCGCAGACTGGGCAGCAGGGCGATCCCGATCGAGATCAGGAGCGCCAACCCGACCAAGAGCACGTAGGAGGGGCTCAGCCGCTCGGGCACCGGCAAGCGGCCCACCACGACGAGGGCCACGCTGAAGATCAGGGTCAGCAGCGCCAGTGCCACTCCGGTGCCGAGCACCAACCAGAGGGCGAGCCAGGGGGAGCCGAGGATCGCCGAGGCCAGCAGCCAGAAGAGCGCGGCCACCAGAGCGAGTAGGGCGAGACTGGAGCCCACCACCCCGGCCGTGGGGCCACCGGGCATGTCCCGCAGCACGGCCACGGGCCGCACCCGACTGAGTCGGACGATCGGCAGGATGGCGAAGATGCAGGTGGTGGCGACCCCGATGCCTACCCCGGCCAGGATCACCTCGGGGCTGAGCACGAATTTGATCTCGACGGTGGCGACGTTCTGAACCAAGACTCGGACCGCGTCCGACAGGGCAATCCCGGCGGCGGCGCCCGCCACCCCTCCGACCAGCCCCAGCAGGCCCGCCTCCAGGCCGAAGAGCAGGTAAAGGTCGCGGCGGCGGTAGCCGGTCGTCTTGAGCATGGCGATCTCGAGCCGGCGCCGAGCCAAGCTCACCTGCATGGCATTGACGATCCCAATCCCCCCGATCAGGAGCGCGGCCAGCCCGGCCACCGAGAGAAACTGGGTCAGGTTTTGGCTGGCCTTCTTGTCGGAGTTGAGCGCCTGCTTGACTGTCGACACCGTGGCCAGCGGCATCTGGTTTCGCAGCGTGGTCGCCACCGTCTCGGCGTCGGCGGAGGTCTTGGTGGTTACATAGACCGCCCCGTACTCCGGCTTGCCGCCGGAGCCCAGCACGCTCTGGAGCTGGGAGTTGGAGACCAGGATCTCGTCGGTGAGGCCGGCGGGGGCTGCGCCGGAGAGAGTTCCGCCCACAGTCCACTTGACCGCTCCCTTAGCCTGGGGGACGTTCACCGGCACCAGCTGCCCTACCTTGACTCCCAGGAGGCTGGCGACCGCACCGGAGAGCACCATCGTGTGGGAACGGGTGATCAGTTGGTGAAAGTTCCCCAGCGCCCCCGACCGCAGCGGGAGGTCGCCCACCAGCGGGAATTGGCCGGGGTTGACCGAGTCGATGGTCGCCGAGACCCCCTCGCCGTTGGGTCGGATCAGGGTCGCGGAGATCTCCCGGACCGCGGTGTAGCCGGTGATCCGCCCCTGGGTGCGGAGCTTCTGGAAGAGGTTGAGTTGACTGGCTGGGAACGGCACAGCGACTGAGACGACCGAGACGTCGCCCCCATTAGCGGAGCGGACGTTCGCGGTGAGTGAGGCAGTGACCATGGCGGCGGCCAGCTGGAGGCCGACGATTGCCATCACGCCGACCCCGACACAGAAGCCCGCCAGCACCGTCCGATTGCCGCCCCGGCGCAGCGAGCGAGTCGAGTAGCGGAAGTAGAGTCCCGCCTTCACCGGGAGCCGGCCCGGGGGCCTAGGCTGTCGCTGATCAAAGCCCCGTCTGCCAGCTGTAGCCAGCGGGTGGCGTACTCGCCTACCGTGCGGTCGTGGGTCGCGATCACCAAGGTGGTGCCCAGCCGCTCCCGGAGGTCCCACAGTAGGTCCAGAATCTCCTTGCCTTGGGCGGCGGCCAAGTTCCCGGTGGGCTCATCCGCCACCAAGAGGGGTGGCTCGGTGGCCAGGGCTCGGGCGATCGCCACCCGCTGCTGCTCTCCGCCGGAGAGCTGGTTCGGCCGGTGCTCGAGGCGGTGGCTCAGTCCCACCAATCCCAGCAGCTCCTCCGCCCGATCCGAGGGCGAGCCATGCCAGCTGCCGGCGTAGAGCGGGACCTCGACGTTCTCCCGGGCAGTCAGGGTGGGGATCAGGTTGAAGGCCTGAAAGACCATTCCGACCGTGCGGTTGCGAATCCCGGCCAGCTGAGACTCTCGCATGGTGGAGATGTCGGTGCCGTTGAGCAGGACCTGCCCGGTGGTGGGGCTGTCCAGGCCGGTGATGCAGCCCAGGAGGGTGCTCTTGCCGCTGCCCGAGGGTCCGGCCAGGGTGACGAACTCGCCGCGATGAATGCTGAAGCTGACGTCGCGCAGGATCTCCAGCAATTCGCCACCCAGGGGCAGGGAGCGGCCCAGGTGCCGCGCCTCGAGGACCGGGGTGCCCGAGCCGCTGGGAACTGGCCGGGCGGTGGCCGCGGTGCCGGTCTCAGTCACGAATCCCGCCGACCCACCCCACCTCAGCCCAGCGTGTGAACGCCGCGCCACTTCGGCGGCGAATCGTCGTCCTATCGTGCACCTCCCATATATTGACGGGATCTTGTTAGCCACTGCTCACCGCTCGGCTGAACTCTCCATGCCCAGAGGCGCCAACCTGGTGTTGGTGCAGCGGGCCCTGACCCACCTCAATGGGGCAGTCAACCTAGTTGGGCTCACCGACAACCACATGGGCCGAGCCCGCCTCTCCCCGCTAGCCGCCATCCCCGACTGCCTCCGCTTCGGGCTCCGTCCCGTGTTGCACCTCTCGTGCCGGGATCGGAATCAGCTAGGACTGCACCAGCAGGTGGCGGGAGCCTCGGCTTTGGGAGCCGCCGGGGTGCTGGTGGTGCAGGGGGACCGCCGGGGTGGCCTGGCGGTCGACTCCGCCATGAAGGCGACCGAGGTCATCCGTCTGGTACCGGAGTGGGCGGCGCCCAATCGAGTTCTGCGGGGCGCGGTGGTCAACCCCTTCGCCGACCGGCAGCGCGAGCTCGCTCTGCTGGAGCGGAAGATCGCGGCCGGAGTTGACTTCATCCAGACTCAGATGGTCTTCGACCTGTTGCTCTTCGAGGACTTCCTTCGAGAGGCGGGCACCATCCTGCCGCCGCAGCTCGGGATCTTCGTCAGCGTGGGCATTCTCCGGGCCGCCCGCAACCTCGACTTCGTCCAGCGCGCGATTCCCAATTGCCCGGTGCCGGACTCGCTGGCCCAGCGGATTCGCGAGGGCCAGGGAGTCGTGGTGGCTACCGAGCTTGCCGCCGAGATCGGGCGGCGTCCGGGGCTGCGCCTCCATGTGATCCCCCTCGGCGCCGAGGGGCAGGTTCGCCAGGTCATCGAGGCGTTCGACGGAGCGCGCGCGGTCGCCAGCGTCTGAGCTAGCAGCCGTGACCCCCCCACTGTCCGACGGAGGCGCCGCCGAGCCTATGCCGGAGATGGGTGGTTTCCTCACGGACATGGAGCCGGCCGAGTTCCGCGCACTGGCCCACACTACCGTCGACCAGATCGCGGACTACCTGGAACGCCTCCCCAGTCTGCCGCCGCTCTCGCGGGCCCAGCCTGGCGAGCTCGCCAGCGCCCTGCCCCTCGAGGCTCCCCTCCAAGGCGAGCCGATGGACCAGATCCTGCGGGACGTCGACCGGCTGCTTCTGCCGGGGATCACCCACTGGGCCCATCCCCGCTTCTTCGCCTACTTCACCAGCTCCGGCTCGGCGGCGGGAATCTTGGGGGAGATGCTCACTGCGGGGCTCAACGTCAACGCCATGCTCTGGCGCACCTCGCCCGCCGCGACCGAGTTGGAGTTCGTGGTCTGCCGATGGCTGGCTCGGATGATGGGGCTGCCGGACAACTTTGACGGGCACATCAACGACACGGCCTCCGCCTCAACCTTGGTGGCGCTGGCCGCCGCCCGGGAGGCGCTCGGCCGGGACATCCGCCAGCGGGGGATGTCCGGGCGTCCCGAGCTTCCCCAGATCGTGGTCTACGCCTCGGTGCAGGCGCACTCCTCGGTTGAGAAGGCAGTGATCACCCTGGGGCTCGGCCGAGACGGCTTCCGGCGGGTCCCGGTCGATTCCGAGTTCCGAATGGATGCTCTCGCCCTTCGCCGCCTGGTTGATGAGGATCTCGCCCGAGGCCTGCTCCCGGTGGCGGTGGTGGCGACGGTCGGCACCACCGCCACCACTAGCATCGATCCGGTTTCCGAGATCGCGGAGATCTGCGCGGAGTACCACCTCTGGCTCCATGTCGACGCCGCGCACGGCGGGGCGATGGCGGTGGTGCCGGAGTGGCGGGGGGTCCTGGCCGGGACGGAGCTGGCGGACTCGCTGGTGGTCAACCCCCACAAGTGGCTCTTCACCCAGCTCGACTGCTCAGTTCTTTACACCAGTCGTCCCGAGGTGCTGAAGCAGGCCTTCTCCTTGGTCCCCGAGTACCTGGCCACTCCGGAGGCGGGCCGGGAGAGTGGCTTCGGAGCGCGCAACCTGATGGACTTCGGCGTCTCGCTGGGCCGCCGAATGCGGGCGCTCAAGCTCTGGTTCGTGCTCCGTCACCACGGCCAGGAGGGGCTGGCCCAGCTGATCCGCCAGCACGTCCAGATGGCCCACTGGTTGCGGGGGCGGATCAGGATCACCCCCGGCTGGGAGCTGTGCGCTCCGGTTCCCATGGCCACGGTGTGCTTTCGCCATCTGCCGCCGGGCGTCGTGGACGAGGCCCTGCTGACGGCCCACAACCGCGAGATCATGGCCCGGGTGAACCAGGGTGGCGAGGCGTTCATTTCCCATGCGGTGCTGGGCGACCGGTTTGTGCTGCGAGCTGCGGTTGGCAACATCCGGACCCAGCCCGAGGACGTCGCCGCCCTCTGGGACGCACTGCAGAAGGCGGCCGCCGGCTGACCCTTCTGACTCAGACCTGGAAGAGGCCGTCCAGCCTCCGATACCGTTCCCGCCGCCGACCCGGGTCGACTCCCTGCTGAACGAGCTGGTCCAGCTTGGCCTCGAGTCGGGGGCGGAGCAGGGCCGCCGTGCCGTCCCAATCGGTATGGGCGCCGCCTGGGGGCTCGGGCACGATCTCGTCCGCGATTCCCCACTCCAGGAGATTCGTGGCTTCCAAGCGCAGCGCCGCCGCCGCACTCTGCTTACGATTGGCGTCCCGGAAGAGGATCGCGGCCGCCGCCTCCGGCGATGCCACCGAGAGAAAGGCGTGCTCCAGGATCAGCACCGAGTCGGCCAGCAGGGTAGCCAGTGCGCCACCGCTCCCCCCCTCGCCGATCACCACCGCCAGATAGGGGGTGGGCAGGGCCAGCTGCGCCTCTAAGGTCTGGGCGATCGCCCAGGCCTGGCCCCGCTCCTCGGCCGCCACTCCCGGGTAGGCCCCGGGGGTGTCGATGAAGCTGACCACCGGTAGCTGGAGCCGGCCGGCCAGAGCGAAGAGACGCTGTGCTTTCCGGTAGCCCTCCGGGTGGGACATGCCGAAGTTGCGCCGGCCGCGCTCCTCCAGGGTGCGGCCTTTCTGATTGGCCACCACTCCAATTCGCCGTCCCCCCAACTTGGCGAGACCGATCACCATCGCGGCGTCGTCGCCCCCCTGCCGGTCCCCATGGAGTTCAATGAAGTCGTCGAGGCAGCGCTGAATCAGGTCCAGGGAATATGGGCGGTCGGGATGCCGAGCCCCCTCCACCTGAGCCCACGCCGAGGCCTGCTCCTCGACGGTGGCACTGCCATCGCCTTCGGCAGCGGTCATGCGGCGGACTGGTCGATGTCTCCCGGCGGAGCTGACAACACCCGGAGGAGCTTGGTCAGCATCTCGCGCATCTGACGGCGGTCCACCACGTGGTCGATCAGCCCCCTGGCGTGATGGAACTCGCTGGTCTGGAAGCCCGCCGGAAGCTGCTCATAGGTCGCCTGGGTGATCACCCTCGCCCCGGTGAATCCGATCATCGCCTTGGGCTCGGCCAGAATCACGTCGCCCAGGGCGGCGAAGCTGGCGATGCTGCCGCCCATAGTGGGGTCGACCAGGATCGAGATGAACGGGAGGTGGCGCTCCGCAAGGTCATGGAGGGCGGACACGCTCTTGGCCATCTGCATCAGGGAGAAGACACCCTCTTGCATCCGGGCCCCTCCCGAGGAGGTGACGCAAACGAAAGGCATCCGCGCCTCGGCGCTGGCCTCGATAGCTCGGGCCAGCCGCTCGCCCACCGCGGTGGAGAGGCTGCCGCCCAAGAATCCGAAGTCGAAGGCGGCGAGACCGACGGGGATCGAGCTGATTTCCGCGGCCCCGCTGAGGATCGCGTCGGGAAGGTGTTGGCGGAGCCGGGCTTCCTCCAGCCGATCCACATAGGCCCGGGTATCGAAGAAGCCCAGCCGGTCGCGGCCCTCCAGAGCGACGTCCCACACCTGGAAGCTGCCGGGATCGGCGAGCTGGCGGATGCGCTCGTGGGCACTGATCCGGGCGTGGGCGCCGCAGGCCGGGCAGACGTAGAGGTTTGTAGCCGCTTCGGCCGCAGATTGGCTGGAGCTGCAGACGGCGCAGACGACCTCCCCACCGTCCTGGGCCGAGGCGGCCTGAGGCGGGGAGTAGATGGGGCTCGCCGACATCGTTTCCTCCCTCACGACTTCAGCGCTCGAGGCACCGCGCGCCGGCACGGCTCCGATGTCACCACTGACTCAAGCAGAGTCCCCGACCACCCCGCAAGGTTACGGCCCCAATTAGAAAAAGGAGGTCAGACCGTAACCAGCGAGGCCGTCCTGGCCTTAAATGCGTGTGGGGTTGCCGTGGTTCGGAGAGGCTGGTGCCAGCGGCAACGATAGTCGTCGGACGGCGTTGCCGGGGTGCCGGGTCGTCGGGATCGGGACCGCGCTTCCGGGTGCTCGCGTCTTCAATTCTGAGATCGAAACCTTCCTCGACACCTCAGACGAGTGGATCCAGTCCCGAACCGGAATCCGCGAGCGGCGGGTGGCCGAACCGGAGCTGACGCTCTTGGAACTCGCCACTAGATCGGCGCGGGCGGCGCTGGTGGCTGCCCAGGTTGAGGCGGCCTCGGTCGACACCGTCATCTGTTCCAGCAGCTCCCCCGACGCCACCTTTCCCTCCCTGGCCTGTCGACTGCAGGCGGAGCTCGGCTGCCCGCACGGCCCCGCCTTCGACCTCCAGGCGGCCTGTTCGGGGGCACTCTACGGATTGGCCCTGGCCCAGTCGATGATTCAAAGTGGGATCAGCCGGATGGTGCTGGTGGTGGCCGCCGAGATCTTCAGCCGGGTGCTCGACTGGAACGACCGGTCGACTGCAGTCCTCTTCGGAGACGGCGCTGGCACCTTCCTGATCGGTGACCACGATCAAACGGGAGCGGAGATCGTCGCTCTGGACCTGGGCGCCGACGGGACCGGGGCCTGGGCCCTGGACACCGTCCGTTACAGCCCGCCCGAGGAGGTGCCGCGAAACCCCCTGCCCGACTACGCCTCGTCGGCGAGAGCCCTGGGCCGGGTGGTCCATATGAACGGCCGAGAGGTCTTCCGCTTCAGTACCAAGATCCTGGAGCAGATTGTCGTCCGCCTCTCCAACGCGACTGGGATCGAGCCCGACCAGATCGCCCTCTTCGTGCCCCACCAGGCCAACTCCCGGATCCTGGCCACCGCCGCCGGCCGGCTGGGAGTTCCGTTCGAGCGCTTTGCCTGCAACGTCGATCGGCTGGGCAACACCTCCTCTGCCTCGATTCCGCTGGCGCTCGCCGAAGCCGAGCGACTGGGCCGGTGCCGCGACGGTGAACTGGTCTGTTTGGTAGCCTTCGGAGCCGGGCTGACTTGGGGCGGGGCGCTGCTGCGCTGGCAGCCCACCGGGGTGGTCATTGACGACCCCGCCGGTCGCGAATCCATTCTGCGGAGCGCGGAGCCGCGAGAGCGGGTCTCTCAGGATCACAAGGAGGTCTCCGGGTGAGCACACCGACGCCTGCCGACCGGGTCCGGGTGGTGGTGACGGGCATGGGTGCGGTGACCCCTCTGGCGGTGGGTGTGGCTCCCACCTGGGAAGCGCTGCTGGCCGGCCGCAGCGGCATCGCCCGGATCCAGACATTCGACCCGGAGCCGTACGCCTCCCAGATGGCGGGTGAGGTCCTGGATTTCGACCCAGTTGACTTCATTGACCGCAAGCAGGCCAACCGGACCGCCCGTTTCACCCAGTTCGCTCTGGCGGCGACCATGGAGGCCATGGCCCAGTCAGGTCTCCCCATCGACGACTCCAACCGCTTTGAGGTGGGGGTCATCGTCGGCTCAGGGATCGGCGGCCTCGCGGTGACCGAGGAGGCCAGCCACACCCTCCGGGATCGCGGGCCTCGAAGGCTCAGCCCCTTCACGGCGCCGATGATCCTGACCGACATCGCGGCCGGCGAGATCGCGATGAAGCTGCAGGCCTGTGGCCCTAACTTCGCTTTGAGCTCGGCCTGTGCCACGGGCGCCCACGCCATCGGCGAGGCGGCCGAGATCATCCACCGGGGTGACGCGGTGGCCTGCGTGGCCGGTGCCAGCGAGGCCTCGGTAACTCCGCTGGCGGTGGGCGCTTTCTCCGCCATGCGGGCCCTCTCCCAGCGCAATGGCGACCCCGAGCATGCGAGCCGTCCCTTCGACAAGGGCCGGGACGGATTCGTGATCGCCGAGTCCTGCGGGATTGTGATCCTGGAGGAGCTAGCTCACGCTCGGCGCCGGGGAGCACCGATCCTCGCCGAAGTGGTGGGGTACGGAGCGACCGCGGACGCCCATCACCTGACCGCTCCCGACCCCAGTGGCCGAGGAGCCTGCTACGCCATGAAGCGGGCGCTGGAGAAGGCCGGGGCCACCCCCGAGGATGTCGACTACATCAACGCCCACGGCACCTCCACCGAGCTCAATGACGCGGCCGAGACCGCGGCCATCAAACAGGCTCTCGGGGAGGAGTGCGCCCGGCGGATTCCGATCTCCTCCACCAAGTCCATGACCGGCCACAGCCTGGGCGGCGCCGGGGCCATCGAGTCGATCTTCTCAGTGATGGCCATCACCGACGGCCGGGTGCCCCCGACCATCAACTACCAGGATCCTGATCCGGAGTGCGACTTGGACTACGTAACCGAGGGCGCTCGCCAGGTGGACCCCAAGCTGGTGCTCAACAACTCCTTCGGATTCGGTGGCCACAACGCCTGCCTGGCGTTCCGACGTTTCTCCGACTGATGGGGCAGCTGGCCAGGCGCTGATCGAACGCTGGCACCGTTCCGACCGCACGTTCACCAGAGGCGCGGAGTCGGGACGGGGATATGCTTCCGGCGGGCGCCCGTCCCTGCGGATCGGCCGCTCCCTCAGGTTGGGCGCTGTGCTCACGCTCGCGGGACTCGTGCTGGTCAGCTGCGGTGGGTCCGGTCCGACGCCGCTCCCCTCCCCGAGAGCCTCGGCATCCACGTCACCGACGGTGGCGGCCTGCTCCAATCAGACGATGCTGGCCAAGTGGACCGTCGACCAGCTGGCTGAGCAGGTGGTGGCGGTACCGGTGCTGGAGACCGACGTCGGCACGGTCCAGGCGGAGGTCGGGCAGGGGGTTGGTGGCATTCTCCTTTACGGTAGCGACGCGCCAACCGATCTGGGCGTCCAGTTGAAGAGCCTGGAGGCAAGTGCTCCCGGCGGAATTGTGCCGCTGGTGATGACTGATGAGGAGGGCGGGGGGGTACAGCGAATGGCCAATTTAGTGGGGTCGCTGCCCTGGGCTCGCGAGATGGGAAGCACCATGTCCCCGGCCGAGATCGAGAGCCTGGCTGAGTCCACCGGCCAGGCGATGCTGCAGCAGGGGGTGACGATGGACCTGGCTCCGGTCCTGGATGTCGACGGTGGGGTGGGTCCCAACGCGGTCGATCCGGACGGCTCGCGGTCGTTCAGCCCAGACCCGACGGTCGCCAGCAACGATGGAGTGGCATTTGCGGAGGGTCTAATCGGCGCCGGGGTGATCCCGGTCGTGAAGCACTTCCCGGGTCTCGGTGGAGCCAGCGCCAACACCGACGATGGCCCTGCCTCTACCCTGCCCTATTCGACCCTGCAGGGAGCCGGACTGCGGCCCTTCGAAGCGGCGGTCAACGCCGGGCTGCCGGCGGTGATGGTTTCGGACGCGTCGATCCCGGGGATCACGACCCTTCCCGCTAGCCTCTCATCGGCAGCGATCGAGGGACTCCTGGAGGGACAGCTCCACTTCCACGGGCTGATTCTCACCGACTCGTTGAGCGCCGGAGCGATCACGGCCCTGGGCCTCGGCGTGGCCCAGGCGACCGTGGAGTCGATCGCCGCTGGGTCGGACATGGTCATGTTCAGCTCGGGCGATCCAGCCCAGGTGACGGCAGCGATTGATGCTGCGATGGTGGTGGCGGTGACGGATGGCCAGGTGTCCACCTCGCGCCTCGTAGATGCTGTGAGCCAAGTCCTCGCCGCCAAGGACGTAGACCTCTGCTCGAAGGCGGCCCTTGCCCAGCCGCGCTGGTCGGAGGCGATCGAGCGGACGAGGGGGATCATCCCGAACGATTGATCGACCGATATCTCACGCGAGAATCGCGGCCGTGGATGAATATCGGTCCGACAACCCGGCCAGCTGGGACGAGCGAGCTCCAGCCCACGCCAAGTCACCCGACTACGCGGTCGGTCGATTCCTGGAAGATCCGGACTTCCTGAGTGATGTGGTGCGGTTCGACCGACCTCGCCTCGGCATATTCGCGGCGGGCGCGGGGTACATCTGCAGTGCCACATTGGTACTGACATAATCTCGCTAGCGCGACTCGGGGCCGAGATGAGCGGCTTGGACTTCTCTCCCGCCGCTCCCGCTGCACTCCAAGAAGCGCCAGTTTGAACAGCACCACCGGGTCCACCGACGGCTGCCCCGTGTGGCTGTAGAGCGGCTTGACCAGCGGCCGAATGAAGTCGAAATCGACACAACTCCCCAGCTGCCGCACCAAATGCCCGGGCGGCACGGCAGCTTCCAGTGAGAAGTTGATGTAGAGCTCCGGCTCGACCGTCTTCTGTCCCATCATCGGCGGGCCCTCGATCTCGGCTACCCACCCGGCCAGTCCCCGCCGCCATTCTCCCATCCCCGACCGAGTTCGGCAACAGCCTCAAAGTGGTGTAAAAGCGGGCGGAACTCGAGGATAGATTCACCACGCCGCCAGCCCAGCAGTCAGGGGATTGGTGAGGCGTTCCTCGTTCGCGGGGGCCAGATGTTACTTCGTGACACGCTCTTTTCTGGCACCCCAATTAGGCACTCACGAGCCGACCGCGCAGCTACGGCCCGGCCGCCTGCCCGACGGCGGCCCTAGGGACTCCCCCTCGACTGCGACCGCGGCACCGCGGAGGGTTGGAGGCCACCAGCGTTGAGCCTTCTACGGTGGCGCCTGCTCGATCGCTGACTCGGGCTTCCGTATCCACCTTCGATGGCGTGGAAATCGCTCGGCACCCCGAATTCGGCTGTCGATCCTCCTGAGTATGGCGGTCCGAGGTGTCCACCACTCCAGGAAGGTAGCTCAAATCACGGGGGAGGCAACCGTGGCCGCATCGACGGGTCCACGTGGCGGCATGGCGCGACCTCCCTGCGATGGCGCAGAGGTGCTATGCTGCGGACGCCGCAAAGTAGTTTGGAATTCCAAGTAGTCGCCACCAAGGAGTGCACCGTGACGGATGAGAGTCAGCGATCAGAGGGCCCCGCTGTGATCGGCGACGAGCCCCACCTCTCGCCGGAAGAGTCGCTGGCCTTGATTGAAGCCCAGCGTGGGAAGGCCTCGCGGAGCCTGTATGTCGACCCGGCGCTGATCCTCGGGGCTTGGGGGGTGGCGTGGCTGGTTGGCTTCGGAGCGATCTATCTAGCCACGCAGGGGTCGCTAGGTGCCGTCATGCCGCCCTGGGCTGCCGGCGCGATCGCCGCAATCCTATTCGCGGCTGCCACCCTGGTGTCGTTCGCCGAGCAGGTCCGGCGCGGACGTGGCGTTCAAGGGCCGTCGCGACGTATCGCTGCCATGTACGGGTGGTCCTGTCTCCTGGCCTTTACCGGCCTATTTGCGCTCGATCTCGCCCTTGAGCACCACGGACTGCCGGCCGATCTGGCACCGCTTCTCTGGACCGGTAGCTCTCTGGTGGCGGTTGGTTTGCTTTACCTAGCCGGGGGGATGCTCTGGGACGACCGCCTGCAGTACGGCCTCGGGGTATGGGTGTTGGTGACTGGCGCGGGCAGCGTCGCCGCCGGGGTGCCCGGGAACTTCGAAGTGCTGTCATTGGCAGGCGGAGGCGGGTTCCTTGTCGCTGCCGCTGTCACTCGGGCCCGTGGCTGGCGCTCAGAGCGGGCGCGGGCGTGACGGTGGAGCGTGTCCTACCTAATCTTGACTCGGTCATCCACGCTCAGGCCCGCCTCCGCGTGACGGTGGCCCTCTCCGTCTTGTCCCCAGGGGACAAGGTCACCTTCCCCCGTCTCCAGGAGCTAGTGGGCATGTCTGCCGGCAACCTGTCAACCCACCTGCGCAAGCTCGAGGATGCCGGCTACATAACGATCACCAAGGCCTACCAACGTCGCAC
>DATLTJ010000052.1:0-4150 GCA_035533655.1 Candidatus Acidiferrales bacterium | reverse complement strand
CTCCGCCCGCCAGAATGTGGCGGCCACCATCATCGTCTCGGTGCTGGTGCTGCTCTCGTTGATCCTGACTGTGACCACGGTCTTTCCCCAGCTCCCGCTCGGGCCGTTCACCCTGACCGTGACGGTGCTGGGTGGGGCGGGGCTGCTCTGGATGGGAGTGATGGCGCGCCGCCGCCGGGGCCGAGACCATGAGCGCGAGCGGGCGGTGACCGGTGATCGCCAGGTTTGGAGGATGCCGCCGCTGTCCTCGCTGAAACCCCCCGTTTGGTCCCGAGGGCAGCGGATTGGGATGCTCGCGCTGCGCGGCTACTTGGTGCTGGCAGTGGTGCTGCTGGCGGTCAAGATAGCGCAGCTTGCAGTTAGAGGCTGACCCGCTCCTAGCCCTCGCCGGCCGCGAAGCGGGCCGAAGGCAGGCTGCCTTGGCAGCGCTCGAACTTCACGTCGCCTCAGCGGGACTTCGGGCAGGAGTAATGGATGAAACCAGTTGCCCCCACCATCCAAACGTCTCCAGCCGAGATCGCTGCAACGGCCTCCAGCGGGTCAACCGTCCTGCCGTCGATCGTGTAGGTGGTCACCCAAGATTTGCCGTCCCATCTTGAGATAGAACTTCCGACTGCCCAAACGTCTGTCTGGTCCACGACCCCGACCGCGTTGAAGGCCCCGTAGAGGCCGGCCCTCGGTGAGGAGACGGACTGCTGCCAGGAGATTCCACTTGAGTGCAGGGCCACGGTTCCCTGTGGCGCGGCTGCGCCGACCGCCCACAGCCCCGTCCCTGCCGTGCCCGAGACTGCCGACAGATAGTCGCTGGCCTCGCGGTGAAGTTGCGCCACGTATTGGTCAGGCGCCGCGACAGGAGTCCAGGTGGATCCATTCCAGTGCGCCGTGAATGGCTGGTCGAGAATAGCCGGGCTCGCGCTGTCGGGGGTGAAATATCCGACCGCCCAAACGTTGGTGGGGCTGATGGCGTCCACGCCAGTCAGGGCAACCCCGAGCAAGTTTGGAGGCTGGCCCGACGAGGTTAGCGCGCCCGCGGTGGCGGCGGCCGTGGGGGTCAGGGGATCAAAGCCCGCCGATGGGATCGTGCCCGCCGACCACGCGGAGCCATTCCAGTGTTCGATCAGAGGTGCGTAGTAGGCTCCGAAGGTGAGACCAACGGAGAGGGACCCTACGGCCCAAATGTCATTGGGGGAGAGGGCGGAGACCGCGACCAGCCCGTCAGATGGACTCAGATCCGGGGCGGGAATGATCTTCCAGGCGCTGCCGTCCCAATGCA
The DNA here is from genome assembly GCA_035533655.1 of Candidatus Acidiferrales bacterium. Lineage (GTDB taxonomy): Bacteria > Chloroflexota > Dormibacteria > Aeolococcales > Bog-877 > Bog-877. The sequence continues at coordinate 2,877 of DATLTJ010000052.1, read as the reverse complement.
TCGTGAGGGTGCTCGACGTGCCGGGGCTTGGGTTGAGATCGGTGTAGCCGACCGCCCAAGCGTCCGTAGCCGAGAGCACGGAGACCCCGTCCAGGACGTCTCCTACTCCCTGGGTGGTCAGTCCCGAGACATCTGGCGCTGGGACTATCGACCAGGAGCTGCCGTCCCAATGCTCCGTGAGCGTCTGGCTTGGGCCTCCCGACTTCGCATACTGGCCCACAGCCCATACGTCAGACGCACCGGCTCCCGCGATGGCGTTCAAAGCGCCATTGAGGGGGTAGGTCCCGGGCTCTATTCCCTGTGGCGGCAGCGGTTGATATTGGGGGACTGTGCCCAGCGGAGCGCTCGCTCCGGGGGGACTAACAAAGGGAACGCGCTGGAAGCTTCCTACACATGAAAGGGAGGGTCCTCCGACCCGAGTGGGGCGCAAGCCGGGGGAGTGCTGAGACGCGGCCGAACGAGAGCCACAACCAGCCATGGGAGCCGCCGCGAAACCCACGGCGACGGCGAGTAGGAGCCAGCGCCGACCTGCCCGAATCACCCGGGGCAAGAGGCGCCGTCGTCGGCGCTGGCTGAACCCACCAAGTTCATGGGGCGGAGAGAGCCCACAGATCCGCCAGGTCTGACGTTCTGTTCGCTGAACCTCCGAAAAGCAGCAATTGCCCGGTGGCTGGGTCGAATGCCATCTGCGCAAGGAAGCGACCTGGCGGACTTACCAACGGGTGCGCGAGGGCCCAGGTACCACCCCCGAACACCCATGTGTCCCCGTCGACTTGTAGCGAGCTAATTTGGGTGGGGCTGGCGCTGGCTCCGCCAAAAAGCACCAGCTCTCCGAGCTTCGGGTCGTACGCCAGCGACGCACCCAAACGCGGGCTGGGCGCTTGCGCGGGGGACAGCAGTCGCCAGTTATTCGCCGCGAAAACCCAGGTTTGATTCGTCACGGCGCCAGCGCCATTACCAGCGGCGATGTCAGTGACCTGCCCGCCGAAGAGGACGATTTGCTTGGTGGCGTTGTCGTAGGCCATGCTGGCGTTCTGAAGGGGTGGGGGCTCGGTCGCTGCCGTCAACTGGGTCCACACGGAGCCGTTCCAGCTCCAGGTCTGCGGTCCTTCGGACGCAGGCTGGTTCGAGGACGCCTGTGGAATCGCCAAGCCAAACAGAACCAGGTTCCCGGTCGCTTGATCGTACGCCAGATCCGACCACAGCATGGGAGTTGGCAGCGCCAGAGATGGTGGGGCCATAGCCCATGCCGATCCGTTCCAGACATCCATGGCTGTGGAGATCCCGCAGCCGGAGTAGACCCCCACGGCTATGACCTGCCCCGCAGCTGGGTCGTCCGCCATGGAGAAGAACTGCATGGAACCCGGGCCGTTACCCGCGCTGGACAGCTGCGTCCAACGTCCGGCCCGATACACCCAGGTGTCGCGGTACTGCAAGCCCATATCGCCGCAGGCGGACCACCCACCGCTCAGGAGCATCTCATCCGCCTGTGGCTCGAATACGAAACCTGCTGAGTTGCGTGCCAATGGACTGACCGGCGGCTGTAGCTCCGTCCATTTGGGACCGTGATAGCCGACCCGATGCCCGGCAGCAGTCCCCGGGGACGAGCTAGCCCCGCAACCGGCCAACGCCGAGGCCAAGACTCCCACCACCACGACCGCCAGGACCCGCTGACACCTGATGTTCCTCCATCCCGGCCTACGGATGCGGGGCCTGCCAGGTACCGATTCTTTCCGATCCATGGATCTCTCAGCCAAGTTCAGACCAAGGCACGGGTTCGAGTGACGAAAAGCACGCCGTGCCGTGCTCCGGATGGTATGTAAGCACAGATCGGGCCGCGATGTGGCCCCGCGCAGCGCCGGGCGAGCTCGACGCCCTCGCTGGGCCCGCAGAAGGGGGCGTCCGCTCTGGGCCGGACACTCAAAATTCTCCAGACCTGGTTAGAAGCCACTCCGAGTCCGCACCCGATGAAGGTCCTCCGGTCCACCCCTTGCCACGTTCTGCTGCGGAGCCGCCAGAACCGTTTCGACAGGCGCGATCCGGATGGCCTACCACGGTGCCCTACAGAGGTGCTCGGGTTTGAGCGGCCCCTAGAAAATGGACTCACCGGTTCCGCCCGCAAAGGTCGGCAGCCCTCCGGCTCGGCGCAGACTATAGTCAACCGCGTGACGGAATACGAGATCCACGAAGGGAAGCTGGAGTTGACGGTCGAGGGCGCGGACAAGCTCTGGGCGCTCAAGAGCCACCTCACCGTCCCACTTGACGACATCACCGGGGTACGCCCTGTCGCCGACGCCCAGGCGGAGATTTCAGGAGGGGTCAAGCTGGCGGGATCCAGAATCCCAGGGGTCATTCAGGCGGGATCCTTTGTCTACTCCGACGGAGCGATGTTCTGGGACGTTCGTCGCCCTGGGCACGCGATCGTGATTACGCTCCAGCACGAGCACTACCAGGCGCTCGTGGTCGACGTGGAGGACCCGGACGCGGCGGTCCAGGAGATCAGCCAAGCGCTCGCCACCTTTCGCCGCTGACCCCAGGCAGCAACCCGGAGCGGAGGTATCCTGAGAGCACCGACCATCCGATGCGCTGGAGGTGCTTTCCATGCTCGAAGGTTTCACCTGGTTCAAGCAGTCCGCTTATCGCTGGCAGGGTTCGGGGCTGACCCTTTACATAGACCCCTGGGAGGTGACCACCGACGACCCCGCCGACCTGATCATCATCACCCACGCCCACTTCGATCACTACTCTCAGCCCGACCTTGAGCGGGTCACCTCGTCGAAGACGGTCGTGGTCGCCCCCAAGGACATCGCGGCGGAGCTTACCGGAAATGTCATCGCGGTGGCCCCCGGGGAGTCCCTGGAGGCGGCCGGAGTTCAT
>DATLTJ010000051.1:0-14088 GCA_035533655.1 Candidatus Acidiferrales bacterium | reverse complement strand
CTTGAAAACCGCTGAGGCGGCAACGCTTCCGGGGGTTCGAATCCCTCTCCCTCCGCCATTTTGACCCCTGTGTCCAATTCTGGGGGGGTAATTCAGACCTTGCCTAAATTCTCAGGAGACTCTCCGGTAAAGAGGCAACTCCCACTCAAGCCCGTAGGGAGCCTCTTCACTGAATCCCCAGCAGGCCAGGCGCGGCAGGCCGGCTGGGCGGCGATCGCGGTGGAGGCTCTCTTCGACTAGAGCTAGAGGCCCCTCATCTGGGATAAGCGAGGATGGACGTTCTATTCTGGCAATCCCTCAAACTCCTTTCTGAGCAGACCGTGCGGCAGCACCTTGCCGTCAGGGTCTCATGAGTGGACCAGGGGACTGGACGAAGTAGCTGGACGTCAGTCCCCCAAGCCTCCAGTCCAGAGAGAACAGATCGTAGCCCAGTCACGGCACCCAGAACCACTGCCGTCGAGACGACCGTTCCAGAACCCCCGTCCGCCGTGGTCAGCCACTTCTAGTTGAGGCCCGAGCGGACCATACCCCACATTTCACCTCACTTGCCAACGACCCCGTGACCCGATTGATCCACAGCCATGCAGAATTCGATGGTCACACATGACACGGAGTTCAGACCCACCCCAAATGGGGGATTACTGCCATCAATAGTCGTTGGCGTTGACCACGACGAACCATTGTAGGTAAGTGCGTTGCCTCCACTATTCACTGCTATGCAGAACTTGGTGCTGGTACACGACACAGAGTCCATGGTGTCGCCGGAATCGAGATTCGTTGCTAGCTTTGACCACGATGAACCGTCCCACACATTGGTGTTACCGGATTGGCCAACCACCACGCAAAAGCTAATACTCACACACGAAACCGAGAGAAGACCGCCGCCATGGACGTTTTCAACATACTTCGCAGCTGACCATGATATCCCGTTGTAGCGAAGAGCGTTGCCGCTCTCGTCCACGGCCACGCAAAATGTCTTCCTCGTACATGATACGGCGGAAAGCGTATTGCCCTTAAGATACCCCCCTTTGCTCTTATCGATCTCTTTCGCGGCTGACCACGACGAACCATTGTAGATAAGAGCGTGGCCTGTATAGTCCACCGCCATACAGAAGCTGGAACTCACACACGATACAGCAGTTAGAGTAGGTGGGTTGTTGGTCTTGTCAATAGTTGCCGGCATTGACCACGACGAACCATTGTAGATAAGAGCGTGGCCGGTGTAGTTGGTCCCGTCCACTGCTACGCAGAAGTGGTTACTTGCACACGACACCGAGGCGAGTTGGTTGCCGCTATCGATAGCTTTTACTGCTGACCATGACGTCCCGTTATAGCTAAGAGCATGACCCCCTCGGTCCACTGCCATGCAAAAGCGGGAACTCACACAAGACACCGAGTCGAGAGTGGAGAGGGCATGGCTGCTGTCAATCTGCTTTGGCGATGACCATGAAAGCGAAGTCGATGTGCCGCATCCGGTTAGGGCAAGGGCAACCAAAAGTAGGACGCCGAAGCGACGGGCATGCGGCATGAGAAGTGTCTTGGCCCGGCTAACAGGGAGTAGCCTCAAAAACGAACCCACCCAACAGCAGGACTGCGGAGATCACCCCCACCCAGGAATACGCTGTGGGGTGGATGACCGCTATCAGGGGTAGAGCGTCTGCGAGTCCCGAGTCCGATGGGAATGATCCCGTCGCTTCGGTTGGAGTCAGCTAACGGTGTGAGAGGGCGCGTTCCCGAAGTCACACGCTCCGTACCCAACCTGATCATCCTGTGATCCTAGAAGCGCTGCCCCGCAACCGCAAGGGGGTGTCGCAGTCGAGTTGCCGAGGAACAGCCGCTTTCGCGATTGACCAGACCAAGCGGACAGTCCAAGGCCATCCAGCTTTTCCAATAGCCTCTCCAAAGGCATTGCATAGCGGCTCTAAATCTCGAATGGCTTCTACGCTATGGCGCAGCCTACTACTCGAAGGCAAGAGGAGGCTCTGGTCGCCGCCCCAGAATTGGACACAGGGGCATTTTGAGATGGCACCGCCCTTATTCCGGCCCACCCAGCACTGCGGGGCCAGCGTCGTGATACCCACGGTGATACCAACCCAGTGCGTGCGAGCACGCTGCTGCGTCGCGCCGAAATGGCTGCGAGTCTACTGGCGTGGCGAGAGTGCTCCGACGCTGATCGGCGACGATCAGCGGCACTGTCGGATCTGTGCTTGGCGAATCGCGGCCCGCACATGCTTGGGGACGGAGACGACATGAACTTCGATCCGACACTCGCGGAGGGCCGGCGCGTACCAGGTGCGAGCTGGGCTGGTGAACGGTCGAGCAGCGGCCGCGTCAGCGAAACATAGGATGAGCCGGGGTCGGTTGGCCCAGACTCCACCCACCAGCACGAGCTTTAGGGCGTCGGCTAGAACTTTGTTGCGTTGGGCTCCCTTCGGCGGTCCCTGATGCGCCCAGGCATCGACCAGGACGGCGGGTTCATCGCTAACTCCGTCCACCTCCACGCGGGTCCCGTCGATCAGAACGATCCTTCTGGGCTCAAGGTGGGCGCCAATCTCATCCCCAAGGGCGCGAATGATGCCTGCCTCCGCGACGCGTTGTTCGACGCTATCGCCGGGCGGCTGCGATAGTGGCTCCTCGGCGGCAATATCGCCCCTCGCACCTAGCCGCCGCGCGTGGTTCAACTCATCATTCCGAGTCATGCCGGGCAGCCTACTGCTGGCAGAGGCCCGGCGGAGATCTTCGGTAACGGGTTGGCCCCTGGCCCAGACGGCACCGGTCACCTGCAGATCAGACTCACGTCAGTACGACGTGGTCGCCAACCCCTGCGTTTGAACCGTTTCGGTTCGGCGATCCGCAGCTGCCGAAGTGTTCGGGTATCCGCACGTCATTTTGAGTTTGGAAGGCCGTGAGCGCGATCTCAACTCGGCACCCGAGAAAGAGGACTTTACCTAAGGTGCTGGCTCTGGGCGCTGCGGACGGTCCGCAAGGGGGATGCTACTCACCCTGGCGCGGGTGAGATCGGGACTGCGGGCTGAAGCGGCCGTCCCGAAGGAAACCCATTCGGACCTGCAGGGGTCGCGGTACGGTATCGCAACGACGGATAGATCCCTATGCGACGAGATCAAAGTGACCCTGGCCGCCTCGCAAAAACCGTCAGCTCCGGCCTCGAAGCAAGATCGCTGGGGGCGCTGCGCTAGCCCTTTTTGCGTCCCAGACGGCTGGCTCGGAGGACAGTGGAGAGGTCCGACCCCGGACCCCGAACTCTTAGCGCCCGAGCAGGTTCGCCCCTGGGTGGGGGCGCGCTCGATGCGCAGGTCGGCGTCCGTCGCTCTCGTGGGGCGGACGTCGCTTATCCGATGGCGGGTCCACTAAATCGGCCACATCTGTGAGGGCGCGGTGGCTGTCCTCGGGAACCGGGAATGAACCAGCGCCGATGGCACGGTCTGTCTCAACTACCTGCGCTAGAGTCGTGCCCGCCAGAGCCTCGCGAACCGCGCTGGTGGCGCGGCTCCAGGAGGGGTGCACGGCGCACACGTCGGCCCACCGGCAGGGACCGCCTCTGAGCGTGCAACGGCGGGGTGCGAGGTTGCCTTCCCCTGCCTCCACCACCTCCAGCAGAGTTATCTCCGCTGGATCTCGGGTCAGTCGGTAGCCGCCGCTGGGCCCAGCTCGGGCAGTGACCAGGTCGGCACGGACCAGCCGGCCAAAGATCTGGGGAGCATAGGTGGGCGGCAACCCCATCTCAGCGGCGATCTCTCGCATCTTGCGGCTGCTCCCGTTTGGACTCCAGGAGCCGGCGAGGCCGATGGCAGCGCGGACGGTGTAGTCGCCGCGCCGGGAAAGGGTCAGGTCCAACTGGGGCTCCTCCCACTATGCGAGCGCCTATGGTTGCATCCGTAGCAAATGGTTAGTAGGATGGTAAACGTTCTACGGGTCACTTAAGGATATAGCCATGGCCGAGCCGGGATCGCACGCCACTGACGATGGGGCTGTCAGCACATGGATGCTGGTGCTAGCCGGCGGGTTGCTGCTGCTGGCGCCACCTTCATCGGGGTGGCCTACATGACCGGGATGCCCGGGTTCCGCACCACTGAGACGGCGGCGACGGTAGCTGGGGGTTCGGCCCCAGAACACATCTATCTGAGTATCGTGACCAACGAGGGCCTCGGACCCGCCTTCGTGCCCAGCAGCTTCCCGATCCCTGCTGGCACGCCGGTCACCATCACGGTGACTGACTTCGACAATGACACCCCGCTTGCCCCAGCCTGTTCCAACCACGACCGGGTCACCGGGACCGTCGCCAATGACGCCAAGGTGCAACCGCTGACCTCATCGCGGCCAATCCTGGGCGGCCGCAAGGTGAGCACCATCCATCAGCTCTCCGCAACCGATGTCTCTCACACCTTCACGATCCCTGGCCTCGGAATCAACGTGCCCATGGAAGGAACGTCCCGGACCACCTTCACCGTTCTGGAGACAAAGGCAGGTTCGTACAGCTGGCATTGTTTTGATCCATGCGGGAATGGCTCCTCAGGCTGGGGGGGAGTGATGTCCGATCCCGGGTACATGGCCGGCACCCTGACTGTGACCGCTTGACGTCTCCCCCAGCGACCGAACTTCCGCTGGCGGGCATCTCACCTGGCGAAGCTGAGGACCCCGATCCAGGGGCTACCCTCGGAGGCCACGTGATGGCGCGGGCCCTCGCCCAGGCAGGTGTCTCGACCGTCTTTACCTTGCCCGGCGGACACATGCTGGGCCTCCTCGACGGCTGCGCGAAGGCTGGTATCCGGGTGCTCGACTTCCGGCACGAAGGGGCTGCCGCGCTGGCTGCCGAAGGTTGGGCCCTGGCAACCGGCCAGACCGGCTTCGCGGCTGTCACTGCCGGGCCCGGCTTTACCAACGCACTCACCGCTCTGGTTGACGCGCAATTAGGCGGGGTGCCATTGGTGTTGTTCGCCGGGCGGACGGCACTGTGGAACCAAGGCCGGGGAGCGGTGGCGGATTTCGACCAAGTTCGGATGGCCGCCTCGATCGCCAAACGAACGGTTTTGTGCGTGCGACCGGAGCGGATTCGGCCGCAGGTGGCGGACGCCTTTCATGACGCTCGCGGAGGCCGGCCTGGGAGTGTTTACCTTGAGATTCCAGCGGACATGCTCAACGCGACGGTGCCACCAGGAGGGGGGACGCCCGATGGCCTGCCGGCCAGAGCCGCACCGCCTGCCATCAACCGGCGAGACCTGGGCGGATTGGTCTCTGCCCTCATGCTCAGCTCCAGGCCGTTGGTCCTCGCCGGCAGCGGGGCGTTCTTCTCCAGCGCGGCCGAGGGGCTAAAGCATCTCGCCGAGGAGGCGCACCTTCCCGTGGTGACCACCAGCGCCGCGCGAGGGCTCATGCCCGACTCCCACCCCTGGTGCGTCGGCTCACTGGTCCACGCCGGCGCCGCACTGGTCAGCGCCGATCTGGTCATCGTGCTGGGCAGTGGGTTCAACGCCAACCTGCTGTACGGAGCTCCTCCCTTGTTCGGCGAGGACCAATTCGTGGTCCAGGTGGACATCGCGGAGGAAGCTCTGGGTGGGAACCGAGTGCCGCAGTTGGCGATCACCGGTGATGTGGCCGAGGTCGTCGACGGCATCCGCGCCGCTTGGGCTGCGGCGGGTGCGCCAACGGATAGGTCCGCCTGGCTGGCGGAGGTGCGCAACATCTGCCGCCTATCGCTGGAGGAATGGGACCGCCAGATCGCGGATTGGGACGGAGAGGCGATTCACCCGGGCGCACTAGCGAGAGAGGTGGCTGCAGAAGTGCGCCGTCATGGGAACGGAGTCACGCTGGTGGCCGATGGTGGGGACACTCTGGCTTGGGCTCTGGCCTACTTCCACGCGGAAGGCCCGGGCCGGCTGCTGACCACCACCACCGCTCTCGGGACCCTCGGCGTGGGCCTCCCGTTCGCCCTTGCGGCTCAGGCGGCCCGCCCCAACGATCTCGTCGTGCTACTCACCGGCGACGGCGCATTTGGCCTGACTGCGATGGAAATGGATACAGCCGTGCGCCACCAGCTGCCCATCGTGGTAGTGGTGGCCAACAACTCGGCTTGGGCGGATGTGGCCCACCACCAGGATGCTGTGTTCGGTCCCGGCCACCGCATCGCAAGCCGGCTCGCTCCGGCCAGGTACGACCGGCTGGCCGAGTCCCTCGGCGGTCATGGAGAGCACGTGACCGAGCTTGCCGAGCTCCAACCGGCGCTGGAGCGTGCGATGGGCTGCGGAGTTCCTGCGGTGGTGAATGTGGAGACGGACCCTGAGGTGCTGTCCGATCTGTTGCGGGTGATGGGCCAGCTCGGAGTCATGTGACAGCGCCAGTCCTGCGGTGAGCAGCGGGATAAAGTTGCGAGCAAGCAGTGCCGCGTCCGAGTCTCCAGCGGCCATGCGGGCGGTCGCCCCATGAGTCGGGCGACGGCGATCGGCCCAGCCCGACCGGGTACCCTCAACTTTGAGACCCGCCCCCTGCTCGTCTTCTGGGAGACCACCCGTGCCTGCCTGCTTGCCTGCAAACACTGCCGGGCCTCGGCGCTGGCCGAACCGCTTCCCGGCCAGTTGAGCCCCGAGTCGGGGAAGGACCTGCTCCGCCAGGTGTCCGAGTTCGGGAGGCCCGCCCCGGTCCTGGTCCTCACGGGTGGGGACGTGCTCATGCGACAGGACGCCTACGAGCTGGCCACGTACGCCATCTCACTCGGCATCCCCACCTGCCTGGCGCCTTCCGTGACGCCGATGCTCACAGAGGCTGCGATCGAGCGCATGAAGCGGCTGCGCGTCAGGGCTGTGTCCATTTCGCTGGACGGTGGTGAGTCCCGCACGCACGAGCGAGTCAGAGGGATCGCCGGACACTTTGAGGGAACACTTCAGACAATCAGAGCATTGGTCGCTGCAGACCTGCGGGTCCAGGTGAATACCACAGTGATGCGCAGCAATGTCGAGGAACTCGCCGATGTGGCGGCGATGGTGGGCGCCTTGGGCGCGCAGATATGGGAGGTGTTCTTCCTAATCGGAGTGGGTCGGGGAGCCCAGCTGAGGGAACTCGACGCCCAGGCTAACGAAGAGGTCTGCCACTTTCTGTTCGACGCTTCTAGGTATGGCTTTGTCGTGCGCACGGTGGAGGCGCCTTTCTTCCGGCGCGTGTCGCGCTGGCGGCGGAACCGCGAGGAGATGATGGGCCGACCGGAGTCACTGGAGGAGGTTCGGGACTGCTTCGGGCTCGGTGAGCTCTATGGGCGCTTGCGCCGTCGCCTGGAAGAGGTGATGGGCCCGGGCCGCTTGCATGCGGCCGCCTACAGTGTCTCCACCCGGGATGGCAAAGGTGTAATCTTCGTAGCCCATGACGGGCAGATCCACCCGTCGGGATTTCTTCCATTGCCGCTCGGGGATGTGCGGTCCCGCAGCCTGTGCGGAACCTATCGCAACGATCCTCTGCTCCGGGCTATCCGATCCGCTCAGTTCAACGGCCGCTGCGGAGCCTGCGACTTCCGTGACACCTGTGGTGGTTCGAGGGCCCGGGCATTTGCGACCTCGGGCGACCCCCTAGCCGAGGACCCGGGCTGCGCCTTTGACCCCAGAACATGAGGGTTGCTGGGGGCAACGCTCGTCAGCATCTCGCGTCCCGAGTGGGCCTCTCACAGAATCTAGCGGAGGGTTGGCGTACCGATCATGGCCGCCGCTACCGTGACGCTGCTGTCGGGGCCGATCGCGATGAAGCTACCGGTGACTCGGCTGTCCCGGTATTGGTCAGCTGCGACGGGCTCGGCCAGCCGCCAACGCACCCCTCCGATGTCGTTGGCTCCGAGCTCCCGCGCAGGCACGAGGCGGAGAGTTTCCAGGTCCAGCTTGCTCTCGACTTCGACCACCTCGGCCCCAGTCAGTCGGGTTGTGTGCTTGACGACGAAGGTCTGGCCTTTGCGGAGACAGCGATCGGCGAACCAGCAGACGGTCGCGAGCTGGTTCCGGCTCACGGTGGGAGGGTCGTCGGCGGCAGCGATTAAGTCTCCCCGCTCGACCCCCTCGCCATCCACCAGAGTCAGCGAGACGGAGAGAGGGGACGGAGCCGACGACACGGCGCCGTCGACGGTCTCCAGGCTGTAGACCTTGGTACGGCGGCCCTGGGGGAGGATCACCACCTCGTCGTCGACGCGCACCCCTCGCCCGGTTAACACCCCGGCGATCCGGGAAGCTCCCTCAGCGCCTCGAAGTAGCAGCTGCACTGGCAGCCGGACCCCAGTGGTGCCATGGGCTGCGAAGGTGGACGTAGGCACCAGCTCCAGCGCCTGCAGCACGGTCCGTCCTCGATACCAGCTGGCTCGACGCGACCTCTCCACAACGTTATAGCCATGGAGGGCCGAGATTGGGACCACCTCGACCTCAGCCCCGCCCAGCTGCTGCCCGAGTTGCCGTATCTCTAGGGTCAGCTCGAGGTACCGGCGCTCGTCCGCCTCGCGGTCTCCTCTCAGGTACGGCCGCACCGTCATGCGTTCTCTCTCCAGGTGCCTGGCGATGGCCGGGACGGACCACCCCCCTGCCTAAGTGCACTCGCTTCCACGTCTCCTCCCCGTGTGATCATGGGGTGGGACTCCTCCGTCTGGCTGGCTACAACACCGCCAGCTTGGGGGGAGCCCTACCCCTTTGCTGAATACCTTCTGAGCTGGCCCACGGGCCAGCTCCAGGGGTGGGGAGTTTGAGAAGATCCTCAGCAGGGCCGTTACATCGACCTGGAGTGCTACGACAAGCGATGCCAATTCGTTGATTGGCGGGGACGCATGGAGAGCGCTGGACACTGGCTAATCGCCCGGGTGCGCGGCGAAGGCCTTCTCGGGCCCCACACTGGACAGCCCGGCAAGGCTCGAACTCTCCCTGTCTTCACCAATTGCGTAGGAAGCTTATCTGCAGGGTGGTCGTCTGGTTGAGCTGCCGCGAGTTGAGTCCGCCAGCCAAGCACCCGAAGGGGTTCACTTGGCGGTCGATGTTGGCAAACGACTGAGCATCCGCGAAGGGGATCTGTAGATCTTTCCAGTACTTTTTAAACCTGATGGTGAGTGTCAACTCGAGACGTGCTCTTCCCACGGATACGCCACGCCCACACCAGCAGTGCCAAGCCGACCACTAGGCATACGCCGCCGATGCCGAGCCACAGCCCTTGCCCGCTCATGAAAGACCCACCTATCAAGTTCGCGCCCTGACCTATCCAGACAATTCCAGCTAGGCAGAGGACAACGCCGATGATCCCCCGAGTCCACATAGCCAACTCCCATCAATCGATCCGGTCCCGGGAAGTGTAGTCCCGGTCGTAACTGGTCATGAGGGTTAGCGCCTGATCCTCCCAGGGGCAGTCGATCCGAGCACGCAGACTTCGATGGGTGGGCACTGGGTGCCCCACGCTGTCGCCCTCCGCCATTTTTAGATCAGTCGTAACTATTCAGGTGCCCGAGGGGGAGCCAACGGGTGCGGTGGCGCAGGGGCCGAGTGATTCAAGGGCCGGCGACTAGCGTGGCCGGCATCCACGGGTCGCCAACGCAGAGGCGCTGAAGAGCATCGAATAGGTTGAGGCCGTTCTTGGCGGCCGTGGAGAGATAGCTGCGGATGGCCAGCCACGCTTCGGCACTCTCGAAGCTCCGGAAACCACCTGACACCTTCTGCTGCACCTTCATTATGCGGATGTCTCTTTCCGCTAGGTTGTTGTCGAATCCCACTCGGAAGTCGCGGGCGAAGCGCAGCACGTCGTCTTCATAGGCATCGAGACGGGAGAGGAGGTTGGCGGCCTTCGAGCGCTTGGGCCGGCCCCGCTGGCCGGTCGGTGGCGCAGGCAGATTCGTGGCGAAGCCGGCCGCGATGATTGCCCAGTACGCAGTGCGGATACGCTCAAGCTCGTCGTCGCTGAGCGCGCTGCGGCCCTCGGCCTCGGCCGCGAGCACGAGTTGCCAGGTTTCTGAAAGCAACGTGATCATGTCCGAGGCCCAGGGTTGCCCGACTGTCTCTTCCGCACCGTCAAGCTCGCGCATTCCCTGGACGGCGACTGTGCTGAGGCCGCGGCCCTGGAGCTTCCGCGGGACGGTGACCAGCATCGCGCAGAGGACATTCGCTCCATCCTCATCGAAGCCGCGCACGATTGCCCCGTCGACTCCGGCTGGCAGGTCTTGGAGGCTCTCGTCCCAGCGCACCGAAAGCGAGCGCGCCTTGGTCAGCACCTCATCATTCTCGTCAATGAGGCGGAACTGGAAGTCGGGGCGCTCCTCGGTCAGGCGGCTCCAATACTGATTGGAGACATCGCCGTGGAGGTTGTACTCGGGCAAGACGTCGCTGGTCAGCGCCCACGCCCGCTTGGTAAGGTCGGGTCGCTCGGCGTCGATTACTGCCTTCCTGTCGATCGTGATGATGGCGCAGATCTGCGGTATGTCGCTCATCCATCCTGCCCATGTTGCGGGTTGCCTCTGGGCAGGTCTGACTGAAAGCAGCTTCAGTTCACCCGCAACGGGGTGCAGTTACGGCGGAACTGGGCCAGAACGTGTCGGGCAGCCGAGGAACGGCTCTAAAAGGAATTCTTTTCGGACTGGAACATGACTCTCGGTTCAAACTGCGAGACGGCCTCAAACAACCTTTGGGCTCACTCGCGTGTGGGGTCGGCTCCCCCTGTTGGCACCACCGTTGCGAGATCAGAACGCCCCCTCAGCCCCCTTCGGAGGCTGGGACGAGACGGTCAGGCCAGGTTTGATGCCATTTCTGAGGGCCAGTCGGAGCAGTGGGGTGGGTCGCTCTGACGGGTGCTGCCCGGGTTCGGGGTTATGATCCGGCTCGGTGGTGCACGGTGTCGGCCGGATCGGGGCATTCCTGTTGCTTCTCATGGTCGTCGGCCTGACCTTCGCCCAGAGCAGCGGCGATGCCAGCCGCGCCTCACGTAAACGGCCTCTCCAGAAGATCCCCCTTGTGGCTCCCTCGGTGCCGCCCGCAACCCCCGCTCCGGTGCTTCCGCTCATCGCCCAGGCGCTGGCCCGCACCTTCATGACCCAGTTTGTGGCGGGCGATTACGCGGCCCAGTGGCCGGAGCTGACGCTGTTCGCTCAGGCCCAGTGGCCTTCGCCGGCTGCTCGGACGGCGATGCTCCAGGCTAAGTTCGCCGGCTCTGCCCAAGCGGTATCGTTCACCGTCGGTACTCCGGGACCGCCGGTCACTACGTGGACTCCGCCCGAGGACCCTGCTCAGCAGTTCAGCGATGTGATCCTGGTGCCAGTCACCGTGGTCTTTGCCTCCCCCGCCGCGCTGGCGCCGGAGGGAGTGGCCGGCGACTACCAAAACCTGGATCTGGCGCTCCTGGTAGGGTCTCCACTCACGCCGGCCCGCGTCCGTTGGGGCAGACCGGTGGTCCCTTCGCTTTCGGTCCTGGGCGAGGGGCCGGCAGCGATCGATGCCCCCGTGGTGGTCCCGGCAAATCCTCCCAAGCGCGCCGCCACGGTCCCCATCCTGATGTACCACGTGGTGGCACCCCTACCGGTGCTCGCGCAGTGGAACAGCGCGTATGCCTACCAGCTGGAGTACGGCCTGACCGTGACTCCCGGCCAGTTCGCAGCCCAGATGGCCCTGCTGGCCACCCGCCAAGCGCATCCGATCTCGCTGGCGCGCCTGGCCGACAACCTCTTGTATGGTCTGCCCCTGCCGCTCCTCCCCGTTGTGATCACCTTTGATGACGGTCGCGAAGGTCCCTTCCAGAATGCGGTACCGATCCTGGTCCACTACGGCTTCACGGCGACTTTCTTTGTCCCCGTCGGCCTGGTTGGACAGACCGTGGAGACGACTGGGGGGTTCAATCCCCAAACCTACCTGACCTGGCCCCAGGTGACCGCCCTTTCCCAAGGCGGGTTTGCCATCGAGGGTCACACTCTCTATGACAACCATGCCCTCTGGGGAGCCACCCCGGCCACGGTCCAAGCACTGGTGGCGCAGCCGGCCGCCACTCTGGAGCAGCACACTGGGGCTCCGGTCCAGTTCATCGCCTACTCCGGCGTCTGGCCCTACCCGTCGGCCGCCCAGGCCGGTCCGGCGGAACAGCAACTATTCACCGAACTGGCGGCGGTGGGTTTCGTAGCGGGGGCCGTCGATGCTCGGATCAACTCGGACGAGGAGAGCACCGTCATGATGTGGCAGTTGCCGCGGGTGCGGATGACGCCGAACCTGTTGCCCGCAGCCCTCCTGCCCTGGCTGGGCTAGGCCAGCGGTCAGCCTGGTCGGCCCCCCCGCCGACGCTGGGAATCGCGCGATAGGCGGCGCTCGATGTCAGGTGAGATCTGTCCCTATGACTCCGAATGGCCGGTACGCTTTGAGCGGCTCGCGAGACGATCCGTGGGGCGGTCCGCTCGGTCGCCGTCGGTTTGGACCTATTGCGTGACCGCCAACGGCAGCCACTGGCCGCCGGAGCCGAGTGCCCGGCCGCTCACCGATGTATCGTGGCCCGCAGGAGACCTCCGTCTCTTCCTGAGGACCGACGTGAATTGCCGACCGGTTGGTTACCCCCCACTGGCCGGATGACTTCGAGATCGCCAGCGTGGCCACAACCAGCAGACAATTGATTACGCGGCCGGGACGCCGGAACCCGCCGGTCGCCCAGGCTGGGCTCGCGCCGTGCTTGCACGAGCTGTCAGTTGGGAGCTGGGCCGAGCGTGGTCCATGGGTTCCTTCATATGACCCGGTCCAGCACCAAGTCCAGCCGCACCTCGACCCGCATGCTCCGGGCGGTCCCAAATCGGGGTCCCTACCGCCGCTCCCCGGCGAGATCGGGCGGGCCTCCGAAAGGTAATCCTTTCAGAGGGTTGCTCCCCTCCGGTCCTCCTCGAAGTCCGGGCGTCAGCCAATCCATGCTTGCACAATTTCTGGCACTCCGCGACTTCGCCGCTCGCGGAGGGAGTTCCGCCTATTGAGGTCCAGCCCCGGCTCGGGCATTCGATCGTCGTCACCCGCCTGGACTGCCAGCGGTAGGGGTGCCATCCGCTGCCTTCAGACCGGTGCGATACTTGAGCTCGGGAAAGGCGAGGGTGCGGTGGTGGCGGCGCACTCGTGCATGCGTCGGGCACCATGACCCCTGCCGATAACGACGAGGAAACAGGAGGGTGCTCATGGGCGTCTGGCAATTGGATCCGCTGCATACTCAGGTCGAGTTCGCCGTCAAGCATCTGGCCATGATGACGGTGCGCGGCCATTTCGCCGACGTGCAGGCGTCGGGCGACATCGACGCGGAGCATCCCGAGGAGTCATTGGTTGAGGTCGTCATCCAGACCACGAGCATTCGAACGCACAACGAACGCCGCGACAATGATCTGCGCAACTCGAACATCCTCGACGTCGAGAACCATCCGACCATCACGTTCAAGAGCACCAAGATCGAGGCGACGACAGCGGATCACTACTCCATGACCGGCGACCTGACTATCAAGGGCATTACCCGACCGGTGACCCTCGACGTGGTGAACTACGGAGAGTTCAATGACCCCATGATGGGTCACCGGATCGGCTACGGCGCTGAGACGCAGATCACCCGCAAGGACTTCGGTCTGAACGTCGACATGCTGCTGGACGGTAGGCTCGTGATCGGCAACGAGGTTCAGATCACCATCCAGGGCGAGCTCCTCGAGGCTGCGGAGGAGCCGGCCGGGGCTGCAACGTAGAGCCGCGGACCACCGTCCGCCACGAAGTGCCGGTTCCCAACAGGAGAGCCCCGTGATGGTGGTCGCCCGAGCCGGTGACCCCGAGGCTCGTCCTGGTCGGCCGACCCACACTCCGTCTGTCCCCAAGGAAATCCTTTCAGACAGTTGTTCCCCGCCGGTCCTCGTTGAAGTCCGGGCGTCACCACCGGTAGACCCGGTGTCTGTCGGCGCTATACCGGCGCCCGCAGGCCGCCTCGTGACGCTTGGCGAGGTAAAGGGGATCGCGATGGCCACGTTCGTGTCGCTAGTGAACTGACCAGACAACGGCACCGCCGAGTTCAGAGACTCGACCCGGCGCGTTGTCTGGCGCGGCCGAGCTGGCCCGGAAGCACGGCCGCTGGCTGGTGAACATTATTTGG
>DATLTJ010000050.1:0-3230 GCA_035533655.1 Candidatus Acidiferrales bacterium | reverse complement strand
AAACCCACCTGCACGTTCGATGACCACCAGAGCGCAGCGCTCTGGCACGGTCATCAGCCGGCGACGGCCGCCAAAATCCCCGGGTCGAGCCCGGGGTACCTGGCCAGGTATTCAGCCCGCTCCCGGCGCAGCCGCTCGACGATGGCTTGGTGCTCGCCGCTCCGGCCCTGGCGCTGGTAGAGAAGGCGGGGCTGGAGCAATTCGGTGTCGTCGATCCCCGGAGCCGCGGTGGCGACCTCGTAGCCGAAGTCCGGATCCCGCTCCCAGCTGATGGTGCCCTCGGCGATGCCCTTGACCAGGGCCGATGAGTGGGGGATGCGCACCTTCTTGGAGTTGGGATCGCCCTCGCCGCCACCGACCCAGCCGGTGTTTAGCAGGAAGACCTCGAAGTTGCCGGCGGCGTGGAGCTCCCGGAATCGGTTGCCTTGCTGGGCATGGAGAAGTGGGAAGAAGGGGTTGGTACCAGGAACGCGCAGCGACTTGCCGGCCTCGGCAGCCCCCCCGGCAGCCGTTCCCTTGGTCTCGCCGAGCATGAAGTAAGCCGCCGCCTGCTCAACCGAGAGCCGGGCCACAGCCGGGATGATCCCGTCATTTCGATTGAGGATCAGGAGCGAGGAGACGGGTGGTATCTCCCGGGCATCCTTGGACCAGCCCAGGGCCTCCATCGGGAAGACGGCCCGCCCGTTCTGGGTGTAGGTCTCGTCGAAAAAGTCGACCGGTCCACCCGCCGCCTTCTGGGAGACATTCTCCAGATAGGCGACGCGGGAGGTCACCGCACCGTGAATCGTCGGTTCGTCCTCGGCGCTCAGCGCGTAGGTCTTGGCAAAGCAGCCGTTTTCCGAGCCGTAGACCACGCCACCCGGCATCAGGGCCACAAAATCGTCCTGCACCGGCTTGCTGTCGTTCTGGCGGGTGAAGGTGGTGGTGGTCTTGCCGGTGCCCGACAGACCCACGATCAGGAGCGTTCGCTCACCGGCATCAGTGGGAATCACCTTGCAACCCGCATGGAGTGCCAGCCCACCACGTTCGTAGACCAATTGGTTCCACATCCGGAGCAGGCCCTTCTTGGACTCGCCGAAGTAGTCGGAGTTGAAGACCCTGGTGATCCCGTTCTCCAGATCGACTGCGATCAGCCGGTCCTCCGGGTACCCAGGAGCGGTCATCTGGGGCGTGTAGATCAGGGTGAATTCCGGGCGGAACTCCTGGCCCAGCTGCTCATCCTTGAAGAGAAGGTGATCCTGCATCCCCGCGATGTTGGCCCCGGCCTCCTCGATGACTAGGCGCACGGGTGATCGGAAGGCAGGGTCGTTGTTGACGTAGCCATCGATCACGACGACGTCCTTGTCCCGGAGGTAGTCCTCCTGGAGGTGGGCCATCCGCCGGCCCTCCTCGGTGCTGATGGTCTGGCTGGAGGTGATCTCCGGCGTATCGGTGACTATGTAGGTCGAACCGGTGCTTCGGGAGACCGCCTGGGTCTGCACGTTGTAGTTGTCGTAGGCGGTGAGGCGGGCAGTCGGCATGGCCGCGGTCAGCTTCCGGAGTACCTCTTGGGAGGGATTGAAGTTGGTGTTCCGGGCGGAGGGCGAATAGGGGTCAGCGACCTTACTCATAGAGACCTCTCTACTCAACTTACTAATGGTGACTGCGGCACATTAGCAAACGAGACCGTGGGAAGTCCCCCCCGCGCCGACCTCCGCGCCGGCCTCTGGCGCTAAGCTCCCCGACCAGGGCATGGTAGCCCCCAGCCCCCCGAAGTTCTCTCCCAAGGAGATATCAGATGGCCGAAGCGATCCTCCCCCGTTCGCCAGGCGAGGCCACGGTCGCGGCGGTGATGACCCGAGCTGTGATCACCATCGCTCCCGGGGCCAAGGTGACCGAGGCGGCAGAGATGCTGCATCAGCACCACATCACCGGGATGCCGGTGCTGGATGACCATTACCGGGTGGTCGGAGTGGTGAGTGAGATGGACGTTGTGCTCAAGCACGGCCTGACGGTCGCCGAGATCATGTCCTCCGAGCCCCGGACCATCGAGGAGGAGCTTCCTCTGAACGAGGCCGCCGAGATCCTCATGGCGCAGCGAATCCGAAGGCTGCCTGTGGTCCGCCACGGCAGGCTGGTCGGGCTCATTTCCCGCACCGACCTGGTCACCTTCTTCGCTCGCCACCAGTGGGTCTGCGGCAAGTGCGGCGGAACTCAGCGGGGGTTGGAGCCACCAGACGTCTGCATCGTCTGCGGGGCGGCGGGCGACGGCATGAGACTGGAGGATGCTCCCGGCGGCATGTGAACCGCGCCAGCCGGGGAACCTTTCAGGCGTCGCGCCGGGTTGGCACTTCGCTGCGCTGGCGCAGCTTGGGAAGGTTGTGGAAGGCGTCGATCCAACGCACCGTTCCGGTGTAGGAGCGCATCACCACCGAGTGCGTCTCAACAGTCTCACCGGCGAACCTGACTCCGCCTAGCATTTCTCCATCCGTGATGCCGGTGGCGGCGAAGAAAATGTTGTCTCCCCCGCAGAGATCTTCAGCTCGGAAAATCTGACTCTCCGAGAATCCCTCGGCGTGGATGAGCTTGCGTTCATCGTCGTCCCGAGGCCAGAGTCGGCATTGCATGTCGCCCTGAATGCAGCGGACGGCACAGGCCGTCAGGACTGCCTCGGTGGCGCCCCCGATTCCCAGTAGCACATCGAGGCCGGTGCGCTCGGGGAGAGCGGCCATGATGCCCGCCGCCACGTCGCCGTCGGTGATCAGCTTTACGCGTGCCCCCGTCGCCCGAATCTCACCGAGAAGCTCCTCGTGGCGTGGTCGATCGAGGACCACAACCGTGAGGTCGTGCACCGGACGCTGCTCCGCCTCGGCGATCCGGCGCAGGTTCTCGCCATGCGAGACGCGGAGGTCGATGACCCCCCGTGCCCGGGGACCGACGACCAGCTTCTCCATGTAGGCGCAGTGGGTCTTGAGCAAGGTGTCGCGCTCGGACAGCGCGACTGTGGCAATCCCTCCGGGCAGCCCGCGGGCCACCAGCCTGGTTCCGTCGATCGGATCCACCGCCACGTCCACCAGAGGAGGACTGCCGTTGCCGATCTGCTCGCCGATGTAGAGCATCGGGGCCTTGTCCTTCTCTCCCTCGCCGATCTTGACCACGCCGGCCATGTCCACGTGGGAGAGGCTCCGGCGCATCGACTCAACCGCAGCCCGATCAGCCGCGATCTTGTCGTTCCGACCCATGAACCGAGC
>DATLTJ010000049.1:0-10903 GCA_035533655.1 Candidatus Acidiferrales bacterium | reverse complement strand
GCCGTGGTGGTGGACATTTCGGCCGATTTCCGGCTGAAGTCGGCGAGCTCATTCGCCACTTGGTACGGTATCCCGCACCCCGCTGCGGATCTGCTGTCGCAGGCGACCCTGGCCCTACCAGAACTGCGCCCCGATGACATCCCAGGAGCGAGTCTCCTAGCGCTGCCCGGATGTTTTTCCACGGCCGCGATCCTGGCCTGTGGCCCGGCGGCGCAGCATCACCTGGTCGAGCCGGAGGTGGTGGTGGACGGCAAGACGGGGGTGAGCGGAGCCGGCCGGAGCGCCTCTGCCGAATACCTCTTCACCGAGCTCAATGAGTCGGTCAAGCCGTATGCCGTCGCCGGACACCGGCACCAGCCGGAGATGGAGCAGGTGCTCGGCGAGTTGAGTGGGGGCCCCTTCTTAGTGACGTTCGTGCCCCACCTGGTGCCGATGACCCGGGGCATCCAGGTCACCTGCTACCTCCGGCCGCGGCAGGGGGTGACCTTGGAGCAACTCCGCTCGGTGTATCGGGAGCGGTACCGGGACCAGCCGTTCGTGCGGCTCTCCGACACCCCGGTGCCGAGCAAGCAGACATCCCACACCAACTTGTGCTGGATCAGCCTGGAGCAGCAGGGCGCTCATATGGTGGTGTCAGCGGTCCTAGACAACCTGGGTCGGGGGGCCTCTTCGCAGGCGATTCAGGTGATGAACCTGCGTTTTGGGTTGGGTCCTCGGGATGGGCTGGGCGGAGGGTCCCAATGGCCATAACGGCGGCTCACCAAGTCGAGCGCAAGGCTAGCGGAGTGACCGCGGCCCAGGGCTTCCGGGCCGCCACCGCTTGTGCCGACGTGCGCGGTGAGGGCGGCGTCCGCCCCGACGTGGCGATCCTCACCAGCGAAGTGCCAGCAGCGGCGGCCGGGGTCTTTACCCAGAACCGGGTCAAGGCCGCGCCGGTCGTAATCAGCCAGCTGCACCTGAAGCGGGGCGTGGCCCGGGCGGTGGTCGTCAACAGCGGCAATGCCAACGCTTGCACTGGCTCTCAGGGGCTGGCGGACGCCCTCCGGATGGTCCAGACCGCGGCCGATGTGGCCGACTGCGCTCCCGGCGAGGTTCTGGTCGCCTCGACTGGGGTGATCGGGCGCACCATGCCGATGGAGCGTATCCGGGCTGCGATCATCGAAGCCGGTGGACGGCTGGACGCCGTGAACGGCCACCTGGCCGCCGAGGCAATCATGACCACCGACACCAGACCCAAGGAGTCGGTCGCGCAATTCGTCGCCGGGGATGTCACCCACACGGTCGGAGGAATGGCCAAGGGGGCAGGGATGATCCACCCCGACATGGCGACGCTGCTGGC
Source organism: Candidatus Acidiferrales bacterium (assembly GCA_035533655.1). Lineage (GTDB taxonomy): Bacteria > Chloroflexota > Dormibacteria > Aeolococcales > Bog-877 > Bog-877. Next base: position 9,564 of record DATLTJ010000049.1, on the reverse strand, counting down.
CTTTGTCACCACCGACGCTCGAGTCGCCCCGGAGCTCCTCTCCGACCTGCTCCGGACGGCCGTGCACTCGAGCTTCAATACGATCAGCATTGACGGTGACACCAGCACCAACGACACCTGCCTGATACTGGCCAACGGCACTGCCCGGGGACCCGAACTGGTGGGGGGCACCCCCGGGGCCGATCTTTTCGCCGCCGCCTTAGGCGCGGTGCTCCTAGATCTGGCGGAGCAGATCGTCGCTGACGGTGAAGGAGTCACCAAGACTTTCTCGGTCCGGATCCTGGGCGCCCTGGACGAGCACCAAGCTTCGTTGGCGGCCCGGACGGTGACTAGCTCGCCGTTGGTGAAGACTGCCATCCACGGGGGCGACCCCAACTGGGGCCGGATCCTGATGGCGGTGGGACGGAGCGGTGCCGAGCTGGCCCTCGACCGCTGCCGGCTGCGGATCGCCGGCCAGGAGCTGTTCGCCTTGGGGCGGCCAACCCCAGTCTCGCTGGACCAAGTGGCCAAATCACTCGGCCAGACCAGAATTGCCATTGAGATCGACCTGGGGGTGGGAGAGGCCGAGGCCACTGCCCTCGGCTGTGATCTCACCTTGGATTACGTGAGGATCAATGCCGAGTACTCAACCTGACGCCACGACTAAGCGAGACCAGGCCAGCGCGCTCAAGCGCGCTGAGGTCCTGGTCGAGGCGCTGCCGTACATTCGCCGCTTCCAGGGCCAATTGGTGGTGGTCAAGCTGGGCGGCGCCGCCATGGACGAGGGCAGGGCCCGCGACACCGTGCTCCAGGATCTGGTCCTGCTCCGCTTTGTGGGCCTGCGCCCCGTACTGGTTCACGGCGGCGGCAAGGAGATTACCGCGCTGGCCGGGGCCCTCGGTCTGAAGACTCAGTTCGTCGACGGGTTGCGGGTCACTGACGACAAGACGATGGAGGTGGCCAAGATGGTCTTGACCGGCAAGATCAACCCCGACCTGGTGGGCGCCATCCATCGACTGGGGGGCCGGGCCATGGGTCTCTCGGGCGAGGACGGCCCCAGCCTCCTGGTGCGACGCCAGCTCGGTCCCAACGGCGAGGATCTGGGCCGGGTTGGCGAGATCCAGGAGGTCAACGCAGAACCGGTGTTGACCATTACCGAGCGAGGCATGATCCCGGTGGTGGCTTCGGTGGGCCTCGGCTACGACGGGCTTGCCTACAACGTCAACGCCGACACGGTGGCGGCGTCTCTGGCCGCGGAGCTGCACGCCAGCAAGCTGCTGTTCCTCACGGACGTGCCCGGGGTCAGGGACCGGCAGGGGCAGTTCCAGAGCCGGCTCACAGTGGATCAGGCTGCGGCCTTGTGCCAGGACGGATCGGCCTCGGACGGAATGATCCCCAAGCTCAAGGCGGCCTGCGCGGCGGCCAAAGCGGGGGTGACGGTGCACATCGTCGACGGGCGGCAGCCTCATTCAATATTGCTCGAGCTGCTGACTGAGGCCGGGGTCGGCACGATGATCGATCCGGTCGCTGCTGATGGCTGAGCTAACCGCGCTCTCCACTCCGGCCGTGGCGGAGCGGGTGCTGCTGGGCAACTACCGCCGGGTGCCGGTCACGCTGGTCCGCGGCGAGGGCTGCTACGTGGAGACGGACGACGGCCGACGCCTGCTGGACTTTCTGGGCGGGATCGCGGTCAACCTGCTGGGCCACTGCCACCCGGAGGTGGTAGCGGCGGCCACCGACCAGCTGCAGCGGCTGATCCACACCAGCAACCTCTACTACACCGAGCCTCAGGTCCAGCTGGCCGCGAGGCTCATCGAATCGGCGTTTCCGGGGCGGGTCTTCTTCGGCAACAGCGGGGCGGAGGCCAATGAGGCAGCGATCAAGGTCGCTCGCAAATGGGGCCAGCTGCACCGGGACGGCGCGTACCACATCCTCACACTCCAAGGAGCCTTTCACGGCCGCACCTTGGCCACCCTGGCAGCCACCGGCAACGCCCACTACAGCGACCCCTTCCGGCCTCTGCCAGGCGGGTTCCGGCAACTGAAAAAGGGGGACATCGCGGCGGTGGAGGCGGCTCTTGCGGACCCCGAACGTCCGCCGATCGCGGTCCTGGTGGAACCGATTCAGGGTGAGAGTGGGGTCTTCGTGCTGGAGGACGGCTACCTCCAGCAGCTGCGAGCTCTCTGCGACCAGTACCAGGCGCTCCTGATCTTTGATGAGATCCAGAGTGGGATGGGCCGGTCCGGGACCATGTGGGCTCATCAGCAGGCGGGCATCGTGCCCGACATCATGACCGTCGCCAAGGGCATCGCCGGCGGCCTGCCACTGGGCGCCGTCCTGGTGGGCGAGCGGGCCGACGTGCTGACCCCCGGGGACCATGGCAGCACCTTCGGGGGCAATCCGGTCGCCTGCGCGGCCGCTCTGGCGGTCCTCCGAGTGCTGGAACGCGACCACCTGCCGGCCCGAGCGGCGACCACCGGTGCCGCGTTGCGCGCCCGCCTGCTGGCCCTAGGCGAGCTGGGATTGCCGATTGCCGAAGTCCGCGGGAGGGGTCTGCTCTTGGGGATAGGCCTCAGCCGACCCCTGGCCCAGGAGACGGCGCGGGCGGCGCTCGCCGAGGGGCTGCTGGTCAATCCCATCGGCACCTCGACGATCCGCCTCGCTCCACCGCTGATCGTTGAGGAGGCGGAGGTGGAGCTGGCGGTGGCGGGGATCGAGCGCGCCCTGACCGCGGCCCAGACTCAGGGAGCTGCCAGTTGAGCACCACCATGGCGCGGGCGTCACGCCAGTCGGTGATTCTGGAGGTGCTTCGTAACCGCTCGGTGCAGACCCAGGCCCAACTGGCGCAGGAGCTGCGGCACCGGCGCATCAACGCCACCCAGGCCACCATCAGCCGCGACCTGCGCCAGCTCCGGGTGGCTAGGGTTCCGGCCGCCGGCGGGCCCCGCTACCTGCCTCCGGCCGCGGGGCCCGACGTCGAGGCCCGGTTGGTATCCGCGCTCACCTCCCAGCTCACGAAACTTGAAGTGGTGGGCTCGATCGTCGTGTTGCGAACGCTGTCCGGCGGCGCCCAGGTGGTGGCGGCGGCCGTTGACGCCCTGACCCTCCAGCAGGTCGCGGGCAGCGTCGCCGGAGATGACACCGTGTTCGTGCTGGCCCGCTCCGGCGGGGGGGCCAAGGCGGTAGAACGGCGGTTGCGAGACGCCCAGGAGCGGGGCGCCCAGTGGGGCTGAGCCACCACGTTCCCGCGGCCAGGCACGCCTCGACTGGGTCCCGCTCGTGACCGAGGCCAGCCGGCCGCGCTGCGTGCTGGCCTTCTCGGGAGGGCTGGATACTACGGTCGCGGTTCACTGGCTGACCAACACGAGAGGGTTCGAGGTGATCACCCTCTCCGTCGACCTGGGAGAGACCATCGATACCGAGGTGCTCCAGCGGAGAGCGCTTAGCGCGGGGGCCACCGCCGCTCATGTGGTCGACGCCAAAGAGCTCTTCCTGAGCAACTTCGTCTGGCCCTCCTTGCAGGCCGGCGCGCTGTATCAGGGTGTTTACCCGCTGGCGACCGCCCTGGGCCGACCGCTTATCGCCCGGCTGCTGGTCGAGGTCGCCGGCGAGGTGGGAGCGTCGGCGGTCGCCCACGGCTGTACCGCCAAGGGCAACGACCAGGTCCGGTTCGATGTCGCAGTGGGCGCGCTGGCTCCCGGGCTTGAGGTGGTGGCGCCGCTGCGCGAGTGGCGGATGGGCCGCAGCGATGAGATCGCCTATGCCGCCGAACACGGTCTGGAGATCACTGCCACCAAGGAGAGCCCCTACAGCATCGACGCCAATCTCTGGGGCCGCAGTGTCGAAACTGGAGTCCTGGAGGATCCCTGGGTGGAGCCACCCGCCGACGCCTTCGGCTGGACCCAGGATCCCAAGCTCGCACCCGACCAGGGGTTGGAGCTGGTGATCGGATTCGAGAGGGGGATCCCTAGCACCCTGGACGGCCAGCTTCTCTCTCCGGCCCAACTGGTAGCTCAGCTCAACCTGCTGGCGGGCGCGCAGGGAGTCGGCCGGATCGACCACGTTGAGGATCGCCTGGTCGGGATCAAGTCCCGCGAGCTCTACGAGGCCCCGGCGGCGGTGGTGCTCGACACCGCTCACCGGGCCCTGGAGTCCCTCACCCTCTCCCGGGACGTGCTCCGCTTCAAGCGGCTGGTGGCCGACGAGTGGGCCCAGCTCACCTACGACGGCCTTTGGTACTCGGCGCTCCGCCAGAGCCTGGGAGCGTTCGTCGCCTCCACCCAGGGATTCGTCACAGGAGACGTCCGGCTGCGACTGCGCCAGGGGGCGGTCACCCTCGTGGGACGGTCCAGCCCGAGCACGCTGTACCGTCGCGACCTGGCCACCTACGAGCTGGCGGGCGACAGCTTCCGCCATCAGGCTGCCGAAGGCTTCCTCGCCATCTTCGGCCTGCCGCTCCGCACCCAGGCGGCAGCCCAGGGCAACCTCTGGGAGGAGTCACGACCCTTGCTCCCGTCGGTTCCCCGAGGCATTGCCCGGGGTGATGAGACCCCCGCGGACAAAGCCGGTGCCTAAGCAGACTGAAGGCCCGGACCGCATGCTTGAGCGAACCTCGAAAACTTGGGAGGGACGGCTCCCGGGCGGCACCGAGCCCCTGCTGCAGGAGTTCACCACGTCCCTGCCCCACGACCTTCAGATGGCCACCCAGGACATCGCCGGATCGCTGGTCCACGCCCGGGCCCTGGGCCGGGCCGGAATCCTGGACGCCGAGGCGCTGCGAGCGATTGAGGGCGGGCTGCTCACGGTGGGGCGGGAGCTCTCCCGGGGGGAGTTCACCGCGCTGCCGGCTGACGAGGACATCCACATGGCGGTGGAGCGCCGGCTCACCGAGCTGGTCGGGGAGCCGGGCCAGCGGCTGCACACGGGGCGCAGCCGCAACGACCAGGTGGCGCTGGACCTCCGGCTCTGGTGCCGGGCGGCGACCTGCGAACTGGTGACGGACCTCGCCTCGCTCCAGCGGGTCCTGATCCGCCGAGCCCGCCAGCATCAGCAGACGCTGTTGCCCGGCTACACCCACCTGCAGCGGGCTCAGCCGGTCCAGCTGGCGCACTACCTGCTGGCCTATTTTGAGATGCTCGACCGGGACCAGGAGCGGCTCCAGGACCTGGATCGCCGCACCGATTCGTCGCCTCTCGGCGCCGGCGCGCTGGCCGGCAACACGCTGGGAATCGACCGCCGGCGGCCGGCTCGGGAACTGGGCTTTTCTCGAGTCAGCGGCAACAGCCTGGACGCCGTCTCGGACCGAGACTTTGTGGCCGAACTCGTCTTCGCCTGCAGCCTGGTGGCGGTGCACCTGTCTCGCCTCTGCGAGGACTTGGTGATCTGGAACAGCCGGGAGTTCTCCTTCATCACCCTGCCGGACCGGTGGGCAACCGGCTCCAGCTTGATGCCCCAAAAGAAGAACCCCGACGTCCTGGAGTTGGTGCGGGGCCGCACCGGCCGTCCGGTCGCGGCCCTGGTGGGGATCCTGACCCTGCTCAAGGGGCTGCCGCTTAGCTACGACCGAGACCTCCAGGAGGACCGCCAACACCTCTTCTCGGCGGTCGGCTCGGTCGCGGAGAGCCTGGAGGTGCTGGCGGGGCTGCTCGCCGCCGTGCAGTTCAATCGGAAGGCACTTGCCCAGGCGGTCGCGGACCCGGAGCTGCTGGCGACCGACCTGGCCGAGTGGCTGGTCGGGGGCGGGGTCCCCTTCCGGCTCGCCCATGGGATGGTCGCCCGGCTGGTGCGGGAGGCTGAGTCGCGCCAGCTGGGTCTGAACCAGCTGGTGCAGCAGTCTTGGCACCGGCTCGGATTCTCGTCCGAGTCGGAGGCGGAGCAGCTCTTCCGACCGGAGCATTCCCTGGGGCTGCGGGAGCAGCCTGGGTCCCCCGGCCCGCGGCGCACCCAGGCCGCCCTCGCGGCCGCGGCCGAGCGGGTGGCCGAGCACCGAACCTGGGCCCGCTCCCTACGCGGCCGCCTCCCCGCCTGAGAACACTGGTAGTTGTTAGCATCGGGTCAGCCTTGGTCGTCGGGGATCAGCTGGTAGGAAGATGTACCGAAAGCTCTATTTGCCGCTCGATAACTCCGACCACTCTGTCGCCGCGTCCGCAGTAGCGATCCGGCTGGCCAAAGCCAGTGGGGCCGAGATCATCGGCTCGCACGTATATGCGGCCCGGATGCATGACTACCGCTTCAAGCAGATGGAGTACACCCTCCCGGAGGAGTACCAGGACGAGAGCGAGCTGGAGCGCCAGCGCAAGATCCACGACAGCCTGATCACCACCGGCCTCCAGCTGATTTCTGACTCATACCTGGACGAGACCCAGAAGCGTTGCCTCGAGGAAGGGATCCAGTTCACCCCCAAGACCTTCGACGGCAAGAACTGGGAGGTTCTGGTCAAGGACATCAACGAGTCCGACTATGACCTGGTCTTGATGGGGGCGTGTGGTTTGGGCCAGGTCAAAGAGACCCAGATCGGGACCTGCGTCGACCGGGTGGTGCGGCGGGCCCACCGGGACACCCTGGTGGTCCGCCACCGCGAGGGCCGCGAGCCGCTGGACGGCCCGATCGTGGTCGCCATCGACGGTTCCTCTCAGTCGTTCGCGGGGCTGCGCACCGCGCTGGAGTTGGGCCGGATGCTGGAGCTTCCGGTGGAGGCAGTCTCGGTCTACGACCCATACCTCCACTACGTGCTCTTCAACGGCATCGTGGGAGTGCTCTCCGAGAAGGCCAGCAAGGTCTTCCGCTTCAAGGAGCAGGAGGCGCTCCACGAGGAGATCATCGACACCGGGCTGGCCATGATCTACTCGTCCCACCTCAAGGTGGCGCGAGACGTGGCCAAGGCGGCGGGCGTGGATCTGCCGATCACCCTCCTGGACGGCAAGGCGTTCGAGCAGGTCCTCCGCTACCTCAGGGAGAAGGACGCGTCGCTGCTGGTCTGCGGCCGGATCGGGGTCCACTCCGATCAGGGCATGGACCTGGGTGGCAACACCGAGAACTTGCTCCGGCTGGCGCCCTGCAGCGTGCTGCTCTCCTCCCGCACCTATGTGCCCCCGATCGACGTTCGCGGAGCGGCGTCGGTGGTCTGGACCCCGGAGGCGAACACGGTGATCGAGCGCATCCCCTGCTCGGCCCAGGGCCTGTCGCGAACCGCCGTGCTGCGCTGGGCGATGGAGCGCGGCCACTCGATCATCTCCCAGGACATCGTCACGGCGGCGCTCGGCGACATCCTCCCTCCGGAGGCCTCGGTGGCGATCGGAGTGCCGGTCCCACAGCAGGCCGGCGCCATCGTCGACTTCGAAGTCCACATCTGCCGCGAGTGCGGCTACACCGCCAGGGGAGTGCGCCCGGTCGCCTGCCCAGTGTGCGGCGGCGCCCAGGAGCAGTTCGCCAAGGTGGATCACCGCAGCCTGATGGAGGCGGCCGCGCAAGAGGGCGAGGTCACTGAGGAGCTGACCTTCGACAACCGCAAGATCGGCTGGTCCAACGACGCGCGCATCCTGCTCCACGAGATGCCGGCCGGCTACCTGCGCCGCCGGATCAAAGCCAAGGTGGAAAAGGTCGCCCGGACCAGGCGGCTGTCGGTGGTGACCCTGCCGGTGGCGGCACCGCTGATCGAGCCCGAGCTGGGCCGGTCCGCCAACGCTCAGCCCCACCGCACCCCGCTGGACGGAGAGCTAGTTGGCCTGGCGGCGACGGTCGAACCGAGTCCTGGATTCGAGGGTGCGACTTCGGAGTCCGACGATGTCGACCGAGCCCTGCTCACCTACGCGGCGGGCGGCAGGGGCGGCCGGTTCATCCCCCGGGAGGCGTCGCCGACGATCGCCAGACTGCGACCCCGGGAAGAGGGAACCACCCCGGGTTTTGCGCCTGGTCCGGATGGCGGTCGCTCCGATTCCGGGCCGGGGGCGGACTCCGCTGGCGCCCGGGAGCAACTCGGAGAGACCCCCAAGTGTCCGTTTCCAGGTGCGGGCGCAGCACGGCGGGACGCCGCCGGAGCGGAGGGCGAGGACAGCTAGACGACTAGCTTTCGGGGTCCGGCTGCCGGCGCTGCGCGTCGCCGCCTGACCGCGGGTGCCGGGTCCCGAGTCAGGCTACGCGACGGAGAGCGGCTCGGTAGCTGGCTTGATCAACCGAAAAGCGGGGTCAGATCTCCATTGATCGAGTTCGCCGCCGCCCCGAGCAGCGGCAGGCCGAATGCCTGCTCGATCGTCCTGAGAGTTCCGTACTGGTCCCCGGTCAGGGAGACGATTCCCTTCCCCTGGGCGTGGCGGGAGATGACCAGCTCGGGGATCTGGCCACCAGCGGCGTCTCCGCAGCACACCCCGCTGGATTGCGCATCGTTCTCGTCCTCGGTGACGATGACGGTGCTATTCGAGTCAGTGAACCAGGACGACGAGAGGACCGGTCCGAGATTTGCCGCCAACCACGCGTTGCCGTCGGCAACCGTACCGTCGTGCATGTCGTCGATGAGATTCGGGGTGACCCAAACGAAGTCCGGAGGGCTGCTGCCGTCGAGAGCTGACAAAAGCCCACTCACTCCTGGGTAAGGCAGCACATGATCGGCGCAGGCCGCGCTGTCGACGAGGTCCGCGTAGTAGACGAACGGATCATGTTTCTGGGCGTATTCGCCGGCGCTGGCACCGCTGTAGCAAGGCCTCGGCATCGACTCCATGTAAGCCGTCCAGGGGATGTTCGCCTGGCTCAGCTGATTGCCTAGATTGTCGACCGCGTAGGGCCCGGAGCAGCCGTCCGAGAGACAGCCTTGAGTCGAGCCGGAGGTGACCGCGAGGTAGTTGGGCAGGCTGGGGTGAGTGGCCCCATACCAGGGCACCACCGAGGCGTACTCCGAGGCGAGTTGACAGAAGTAGCTGTTGGAGCTGCCGCAGTTGGTCTGGCTGGCGTTGTAGCCCTGGTTCTCCTCCATGATCATGAGCACGTGCGGCGCCGAGCTCTGCGGAGTCGTCGGGGTCGCGGTTGCGGTCGAGCTCGCCGGCGCGGAGGGAGAGGCCGACACCTTTGCCCTGGGCCTACCAGTAGGAGAGTGGCCGAGGTGGGACAGCCCGAGGAACAGGCCGGCGGCGAGCACCACCGCGGCCAGAGTAGGGAGTGCGATCCTCGTCTTCCACCGCTCCGTCAAACGCATGACTGGAACTTCAACGCGATATGGGGGGAATTGGTATCTCCGATGTCGCGCCGTGGTGGGGAAATGGGAATCAGTCCTCCGAGTCGGAGTCAGTCTGAAGCTCGGAGAAGTTGCCCAGCAGCGACGGGCTGCCCTCCTCCCAGGAGAAGATGGCCCCACAGCTGGGGCACTCCAGCTCAGCCCCGGGATCGTGGTCCTCGGGAGGGAGCAGCTGGGCCGAACAGGCGGGGCAGCGTAAGGACGGGCTGGGAGCGTAGCCGGTGTCGCGAGCCCGGGCGCTGGCCGCGGCGGCCAGGTCGATGGCGACCGACTGGCACTCGGTGCAGCGGAAGGTGGCCACCCGATCCTGATGGGTCACGTAGTGGCCACTGGTGTCCACGAAGACGGGAGCGCCCAGGATC